>CAYZUS010000014.1:34228-50140 GCA_964481885.1 uncultured Actinomycetota bacterium | reverse complement strand
AATTACTCTGCTCTTTATCTTTATGCCCGGTATCACCGCGCTCCGTATCATTCTGTAACAAATCACCCTGCAATGGCTGCACGGGTTTTGGTTGCTTCAAAATAAACGGCCTTACGGCATATATTATTCCTCCGATTATTCCAAGTATAAGAAGCATCGCAAATAACAGCAGTGAGGTCATTGCAGACTCCTCTCTTTGGGCACCGAGAGCCACCATAAAAAATACCAGTACGTTTTCCCTAAGTCCCGTCCCGCCAATGGTTATTGGCAGCATTGCAATTATTGTAACAACAGGGACTATAAAAAAGAATGATGTCAGAGAAAGATCGATACCAAGAGATCTTGCTGCCAGCCAGTAATGAAGGATAACTCCAAACTGAAGCGCAAGGCTGCAGAGTAATGCTTCAGCAAGAGCGAGCTTGAATTTTTTAAAGCTCAAAAATGTGTGATAAACCTCCATAAGCTTTTCTCTTATTTTAGAAAGGAATTTGATTTTAAATACTATTTTATTAAGTCTTAAAATTGATGGATTCAACAGTAAAAATCCAAGGATTATACAGACTGCAAAAAATATTGCTATGGGGATTATATATGAAGTTGTGCCGATGGTTGCAAATCCCAAAAATAAAGCAATTACGGCATATAGCGCCGCACTGACTATGCCGGTAAATCTATCCATTACAAGCACAGATGCGGATTTTCCAACCGATATTCCGGCTTTGGTTGCGATATCCACACTCCTGAATATATCTCCTCCAATACTGGTGGGGAGAATGTTATTAAAGAATGACCCTATTAAAAATGACGAAGACAGGTAACCCTGTGAGATTCTTACCCCCTGGGTTTTTAAAAGAAGCTGCCAACGTACGGCCGAGATCCAGACACCAAAAATATGGATGGATGCCGCTGCAAGCAGGAGAGGGATATTTACAGTTTTGGCCAGGGCAAGGATAGTCTTAAAATCCTTAAATTGTGTAAGAATCAAATAGGCAATGAGGCCGGCACTGACAACAATTCTTAAGACTGTAAAAATCTTCTTCTTATGCTTTTTGTAGAAGGACTTAATTTTATTTTTAAAATTTCCTGCCATTTTTAACTTTTCTTTTATGCAGAGCAGCTTTACAAATGTTTTAATTATTGGAAAAAGCACTACTCAATATGAACTTTTCCAATATTCCAAGCCTTGCCATTTTACCATATTCTTTTGCAATTGTTTTGTTTTCGGTAAGAAAAACTAATTTTTCGATAAAAGAAGGCCTCCAAAAGAAGAAAATAATATCTTCTGCGGTTATCAGCATATTGTTTTTCAAATCAGCCAGTAAATTTAAAAGACAATATTTTTCCCCATTCGATAAAGAAAAACCAGCGAGTCAGCTATTAATATTATTCTCCTATATCTATTAACCCTTTATCGACATACCATTTCGCAGTAAGGTGGATACCGGTCTTTAAATCCACTTTAGGCTCATACCCAAGCAGCCTTTTTGCTTTTTCTATTGAAAATGCCCTGCTTTTTTTGAAAAAAGCCATTCTTCTTTTATAAATAAAGGGCGCTTTCTTTATTTTTAAAAACTTGTATGCTGCCTCGAGAATTACTGCTGCGGCTTCAAATGGCAGGTAAGGCAGATGAAGCTTTGGAGCAGGGACGCCAAATTCTGCGGCAATGAATCCGGCAAGTTCATTTAATGTTATGTACTTTTCGCCACCGATAATAAAGATTTCGCCTATTGCTTCCGGTTTTTCAGAAGCAAGCAGAAATGCGTCCACAAGATCATCGATATAGACCATGTGATAATATGCTTTGCCGTTTCCAAAAAAAAGAAATCTTTTTTTTGCGATCATTTTAAATATCTTTAGCAAACGCCAGTCGCCAGGACCGTATATTGCACAAGGCCTTATAACTGTAGCTGCAAGGCCTTTTTCTTTGGATAAATTAATAACATCAAATTCTGCGGCACATTTTGAATCCTGGTAGGTGTCGCCGGGGCTGACTTCAGTAGCTTCATCTGCCGGAGGGTTCTTTACCGATGACACGATGCCTATAGTACTGCAGTGAATCAGCCTCTTGGTCCCATGCTCAACACATGCATCAATAATATTTCTGGTTCCCTGGTAATTTGTGTCCCAGAAATCTTTCCCGGTAAGATTTGCCTGTCTGTATGCTGCTGCAATATGAAAGACCTTGTCCATACCTTCAACTGCGGCAAAAACCTTGTCTCTCTGGGTCAAGTCACCCCTGAAAAGTTCCACTGCCGGCAGGTCTATGTTATCAACAATGCTTGTATTTCTTGCCAGTATCCTTACATTGTGGCCAAGGCTTGATAGTTTTTTGACAAGATGGTTTCCGGTAAAACCGGTTCCCCCTGTTACGAGTGCTTTC
Organism: uncultured Actinomycetota bacterium; assembly: GCA_964481885.1. GTDB lineage: Bacteria > Actinomycetota > Humimicrobiia > Humimicrobiales > Humimicrobiaceae > Fen731. The sequence continues at coordinate 47,760 of CAYZUS010000014.1, read as the reverse complement.
ATGTTTTACTCCATTAAAAAATTAATTAATTAGTTGTCAATTTACAATTATACTTAATCTACAGCATTCGAAAATATATTAACAAGGTAATATCAAAGCAAATCTTTTTACAAATATCCCAAACGCATTGTTAGAGTCATAACACCTGACCAAGTCTACTGTTCCCGGCATTAATTTTTTCCGATGCTGTTCTTTAAAAAGGCTCTGAGATATTCTTTCGGTACACCTGCAAAAGTCTGCCTCCAAATCCTGTCACAGTTATTACAGGGGTTTAAATCAACGATATCTTTGTCTTTGAATCTGTTTCTTAAAAACCTGATAATATCATTATTAAATATTTCCCTGAGTGATGATTTGCTTAAGTCACCGAGAGGAATTTCACCTTTAAAATCCTGCGGGCAGAGGTAAACCATACCGTTATAGAAAACAGTTAGTGAATACCATGGGAAAGTGCAGGGTATGGGTGTGTCTTTATTCCTGTCTATTTTTCTTAAGCCGTCGATTTCAAGCAGGCCTCCCCAGTTGTGGGGTGTCCTTCTTGAAATTTTGTTCAGGCCAAGCCCGTCAAATCTTTCAGTAAACTTAATTTTCTGGTTTTGGAATTCCTCCTGATTTAAATTTTCGTCAAATTCCATTACCTGGACAACTGTAAATGGTGCCTTGCTTCCCAATTGTTTTTTTATTTTAAGAAAATCCAGAATATTTTCCATTGTAATGTCATATTTTGCATTAATTCGGTTTTTTTCATAAGTTTCCCGGGTGTAGCCGTCCATGGAAAATGAGATAAAATCCAAACCTGCCCTTATAAGCTGTTCAGAAAGAATGCTGTTCAGGAGTGTGCCATTGGTGTGTATGCGTGTCCTGATATTTTTGTCATGTGCATACTGCACCATTTCCACGATATTCCTGTTAAGAAGTGGTTCTCCTCTGTGAAAAAGATTCACGTCAGAAACATACTCATGCGCTTCATCGATAATTTTTTTAAAAAGGCTCAAATCCATATCCCCCTTAAGGGAAGCCTCGATGTCTTTATTGACACATAACCTGCAGGCAAGATTGCATCTTGCTGAAGTTTCAATCCACAATCTTACCGGGAGGTAGCTGCATTTCTCTTTCCCTGAAATATAGGAAAAATAAATGTTTGCAAGGGTTGAAAGGTGCTTTATTTTACTCATTCGTTATGTGCACTCGCCATTGATGGTTTTTAATACAGGCATTGTATATTGAAGCGCTTTTTTGCTTAAAATATTATTTTCCCCAAGCAATGCTTTTTTAAAATGCTGTTTACTCCGGGAAATATTTATCTTTGCATTAAATGCAGCCTGCCGCTGGAAATAATTATATTAGACTCAAACGATATTCAGCCAAAAAACTTGTTTGCCCTGCGGACTATTTATCCAGAATTTCCCTGACAAAATATGTAGGCTTTCCTGTGCCTTCATGATATGTGCGCATTATTATTTCGCCAAGAAGCCCCATTGTAATAAGCTGGATGCCTACAAAAATCACAGATATTGCAAGTATAAAAAGCGGCCTTGCAGCAAGAGGCTGGTTAAAAAACAGTCGTTCTATGATCAGCCATATTGTCACTCCGACTCCGCCTATTGTGGTTATTACGCCTGCGAGGCCAAATATCTGCATCGGTTTTTTTGAATAGGTCAGCAAAAATTTAATTGTCATTAAGTCAAGGATGACCCTGGACGTCCTTGAAATGCCGTATTTTGCCTTACCGAATTTTCTTGGGTGATGGTTTACTTCGATTTCAGCAACGTTTATGCCCATCCAGCTTGCCACTGCAGGTATATATCTGTGCATCTCTCCGTAAAGCTCCACGTTTTCCAGCACTTCTTTCCTGTAAGCTTTAAGTGTGCAGCCATAATCATGCAGGTGCACATTAAACAAACGTGAAATCAGCCTGTTTGCAATAACTGAGGGCATTCTCCTTGAAAATAATTTGTCTTTCCTGTTTTTCCTCCATCCGCTTACAATATCATAACCTTCCTGCATTTTTGCAAGCATATTAGGGATATCCTGGGGATCATTCTGCAGGTCAGAATCAAGGGTGATTATTATCTCCCCCTGAGAATAGTCAAAGCCTGCACGCATGGCCGCAGTCTGGCCGAAGTTCCTCCTGAATTTTATGATTTTAAAATTGGCGTTTTTTTCATGAAAGGATTTCATTTTTTCATAAGACTTATCCCTGCTGCCGTCATCAATTAAAATGACCTCATAGCTCCTTTCAAGCTTTTCAAGTACCGCCATCAGGTTATCATACAAGAAGTCAAGGCTCTCTTCCTCATTATATACCGGTATTACAATGGACACCTCGGGAGGATTATCGGTGCTTTCACAGATATCAGCTATGCCCCTTATGCTCTTTGCTTGCGTGCCGCCCAAAAGGTGATGCACTTGTGTACCATTCTGCATATGTTGAGGAGAATTAAAAGAAGTTTTGTCCATAATTTTTTCTCTTACTTTGTCTTATACCACTCCACAAATTTTGAAATTCCAGACTCAATAGGTGTAGACGGGTTATAGTTTAACATTTTCTTTGCTTTTGTTATATCTGCAAAAGTCGTCTGGACATCACCGGGCTGAAAACCCATACGATTTATTATTGCTTTTTTGCCTGTTGCGGATTCAATCAAACCGACAAGCTCTGCAAGCCCTACCGGGCGTGAGTTGCCAAGGTTAAAAATCTCATATCCTTTTATATTATCAAGATTGCCTGTTATCGCATCTGTTATGTCGTCAATATAGGTATAATCCCTTGAAGACAGGCCATCGCCATACACATCTATCGGTTTTCCGGACAGAACAAGACCGGTAAACTTGTGTATGGCCATTTCCGGTCTCTGGCGCGGCCCATATACTGTAAAAAACCTGTAACAAAAAATATTTAATTCAAACAAATGGCTGTAGGTGTAACATACCAGCTCGCCCGCCTTTTTTGTGGCTGCATAGGGCGATACCGGATGGTCCACATTGTCGTCTTCTGAAAACGGGACTTTTTTATTTCCGCCATACACAGATGAAGAAGATGCAAAAACAAATCTGCGAACACCAAATTTTTTACAGCATTCAAGAAGGTTTATTGTACCTCGCACATTGACTTCTTCATAGAGCCTGGCATTATCAATCGAAGGCCTTACTCCGGCTCTTGCTGCCAGATGTATGACAATGTCAATGCTATTATTTAAAAAAATATATTCAAGCAGGTCATTCTTGAGAATATCATTTCTAAATAAAATGAAATTCTCGTCTTTTACAAGTTCCGAAATATTGTTTTCCTTTATCTGGGGATTGTAGTAGTCATTAAAATTATCCACACAGATAATTTTATGTCCCAAAGATATAAGTTTTTTGCAAACACCGGAACCGATAAAACCGGCGCCGCCTGTAACTAAAATATTCATAGTTTCCAAATTTTAAACTAAAAACATAATTATTTGAAGAAATGTATAAAAAATACTAAAATTTATCCTCAAATGCTTAAAGATAATAAAAAAATATGGCTGAATTCTTATTTTAAGAGCTGGCAGAATATCCTGGCTGTTGTTTTTCTGGTTTTTTTGGCAGCGGCAGGATTTTACTTAAGGATAAGAAATCTTGGCTATCTTTCTTTCTGGGGCGATGACGGCCACACAGTCATCGGTACACTAAGCATCTTAAAACACGGTTACCCCAGGCTGCCATCAGGCTTTGTTCTCTTCCACGGTATCCTTGACTATTATCTTAATGTACCCTTTGTACTGATTTTTGGAGCAACAGAATTTGCTTTCAGGCTGACAAGCGTGGTTCTCGGGTGTGGCTCAGTTATCATCATTTATTTTACCGGAAAGGAAATGGCTAACCGTTTTGTCGGCTTCCTGGCCGCTTTCCTGATGGCTTTTTCCACATGGTATGTTTATTTCTCAAGAGAAGCGCGGTATTATTCAGCGCTTCAGTTTTTTTTCCTTATTTCCACTTATTTCTTTTACAGGGGATTTGTAAAAGAGCAGAGGCCTTTCAGGGTTCTTGCTTCTATATTTTTTATAATTTCACCTCTTGTACACGGCAATGCGTTTTTTCTGATATTGTTTTTTATTGCACTTTTACTTTACAAAGGCCGAAAATTCTTTAAAAAACAGGTGACAGTGCCTTTTTTGATAATATTATTTTTTTATGGCCTTCAGATAATAAACCAGGTTTTCTTCTGGAAAGTCGGCAGAAGTTTTTTTTCTACAGGGGGAGGAATCAGAAGCACGCTGAATGCATATTTCAGGATTCCTGACCCATACTATTTTAAAATCCTGAAAGTAATGTTTCCCGGCATGTTTTATCTGTTTATTTTAGGGGCGGCTGTTTTTATAGTATTGGCAATTTTTATGTCTGTCAGAAAGTCTTCCAGGTTTTCAGGAATGTATTTATCAGAAAACGAACTTGTGGCGGGCAGGGCAAGGTTTCCTTTTAATTTTTTAATGCTTTATTTTGTCTTTGTAGTTTCGGTGTTTATTGTTTCACTTGGCCAGATGTATAATCAGCAAAGGTATATATATTTTCTGATGCCATTGTTTATTATTGCGTTCTCGTACTCAGTTTTTGTAATAAGCATGGCTGCAGGAAACTTCTGCAGGCTTATCTTAAGAAAGTTCAAAAGATTTTCAAATGAATATGTGGAACCGGCTTTCAGCACAGACAAGCCTGGTAAGGAAACCCTTAATGCATACCCTGAAGAAATGGAGCCTGTTGATAAAGAGCCAGAGGGTAAAGAGTCAGAGGGTAATGAGCCAGAGACTAATGGGCCTTCGGGTAAAGATTTTGCATACAAGGAATACCGGGGCCTGAAATCTACCGGTGCTCAAAGCACCAAGGCCAAATCCAAATTGCTGCAAAGCTCTGGAGCAAAGCCAAAAAGCCGGATAACATTAAAGAATATTACAGCTGTCATTATTACTGTAATTTTTGTTATTGTCTCTTTTTTTACAATAAGCGGTATTGACTTAAAAGAAATATTCGCAATTCCGGCCATAAGTCATACAGACAGGTTAAACAAACTTTATTCTATTTCCACTTCAATGTCGTATCACTGGGATGCGGCAGCTACAGGAAATTATGTTTTTGAGCATGCAAACGAAGAAGATATCGTTATAACTACTGACGTTTACAATACTTACCCATACAGCAGGAAGATTGATTACTGGCTCTGGAGCGGTAACCTGGTTTCCTGGCAGCCATACCACATTTCGGATGACGGCCAGTTAAGGGACGATACATATGGCGTTGAACTGATACGGGATATTTTCAAATTCATTGATGTCTTAAATACCAATCACAACAAGAATGTCTGGATCATCTGTTCTTACTCCCTTAACCTTTCAGAACATATAGACCCGATATACAGGAAGTTTTTTGAAAATAAGTCTTCAAACCTTGTTTTAACAGGCAGGGATAATGTCTCAAAGCTTTATTTTTTCGAAAAAACAGAAAATCCTGAAAGAATTTCCATAAAAGATTTCTATGTCCCGGATAGCGACAATACGGTAAAACCGGACAATTCAGGCAATGTTGGAATTAATTTCATTGACAAAACTGCAGGAAAATACCTGATTGCAGGTTGGGAAACAGTTGAAGAGGGAATCGGGACATGGAGCACCGGAAGAACCTCGGTTCTTTTTGCAGATTTTTCCGGCAGCAGCTTTGATTTAAACAGGGCAAGTGAAATATTAATTACAGCCAGGCCGCTTCCAAACCCTGAAAAAGTGCAGAATATCTCCATAAGAATAAATAAAGCTTTGGTAGGAAATATTGAGTTTGCCAAAAAGGATGACTTTGGACTTTATTCGATAAACATTCCCCCGAAGATGTTTAAGGCCGGTGTCAATATTATTGAGTTTTCATATGATTACAGCAATACCCCGCTGGAGCTTGGTCTTGGCCCTGATAAAAGGGTACTTTCGGTTTTATTTAAAGACCTGGAAATTAAAAACACCAAATAAGCCTCTGAGATTTATATAATATTTTTATAAAAGATTTTTATTGCTTTTATATGGGCAAAAAACTAAAATTCTGCAGATATAATTATTTCTTGGTGAATAATTACATTCTCACCCAGCTTCCTGGTGAAATTGAATTTGGTATTTTAATTTGACGCACCAAGCCTATTGTCCCTCAGGGATAATATATTTGTTTTAAAAATGCTGTAAGGCCGAAAGTTCAAAAAAAAGGTCGGATAAAAACGATACGGCTAATTTAAAAACAGTTATTAAACTATTAAAAAACGGTTATAAAACAGTTATAAGAAGGTTATAAAAAATGACAGCCATGGAAAGAAAAAAAAGGAAAATTCTGGTGGGCATAATTGCAGGTTTTTTTTCTGCCCTCCTTCTTGCAGCGATTATTATCGGAGTGATCACCTATTTTGATTATCAGGATATTTATGCAAACCAGCTGCTTTTGCTTGGTGCCCAAAAAGATTATGAAACCCCAAATTTTAATGATTCACAATATAACTATATTGCCCTGCCCGAAGATACAAGCATCAATCCCGGACAGACGGTTGAGTTTGAAGTATTTTATAAAAACACAGGCATTCTTCCGGCGGAGAACATTAATCTTGGAGTATCCATTCCTGAAAATTTGACGCTGGATGAGACTTCCATAAAGGATTTAAGCTACAAAATCAAGTATGGCTCAGCTATTTTTGACCTCGGAAATATTGAGTCCGGCGGCTCCGGCAGTATAAAAATAAGCTTTAAAGCTAATAGTCCTCTTGATAACGGAGTGAAAGTCACTGTTCCCACAGTAAGTCTGAGATATACAAAGGCGTCTGCTTTAATCGGCAAAAAAGAAAATTTTAACCATGATTTTTCGTCACCGGAAAAGCTTGTTGTTGTTAGTGCTCCGGATTTTACCAAATCTGAAATATTCATTGAAGGTGTAAGCGAAGGCAAAATCAATAATCTAAGCTTTGGCGGGCAGGTTTCATACAGGATAAATATTGAAAACAGCGGCAATATGGATGCAGCCGGGATCAATGTCACCTTTAAAGGTCTTGAAAGCCTGGTTATTTTGCAGGAAGATAATCCGGATTTTAAAGTGTCCGAAAGCGAAGTAATCCTGGATTTGAATAAATTGCCTGCCGGAGGCAGTAAAAGCTATGTTTTAAATGCCACAGTAAATAAAAATACCGAAAACAATACAAGTATTATGCCTGAAATGGAGGTCTCTTACTCTGATAAAATAGAAAAGTTATCTGCGACCGAAAGTATTGTAAGACTTTTCCCATCCTTTGAAAAATCTGGCACAAGTATTGCTGCAAGAGGCGGTGGAGGCAATTATTCCGGTGATGTTGTTGATGTTACTGTAACTGTGAAAAATACCGGTGAAATCGAAGGAAACAATATAATTGTGGAGCTTGTATTGTCCAATCTTTTTACGCTTGAGCAGGGCGAAGCTGCCTGGAAGGTAGCAAAACTTGCAATTGGGGAGAATGCGACTTTTAAAGCCAGCCTTAAAATAATTGAAGGTGTTGTAAAAGACACTTATGCAAACTGCTCGTTAAAGATATCTTCTGACGAAACAGATGCCATCGACACAGGCAATTCCAGGATTCTGGTTTCCGGAGAAAAGCCATTTACAAGAAATGTAATTCCGATTGTTGCGCTTCACGGAATAGAACCCGGGCCTTATGGCGCATATGAACTGGGAACTGCGGAATTCGATTATTTATGCGGCACTTTAAAAGCATTGGGTTACAAGACAGTAACTCTTCTCGAGATGCTGGCATATCTTGACAGCGGTAAAAAATTACCGGAAAAGCCGGTTATAATCACTTCAGATGACGGGTATTACAGCATCTATGCATATGCTTTCCCTATCTTAAAGAAATATAACTACAGGATGACTGTATTCCTGGCAACCGGGCTCATAGGCAATTCCAACGAAGACAGGCATTTAAACGAATTTGATCTCGGAAAACCCGGCATTCCTGAAAGGCCGATGCTTATCTGGCCGGAAGTTGCCGCAATGGCAAAATATGGCATAGAATTCCAGTCCCACTCAGTCTCTCATGAGCATTTGGCTGACCTTTCCAGCGAGGAAGTTTATTTTGAACTTGCACAATCCAAGGCAGACATAGAGGGACATTTAAAAAGGCCTTGTGTATTTGTTGCATGGCCATTTGATAATTATTCCAATTCTCTTATTCCATTGCTTCCCCAAATAGGGTATAGGGGGGCACTCAGATACAAAGGGGGAATAGAAAATGTTGCCGGCATGAATATTTATGCAATGAAAAGAATTCCTTTTTTCTCATATACACGTCCAACTGATTACGGCGCTTTAATGGGGCTGTTCTAAGGTTTAATAAGACTTTCATTATTGTTTTTTATGTGATATAAAGTTCCTATTACAAGATAGAAAATATATATTCCATGCGTTTATTTTTAGTCATAACATCTTTCATAACAGCATTTCTATATTTTTTGGTATATGCTCTATTCGACAACATACTGGCGATTTTCGGAAGTATTGATGTAACCGGGGCATTTATCAGCTTTGTAAAAATATTCATCGTAGTAATTGTAGGCTTTCTTATAGGCTTTATAGTTATATTGCTTTTAAAGATAAGATATGAAAGAAGCCATTTTGATTACCGGTTCCTGTTAATTGTAGGCATTCTGCCATTTATATTTCTTATTCTTTCCCAGGGCTCCATAACAAATTTACTGATAGTCAGGTTATTTGATTCCAACAGGCAGATCAGTGAATTTGTCTTTTATTTTTTATCAAGGCAGGTAGTTTGGGCCATGTGGTTTGGCTTTGCGCTGGGTACATCAGTGCGATTGGCTTTTAAGCGAAGACTAAAACATGAACTAAGTTATAAGATGGAGCAGGCCCATAAGCTTTTTTAAACAATTTGCCTAAAACATTATTGATCCCAGTAATTTTTAAACCCTTGTTCTTCCTTTTTTAAGCCTTTTCTTCAACGCTTGTCTTAAGATTTTGAAGCCTTTATACTTAAACAGGTATCATCCGGGCAATTGCAAGTGCATAATAAAAGTAATGAAAAGCTTAAACTTTTACCAGAGTTTTTATTCTGCAACCTGGTATATGAACACTGAACCCCAGTCATCCCCGGCAAAATTTGTCAGTTGTGTTTGTGACGAACCGTCAGCGTTTATTGTAAATACTTCTGCAACACCGCTGTCTGAACTAAAAGTTATCAGCTGGCCATCCGGTGAAATACTTGGCAGCCTGCCGCCTACTTCAAGATTTGTCAGCTGAACAACATTTGCACCACTATAATCCATTAAATAAACCTGTGGCCTGTGACTGCCATCATATCCCATGTACAATATTTTTTTGCCATCCGGAGTATATTTGGGAACTCTGTATCTTGCGCCGGGCTTTGATATCATCCTTATATTCTTTCCATTGATACCGACTTCCCATATCTCTTCACTGTCTGCCCTGCCTGCTTCATATAAGGTCTTATATTCAAATGGGTGCGCGCATGGATGCCAGTCTTCAATACCAGGGTTGTTTGTAAGTCTTTTGAGGTTTTTGCCGTCACTGTCCATGACAAAAATTTCCCAATTTTCATCCATAAAAATCTCAATAAAAATATATTTGCCGTCAAATGACCAGGATGGAAACCCATGCCTGTTTGGACCGAATGTAATCTGCTGTTTGTTTGTTCCATCCCAGTTCATCACCACAATCTGCCATGTACCGCCTATATCTGCAGAGTACGCAATCTTTTTACCATCGGGTGATACTGCCGGATACTGGTCCCTGCCCGGATCATTTGTCAGCTGGGTAAGTTCACTGCCATCAAGGTTCATGCTCCAAATATCCTCGTTTCCGCTTTTATTTGAAACAAAAGCGATTTTTTTCATTGCATAGTTTATTTCAGTTGACCTGGGCACTCCCTGTGTCACAAATTTCTTATCTATTGCCCATCCACTGACTTCCAGGTTGTTGGAGTTAAAAACAGCGTTTATATTAACGAGTGTATTACTCTCAGGCAAGGAACCCTCAATGTTTATATTTCTTGGAATATACTGGTAGGAGCCGTTTGGTGAAAAGCCATAAACAAACAATTTATGGCTCGAGCCCGGCTCAAGGGCGCTGCCGTCAAAAGCAAGGGCATATCCGCAGTTATTAAAGTTGGCTCCATAAATATTGCCGACATCGGTCCGCTCAAGGTTAATTTGTGCGTCACCCAGTTTTTTCCCGAATCCGGAAGGACCATCAAGGTATACCTCGACCTTGCTTATTCCCGTGCCTTCCCTGACATTTAAATCTGCTGCCCATCCTGAAACTCTTATTGATTTTAGCTTGTCTGTTGTGATTGTTTCATTATCTGCAATACTGTCAATTGACATCTTGATTGTTTGTGAAAGGTTTGCCTGGCCCGGAATTGTGATTTCCTCTTTAAAGTAATCAATACCGAAAGCCGGAATATCCACGTAAACATAAAGATTATGAACAGATCCCGGCTCAAAAGTATATTTTGAAGTATCGAATTTAAGATTGAAACCGAAATCTGCAAAATCCTTTCCATAGATTAATGCCGCGTCACTTGACGGCAGCCCATAATCTGCTTTTCCCAGAAAAATCCCGCTTCCTTTTTCGCCATCAAGATAGATCTCTATATTTTCGACTTTCTCGGATAACGGAGCAGCAGTTGTCTCTACTGCTGCGTCTGCGTCCCGGGCTGTGGTTTCGCCGGTTTCCAAAGCAGTTGAAGAATCAGTAATTTCAATCGAAGAAGAGCTCCCGCTCTGGGTTATCTCACTTACCCCGTTATCGGATACAGTTTCTCCTATATTATCGGTTTCAAGGTTGGATATTTTTTTATCATTTACAGATTTTTTTATCAGCACTACTCCAAAGAATATAGTTACAGATAAAAAAAGCGCAATTAAAATTGCTGTTATTGCCTTCATACTAAATTATTATCCTTATGATGTTTATAAAGCTGCTAATTATCACTATTTTTTTATTTATCTTTAAGGGCTTTTCTTTAATTAACGGCTTTTATGATACTTAAGCATTGGTTTATTGATTTTTATGGCCAGCTAACTATATAATAAAAAAAGTTTTGACGCAAATTTACAGGATTGGTTAAAGTTAAAATTTTGGAAGAACCTTCAGAAATAAAAACATATTTACAGCGGCCCAGGAGAATATTTCTTTTGGGGATGAGCCCTATGCCTTTTGAAAATGACAGAAAGGTCTATGGAACAGGTATAAGGACATGGCATCTTGCATCGCCCCTGATAGAAAATGGGCACAAGCTTTGTGTATGCAATTATGCTATCCCTTCGGCATACCCCGAAGATTTTGTTTCAGTTTTTTCCAAAGACTTTAGTGCGGAACTCGAGTTAAAAAACGGCTTCCGGCCTGAATTTGAATATAATATTCTGGCAAAGCCTGATTTTGAGAATCTTGCGACTTTATCGGTTCTGCTAAAAGAGTTTGAACCGGACTGCATAATAGGTTCGACATTTTATCCATCCTGTGTGGCCGCCAGGCTGTTGGGCAGTCTTGAAAAAAAGCTGCCTTTCTGGGCGGACCTCTTTGGGCACGTTATGGCTGAGGCTCAGGCCAGGGCCCGGATGGACGACGACGACGGATGTCTTTTTCATTACTGGAACAGCGAATATGAAATAATTACTTCTGCAGATATTTTTTCATGTGTTTCGAAAAGGCAGGAATATGCTCTTGTCGGAGAACTTGGTGCTGCAGGCAGGTTAAACAAGTATACTTCAGGATATGATTTTTCAGCTGTTATCCCCTGCGGGATGCCGCAGACGGATTTCGAGCACAAAAAGAATGTTATCAGGGGGCTTAATGGTATTTCTGAAGAGGATTTTGTCGTTTTATGGACAGGTGGTTATAACACCTGGACAGACGTCGATACTCTTTTTAAAGGGCTTGAAAATGCAATATCTAAAAACAGGCAGATAAAGTTTGTGTCTACAGGCGGTGAAATACCTGAACAGGATATGAAAACTTATCCCAGGTTTCTTGAGATGATTGCCGGTTCGAAATTCAGGGATAATTTTGTGATGAATGGCTGGATTGCAGGAGAAGATGTTCCCAGCTATTACTTTGAGGCCGATATCGGGATAAATATTGACAAGGATATTTATGAAGTCAGGCTTGGAAGCAAAAGCCGGATACTGGACTGGATGCGCGCAGGATTGTGCGTTTTATCTTCTAATGTCTGTGAACTTACAGAAATAATGCAGAATGAAAAGGCAGGATATACTTTTTTACCTCATGATTCCCAGAATCTTGCTGAAAAAATTCTTTATCTCGCATCGGACCCTGCGGCAGTAAAAGAGACGGCAGCAAGAGGCAGGCAGTTCGGGATGGTAAATTTTAATTTTGATGTCACAACAAAGAAACTGCAGGAGTGGGCTGCCAACCCGGTATTTGCGCCTGACTACGAAAAACCCAGGCAGCTTTTGTTCGACAGGGAAGAGGCATTAAAGAATCTTGACAGTATCAGCATAAAGCAGGCAGCGATGATAAATGCAAGGGATGCAAGAATAAACGAGCTTGAAAGTATTGTAAAAAAAGGACCGGTATACAGGATTTATGGTTATTTCAGGATATTAAAGCGAAAATTATTTAAAAAACAAATAAACTGACATCTTTACAGACGTATATTCAGTGCTCAAAAAATTTAATGGATATTGAAAATTTAATTGTAATAGTAACTTACAACAGCCAGGATTTTATTGAGGAATGTATAAAATCCATTGCTGCCTCAGACATTAAAAAATGTTTTCTTGCAGTGATTGACAATAACTCATGTGATGGGACATTGGAAAAACTGTCGTCTGTCGAAGGATCACTTAAGGGCAAGAGCGGAAACCAACACGGAGAGCTTAATTACAAATTTATCAGCCTTAAAAATAATATAGGTTTTTCTGCTGCAGTAAATTATTGTGTTTTTAAGTTTTTCTTAAAAGAATATCCTGAGGCGGCAGCAAATACTCAGTTTCTTACCCTTATAAACCCTGATGTCTGTGTGGAAAAGAACACGATTTCAAATCTTGTGTCAACTTTTGGCAAAACACGGGGTGCGGCAGAGTCAGAAAACTCAACAATAACCTCAAACCTGGAAGCCAAAGCTGGTCCGGCAAACCTGGAAGCCAAAGCAGGTCCGGCAAACCTGGAAGCCAAAGCAGGTCCGGCAAACCTGGAAGCCAAAGCAGGTCCGGCAAACCTGACAGGCTCATTGTGCGCATCGGTTGTGCCGGGAACAGCAAACTTTACAGAAACAGCAAACCTGGCGGGCGCCACAGGCTCCGCAGAAGTGGAAGCCGGAGCAGGCGCAGCAAAATCCGCAGAAACAGCAAACTTTACAGAAACAGCAAACCTGGCGGGCGCCACAGACTCTGCAGAAGTGGAAGCCGGAGCAGGCGCTGCAAAATCCGTAGCAACAGCAAACTCAGACATCCTGGCGGGCGCCGCTGACTCTGCAGAAGTGGAAGAAGTGACAGGCGTGGCAGGAAGCCTGATCTACGATT
>CAYZUS010000014.1:25138-34128 GCA_964481885.1 uncultured Actinomycetota bacterium | reverse complement strand
GACTCTGCAGAAGTGGAAGAAGTGACAGGCGTGGCAGGAAGCCTGATCTACGATTATAAAGGTGAAAAAATACAGCATGCCGGTGGGCTGATACAGGATAACTTTCTTACGAGCCATATTGAAAAACTGCCGGCCCCAGGCGGCGGTTTAATTGAAGCCGATTATGCTACAGGTGCTGTTTTTGCCACGAAGTTAAAATATTTCCTGGATTTCAAAGGGTTTGATACAGGCTATCGCCCTGTTTATTTTGAAGAAGTCGATTTCTGCTTAAAGCTTAAAAAACTGGGCTTAAGAGTATTTATTAATCCCTTGTCGGTTGCCAGGCATTACGAAGGAGCCTCCATAGGCAAATTCAGCCCAAATTTTTACAGATATTACCATAAAAACAGGGTAAGGTGCGCATTAATAAGCCTGAGTTTTGTAGGGTTTTTAAAGAAATTTATACCTGCCGAAGTAAGGTGGCTTAGAGAGAAATCAACTCCGGACCAGAATAAGGCGATATTTTTTGCATATTTTTTAAATTTTCTGTTTTTAATATATAATTTAGCGGTTAAAATAAAAAACAGGTTTCTAATCAGAGGCTTTATTAAAAACCGGTCTTTTTAAAATGCCGGAACACTGTAATAATTGTTTTTTAAAGTATCATTAAAATAAGAAGTTTTGTATTTATATAAGGAGTCCAGATGGATAACGAAATTTTTGATCAAAGAAAGAATGCTACCAAGCTTTTAATTATAAGTTACGACATAATCGGAAAGCAGATGGCTGGACCAGGGATAAGGTTTTATGAATTTGCCAGAGTGCTGTCAGGATATGTAGATGTGACGCTTGCAACCCCAAACAAATCCGATATCGATATGGAAGGAATAAAAAACATAACATATGACATTGGAAATTTCAGGACTTTAAAAAGAAGCGTGGAGGTTGCTGATGTCATTCTTATACAGGGACACATACTGCATTATTTTCCATTTATTAAAAACTACAAGGGCAAGATAATTGTTGATCTGTATAATCCTTTTAATCTTGAGAGCCTTGAGATGTTTCGTAATGACAATTTGGCCGAAAGGCTGAGAATTGATAAAAGCAACATCGACCTGCTGAAGTTCCAGATATCTATCGGTGATTTCTTTATATGCGCCAGCGAGAAGCAAAGAAGCTACTGGCTTGGCATGATGAATGCAATGGGAAGGGTTAACCCGTTTTCATATGACGATGACAATACATTAAAAAAATTAATTGATATTGTGCCCTTCGGAATTCCTTCAACTCCTCCAAAACATACCGGAGAATCGATAAAAAAAATAATTCCTTCATTAAGGGAGGATGATATGGTTGTACTGTGGGGAGGCGGAATATGGAACTGGCTCGATCCCATATCAGTTGTCAAAGCGCTCTGGGAAATAACAAGAAACCGAAAAGATATCAAACTTGTTTTCCTGGGAATCAAGCACCCTGACCCCAAGCTGCCGGAAATGAGGAAATGCCGAGATGCAATCAATTTAAGCAAGGAGCTTGATTTGTTTGACAAGTTTGTTTTCTATAATGAATGGGTACCATATGAAATGAGGCAGAATTTCCTGCTTGAGTCATCAGCCGGTCTTTCCATTCATCATGAAAAACTTGAAACAGAATTTGCCTATCGTACCAGAGTTATGGATTACATATGGGCCAGGCTTCCAATAATATCCACAGAAGGAGATTCAATTGCAAAACTGGTAAAGGAGGAAAATGTTGGAGAGGTGGTAAAATACGAAAACACCCACCAGCTTGCAAGAGTAATAGAGAGTGTGCTGACAAACAAGAGCTTAAAGGATATTTACAAAAAAAACCTGGAAAAACTTGCTCCAAGCTTCTATTGGGAAAATGTTACAAAGCCGCTTGTTGAATATTGCCTGCAACCGCAGTTTGCACCTGATAAGAAAAAAATCTTTGATTTGATAGATCTCCAGAACAATAAAATAGTAAATGTAATAAAATCCAATTTAAGCGGCGCGACTAATGTGCTCGTTCTTTCGACCAACCCTTATTATGACAAGGAATTATTAAAGGACCTTGAAATAGGCAAGCTGTTTTTGGTTGATGTTGGAGATAACACCGCAGAGCTAAGGTCCGGAGAGGGTGTGCCTGATAAAGTTGGATACCTAAAGTCAAAAATTGTCACCAGAACAAGATTTGACGGTGTAATAATAAACAATACATTTGAAAATATTGCACCCAAATTTTTATACGATCTTTTAAATGTTATTGGCATGAAGTTAAAAGTAGACGGCATTATATTCTTTTCAGTTCCCGAAGACAGGGGGATTTTAAAAATCTTTACCGGTGAGCAAAAAGTCGGCAGCACCGCTGACAAAATTGATGAATTCACATTTGAATATCTCCTTCAAAATACCGGATATGAGATAATAAGCAAGGGTATCTGGGACAAGCTTGAGACAGATCCAGACAAGATACAGAACCTGAATCAAAAAAATCAAAGCGTGATAAATGAACTATACAGTAAAAATGAGCTCACTGATCTTTTTGAGATAAAGCTTTCCAGGGAGGACTTTAAGGATCTTTCCCTTCTTAAGGGCTTAAACATACTTGAGTCGGACGAATTCAAGACAGATAAGAGTATTGGCGGGAAAATCAAAAAGTACCTTTACGCTGTTACGAGCCTTTATCTTGAGAACTTAAGGAAAAGCTACAATGCTTCAATCCAGTCTGTTAACAACAATATCCAGGTCCAGATAAACAGGGAGATAAACGAGCTCAATGCAAAAAATCGGGAAAGAATGCTGTTTATTTATTACAGCATATTCAAAACCCTGCAGTATCAGATATCCAATCTTGGAGTAGATATGAGGGCAATGAGAAAACTTTTTGAGGATAAGTTTGCCAAGTCTGAAAATGAGGTTACGGCCCTTGATGAAAAATTGGAAGTTTTGCTTGGGGATATTGAAAATATCGACAAGATAATGGGACTGACGCTTTCAAACAAGTATTATATAGCCAAAAAATTGTAAATCTATTATAATCTCTGTTTCGAAATATAAGTTAAACATAGAATAAAAAGAGCAAAAAAATTTGGATAATGTATTAAAAAACAAGAAGACAGGGTTAAATTTGACTAAATCTATTTTATTGATTTTATTAAGCATCACAATTGCTGTTGGCGGCCAGATACTTTTAAAAATTGGAATGAACAAAATAGGTCCCATAGATATAAGCAGTGCCAGTTCAGTTGGCCATCTCTTTACAGGGATAGTCAAAAGCCCAACGGTTCTTATAGGGCTTTTCCTTTATGCGATTTCAGCTGTATTGTGGCTGATTGTCATATCTTCAGTGGACCTGAGTTTTGCATATCCGTTTATCGGGCTGACTTATGTCCTGATACTTGTTGTTTCCAAATTTGTACTTAAGGAAGACGTAAACCCTATTAGGTGGATAGGGACCGCAATAATTACAGTCGGAGTGATTGTAATTTCACGTGGATAGAAACCTGCCATTCTCTTCTAAAAAGATACTGACAAACGGGAGCGAGCAAGTGGATAATTTTTTTTATCCTAAAGTTTCAATAATAACCGTAAATTATAATGGCATCAGGTATCTTGATGACCTTTTTACTTCCATTTCCAGGCTGGACTACCCCAGGGACAGAATACAGACCATAATGGTTGATAACTGTTCCACAGATGCCTCGGTTGACTTTGTAAAAACCAATTTTCCCTTTGTTGAAATAATCAGCCTTCCTAAAAATACCGGTTTTGCAGGTGGTAATAATGCGGGCCTTAAGGCTGCCTCGGGTGAATATCTGGCGCTCATAAACAATGACTGCATAGTGGGCTCCGGCTGGCTCAAGACATTTGCAAGATTTGCTGTGGAAAAAAGTTGTGTTGAAAAATTTGGGGCCACAGGGTCAAAGGTGCTGTTTTTTTTCAGTTATCTGATTACGGAGTTTTCAATGCCGGCCGATGCTTCTGTGATTATTTCAGACATAAAGGTAAGCACTGATCCTGGCTATCGTGTCGCTGACGACAGCAATCCCGCAACACAGAACTTTTTTCTTTATGATGATGAGATGCTCAAAAAGGATATGGGTAAAAGCATAAAATTTTTAAAGAATTGCCAGCCTGTCAGCGCAGGTGAAAGTGGTAAAAGCGGGTCTTTCAGGATTTCGGATGGGGCAGTAATAGGTTTCCCTGTCATTTTTTCAAGCAGCGGCACACACATCAAATTCACTGCTTTCCCCGGAGATGCCGGCAGCGTACCAGAAAATACTCCTGAAATTAAAATCGATATTATAAAATATGAAAGCAGCGGCCATAGTCAAAAAACAAACCGGTCCGGCCATGCAGAACACAAAAAAAGTTTGGGTGAACCAGTGGTAACCGGCAGAAAACAGGTTTACTCTGGTTTACTGCTGAGTGAAAACAATGAGATAAATATTGAAATTCCGAAGAATAATTACAATTTCAGGCATAGAATAATAAACAGCTGTGGCCTGGAGGTAAACAGGTCATTTTACGCAAGGGACAGGAGAGCAAATAGCATTGAGACGGGCCAGGCTGAAAGCGCCGAAGAGGTTTTCTCTCCAAGCGGAAGCAGCCTTTTTATAAGCAGAAAATGCCTGGAAGATACAGGGTTTTTTGAAAGAGGTTTTTTTACATATTATGAAGACCTTGATTTGTTCTGGAGGGCAAGGCTAAAGGGCTGGAAAATGTATTTTTTGCCCCAGTCAATAGCCAGCCATCACCATTGCGGGTCAGGCACGGAATGGTCCAGGGCATTCACATATTACGTTTTGAGAAACAGGCTTCTGGCAATTTACAGATGCGGCTGGCCAGGACTGGTGCTGAGGAGCCAGGCTGCTTTTACAGCTTCGCTGGTTTTGGCGATTGCAGGGCAGCTTAAAAGCTGTTTGAAAGGCAAAAGACAACACAGGCCCGATATAATTATCAGGCTCAGAATATTTTTTGAATTATTTTATCTTTTGCCGCTGCATTTCTTCAAAAGGATTAAAATAAGGAAAACAAGTGTTGTCAATGAACGTTACATCAAAAAATGGATCGCTGATTTCTAGGATTTTTTAAAGTGTCACAGAGGACAGGCAGATAAAATCAAAGTCTCTGGTTTTGTATATGGCCAAAGCCCACTGCCTCATATTTTGGTGCATGACAATTAGTGCAGTGTGTGCAAAAACCCGCATTATGATTTCCCGGCAAGGGCAGGCGCTGTTGCTCCAAAAGGATTTTTAAAAACTTTAGTATTATATTAAGTTGAAAAGGTTTGATAGTGGTAAAAATAGGAATTTATGACAGATATCTTTCTACGGCAGGAGGCGGAGAAAGGTACAGCTGTAAAATGGCAGAGATTCTTTCCTTTGCTCCGGGATATGAAGTTGAGCTTATCTCTGATCTTTATGTGGATTTGGACATTGTTGCTTTACGATTAAACCTTGATCTTACAAAAGTTGGTTTGAAAATATTTCCCTTTTTATCGGAAGAATATACCAGGAGAATAACAGCTTCATATGATATATTCATCAATACAACTTATTTAAGTTCGCTTTCCGGATATGGAAAAAGAAATCTTTATCTATGTTATTTTCCAACACCCTTTAATGTTGATTTTAAGTTTGTCCACCGTTTTTTACTGTTATTTTTCCGGCTTCCTGCAATCTGGCTGTACAGGCTTGCTGATAAGTTATCGCGGGGATTTAAGGACATAGAAGTTGTTGAGGGGATATATGACATAAAGCGGTTTCTTCTGATGCGCGGGAGCTGGAGCAGCGGCGCTGCAGTTATTGACTTTCACGATCCAGGCAAAAACGTGACAATTGCCCTTAAAAATCCTTACACCACAGCAATTGAAAATATGGACTGCGAGGTAAGGCTTTATGAAAAAACTTCTCAAACCCTGGTTTTTGACCACAAACTCATTCTTGCCAGGGGAAAAAAAGAGTTTGTAACAATCGATATACCTGACAAATACGCTTTGGGTTTTGATTTCAGGATGGAAATAAAATCCACAGATTTTGTGCCTTCGCAGAATAATGAAACGGACAGAAAGTCACCGGCCTCCGGTGACTCAAGAAAGCTTGGGGCCGTTATATATAACGGACGAAAGATTGGACTTTTTAAAAAACTTATAATGAAAATCCTTGGTTTTGTCCCGCTTTTTTTAGTGACCTATCCCAGGAATCTTGGGTTTCTTAATACATATGATAAAATAATTTCAATCTCGCAATACTCGCAAAAGTGGATAAATATATTCTGGAAAAAGGAAAGTACAATACTGTTTCCGCCTGTTGATGTACAAAGCTTTAAAGTCCTGCCAAAGGAAAAAATCATTTTAAGCGTTGGCCGGTTTTTTCCTGAACACCATAATAAAAAACAGCTTGAACTGGCAGAAAGATTTATAGAACTTTTAAAGCAGGAGCCGGACATAATGTCAGGTTTCACGCTTTATCTTGCCGGCGGGGTTGAAAATAAAAAAGAGCATCTTGATTATGTCAAACAGATTGAGCACTTGAGTAAAGGCTACCCGGTAAAAATAATAACCAATATCAGGTGGAGTGACCTTGTAGAGCTTTTTGCAAAAGCTCTTGTTTTTTGGCATGCTTCCGGTATGGGAGAAGATGAAAACAGGCATCCGGAAAAATTTGAGCATTTTGGCATTACCACTGTCGAAGCAATGGCCTCAGGATGCATTCCGGTGGTTATTAACAAGGGCGGCCAGGTTGAAATCATTAATGATGGTTACAACGGTTTTTTATTTGAAAACTGGGAGCAGATGAAGGCACTGACACTAAAAATCTGTACAAAGCCCGAGGCCTGTGCAGATATGAGCCAAAATGCGCTTGCAAGCTCAAAAAAATTCTCCTCTGATAATTTTAAAGATCAGCTTTTGCATATTATTGAGGATAACGGTTAGAAATATTCTTTAGGAGTAACATTGAGAGGCGGCCCGGAGGGTTGCCATCGTTAAATAACATTGCATATGGGAAATCTTTGTGCAATAGCATTGTAGACGGGGAATCATCGTGAAATAACATTGCATATGGGAAATCTTTGTGTAATAGCATTGTAGACGGGGGATCATCGTTAAATAACATTGTAAAAAAACGTTAAAGCGTATTAAGTAGTTTTGTCGAGTGGCCCAAAGAAAGGGTGCAATCGCGGATATCGCAGAGAATTAACATCTCAGTACTAAAAACAAGAGATTCCAAATGGATTTAAGTATAATTATAGTAAACTATAACGGTCTGGATTTTTTACAGAAGTGCATTAACAGTATTATTAAATATCTGCATGCGCCCCATATAGAAGAAGTCCTGGCATTTGAGATAATTATTGTTGACAATGCTTCAACTGATGGAAGTCCGGCTTTTATAAACGAGAATTTCCTGAAAAGCAAGGAGTGCAGTATTAAGCTCATAGAATCCGGGGGAAACATCGGGTTTTCAAGAGGATCAAATCTGGGCTCAGAGGCGGCACTCGGGGATTTCCTGTTGTTTTTAAATCCTGACACAGAGTTTGTCCAGGGTGGGTTTGATAAAATAATGGCCTTTTATGAAGGGAAAAGTGAAGTCGGTAAAATTGGCGCAATAGGTGCAAATATAATCAATATCGACGGTTCTGTTCAGTATAGCACCAGATCCTTTCCGACTCTTTCACGCCAGTTCTATGAAAGCTTTTTTCTTTCAAAGGTTTTTTCAGGATCAAAAGTATTTGGTTCGTATTTCATGACATACTGGGATCATAAAGAAACAAGAAAGGTCGACTGGCTGTCCGGCGCTTTTTTATTTTTAAAGAAGGAAACATTTTTTTCTGCCGGCAGTTTTAATGAAAAATATTTTATGTATAGCGAGGATACAGACTTATGCCTTAAGCTTTCGAAAGCAGGTTTCAGCAATTATTATTTTTGGAACTATAAAGTCAAACATCTTGATGCCGGAATTGCTGAGCGTGACATGGGGCTTCGTGAGGCCCAAATATGGAAGAGCAGGGAAATTTATTTTACGGAAAACTATTCCAAAGCTCACGGAACAGCAGCAAGCTTTCTGTATTTTGCTTATGTTATCAACAGGCTGGTGCTTTCAGCCATAATAGGGTTCTTTGGTCCTGGCAAAAAGAGAAGAGACGAGTTTGGCAGCAGGGCAAAATCATGTAAAAATGCTTTAACTATTTATTTTAGAGGAGTTTAAAAATTAAAATCAGCATGAAGGCAAATGATAAAACAACTTATTTTGGAGAGCTGGCATTTATTTGCACGGTTTTTAATGAATCAGGTGCGCTCATTCCTTTTCTTATCAGTTTGATTAAGCAGACCGTGCTGCCTTCTGAAATAATTATAGTGGATGGCGGTTCCAGTGACGACACCCTGGCCGTAATAAAGGATTTCTTCAGGAGCATTGAAAAAACTCCCGGTTTTAAAACAACTATACTTATTGACACATGCAGAGAGGGAACTTTGCCTCAGGCGATGCCGTCGGACCGAAAAGAAGCTGACAGTTACAATGTCCCATATGGCAATGAGAAGGTTAGCAGCAATATTCTGCAGCCAGGATCAGATTGCAATTCATTTAATGATTCTGCCGCCTCTTTGTCCGGCCGCATGACAGTTAGCGAGAGTAAAAACAAATCCGGGAATATCGATTATGCCTGCGAAAAGCTTGTTTTTGAAAGTATTATCAATGATGCTGCGAGGGTAAAAATCTATGATGCGCCGGGTGCAAATATTTCCAGCGGCCGAAACATTGCAATAAAAAATGCAGGAAGCAAATACATATGTGTAAGTGATGCCGGATGCAGGTTATCACCAGACTGGATTGAGGAAATAAGTAAATATTTTACCTGCAATCAGCAGGAAAAAAGGGAAAGCGATGTTCAGGATAAAGACTGCATGAAAAACTCTGTCAGTGCAGATATTTCATCTGGAACCAAGATTGAGACTGGAAATAAGACTGGGACCGGGATCGAGACTGTGCCCAGGGTCAATAC
>CAYZUS010000014.1:0-25038 GCA_964481885.1 uncultured Actinomycetota bacterium | reverse complement strand
GAGACTGAGAACATGATTGGGACCTCGGCAGATCCTGTTGTCGATAATTCGGCTGGCATTGTTGCCGGTGGTTATAATTTTCCATACATCGAAAATTTCCTTCAGGCCTGTCTGGCGGTATGTGTACTCCCTGTAAAAAGTGAAATAATCCGTTCCAAATATATGCCTTCTTCAAGAAATATAAGTTTTGCAAAGTCTGCATGGGAAAAAGCGAAAGGTTATCCGCAGAATATGGATTTCGGGGAAGACATGCGTTTTAATTTTAATCTTAAAGCATTGGGGTATAAGATCTGGTTTAATCCTGATGCCTTGGTCTATTGGAACCTGCGCAACAGCCTTAAAGCGATTTTCAGGCAGTTTTTCCGCTATGCAAAAGGAGACGCAGTAGGCAGGATGTATTCGCACAGGCACCTCATAAGGTTTGCATCTGTTTTTCTGCTCGCGGCACTTATATTAGCCGTAGTATTTGTAAGCCTGTGGTTTTTGCCAGCAATTTTTCTGTTGTTTGCAGCGTTTATATACAGGCCATACTTTCGCATAAGCTATTTTTTAAATGATAAAAACTGCTGTGTTTTTACTGAAAATAAAAAAATCCTTTTAATTACTAAAATTAAAACAATCTTTACTATCCCCCTAATGCTTCCCTTTATTGAAACAGCAAAATTAGCAGGGTTTATTTATGGGCTCTTTATCAGGAAAAACTTTTAAACCCCTATACTTATTTCGACAAAATATAGCACAAATAGTTTTTACATTTCCCTTAAAAGTCTTATTTAAGGATTAGCTTTTTATAAAAAATTGATTAAATAAAATTTATTTATATATATTAAAATAATTTGACATTTAATTTTATTGTTTTTATAATAGAATAATACAATTTTATATGATAAACTACAGTTAAATAATAGAAATATTAAAAAGGAAAGAAACTTTTTAGTTTTGAGTTATTTGGCAAAAATTTTAAAGATAAGGGGTGAAACAATGGAAGAAGAAATAAAAAAAATTGATACAAACGACCTTCGCGTAAATCTTACTGAATATCTCACAAAGAATTTGGGGGATACTATTTATATTACAAGATACAACAGGCTTGTAGGAGAAATAAGGGTTTATACTGAAGAAATAAGGAGAAAAACAGAATTAAGAATTGCTAAAAAAATGATAGAAGCAGCGGACCGCGAAAAAAAGTAAGAAAACAAGTTGTACATTTTTTCCTGAGCGGGCAGTGTTTTGCAGCATTATTTTAAAAATTAATGATTTTGCAAGCTCTTAACAAAGGATGTCATATTGATTAGAGCAATAAGAACCGGTGGTTCTTTTATTAAAGGGACCGCCGGTTTCATTTATCACAAAAACCTTCCAAATATTTTATTTTGAAGTTTACTTTTTTTGTCTGTTAGCTTAAATTATTTCATATATGACAGAAAAACAACTATTTAAGTTAAACATTATAATTGTAAGCTACAACAGCTTAAACTATCTAAGGGATTGCCTTGATTCCATAAATAACTACAGACCTGTAAAAAGCTTTGAAATAACAGTGGTTGACAATGCTTCATCAGACGGCAGCGCACAGGTTGTCCGGGAATATTATCCGCAGGTTAAGCTTATCGAAAATGACAGAAACCAGGGATTTGCCGCTGCCAATAATATGGCAATAAAATGCTCAGACTCTGAATATATTTTACTTATCAACAGCGACTGCCGAGTATACAAAAATTCAATTGACAGACTTTTGGAATTTGCCGATGCAAATAAAGATGCAGGAGTTACAGGGCCCAGAATAATAAACAGCGACGGCTCAGTACAGTTTTCCTGCAGGAAGTTTCCATCTTTTTTTGATGCCGGAATGCATTCCATACTTACAAATATTGTGCCGGATAATCCATTTTCAAGAAGGTACAAGCTTGCTGACATAAATCGTGATGAAATATCAGTGGTTGACTGGGTATCCGGCTCCTGCATGCTTATAAGGCGTTCTTCGCTAAATGATTCAGGGCTCATGGACGAAAAGTATTTTATGTATGTAGAGGATACGGATCTGTGTTACCAGATGTGGAAAAAAGGATGGAAAGTATATTATTTTCCCGAATCTGAAATCCTGCATCATATTGGAGGCAGCACAAAAAATAATTCTTTGTCCGGCGCAGTAACTTCAAGTATACGAATGCAGAAAAGTGTATTATACTTTTTCTGGAAGAACTATCGTAAAACAGCCAAAGTCCTGCTGCTGCCGCTTTTGCTGCCGCTGCTGGGCTTAAGAATCTTTTTAACTTTTATTAAAAATCTTTTAAAATAGTGGAAACTAAAAGTAATAACGGGAGATATTCTTGAAAACACTAATAACCGGAGCCTGCGGATTTGTGGGTCAGCATTTGCTTAAGTTTCTGATAGACACCAAACGTAAACAGGCTGGCTGCTGCCCTGGGGATGGCTCGCAGGGCGGATCGGACGGGAATAGCTCGCAGAGTGGAAAGTTTGCAGGGGACCGGCAGTCCGAACAGGAGCATATTATTGGAATTGATATAAGGCAAAGAGGCTCTGAAGATCTCAATGTGTTCCCCGGCTCAAACCCTGTTTTGCTTGACACCCTGAGTTCCGCTTCTTCTCAGGATAAAGTAAATTTTAAATTTGAGTATTTCCAGGCTGATCTGACAGACAGAAAAAAAGTGGATGAGGTTGTCAGCTTATATAAACCTGACAGAATCTATCACCTGGCCGCACAGGCATCTGTTAAATATTCGTGGGAAAACCCGATTGAGACTTTCCAAACCAATGTTTTTTGCGGTATTTATCTGCTTGAGGCCCTTAAAAAGTACTGCCCGGACTGTAAAATGCTTGTTGTCTGCACTGCAGAAGAATACGGGGAGACAAAAAGTGGAAATACTGATGCAATCAGGGAAGAATTTAATATAAATCCTTCCAACCCTTATGCAATAAGCAAAGCCTCGCTCGATTTTTTTGCTTCCACCTATCAGAAAGTAAACAACTTAAATATTTATATTTCCCGCTCTTTTAATCACATTGGGCCGGGACAATCCGAAAATTTTGTCACCTCAGATTTTGCAAAGCAGATAGCAGAAATTGAAACGGGGCTCAAAAAACCGGTTATTTATGTGGGCAATATGGATGTTTACCGAGATTTTCTTGATGTAAGAGATGTTGTAAGGGCCTATAAATGCATAATCGAATCTGGCCGCCCCGGCCAGGCATATAATGTCTGCTCAGGTGAAAAAAGAAAAATATCAGATATACTTGATATCCTGATTTCTTGTAGCACACAAAAAAATATAAGCATTAAGGTTGATGATAAAAAATTCAGGCCAATAGACTTAAAAGTTATTTATGGCGACAACAGCAAATTAAAAAAAGAGACTGGCTGGGAACCCGCAATCGATATAAACCGGTCCCTTTCAGATATTTTAAACTGGTGGAGAGAAAGGAGCACACAAAAGTGAAAGGAGTAATACTTGCAGGCGGAAAAGGAACAAGAATGCGACCGCTTACCAATTTAACCCCAAAACCAATGCTTCCATTAATCAACAAGCCTTTTATGGAGTATTTTGTAACAAGGCTTAAATCTTTTGGAGTAAATGAGATAATACTGTCAACGGGTTACCTGCCGGATTTTTTTGATTCATATTTCGGGGATGGATCAAAATTCGGAATAAAGCTGGTTTGCGTAACAGAGGAAACTCCGCTGGGAACCTGTGGTGCGGTAAAAAATGTTGAGAAATATCTGGGCAATGAAGCTTTTATGGTTTTTAACGGGGATGTGCTTACAACAATTAACCTTAAAAACATGATTGCTTTTCATAAATCCAAAAAAGCTGACATAACAATTTCACTGTCTCCGGTGGAGGACCCGACAGCTTATGGGCTTGTGCCGGTAGACAAGGACAGCAGGGTAAAAGAGTTTTTGGAAAAACCCAGCATGGAAGAGGTAACTACCAATCTTATTAATGCGGGAACCTACATTATAGAACCGCACATAATGGGACATGTTCCAGCCGGAGAAAATTATTCTTTTGAAAGAGGGCTTTTCCCGAAGATTTTAAAACTCGGATACAAGATATTCGGTTTCGTGACAAATGATTACTGGCTCGATGTTGGGACGCCTGAGAAATACATGAGCGCACATATGGATATTCTTGACAGGAAAGTGCCTTTTGATTTTCCGTATAAAAAAGTTTTTTCAAACATTTACATTGGAGAAGGCACAGAATACACAAAGGATAATCTGATTACAGGGCCGGTGGTTGTGGGCGACAATACAAAAATCGGGGCCGGTGCAAAACTTTTGCCGCTTACCGTAGTTGGAAGCAATTGCACCATTTCTTCAGGAACCAGCATAGCTGAAAGCCTGATTTTTGACGGTTGCATCATTGGCAAGAATTGTATAATAAGGAACTCAATAATAGGGAAAAATGTCAAGATAAGCGATAATGTGAAAATAGAAAGGGGTTCAATAGTCGGTGATAATTCCACTATTGAAGAAAACAATCTCTTAAAAAATGGCATCAGGATAAACAGCAACTCTTTGATTTCAGAGGGCCAGATAAATTTTTAAATCCTGCAGCGGGAGGATTTGTACATTTTTGTAATTAAGATGCCTGTTTTTTTTCATAACTATATGCTGAAATAATTTTTATTTTTCAAGTATTTTTTGGTTTTTGATGTTTTTTGTTTTTCGAATTTTCTGGTCTTGCTGTTTTTTTATTGTAAATTTAAGTGGATTTAATAAGGAGGATATCTTTGAAAAAAGTATTGATAACAGGAATAACCGGGCAGGACGGCTCATATCTGGCCGATATGCTTCTTGAAAAAGGTTATGAAGTCTACGGTATGGTGAGAAGGTCATCAGTTGAAAAACTTGACAGGATAGAACATATCAGAGACAGGATAAATTTTGTGCAGGCGGACCTTTTGGATCAGCTTTCAATAATCAGCATAATCAAACAGATCAACCCGGATGAAGTATATAATCTTGCCGCAATGTCATTTGTCCCAACTTCCTGGAGCCAGCCGGTGCTAACAGGAGAGTTTACCGGCATCGGTGTTACAAGGATGCTTGAAGCAGTAAGGCTGGTAAACAAGGATATCAGGTTTTACCAGGCCTCCAGCTCTGAAATGTTCGGCAAAGTAAAGGAGATACCTCAGACAGAAAAAACACCTTTTCATCCAAGGAGCCCTTACGGCGTTGCAAAAGTATACGGGCATTATATAACAGTCAATTACAGGGAGAGTTACGATATCTTTGCTGCAAGCGGGATTTTGTTTAATCACGAATCTCCAAGGAGGGGCCTTGAATTTGTTACCAAGAAAGTAACAAATGCAGTTGCAAAAATAAAACTTGGACTTTTGGATTATTTATATCTTGGGAACATGGATTCAAAAAGGGACTGGGGTTTTGCAAAAGACTATGTGGAGGCAATGTGGCTCATGCTTCAGCAGGATAGCCCTGATGATTATGTTATTGCCACCGGAGAGTCCCACAGCGTAAAAGAATGGGTGCAGGCGTCCTTTGACTGCCTTGGCCTGGATTGGGAAAAATATGTTAAAATAGACCAGAAATTTATAAGGCCGGCCGAAGTGGATCTGCTTATCGGGGATTCGTCAAAGGCCCAAAAAGTACTGGGCTGGAAGCCACAGGTTAATTTTGAGCAGCTGGTAAAAATAATGGTGGAATATGATTATAACCAGTTAAAAAAGGCAAACAATACATAAACAGGAAGCAAGAAACTCATGAAACAGGAAATCAAGTTTGGCACTGACGGCTGGAGAGGGATTGTTGGCTTTGACTACACTGAAGAAAAAATCAAAGTAATCTCATCCGGAATCAGCGATTATTTAAGAGAGAAACACGGCCACGTCCAACCTGCGAGCTCCACAGAAAGCACAGATCAGAAAGGCATCATAAAAGATATCCTGGCAGGCAGCCATCCTGACAATTACGGTATGCCAGATCAGGATACAAATAAGACCGCCAACGAGGATCAGGGCCCGAATCAGGGTCCGGCGCCTGACTCTAAGGAAAAGAAGCCAAAAGTTGTAATCGGTTACGATACAAGGTTTCTGTCAGACAGGTTTGCAAAGACTGCAGCAGCTGTTTTTTATCAAAACGGCATAAGCACTCATCTTTCAGATAATTTTGTCACAACCCCGGCTCTCTCAAAAGCGGTTGTGGATAATAAGGCGGATCTGGGAATAATGATAACGGCCAGCCATAATCCTTATTACTATAACGGATATAAAATAAAAGGGCCCTACGGCGGCTCTGCAACCATGGATATCGTAAAACCGATAGAAGATAAAGTAAACGCGGTTTTTAATAATAAGGAAGCAAAATCCCTGTCGAATAATAGCAATGCATCCCATGACCCTCAAAACAGTTACTCTGAGTGCGATTTTTTGGAAAACTATAAAAAATATGTCTTAAGCCTTGCAGATACGGATATCATAAAGAAAAACTTTAATTTTCCTATAGTAATCGATGCCATGTACGGAGCGGGCCAGGGTTTGTGCAGAGAAATCTATAAGGAACTTTCCAGTTCTGATATTATCGAGATCCATGGGCATAAAAACGCGTCGTTTGGGACATTAAACCCTGAACCTATAGGCAATAATTTAAACGGAGCGGTTAAAATCCTGAAAGAGAAAAAAAGCATGCTTGCAATTTGTCTTGATGGAGACGGAGACAGGATAGGAGCAATAGGAGAAAACGGCAACTTTGTAAGTTCTCACCATATTTTTGCAATACTTTTAAAATATCTTGTAAAAAACAACAAGCTTACAGGAAAAGTTGTAAAAACTGTTTCGACTTCCTCAATAATCGACAGGATTTGCGCAAAATATGGTTTGGAGCTTTTAATCAGGCCGATAGGTTTTAAGTATATCAGCGAAGAAATCCTTGCCGGTGGAGTGCTTATGGGCGGCGAAGAAAGCGGGGGTCTTTGGGTGAATGGTTATATGCCTGAAAGAGACGGCATCTTTATGGGCCTAAAGCTAATCGAAGTTTTGTGCAGGGAAAACAAGTCAGTAAACGAGGTATTAAAGGATATTTATAATGAGTTCGGGTATTTCGTTTACAGAAGAGCAGATTACGAGATTGACAACGTGCGAAAGGAACGCCTTAGGGATTATTTATCCAAAAATATTCCTGATATTTTGAAAGCAGAAATGAATTCCAAACCGGTTACAATCGATGGGTTTAAATATGTTCTAAAAGACGGAAGCTGGATAATGATAAGGCCCTCTGGTACGGAAGCAGTCATCAGGATTTATGCTGAAAGTGATTCCAATGAAAAACTGGATATCCTGCATAATTTTGGAAAGAAAATTATGGAGAGCGTTTAAATTAAAATTTAAAATATAAATTTGGAAATATTAGAAGGAGCTTGATGAACATTCTGGATGATTTGAAAAAAATAGGGGAGCTTGACGGGCAGGACATGCTTGGCATTGAAGAACACTTTGTTGACCAGCTTATAACCGCGCAGGGAATTGTCAGAGCAGGGGATTATAAAAACCTCAAAAACAGGAGTTTTAAAGGCATTGCAATTCTTGGGATGGGCGGCTCAGGCGTTTCTGGAGATATTATAGAAAACCTGGTAACCGACTCATGCGAGATTCCCGTGGAAGTCATAAAGGATTACGAGCTGCCTGCTTTTGTCAGGGAAGGCTGGCTCGTTGTTGCAATAAGTTATTCCGGCAATACCGAGGAAACGCTGAGTGCAGTCGGGCAGGCTTTTGAAAGAAATTGTGAAATCATGTGCATTTCTTCGGGCGGAAAGCTGACGGAAATTGCCCATGAAAAAAACAAATGCCTTGTAACAGTGCCGGGAGGCCTTCAGCCGAGGGGCGCATCCGGATACCTTTTCTTTTCGACTCTGCTGTCACTGGATGCAATAGGGGCAGTCACTGTAAGCAAATCAGATATTGATGAATCCCTGGAACTTTTAAAACAAAAGGCCCTGCTTTACAGAAGAGAAACCGGGCAGGCAGATAATCCGGCAAAACAGCTCGCCCTTTCCCTTGAGGGTCATATGGCAGTCGTCTGCGGTGTAAGCGGGTTTCTTTCCGCCATAGCATACAGGTGGAAATGTGAAATAAATGAAAATTCAAAATGTCCATGTTTTGCGTCTGAATTTCCCGAGCTTAATCACAATGAGACTGTAGGCTGGCAGAACTTAAGTGAAATTACAAAAAATTTTGCATTAATTGTATTTAAGGACCCGACAGCTTCAGAAAGAATCAGTGTCAGGATTGACACAACTTCCAAACTTATAAGAAAAAATCTGGGCAAAATAATTGAAATACCGGTAGAAGGGCGCTCAAAACTTGCCAGGGCCCTTACAACCATGTATCTTGGGGATATCGCAAGTGTTTATCTTGCTTTTCTATATAATACGGACCCTACACCAATTGACAGGATATCAGCACTGAAAACAGAGCTGGCAAAACTGGACAAATAATTTTAAAAAGACAGGAGAAAAAAATGGATTACGACATTAAAGATATCGGCCTTGCTGAGCTTGGCAGAAAAAAAATTGAATGGGCAGGAAACGACATGCCGGTCCTTGAAGGGATAAGGAAAGATTTCAGCAAAACAAAACCGCTTGACGGAGTTGTGCTTGCGGCATGCCTTCACGTAACTTCTGAGACTGCAAATCTCATGATAGCCCTAAAAGACGGAGGGGCACAGGTAAGCATTTGCGCCTCTAATCCTTTGAGCACACAGGATGAAGTGGCAGCATCGCTTGTTAAGGATTTTGGAATCCCGGTTTTTGCCATAAAGGGCGAAGACAATGACACATACTACAGGCATCTTAACAGTGTGCTTGATAAAAAACCCCAGGTTTCGATGGATGATGGAGCTGATCTGGTAACATTGCTTCACACCAAGCGAAAGGATCTTATACCAAATGTGATTGGTGGAACAGAAGAGACAACCACAGGGGTCATAAGACTGAAATCAATGGAGAACAATGGGGTACTTGAGTACCCGATAATCGCTGTTAATGAAGCCAAGACAAAGCATTTTTTTGACAACAGGTATGGCACCGGGCAGAGCTCAATTGACGGCATTTTAAGGGCAACAAATATACTGCTGGCCGGCAAAAAATTTGTCGTCGTTGGATACGGCTGGTGTGGAAGAGGCGTGGCAATGAGGGCAAGAGGCATGGGAGCGGCTGTAATCGTCCTTGAAATAGATCCTTTTAAGGCAATTGAGGCAAAAATGGATGGTTATGAAGTTATGCAGAATACTGAAGCAGCAAAAATTGGCGATATATTCCTGTCAGTTACCGGAAATATCAATGTTATCGGGGAGAGCATTCTTGCAAACTGCAAAGATAATACAATTGTGGCAAACTCCGGACATTTTGATGCTGAAATCGATCTTGACTACTTAAAGAAAAACTGCAGCCGTGTTGATAAAATCAGGCCATTTGTAGAGCAGTATTTTATGAAGGACGGGCGCAGGATAAATGTGCTTGCAGAGGGAAGGCTTGTAAATCTTGGCGCCGCTGAGGGCCATCCTGCAAGCGTAATGGACATGAGCTTTGCAAACCAGGCGCTTTCTGCAAAATATATTTTTGAAAACAGCGCAAAACTGCAAAAGAAAGTATACACAGTGCCTGAAGATATTGATAAAAGAATAGCTGTCCTGAAACTTGCGAGCATGGGTATTAAAATCGATACACTGACAAAGCAGCAGGAAGAATATCTTAATGCCTGGGAGCTTGGAACATAAGGATTGGTAAGATTAACATTTTCATTAGATCCTATAATGAATAAGGACACAGTATTGGCAAGGGCATACAACAGGTAAGAGCCCGGAATTCACTTTTGCAAAGAATGGATGAGAGTAAAGAATGAATGAGAGCAATGTAAAAACGCTTATATGGGACAATAAAAGCTTAAAGCTTGTGGACCAGAGAAAGCTTCCGTTTGAAGAAATATATGTTGACTGCGTCACAGCAGATGATGTCGCCGTTGCAATAAAGGACATGGTTGTAAGGGGCGCACCTGCCATTGGTGTCACAGCGGCTTATGGTGCAGCTCTGGCGGCCAGGCAGTATAAAGGCAGTGACCGGGCAGAGTTTATGCAGTTCCTGAATGAAAAGCTTAAAATGCTTGGCGACACCAGGCCCACTGCTGTAAATCTTTTCTGGGCAATCAGCAGAATGAAAGGCATCGCTGAAAAGGTCCTGGACGAGGGCAACTCTTATCCAGATGAGGCAGGCTTGATAAACTCAGTAAAAGACAGGCTTGCAAAAGAGGCTCAAAATATTGAAAAGGAAGATATTGAAATAAACTTCAGGCTTGGCCAGAATGGCGCAGCAATATTTGCAGCTTCGGCAGCCAAATTAAAAATACTGACTCACTGCAATGCGGGCGCACTGGCAACAGCCGGTTACGGCACGGCGCTTGGTGTGATAAGGAGCCTGCATTCCAAAGGCAAAGTTGCAAATGTCATAGTGGACGAGACCAGGCCATACCTTCAGGGGGCAAGACTTACAGCATGGGAGCTTTACCGGGAGGTAATACCATTCTTTGTTATATCTGATAATATGTCCGGATATTTCATGTCAAAAGGCATGGTTGACATTGTAGTGGTCGGCGCAGACAGGGTGGCAGCTAATGGTGACACAGCAAACAAAATAGGGACGCTTTCTGTTTCGATACTTGCAAAGTATTTTAATATTCCGTTCTATATTGCGGCCCCGGTTTCAACAATAGATATTAATACTGAAACAGGCGCCGGAATACCGATTGAGCAGAGAGGCGACAGTGAGGTCAGGGAAGTTTTGGGAAAAAGAATCATCCCTGAATATATGCCTGTTGCTAACCCGTCTTTTGACGTTACTCCAAATGAAAACATATCTGCAATAATTACAGAAAAGGGCGTTATCTATCCACCTTTTGTTCAAAACATTAAAGAAATGCAGGAAAGGCGATAGGGCGAAGGCAGACAATAAAAAAGGGCATTCCGTGTAAGCCGGCAGGGTAATACCGAAAAAAACAGAGCGGCAATGCCGACAAGGCCGTAATGACCGAGTAAAAAAAACAGAAGCATGGTTCCAAAAGACAGTAAATATGTCTTGGAGGTGGTAATGCAATATTGATAAAATTATTGAAAAGATAAAAGGACCGTTCCGGCGAAGAAGTAAAAAATAAAAAATAATAAATATTCGGGAGCATGTGAATGAAAAAAAATAAAGCTATGATATTGGCAGCGGGACTAGGAACCAGGCTCAGGCCGCTAACCGACCTGATATCAAAACCGATGGCGCCAATAGTAAACAGGCCGGTAATGGAACATATTGTTGAGCTTCTGGTAAAGCATGATTTCAAGGATGCAGTGAGCAACCTGCACTGGTTTCCTGAAGCAATAAAGGATCATTTTGGAGATGGCTCAAGATTCGGTATTAATCTTTCCTATTCTTTTGAGGATGTGCTGGTGGGGACCGCCGGCGGCGTTAAAAAAGTGGAGGGTTTTTTTGAAAATAATACCTTTATTGTCGTCAGCGGTGATGCCCTGACAGACATGAATCTTTCAGAAGTAATGGAGTTTCACAAGCAAAAAGGTGGGATAGCAACACTTGTTCTTACTGAAATAGACGATCCATCCCAGTATGGAGTGGTGCTGGTTGACGATAACAGCAAAATCACAGGGTTCCAGGAAAAACCGCTTGCAGGAGAGGAAAAATCAAATCTTGCCAATAGTGGAATATATGTATTTGAACCTGAGATTTTTCAGCATATACCGGAAAATTCATTCTATGATTTCGGGAAAAATGTATTCCCTGCACTGCTCGAGCAGAATATTCCCTATTATGGATTCAGGCACAATCATTACTGGAACGATGTGGGCGGCCTTGATGAGTACCAGAAAGGAAACTTCGACGCGCTTGAAGGAAAAGTTAAAGTAAGCATCCCCGGAAACCAGATAAGAGATGGCGTATGGGTGGGAAAAAACTGCAGGATACAGGAAGAAGTGGTTATTATACCGCCCGTCTGTATTGGGGACAGCTGCACAATTAAAAAAGGAGCAAAGCTCTTTGGGCCAATCATACTTGGGGATAATACCATTGTAGACGAAAGGGCGGTTCTTTACAGGGGAATAAAGTGGGGAAGCGGATATATCGGAAAGGACGCATCGCTTATTGGCGCCATAATTGGCTACAACACAAGGATAAAGGACAAGGCTTCCGTACTCGAAAAAGCTGTCATAGGTTCCAAAAGCATCATTGGTGATGGCATTATTATCCATCCAAGCGTAAAAATTATGTCAAACGAAATAATAAAATAAAAAATTTGGCAGATTTCCAAAATATTTTTAAACTTTTAAAAGACAGCGTCTTACCGCCATTTTGTACTGTTTGCGGAAAAGTAGGCCCCGGCTATGTTTGTGAAGAATGTAAATCATTAATAAAGCTGACCGGGAAAAATATCTGCCTTAAGTGCGGTCAGCCATTCTCAGAGTCAAATCCGTATGAAAGCTCAGATGCAAAACCAGGTGCCGGTCCAGGTAGTTGCTTAGGCGCAGGTTCAAATGTAAGACCAGACGTACGCTCATGCGGCAGACCAAGCCTGCGCTCAGACAGCAGATCAGGTGGCGGTCCAAGTAGCTGCTTGGATGCAAGCTCAGATGTCAGCTCCGGCAGTCGGGGCATTGACAAAAAAACAGCAAGTTGTAAAATTTGCAGCCTATGTAAAAATGAAAGTTTCTATTTTTTCAAGTCTCGAAGTTTTGCATTTTATGAAGGCATTACCGCAGAGTTAATCAAAAAATATAAGTACAGGAAATATTATTTTTTAAAAGATATCCTTGCAGGATTTTTAAAAACAGCATATAAAAACTATTACTGTGAAGAAAAAATAGATTTTATTGAAACTGTACCGGATATTCAGAAGCAGGGTGATCCTAAAATTTCAGGTGAGACACAGGAGCAGAGCTTAAACCACATGCAGATTATTGCTGCAAGGCTTTCTGAATTATTAAGTGTGCCGTATTCGGGAAATATTAAAAAAATTAAGAAGACTTTGCGGCAGCAGCAGCTTGACAGGTCAGCCAGAAAGTTAAACCCTCAAGGCGCCTTCAAGGTAATAAACCGCATGCAGTCTCAGGGGAAAAATTATCTTGTAATAGATGATGTGTGGACGACCGGCTCTACCCTTAACGAAGTCAGTATCGCCCTGAAGAATGCAGGGGCCGATCGGATATATCTGCTTACAATTGCCAGGGGCATGTGATGATATGAAAGAAAAAAATTATGATAAAATTGCGGCAGGCGGAAATAACAAAACAAATTTACAGGGGGACAGAGTAATAAATCCAGACAGCAGCGAAGAAATATTCTCAGGTACAGTCAAGTGGTTCAGTCCTGAAAAAGGGTTTGGTTTTGTTACATGCAGTGACGGCAGGGATATTTTTGTTTATTATACAGAGATACGGACCGAAGGATTTAAGACATTGCAGAAGGGGCAGAAAGTATATCTGGAAATAGTATCCGGTGAGCGGGGCTCTCAGGCATCCAATGTAAGGCCGGTTTGACAACGGGGCTCTCATAACGGCTTATCCGGTATAACAACCAAAATATTTTGGTAAATATCTTAAAGGAAAATTAAAAAATGTAAGGATTTTATTCTTTACGATATAAAGGTTCTGCTTTAAGTCAAAGGATTTTTAAGAATAATGTTAATGCTTTAAAGAGGAGGTAAAATGGAATTTATAGTAAAGGGAAGAAATATCGATCTTACGGATGATTTAAAGCTGATGGCTGAAAAGAAGATAAAGGCGAGGGTGGAAAAGTACTGCGCCAAAGTGATCCAGGTGGAAGTTGAGCTGTCGCAGGAAAAAAATCCAAAAATAGCAAAAAGCAAAATTGCTGAAGTAACAGTTTTTACACCCGGAGAAATAATAAGGGCCAAAGAATCAGGAACTGAAATGCATGAAGCAATTGATAAAGTTGCAGACAAGCTGGAGCTTCAGATAAAAAAATATCGCGGCAAGACTATCCAGAGAGGCAGAAGAAATAATGGCGGCATCAAAACAGCCAGCTTTGAGATCATTGAAGAGGATTTAAAAAATCAGCGAGGCACCACTCTTGAGGATATTGAAGAAGAGTTAAAAAGTCAGATTGTAAAGGTAAAGACATTTACAATCAAACCGACTACTCCGGAGGATGCCATTATTCAAATGGAACTGCTGGGGCATGATTTTTTTGTTTTTATAAATTCTGAGACATCAAAAACAGCTGTGGTTTACAGAAGAGACGACAATGACTATGGGTTGATAGAACCCAGTCTGGAAACTGATTTGTAACAAACACATAATGGCCCTGACGTAGGGCAAAACAGTTAATTGTTTTGCGTAGAGCCAATCCTTACAAATACGATGGCCATGATAAATAAACGGGCCATCCGTATTTAGGACGGGCAGAATTCCCTGGCTCATTACAGGCTCAGACCACGTATAGTTGGGCCGGAAGGGAATTGGTTATTTTTAATAATTCATAAATTGAATGGCGGGGTGGTTCAGATAGTTAATTTGCTTGGAAATGCTTTAAAATTTGGGGCCGGAAGGCAGCTGAAAAAATATGAGGAAATTGTAAAAGGAGTAAACAATCTCGAAAGTGCAATTTCAAAACTGTCAAATTCAGAGCTTGCGGCAAAGACTTTTGAGTTTAAAAACAGATATGCGCAAAATCAGGACATTGAAAGCCTTCTCGCGGAAGCTTTTGCAGTATGCAGAGAAGCAGCCAAAAGAACTATAAACATGAGGCATTTTGATATCCAGATCCTGGGAGGCATTGTACTTCATCAGGGGAAGATAGCTGAAATGAAAACCGGCGAGGGTAAAACTCTTGTTGCAACTCTTCCGGTCTACCTTTTCTCCATTACAGGAAAACCTACACATATTGTAACGGTCAACGACTACCTTGCCAAAAGGGACAGCCAGTGGATGGGTCCCATATATAATCTTCTTGGTGTAAAGGTGGGCCTTCTGCAGCACGGAATGAATACTGCTGAAAAAATAGTTGCATACAACTGCGATGTTGTTTTTGGAACCAACAATGAATTTGGTTTTGACTACTTAAGAGATAATATGGTCACGCGACAGCAGGATAAGGTCCAGAATGGCCACTACTATGCAATAGTTGATGAAGTCGACAGCATTCTGGTTGATGAAGCAAGAACACCGCTCATAATCTCCGGCATTGCTTACGAGACAACTGAGCTTTATAAGAAATTTGCATCAGTTGTTCCAAAACTTACCAGGGATGTGGATTATGAAGTTGACGAGAAAGCCAAGACTGCGGCAGTTACAGAAGACGGCGTAATCAAAGTAGAAAAGATACTGGGAATTGAAAACCTGTATGATCCTAAAAACTATTTGTACATACACAGCTTAAACCAGTCTCTTAAGGCCCAGAATCTTTTCAAGAAAGATGTTGATTACATGATAAAGGATGGCGAAGTCCTTATAGTTGACGAATTCACAGGAAGGCTGATGGAGGGCAGAAGATACAGTGAAGGGCTGCACCAGGCAATTGAGGCCAAGGAACGGGTAAAGATCAGGGAAGAAAACCAGACTCTTGCAACAATTACCATACAAAACTATTTCAGGCTTTACGGCAAACTTGCAGGAATGACAGGTACGGCACTTACTGAAGCTGAAGAATTCAGGCATATCTATAAGCTTGAAACAGTTGTTGTCCCTACAAACAAACCGATGATAAGAATTGATTTTCCGGACCGTATTTACAAGACTGAGGATGCAAAATTTAGCGCTGTTGTCGAAGATATTGCCGAAAGGCATGAAAAAGGGCAGCCAATTCTGGTTGGAACAATCTCAATAGAAAAATCAGAAAGGCTTTCCGGCATGCTCAAAAGAAGGGGAATACCCCACCATGTATTAAATGCAAAATACCATGAAAAAGAAGCAGAGATAATAGCGCTGGCAGGACAGTTTAAGTCCGTAACTATTGCAACCAATATGGCAGGCAGAGGAACGGATATTGTTCTTGGAGAAGGGGTTGTGGCCGTAGGAGGGCTTCACGTTCTTGGAACGGAGAGGCACGAATCAAGAAGAATTGACAATCAGCTTAGAGGCCGAACGGGCCGGCAGGGAGATATAGGCTCTAGCGAGTTCTTTTTAAGCCTTGAGGATGATCTTTTGAGGCTTTTCGGTTCAGACAGGATAGGCTGGGTTATGGAGAGGTTTAACTTTCCTGAAGAAGTGCCGATACAGCATCCAATAATAAACAAATCAATTGAAAATGCCCAAAGGCAGGTCGAAGCAAGAAACTTTGAAATAAGAAAGCATGTACTTGAATACGACGATGTTATGAACAAACAGAGAGAAGTTATTTACAAAAGGCGGTCAATGGCCCTTGAGGAAAATGGCTTAAACGAAAGCGTCATCGAGACAATAAAAGGTGCTGCCGGAAGCATTGTTGGCCTTTATATAAATCCAGCAGAATTTGCTGAGAATTGGGATCTTGAGGAGCTGGGCAAGTTTTTGGAGACAGT
This sequence comes from uncultured Actinomycetota bacterium, assembly GCA_964481885.1. Taxonomy (GTDB): domain Bacteria; phylum Actinomycetota; class Humimicrobiia; order Humimicrobiales; family Humimicrobiaceae; genus Fen731. The sequence continues at coordinate 8,496 of CAYZUS010000014.1, read as the reverse complement.
TTTCACAAGAAATCTGCTTGAAGCAGACGAAATACAGGAAAAGCTTTCAAACGAACGCTTAAAAATTGCTGAGCTAAAAGAGATTGTTACAGAAGAGGCGCTGAAGGCATTTAAAGAAAGAGAAGAAGAACTTTCTCCGGAGATACTTCTACAACTTGAGAAGCTTGTCATTTTAAATGTTATAGACAACAGGTGGAGAGAGCATCTGCTTGAGATGGATTATTTAAAAGAAGGCATTGGCCTTAGGGCCTACGGGCAGCTTGATCCTCTGGTTGAATACAAACGTGAAGCCTATAACCTATTTATAAGCCTGATTGAAGAAATAAAAGTGGATACCGTCAAACTTGTTTTTAATGCAAAAGTGGTGGTCAGGGGGCCCGGCGGCGAAGAAGAGGAAACAAAAAAACTCTCAGTAAAGAACGTAAAAACCAGCGGCCCTTCAGATGTTGTTGCAAGTTCATCAGGGGATTCTTCAAAGGCTTCAAGACCGGAGCCTGTGCATGTGGATGAAAAAATCGGTAGAAATGATTTATGCCCGTGCGGAAGCGGTAAAAAATATAAAAAATGCTGTGGGAAATAATTTAATTTAGTGGGGTGAAAGCAATATGCTTGATGAATATAAAGACAGCCTTGTAAAAGTCAGGGAAAAATACTCATACCTGAGAGGTTGTCTTTGACCTTGGTAACAAAGCCAAAGAAATTTCTGAACTTGAGAAGGAATCTGCGCAGGACGGTTTCTGGAATGAAACAGTCAAGGCGTCTGCAATATCAAAAAAAATAGGCGACCTTAAAGAAGACATTAAAAAGGTTGAAAGTATTGGCGTGCGCATTGAAGATGCAGAGCTTGCCCTTGAGCTTCTGGAATCCGAAGAGGATGCGTCCCTTGAAAAACAGCTTTCCGAGAACCTTTCAGCCATTCAGGAGGAACTTGATCTTTTTGAAGAAGATGTCATTCTTTCAGACAAATATGATTCCTATCCCGCAGTTATGTCACTTCACCCCGGGGCAGGAGGAACAGAATCCCATGACTGGGCAGAAATGCTGCTCAGGATGTATAAAAAATGGATGGAGAACAAAAGGTTTAAATTCAGGGTGATTGATTATCTGCCAGGGGAAGAAGCCGGGATCAAAAGCGTAACTTTAATTGTGAGGGGAAAACATGCTTACGGGCTTCTTAAAGGGGAAAAAGGAGTTCACAGGCTTGTAAGAATATCACCATTTGATTCTGCAAAAAGAAGGCATACTTCTTTTGCTTCAGTGGAAGTAATCCCGCTTTTTGAAGAAGATATTGATATCGAGATAGATAAAGAGGATTTAAAAATTGACACATTCAGGTCCAGCGGTGCAGGAGGACAGCACGTCAATGTAACTGATTCCGCAATAAGAATAACACACCTGCCGACAAATACCGTGGTTACCTGCCAGGATGAAAGATCACAGCTTCTAAACAAACAGACAGCCATGCATATCTTAAAGTCAAGGCTGTATGAAATTGAATTAAAAAAGAAGGAAGCGGAGCTTTTAAAAGTCAGGGGAGAAAAAAAAGATATTGCCTGGGGAAGCCAGATAAGAAGTTATGTGCTTCAGCCATATCAGCTCATTAAGGATCACAGAACCTTGCAGGAAGTCGGGGACGTAACGGCAGTTTTAAATGGTGAAATCGATATATTTATTAAAGGCTACCTTGAAAAAAATTTAGTCAAAGGGTAAACTCATAAAATAAAATGAACATGATTGAATTCAAAAATGTAGCAAAGATTTATGAGGACAAAACGGTTGCCCTCAAAAATGTCAACCTCACCATCAAAAAGGGAGAGTTTGTTTTTCTCGTGGGCCCCAGCGGTTCAGGCAAGTCTACACTTATAAAACTTCTTATAAGGGAGATTTCTGCAACCAGCGGCTCGATTTTTGTTGCGGGCCGAAATATAAGCAATCTGAAGTTTTCAAGAGTGCCGCAGCTGAGGCGTAATATTGGCTCGGTGTTTCAGGATTTTAAGCTGCTTCCAAACAAAACAGTTTTCGAAAATATTGCCTTTGCGCTTGAAGTCATAGGCAAGCCTTCTTATATGATAAAGGTTCAGGTGCCCCAGGTATTAAAACTGGTGGGCCTGGAGCACAAGCTTGTCTCATACCCGCATCAGCTTTCAGCAGGCGAGCAGCAAAGGGTGTCCATAGCGCGGGCATTTGTCAACAGGCCCCCGATTTTGCTTGCAGATGAACCCACCGGCAATCTTGACCCGGTAAATTCTGACGGAATAATGAAGCTTTTGTCCCGTATCAACCTGATAGGCACAACAGTTGCAATGGCCACCCACGACAGAAGCATTGTAAATTCAATGAGGCGGCGTGTAATTGAACTGGAAGAGGGAGAAGTAATAAGGGACCAGAAGAGAGGAGTGTACGGGATTTGATTTTCAGGCCCAGGTATTTCTTTGGAGAAACATTTACAAGCTTAAGAAGAAATTTTTTGATGTTCTTTACAGCTATAACGACTGTTGCAATAACGCTCTTTATTGTAGGGTTTTTCCTTATCATAATTTACGATGTCCAGGGAGTGCTTGCATCTGTTAAAAGCCAGGTGGAGGTAGCTGTCTATTTAAAGGATAATATAACCGGTGAACTTAAGACCTACCTGGAAGATGAAATCAAGGGTTGGCAGGAAGTATCAGAGGTAATTTATGTCTCAAAGGATGCTGCCCTTGAAAAGTTTAAAACTGAAAATGCAGGAAGTGAAATATTAAAGGAAATACAGGGAAATCCCCTGCCTGCATCATTTGAAATCAGGCTTAAAAGCCCGGAGAAAGTTGACCAGATAGCTCTGCGTTTTGTCGCCAAAGACGGGGAATATGTTGAAGGTGTTGACGAGGTTATATATGGCCAGAATTATGTGCAGAAGATTTTTTCAATTACGGCAATTGCCGGCTCAATAGCTTTTTTAATAATAATAATACTTCTGCTGGCGGCAGTAGTTTTGATTTTTAATACAATAAGGCTCTCAATTCATTCACGAAGAAAAGAAATAGAAGTGATGAAGTTAGTGGGAGCAACAAACTGGTTTGTCAGGATACCTTTTATATTTGAAGGATTTTTTGAAGGTTTTGTAGGAAGCCTGATGTCTGCGGTTCTTTTGTACTTTATAACCAATTATCTGCTAATAAAAGGTGAAACTGCGCTTGCAGACACCATGCACATCAAGGATCTGGCGATTCTTGGTAATGGCAATATAATGCTCTATATATATGCAGGCATGATTATAATTGGATGCCTTCTGGGAGTGCTTAGCAGCGCTTTTGCATTAAAGCGCTATGTTCGCATTTAAGTGCATCCATTTAAGAAAAACCAGTTATTAATAAATACCATAGAGACTTTTTAAAACAGGATTATTAAATCGCAGGCAGTGGCCGCGGCTTATATTTTTGAGTAAAAATTTTTTAAAAACCCTCTCTATAACAAGGGAGCTGCTTTCTTTAACAAGGAGCTGCTTTTATAAAATGAATTTTTTTAATTTATCTGTTTTAATAAAAAAATTATTAAATTTTCCTGTAAGGAAAGTTTTTATTTTGCTTGTAGTGTTTTTGTTAATCCCTGCAGTTTTTATAGGTTCTAATTGTTTTTTACCCCGCTCAAGCCTATATGCCCTGTCCATGGAAGAAGAGCTTGCAAAACTCCAAAAAGAAAGGGAGCAAACTCAGAAAAAAATCCAGGAGACAAAGAAACAGGAGCAATCTTATCTTGCAGAGGTAAAATCAGTCGAGGTTACCCTGCTTGCATCACTTTCTGAGCTTGATGGCTTAAACGATAAAATGGCAGAGACAAAAAGTGAAGTGGATAAGGGAACGATCGAGCTGGTATTAAAAGAACAGGAATTAATGAAGATAGAGGAGGAGCTAAATGAAAAGGGCGTCATCCTTAACAAGCGGATCGCATCCATTTACAAGAACAGAGCCACTAATATTCTTGAAATTCTTTTAAAGGCAGAAGATTTCATTGAATTTATTTCAAGGCTTAAGCTCATGAACCTGCTTGCTTCCCAGGATGCAGTAATATTAAAAGAAATCAGGGATAAAAAAACTGCAAACTTAAATATTAAAAAAGGTATTCTTGATCTGCGCGAAAGACAAAAAAGTAAAAACGAAGAGATAGGGAAGCTTCTTTCCGATGCGGAAACAAAGCAGCGGGAAGTGGAAAGCATTTATGAAGAAAAATCAAATCTTTTAAGCAAAACAAGGGCAGATAAAAATGCGCTGATTGCTATTGACAAGGAATTTGAAATACAGGAAGCTGAAGTAAAAAGAATCCTTGAAAGCTATAAATATGGCAATGCTCCCGGAGACAAGTTTATGTGGCCGGTGGCCGGCTTTTTAAAGTCAAATTTTGGGATGAGGTATCACCCAATTCTCGGTTACAAGAGGATGCATGCAGGCATAGATCTTGTTGCGCCGAGCGGCACACTTGTAAAAGCTGCAGATGGCGGTGAAATTATCAAGGCCGGGTACGACGGCGGCTACGGCAACTCTGTAATGGTTTATCACGGCGGCGGGTTTGCCACCTGGTATGCCCACCTGTCAAGAATACTTGTTTCACCCGGACAAAGGGTAGAAAGAGGGCAGGTCATTGGGCTTGTCGGTTCAACCGGCCTGTCAACAGGGCCGCACCTGCACTTTGAGGTAAGGATAAATGGCGCCGCTCAGAATCCTCTTGGATTTTTGCAATAACAGTGAGCCTGTCTGAGACGGTGTTTAAGGTTTTTTAATGAAATTAATACTCTGAAAGCAGGAATAACAAGCAATGACTAAAAAAGTTATAATTATCTTTATATCTGTTTTTCTGGCTGTAATTCTTTTTGCAGGAGGATTTGCACTGGGTTTTAACACTACGGCAGTAGAGAATTTTATTGCAGAGCTGACCGGTGGGGCGACAGTTACAACACAGAATGACAACCAGGCACAGGTACCTTCCGACAGTTCTGTCACTTCTGAGGCTGAAACCAAATCCATAAGTGACACCATAAATTTTATTGCAGCAAACGCGATAACTGTCAAAACCAGGCAGGAACTTGTATCAGCTGCAATCGAGGGAATGCTTTCAATTCTTGACGACAAGCATGCAGAGTATTTCCCGAAGGATGAATATTCCAAGATAATGGATTCATACAGCGGGACCACAAGCGGCATAGGTATAGTAGTGACAGTTAATGACAAACAGCAGATAATTATTGTAAACACAATAGAGGATACGTCGGCGTTTGAAGAAGGGTTAAAAGCAGGCGATATAATAACGGGAGTTAATGGGACCAATGTTGAAGGGGTGGCCCTTGAAAAAGTCGTATCCATGATAAAAGGCCAGGAGCGAACCAAAGTCAAAATCACCGTTTTCAGGACGTCTGAAAATAAAAATATCAGTTTTGATGTGGAAAGAAGAAGATTTTATGTTCCCAATTTTTATGCCAGCAAGCTGGAGGAAAATATAGTTTACATTCAATATGCAGATTTTCAGGACCAGGGTTTTCAGAAGCTTGAAGAAAAATTAAATACCATGGTAGATGGGCAAACTACAGGCATAATACTGGACCTTAGAAACAATCTGGGAGGAATTCTCGATGATGCTGTAGGATTATGTGATTTGTTTCTTGATGACGGCACAGTGGTCACTGTCAAAGGCAGGAACAATTATAAGGACAGCTTTGAGGAATTTAAGGCGATTAAGGGCGGATTTACAAATATTCCAATGATCGTGCTTATTAACGGATATTCTGCAAGTGCATCGGAACTTACTGCCGGAGCCTTAAAGGATTTGGGAAGAGCCACGCTTATTGGGGAAAAAAGCTATGGAAAAGGAACAGTACAGATACTCGAAATGCTCCCGAACGGTTCAGGGTTAAAATTTACAACTGCAAAATATTACCTTCCATCCGGGGTTACAATAGATGGAACCGGTATCCAGCCGGACATTATTGTGGTTTTAAAACCTGAGGATACCGAAGATGTTCAGCTTAACAGGGCGTTGGAGGAAATAAAAAAGATGGCGGGAACATCGAAGTAAATTGTCAATTTCTTATAAAATTTTTAATGTTATTTTTTTATTAAATGTTTGGCGCAAGCTTTAGCAGGCGGGAATCACAAAATGGCTAAAAACATAAATGAAGGAAAAATACAGGTTGCACAGAACAAGAAAGCCTTTTTTGACTTTTTTATTCTTGACAGATTTGAAGCCGGTATTGTGCTTATAGGGTGCGAAGTTAAGTCCATCCGTGAGCACAGAGTCAATTTAAAAGACAGCTATGCAAAGATAAAAAACGGCGAGATATTTGTCCACAACATGCATATTTCTCCTTACAGCAAGAGCCGCATGGCAGATATAAATCCCTTAAGGCCCAGAAAATTGCTTATGCATAAACGGGAGATAACCAGGATAAATGGCAAAATGACCGATAAAAGCCTTACAATAGTGCCTGTTTCGATTTATATAACGGGAGGGCTCGTAAAAGTCGAGATAGCCATAGCCAAAGGCAAACTCAAAAGCGATAAAAGGGATGATTTGGCAAAGAAAGATTCCAACCTTGAAGTAAAGAGGGCGCTAAAAGCCAGCAGCTATAAAGATAAGAGCAGATAAGACAAGAAATCTGTCTGCGTCCTGATCCCGACAAAAAATCTGTCTGCATCTTAACCTCGATAAAAAATCTGAAGTTTTTGATATCTGCAGAAAATATTCTAATTTACAGTTCATCTCTCCTAAAAAAGTATCTACCGCCGTACCAGATTTTATCGCTAAAAAATATCCACCGGCGTATTTGCTTTTTTTTAATTTCATGTATAATGAAATAGCCTTGAAACTTACCACTATTTTGGGGGGCGATAGGTTTCGACGGGAGTAGGTTGTGCTTGGATGGCAAGTCAAGTTCCAGAACTTGTAAAAAACTGGTATAAATATAAAAGCTAATGAACCAAAGTTAGCCTTAGCAGCCTAATAAACTAAGCTGCTACGTCTGTTGCAGGGGTTCCTGTGCTTTGTAACGGGCGCCGATTAACAGGATACTTTGCGGTGGTTTTTCTGGGACCACTGCGAGGGAAAATTTTACAGAATAGCTTATTTCAACCTTGTCTGTCTGGTCGGAATAAGCGAAAAACGAATACAGACTAAGCTTGTAGAAGTTCTTGTGGCAATATTTTCGGACGCGGGTTCAATTCCCGCCGCCTCCACCAAAAGCAGTTTATATCTGCATAATTTTTTGCATGTGCTGGACTATATCCCTGCATACGCATGAAGATACCCTCGCACATATTTGCATAACATTCCTATTCTCCGGCATAGGCTCCGTAAATTTAAATAATAATCGATTAATATTAAACGATAATTTTAAAATTATGTTATTTGATTATGTGAATATTTAAATGTAAAATTAGTATTTGAAATTGACATTGAGGTATTATATGTTTGATTGTCTAAAAATAAAAAATTTCAGAGGGTTAAGCGACTTGGTTGCCAAACCTTTGAAGAAAATTAATATTTTTGTCGGTGATAATTGTACAGGTAAAACTTCCATTCTTGATGCAATTTTTATTTCAATAAATCCGAATAATCCAAATTTAATTGCAACAACAAATTTTTTTAGAAACATAATCGGTATAAATAGAGAATACCTTTCGAGTTATTATTACAATTTAAATATCGCTAAGGATATTTTAATAGAACTGAGTAATGGTAAAAAAAATAGAGGTATAAGAATTAAACCGGTAATTTCAAAAACCGGGATTCTTTCAAATGGGGATGCCAATTTATTAAAAGTATCTGAGCAAAAAAGCATGGATTATACCGGTATTGAAAATGAAGTTACCGGTCTGTTAATTAATTTTAATGTTGATGAAATAGGGTACCAGTCTAAAATAATTTTGTATCCGGAGATGCCTCCGCGAGTTGAGTTTGATGAAAAGTTTGCATCAGACTTAAACGGACGGTATTTAAACCATGGAACTTTTAATAATGTTAATATAGCTGCTATTTTTAGTACCATAATCCAGGAAAAGAAGAAAAAGCAGGTAATAGATTTTTTAAGAAATTTTAAAAGCACCATAGAGGATATTAACCTTGTTGAGAATAACGTTATATTAATCGATGATTCAGAGTTCAATAAGGCAATGGATATTAATTTATATGGCAATGGTTTTGTAAAATCCTTGCAAATATTCGAAAGCTTTTTAGTAAAAAACGAAGATATTCTTCTTATTGATGAAATTGAAAATGGTTTGCATTTTTCCAAGCAGAAACATGTATGGGAAGCCATAATTCAGGCAAGCATGAAAAGTGACAAACAAACATTTATAACAACACATTCTTCTGAAATGTTAAAAAGTTTATATGAGGTGGCATTGAAAAATAACTCGCTTGCACTTATAAGTCTATTCAGATTGGAAAAAGCTGGTAATAAAATTCAATGCATAAATTATTCAGAGGAACAGTTCAAAAATGCCATTGAATTAAACCTGGAGACCAGATATT
>CAYZUS010000013.1:27274-52277 GCA_964481885.1 uncultured Actinomycetota bacterium | reverse complement strand
AGATATCACCGAGCGCAGGCATGCTGAAGATACTGTTATTGAACAAATGAAAGAGCTCCGGGAAAATAGAGCCCTCCTTAATAATGTCAGCGAGATATCCCATGTAGGCGGTTGGATTTTTAACCCAAAAACATTGACCCAAACATGGACAGATGAAACCTTTAAAATTCTCGAAATTGATACAAGTAAAGGTGAGCCGAAAGTACCTGAAGGTTTAGACTTTATTATTCCAGCTTATCGGCCAATGGCGCAAAAGGCTATAGAGAACGCTATTAAATTTGGTGAACCGTATGATCAGGAGTGGGAAGTTATAACTGCAAAAGGAAATAGGCGCTGGGTTAATGCGGTCGCAAAAGCAGAAAAGGAAGGGGATGAAATAAAGAGTGTGCTAGGGTCCTTCCAGGATATAACCGAGCGTAAAAACAGAGAAAATGAAATTACCTATATAAGCTTTCACGATCATCTAACAGGGCTATATAACAGAAGGTTCTTTGAAGAGGAGTTAAAACGACTTGACAGCCAAAGGCAGCTGCCCTTAAGCCTTATAATGGGAGACCTAAACGGACTTAAGATCATCAATGATATCTTCGGACATATCGAGGGGGATAAATTAATCATAGAGACTTCAGAGATATTAAAAAAGGTATGCCGCTCTGATGACATACTGGCACGCTGGGGAGGAGATGAGTTTGTAATACTGCTTCCAAAGACTTCCATTTCTGATGCAGAAGATATTGCAGGAAGGATAAAAAAAGAATGCAAAAAGACAATTACACATAAGATCCCTGTCAGCCTGTCTATTGGTTCTGCAACAAAGGAGAAAACAGACCAGGACATCCAGACAATTGTCATAGATGCAGAAAGCAATATGTATAAAAACAAGCTTGCCCAGAAAGAAAGCCTTACAAGCTCCATTGTCTTTGCGCTTGAGCAGGCTCTTTATGAAAAAAGCAATGAAACAAAAGAGCACACGGACAGATTGCATGAGCTTGCCCTAAAACTGGGAAAATCAATTAACCTGCCTTCCCACCAATTAGACGATCTCTCTCTTCTTGCAACTCTTCATGATATAGGCAAGGTTGCAATCCCTGAAAAGATACTTCTTAAGAAAGGAAAGCTAACAAAAAAAGAGTGGGCGGTAATAAAAAGGCATCCCGAAATAGGTTTTAACATTGCCCAGTCATCCCCGCAGATTGCGCATATTGCCAAAAGTATTCTCTCCTGCCATGAAAACTTTGACGGCAGCGGTTATCCATTAGGTCTTAAAGGTGAGAAAATACCTGTAATATCCCGTATAGTACTTATTGTTGATGCCTATGATGTCATGACAAGCGGAAGGGCATACAAGCAGGCAATGAGCAAAGAGGATGCAATTGCAGAGCTTAAAAGATGCACCGGCACACAGTTTGACCCGGCGTTGGTTGATAGGTTTATAAGTATAATCACGGTCTGAAGGTCAACATCGATAACTTTGTATTTCCGAGACACTGATGCGAAAATTCCCGTTATCATGGTCATATATATTAGAACCTTAGATTATACTTGACGGTTATAGCTAATTAATATAAACTACACTATATGCAAACTACAGTTTTAGAAAAATTAATAACTGACTGGAATCCTCACTTTGAGGATGTTAATCGTGGCGCCTGGAAGGGGACAATACCTCGAGAGAAGTATTTAAAAACGCTTAAAGAGCTTATAGATATACGCCACACAGTGATTCTGACAGGCGTTCGGCATGCCGGCAAATCAGTTATTATGCAACAGCTGGCCGGCTGGCTGATAGAGGAGCAAAAAGTCCCGCCCCAGAATGTTGTTTATCTGTTTTTGGAAGATATGCAAGTGAGCCAATATCTCAAACTTGGAGCTGATCTTCTGGAATCACTTTATACTTATTATCTTGAACACTACAATCCTCAAGGCAGGGTGTATCTCTTCTTAGACGAAATACAGGGGATTAAGGACTTTAACCGCTGGATAGGCAGCCGGTATGAGCGAAGGGAAAACATAAAGTTTCTTATTTCCGGATCCCGCAGGTCGCTCATAGAATCAGAGAGCGCGGAAGTTTTGACAGGCCGAAATGTCCAGATAGAAGTGTATCCATTTAACTTTTATGAATACCTGCTGGTTCATAATGTAGAGGTTAGAGGAAAGGCGACAGCACAGTCTATATGGGACTTAAATTATAGCCGTCAAATACCCATTCTCCACCACCTTGGCAATTATTTGTATGAGGGGGGATATCCGGAAATAGTTCTTGCTAAAAATGAAACTGAAAAAAGAGCAATAGCCTCCGGGTATTATCGAGATAGCATTACCCGTGACGTATTAATACCTAACAATCTTCGAAACGCGAGAGATATTGAATTATTGGGGTTGCAGATACTTTCTGATTTTACTAAAACTCATACTTTAAGTAGTCTAAGTAAGCCCAATAAGTTGTCGGTAGACACAGTTAAAAATTATCTACAATATTTTACAAAAGCTTACTTATTCTTTGAAAGCACATATTTTTCCTATAAAACCAAAGTAACACAGGATATCCAAAGACCCAGAAAAATTTATGTAGTTGATAATGGATTGCGTAACTTTAATACTGCACAACTTAGACCGGATTTAGGGCAGTGTGCCGAAAATGTAACTTTCTTGGAGCTTAAAAGGAATAATTTGGCGATATCTTACTGGAAGGGGAAGCGAGAAGTAGATTTTGCAGTTCTTAATCCTAATTTGTCTTTATATAATGTTTCCTATACAGATGAGCCGCACGATAGGGAAATAGAGGGCTTACTTGAAGGTTTGAAAGAATTCAAATTAAACAGGGGAGTGATACTTACCAAAAATTATTTTACCAGGAAAGAAGTAGAAGGAAAAACTATAGAGTTTATACCATTATGGGTTTGGTTAATTTTAAACGGAAGAGTATTTTTTAAAGAAAGGACTTAATCTTTAAGCGTGGATACATTAATGAATCGTGGTTCGCTATTAATCAGGTATAATGTGTTTCTCTTTCTGTAAGATCTTGAAACCCTCCGCCGAATCCTCGGCCACTCCGACATCAGCACCGCCACCATTTACATCACCCTGACCAACATTGATGTAGAAAACGGCATGAAATCATTCAAGGGATTTCTATAGCTTGATATTTTTTTAGCTGGTGACTGCAATGATCTTGCAGAAACGAAAAATTTCTTTTGCAACGCTGCCATACCGATACCAGGCTAATACGCACTGACCTCCGCTACGAGATAAGATTAAACAGCTCTCCCGTAAAACACAGTAGTAGATATCCCGCCTTTTATTTCTCATGAAAAATATTTATTATTCTTGTATACTTTAAACCAAGAATAAATATTACTAATAGCTTATTTTGGCAGATAGCAGAGCGCCAAAAAAATGGACCCTGGTGTTTACCACCGGGGTCCATTACATAATTCTGCACCAGAATATTATTTAAACTTTTTCTGTAAAGTTACTTTATCAAAGGATATCTTCTTCCATACTTTTTCGCTGAATAAGCGCCATTGCTGTAAGTGCTATGATCTCATCTACTGTACATCCTCTTGACAAGTCATTAAACGGTTTTGCAGCTCCCTGGACGATAGGGCCGCAAACGCTTGCTTTTGCAAGCCTCTGGATAATTTTATAACCGATATTGGCAGCATTTAAATCGGGGAAAATAAGGACATTAGCCATTCCTTTTACAGGGCTGCTCGGAGCTTTTTTCAAACATACATCAGGTACTATTGCGGCATCAAACTGCATTTCTCCATCTATTACCATTTCAGGTTTTAGCTGTTTTGCAAGCACAGCGACTTCCCTTATCATGTCTATTTCTTCACTTTGGGCGCTGCCCTTTGTTGAATAAGACAGGAGAGCAACTACAATTTTGTCCCCAAAAAAAGGTTTGGCGGTATCGTATGTTGAAAGTGTCATATCAAGAAGCTGCTCTTTATTAGGTTTGGGAATTATTGCTGGATCGGAAACAAAAAATTTACCATCAAGTCCATACCGGCAGTCAGGTACTTCCATAAACATTGAACTGCTCAGGAATTTTCTGCCCTTAGCCATTCCGAGCACTTTTATAACAGCTTTCAGAAGGTCCCCAGTGGAACTTATCGAACCGCCGACTGCACAATCAGCTTCACTGTTTTTTAGCTTGATTGCAGCAATACACGAATTATTTAAAAGCATATCATTTATTTCCGGCTGGGTTACTTCTTTGCCTCTTTTTTCAAATGCACTTTTTATTATATCTGTATATTCTGCTTTCCTGTCAGAATCAGCAGGGTCAAAAATAGAAAATCTTGCATTATCTTTAAGGCCCGCTTCACCCAGTTTTTGGATTATTTCATTTTTGTTTCCAATAAGAGTAAATGTGCTTTTATTATGATCCTTGAAATAATCAAGGGCTTTTACAAGCCTGATATCATTTCCATCGCTGAAAACTATTTTTCTTTCAATAGTGCCTGCCAAATCAACCATTGTTTCTGTCATGCTTTTTTTCGATGTGCCAGTAGTCAAAGTAAACCTCCCTTATAAAATAGCCCGCCTTTCGGTCAGGCACATATAAATAATAAACTGATACATTATATATTTAAATTTTCAAAAACTTAATAAATAATTATCTTTCCGGTAAAATTGCCTTTTCAAAATTTTTCAAAACATTGTATACTTCTGCGGGGGCAAAAATCTATTTTAAAAAAATAATCAGTTTTTTTGCCTGCAAAAATTTTTTAAAGCTTGACTGTTATTTATTCAAAACTCAAGCTTGGTTTTAAGGTAAATAAGTTGACAAGACATCAAAAAAATAAAAGACAGGGATAAAAAAATGAACATTCTGACAATCAATTCAGGCTCAACTTCAATAAAATTCAAACTTTACAAGATGCCTGACGAGGGCGTAATTGCAAGCGGCAAAATAGAAAACATAGGCTTTGACAAATCTCTTATCAGTTTTAAAACAAACCTGGAAACTGTTAATTTGGATAATATACGTATTGCAGATCATAAAGCCGGACTTAATTTTATTATCGATAAATTAACTGATTCCAAAACAGGGGTCATTAAGGACAAAAAAGAAATATATGCAGTGGGCCACAGGATTGTAAATATCGGTGACAGGGTAAACTGCCATGTAGTCATTGACAGCCAAATGGTACAAACCGTTAAAGAGTGCATTGATTTGGCTCCTCTTCATAACCCCCCTAATTTAACCGGGATAGAAGTTTCCATTGATGTTTTTGGCAAAGATACCATAAATGTCGGAATATTTGATAATATTTTCCACAAGAACATGCCACCCAAAGCGTTTCTGTATGGTATTCCTTATGAATACTATGAAAAATACAGTATAAGAAAATATGGTTTTCACGGAATAGCATATACTTATATGATTGAAACAGGTGCGGCCATGATAGGGAAAGACCCCAAAGACATCAGGATAATTGTAATGATGCTTGGCGGAGGATCCTCAATAACAGCAGTTAAAAACGGTATAAGTATCGACACATCTATGGGATTTACTCCGGCTGAAGGTCTTATAATGTCTACAAGGAGTGGGGACATGGACCCTGCCATACTGACATATCTGATGTGCAAGGAAAATCTCGGCTATAAAGAGATAGACAGTATCATTAACAAGAAATCCGGCATATTTGGCCTTTCAAAAAAATATTCTGATTTTGTCAGCATTCAGAAAGGCGTCAGGGAGAATGATCCTGATTGTATCCGCGCTTTTGAATCCTATTGCTACAGGATAAAAAAATATATTGGCTCTTACGCTGCTGTTATGGATGGAGTCGACCTTATTATTTTCGGTGGAGGCATTGGGGAAAATTCTCCGATGATGAGGGAAAATACCCTCTCGGACTTAAGTTATCTGGGTATAAGCCTTGATAAAGAAATAAACAACAACGACAAACTGGGTGAGAGACTGATATCTTCAGCCGGTTCCAAAGTTCCAGTCTGCATTGTGAAAGTCGATGAAGAACTTATTATCGCCAGAGAAACATATAATCTGGTAAAAAGCTAAGTCAGGCTCGTTGTGAGCTTTGAGTTTGCACTCAGGAACGGGGAAACAGTTAACAGTTCGGCAAATCCATGGTTTAGGGGTGACGTCGGCATTAGCGTCAGCATAGGAACAGAAATTCAAAGCCTTTTGTTCGGGCTAAAAAGACCAGGTAAAAAAACAACAGATATGGCCGAAAGCGGAAGATTTAAAACTCAGCAATTTTGAAGAAAAATTCGCCTGCGTAAAAGTCTTTGACTGTATCCGGGTTAAAAGTAATTTTTTAATAACAATGAATTGTTATATGCAGGATGTCAGTATGGGGTTCCAAGATCAAATTTAAAGATACAGCTGCTGTTTCCGCTGCAAAGCCTGTTGCTTATATCTATCCCGGCGCCAGGACAGAATTCGGCTATAAATGCTGAATACTCATTATTGCAGATAGCTGCGCCTATTTTTTCAGAGAAGATTTCTCTTTTTGCTTTTATCATTACTTCGTACCATGGGCATTGGGAAATCCTTAAACTGATACCGCTTTTACTTTTTGAGACTTTAAATTTAAATCTGTCAAGCGAGAGTTTTATTTTTAATGCTTCAAAAAGAAGTGTTTTTATTGCAGGGACATCAGTATTGCCATTTTCGTGCATCGCTTCCAGTAATCTTTTCTTTATAAATCTTGCCTGAAGCTTTGGAATAACTTTCCACACTTCCTTGTCAATCTCAAGCGCCTTGTCAAATCCATAAAGCTCCTCTACCTTCAAGAACCAGAGCCCGTCGGCTTTTGTATAGTTGCTGTAAAAATATTCGATTATATCCTTATTGCTGAAGTACTTCATTTTTTGTTGCCAGTGATTTGTCTTACTGTTTAAAAATTGCCTTTAATATTCATTTTAAATCAAAAATCTGTTGATTTGTAACTATTATTTAAAAAAATTAGAAAACATAAAAAATTCTATTAATAATTTTTGAAAGTTATTAAGATATGGTTTATTATTTGTGTAATTATAAGCTTTCAATTATTAATAAGACTATAAAACGGAGGCAAATGAAATGGCAATTTTTGCAAGACTTACAGACCTGCTTAAAGCAAATATCAACGACCTTATTGACAGGGCCGAAGACCCTGAAAAAATGGTAAAGCAAATAATAATCGATATGGAAGAACAGCTTCAGGGCGCTGTGCAGGGGCTGGGCTCAGTTATGGCCAGTGAAAGGCAGATGCTCAAGCAGCTTGAAGAATCAAAAGCAGAGTCCAAGCTGTGGGAAGACCGTGCTAAAAGTGCATTAAAGTCCAATAATGAGGAACTTGCAAAAAAAGCAGTCGACAGCAAGCTTAAAGCTGATGAAAGTGTAAAACAGTATGAGAAAATCCACACTGAGATCGCCGGACAGCTGAGCATATTAAAAGAACAGGTCGACATTTTAAAAAAGAAACTGGAAGAAGCCCGAATAAGGCAATCCATGCTTTTAGCAAGGGACAAAGTTGCGGATGCACGAAAAGAAGTCTCAAGTGCAGTTGGCAATCTTGACAGCTCAGGCGCATTTGCAAAGATGGACAAAATGGAGAAAAAAATTGCTGAAAAAGAAGCACAGGCAGATGCGGCAATTGAGGTATCCGGTATAGAAGCAGAAAAAAATGATCCTTTTGTAGAGCTTGAAAAACAAACGGCCGCAAATGATGAAATGGCTCGCCTAAAAGAGGAGATGTCCAAAGAATAATCGGCCGGCTGATGGTAAAATGTGTGGCTTAAAAGAGAAATTGTTCAAAGAAAAAGCAAGTGAAGAGTGATAAACAGGCTCGTTTAAAAAAAAGAATCAGCCAAAGTTTTATTAACTGGCGAGCGCTGTATTATCTCATTTAAAAGATGGACCATTTGAAGAATAACCAAATAATGAAGGGGTGGCACAATGGCGCAATTTATAATAGGTGGAATATTGATCGCTGCAGGGATTTTTGTCGGCCTTTTTATTCCACGAAAAATTAAGAGTAAGAATCTTGAAATAAAGTTTATGCGGACAACACCAATTGCAGAACTTAAGGGCATATTATCTGATAATGCTGCTGCCGGGCTGGATGGCTATAGACATTTTGTTGAGCTGAAGGGTTCCGCAGGATCTGAGTCTGGAGAAAAAGCTCCTTTTTCTGCAAAAAATGTTGCATATTTTAATTCAGATCTCTACCAGGTTTATGAGGAAACTGAAACAACCAAAGACGATAAGGGTGTTGCAAGCCAGCATCTTGTAAAAAAAGAATCACACCTGACAAACCAGAAAAGTTCAGGAATAGTAACAATTCAGGATGCCCAGTCAGGCGAAAAAGTGTATTTTGACATCTCTCAGTCAGGCCTGCAGCTGGATACTTCAAAGACACTGGACAAGTTTGAACCGGTGGAAAGCATGAGGCAGTATAGTTTTTTCAATGGCATCAGCTACTCTCCTTTGGGTGCCAGAACACTTGGATTCAGAATGGTTGAAAATACAATATCGCTTGGGCAGGCGCTTTATGCAATGGGAGATGCATGGCTTGAAGGCGCAAAAATCCTTATGGGCAAGCCCATTGATGAAAAAAAACCGTTTATCTTATCCGTCAGGAACGAAACTGACATAGTAAACTCCAACAAAAGCGGCGCAACCGTTGCGCTGGTATTTGGTATATTGCTTGCAATAGCCGGTATACTCATAATGATATTTGTACGTTAGAGAGATAAGTTCATAAAAAAATTTTAGCCCCCTGTGCATCGGATTTATGGGCAGCTTTGCTGTGATTTAGTTTTTTATTTTTAAGATGAAGCAATTAAAAGATAGAAAGTATTTTAAGGTATTTCTCCTTATAACTGTTTTCCTGTCTGTGATATTTATAACTTCCTGTTCAATTATTGATGATTATTATGTAAGCAAAACTGATTATGAACAGCTTTTAAAGGACCACAATGACCTGTCCCTTGAAGAGGCAAAAATTTCACAGGAACTCGAAGCTCTAAAAACAGAAAATCTGGCACTCACTGGCAGTATTACCGCTGATTATGTTCCAAAAGCGCAGTTGGAAGAGCTGCAAAAGGCATACTCGCTTGCGCAGGAAGACATAACAAAACTTCAGGAAGAACTCGCGGGGCTTAAGGGCAATCCCCTAAAGCTAAAGGTTCTTCTTAATAATATAAATGACCTGTTGAAAAATGTCTATATTGGCTCAACCTCTCCAAAAGAGACTGCTTACACTTTTACAGCTTTTAAAATAGTCTATAAAGGTAAAAGCTATATAATTACTGCGGGCCATTGTGTCAATGACAATTATGGCGAGGAAGGCACCTTTAAATTCAAGGCAAACTTCAGCCAGGAATGGGTTTATCCCGATCTTTTAGGGTACAAAGCAGACTTTTTTAATCTTGATGACTATGGCGTATTTTACAGTGACAATATTTCCGGTGGCCTTAAAGTAACAGGCAATTTAAACAGCAAGCCTTCAGAAGACAATTATTTGCTTGGAAGCATTGACAAGCAGCTGAGCATATTCAGGAACCTAGGCGATTCTTCAGAAAGAGGGGAAAGTGGAAGCCCTGTAATAAACCAGGATGGAGAAGTTGTCGGGATATACGTGGTATATGGCCTGGTTTATACCCCGATACAGCTTGCCCTTGATGTCATAGACAATGCTGTCATAAACTAAAAGCATCCTGCACCAGAGCATTGCCCGACACAGGATACTTTAATAATTTGATGCCTGCATCCATTTAACAGCATTCTTTAAATAAAGAAAATATTGAATCAATCAAAACTATTCCGCCCGGGCTTTAAAATTAACTGCTGTTATCAGCGTCAATAATATTTATGCCTGACCATCCTGCCCTGTAATCCTGCTTCTACTGTTTGCTGAAATAGTAGACTACATTAACTGAGGAATAGACCTCCATCTCCTGTGGTAAAATTACCGGGGCCGCAACCTGGTCGGCTGCCATCTTTGCCTCGGCCGATGCCATTATCGGTCCCTGAAAAGCAGTTGAACCTTCAGAAATATATAAGACTCTGTCTAATGTAAGGCCCATCGAATCAGCGATTGCTTTTGCCTTACCTGCAGCATCTTTTGTGGCTTCTGCAAGAGCACTGTTTTTTGACAGGCTTTTTGTTTCACTGGTTAGATCAAAACCAATGGATGAGATGGAAGATGCGCCTGCCTCGGTGGATTTAGCAATTATTTCACCTAATTTTTTCAAATCTGTGGTCCTTGCTTCTATGACGGTTGTTGTTCTGTAAGCATAGATTTTAGGCGGCTGGTTTTCCTGGGAATAATCATACATTGGGGCCAAGTCATAGCTTATTGTCTGGATTTTTAAATTTTCTGCACCTGTCAGTTCAATTGCCTGGGTGACTTTCAGTGATATTTTGCTGTTTTCGTCCACAGCTTCCTGCGTTGTCAATTTTTCTACAGTTACTGCAACATTTATAAATCCTTCATCCGGCAGGACTTTGATGTTTCCCTCTCCGGTAACAGAAATAGTGTTCTGAATTGCATTTCCACTACTTTCGCTGGCACCTTGGCTGCCTGTGATTTTAGGGAAATCTTTTACGATGCAGCCTGACAGCAGGAGCCCAAATACAAGAATTAATATTGCTGCTGAGATGCCTGCCAGTATTTTTGCTATTTTACTTTGGTTTTTCATAATTTATCCTTTCCTTTTAATTAACCTGACTGTAACCTGACTGATTTTTGCACACATTTACCATAAAACTCGGACTGTAAAAAAAAGCACAGTTGCTTTACACTGATATACGTTTTAACTAAGTGCAGGACAGTCGTACAAATCGTATAGTATATATATTCTGATGTGAACTTTCCATAAATGAGGTATCGCAGAAAATAAATGTTAAAAAATAAGAAGGATAAATTGTGAAAGAAGTATTTGTTATTATTATTTTAAGCTTGGAAAGGAATGGTTTGTAATTATGAAGATAATGATTGTAGGAGGAACAGGTTTTCTGGGTTATCATGCACTGCTTGTGGCACTGGAAAGGGGATACTCCGTAAACGCCCTTGCAATTGATGATGTGGTATTGGGTGACTGGTATCCTGGTGAAGTAAATGTTCAGTTTGGCGACGTGTTTGAGCTGACAGAGGAAGATCTTATGAGGCGTTTTGCAGGCTACGATGCCATTGTTTATGCGGTGGGTCCGGATGACAGAATCACACCTCCTGCACCGGCTTATGAATTTTTCCATACAAGACTTGTCGATGCCTGTGAAAAGGTCGCTGTTGCAGCACGTAAGGCCGGTATCAAAAAATGTGTTATCCTTAATTCATATTTTGCATATTTTGACAGAATCTGGCCAGAAAAAGAACTGAGCAAACACCATCCTTACATCAGGTGCCGTGTTGAGCAGGCAGAGCGCGTTATTGCTGCAGGTGAAGACAAAATGGCCGTCATGATCCTGGAGCTTCCATATATATTCGGAAGTATGCCAAACCGTATTCCGCTCTGGAAAGATGTATTGCTTGACCGTTTTGCGAAAGGCAAAACCATATATTTTCCAAAAGGCGGAACAAATATGATTTCTGCGGTGCATGTTGGTGAGGCAATTATAGGGGCAATTGAACATGGCGAACATGGCGCAAGATATACTGTCGGAGATGAAAATCATTCCTATAACGAAATGCTGGAGATGATGATGGCAGCAATCGGGGAGCGTAAAAAAATAGTAAATATCCCGCGGTTTTTGGCAGTAATGGCTGGCAGCATGATAGACAAGGGATGGAAGAAAAAAGGACTGGAAGGCGGACTTGACGGCAAGTATCTCATGCGTGATATCATAACCCACGATTTATATTATGATGCTTCTGAAACTGCAGAAAAGCTAAGGTATAAAAGAGGGGGGCTAAACGAAGCAATTATCGCAACCATGAAAGCATGCTATCCTGAAAAATTTAAGGACTGACAAACACTGAAACTTACCAGTGTTAGACTTTTATGATGTTTTTGATTATTATAGTAAGAGCGTGTTTTTCAAAACACATTTACTTTCGGAAGAAATGAAAAAATAATTCGACGGCACTTGATATTTTTATAACATTTCCAGATAAATATTTTAACAGTGGAATTAAAAATCCAGGCGGGGAATTATTTTAATGAATATAGCAATATTTACGGATACTTTTTATCCTAATATAAACGGTGTTTCAATAACTTTATTAAATTTTATACAGCTTCTTGCAGAAAAAGGACATAAAATAAAGCTTTATGCTCCAGACTACGGGAGCAAAGAGTTAAAAAACCTGCATGAAAATATTTCAATAGAAAGACACATTTCTTTCAAGCTTCCGGGTTACCCCGAATTCAGGCTTGCAATTCCTGCCCCTCTGAAAGTTATTGAGAGCGTTAAAAAGTTTAAACCCGATATTATACATATTCATACCCCCGGGACATTAGGGTTTGCCGGAATACAATTCGCGGAACGATATAAAATTCCGCTAATCGGAACTTACCATACCTATCTGCCTGATTTTATTGTTTGTATTTCTCCAAACAAGAAAATTGATAAATCTGATAAAGACTTTCTTTCAAAAAAAATAGTGTGGAAATTATCAAACCTTTTATATGATAAATGTGACCTGGTAATGGTTCCCTCCAAATCCATGAAAGAAGAAATCGAAAAAAACGGGTTAAAAACTGAAGTCATGTCTTTAAGCAATGGACTTAATCTCGACACTTTCTCTGCCAAAGAAAAGTATGAAGGCAAAGCCAGGCTGCTGCATGTCGGAAGAATGAGTTATGAAAAATCCATTGATATAGTTATAAAATCAGTTGGGATATTAAGCACGGAATTTCCTGATATTGCCCTGGATCTTGTAGGAGAGGGCCCCGCATTAATAAATCTGAAATTATTGGTAAGGGAACTTGGGCTTGAGAAAAATATTCATTTTTATGGCTTTGTTGAACATAATAAATTGAGCGGCACGTACAAAGAACATGATATTTTTGTAACGGCAAGCACAATAGAAACCCAGGGTATTACAATTCTCGAAGCGATGGCTTCAGGACTGCCTATTGTTGGAGCAAACAAATTGGCAATACCTGATTGTGTAAAAAATAATGTAAACGGATATACGACCAGGGCCTTTGATGTGGAAGAAATGGCTGAAAAAATAAAAATATTATATATTGACAGCAAACTGAGAGAAAAATTTGGGAGAAATTCCGCTGAACTGGCGAAAGAACATGATATAAAAAATGTAATAGAAAAACTGGAGAGCGTATATTTTCAATATAAAAATATAAAAACTGAAAATACCAAGCGTGTTTATAAAGTGGCGGCCAATGCCTGTTAGGGGTATTGCAGCATAAAAATCAGGCCATACTCTTTCTTATATATTTAATTGACGAGCTGACATTTTGCTATGGCAGATTTTTATAATATATTTCTTCAAATCTATCAAGAGTAGTTTCTATTCTGTGTTCCTCTATCAGCCTGGAGCTGGCAATTGACATTTTCTTTATGAGATCCCTGTCTGTTGCAAGCCTTAATATTTTTTCGCCTGCATCCATGGCTTCCCCGGGTTTAAAAAGAAACCCATTTATGCCATCCCGTGCCAGCTCCGGAATAGCCATGGAAGATGCTGCAATAACCGGCAATCCTGAAGCCATGGCCTCCATAATAGAAAGCCCCTGAAGTTCAACTTCGCTGGCAGTTAAGAAAATATCACTGATTTTATATAAATTTTTCAAGTCCTGGTCAGAAACTACACCAGTAAATATTACTCTTCCTGTTAAATTATTTTCTGTAACCATTCTGGCAAGATTTTCTTTTTCTTTCCCACGTCCCGTTATTATAAGCTGAAAGTCTGTTTTATCTTTTATAAGAGAGACTGCATTCAGGAGTACGTCCACTCTCTTTTCCCTGTCAAGCCTGCTTACTGAAAGCAAAGTAAGTTTATTTTCTTTTATTTTATATTTCGAAAAAATGCTTTTGTCTGCTCCATTATTCCTGTATTGCTCTACATCGATCCCACATGAAATAACCTCAATTGGTTTATTTATTCCGACCTCCTGAGCCTGTTGTTTGCTGAAAAATGTTGGAACTGTGACGATATCAACTTTGTTATACAATTTTAGATAATAACTCCATAAAAATTTTGCAGCAATTCTGTATAACCGCGGACTCTTTTTTATAATATAATTGTCAAGCCAGTTATATGGAGTGAAAAAATTTGTACCCACTACCTTTATTCTGTTTTTTCTGGCTACTGAAAAAGCTGCAGTGGAGATAAAGTGGTGATCAGTAATATGGACCATATCCGGTCTGAATTCTTTGAAAATATTATTTATGGATTTTTTTGGAAATAGTGAAACCCTTATTTCATTATGAATAAATGCCGGCAATGGCAGAGAGCTCAGCCTGTAAATGGTGACCCCTGACTCTGTAGTTACCTCATCTTTTATGCTTTTCCCCGGGCAGACCACTGCGACTTTATGGCCCCTTTCAGACAATCCACTGGCAAGCCTTTTAATTGCAATTCCATTACCGGTAATAATCGGGGGATAAACCTCAATTGTAAGTAATATTTTTAATTTATTCCTCATAATTTTTAAATTTATTTTTGGCAAATTTTACAATAAGAAAATACGTTACTACAGAACAGACAAATGCGCCTATTCCGAAATATGTCCCATAACCAAGATATTTGCTTATAATATCTCCTGCCTTTCCGAAGAAAAATCCCAAAAGCATAAAACCCAGAGTTTTGGGAAGAGTGGCACAAAAATTAAATAATATATATTTCTTTATATCCCATTTAAAAATTCCCGCATTAATGAGAAAAGGAAAACCAATAACATGGGTTATTTTAGCAATAAACAATATTTTCCCCTTATGATTTTTGAATTTATCGTTTAATTTTTGAAACTTTACAAGGCTATCCTGGTTTAAACCAAAAAAGCGACCCCAACGATTAATGACTTTTTCTCTGCCAAAATAACCGACATAATACCACATAATATCAGAAGATAAATCTGCCACAACAATTAAGGGATATAAAATAAAAACATTCAAATACCCTGATGCGGCAAAAAATGCAGCCGCGATGGTAACCAGGGGACCTTCATATACAACAAGCAAAAATATTACAGGATATCCAAACTTTAAGATTAAATGTGTGATAAGCGCAGAATCCATAGGAATATATATTTGAAATTGTATGGTTAAAAGAAAATAGCCGAGTTCAATTATAACATTATAAATTACCTTAATCACAATAAATTTTGATTCCATTCAGGTAACTTCTAATTCTGAAACACCAAAGCTTGTTTTCTGCATTAAAAGAGATTGTTAAAAGCAGGATTGAGAATTATAAAAACAGACAGAAAAATTGCGGGTGGCAGCCTATTACAGCGTCTAAAATTATATCCGAAAGCCTGTTTGTTGCTTCATTTACAAAAGTATTCCAAATACATCAAGTGATTATGTATTCTTAAGGCTTTTCATTTGCCATGGCAATTGATAATTTACAGTATAAAAAATATAATGTTTTTATCCAAAAGGGAGATTAAAGAGACTTGCTGGTGTTGCCCTGTCTTTATAATTCCGGCCGCCGGGCCAAGTGCTTGTGCGTAGGGATGATTTAAGCAAAAAATAATAAAAAGGATACATAATGCAGGATGATACAAAAGATGATTTAATTGAGTTTTTTGACACGAATTTCTGGATTGGAGAAAACAATCTTTCTGAAAAATATACAACTGATGATAACAGTGCCGTGAAAGCCATCTCCGGCAGAGCAGAAAAATATAATATCACATCGACCCTTGTAACACACTTCAATTCATTTTTCTGTTCACCCGAGACAGGGAACAATATACTTGCAGATTTTCTTAAAGGGACTAAAAGTGCAATCAATAATGGTCCAGGGAGTAAAAATTCAGATGATAAAAAACGTGCTGATATTACTGATAATACAAACAGTTCAGGCAATAAAGACAATACAGCCAGTGCTGGTAATAAAGATAATGCAAACAGTACGGATAATCCCGGCGATGATCAAAACAAACAGAGAGAAATTACCTGCAATGGTGTGTTATTTGTTGAATTTGAGTATTTTAAAAGTACTGAAATTTTTAAAAACCAGCTTGAGAAAAGATACGGCGAGGGTTTCAGGTGCATAAAGTTGCTGCCCAAATCACACAAATATCCTTTTGAAGCAACACTGTTAAAGCACATCTACCAGGTATTGGATGACTGCAGGTTTCCTGTGATGATAAGCCTGGATGAACTTGATATAACAGGTGACAAATATATTGAGTGGATGAAAATACTGCATGTTGCAACAAGCTTTCCAAATATGCCCGTAATAATAGACGGGGGCAATTCCAAGGAAATGATATTTAACAGTTATATCTATCTCCTTATTCAAAACAGCTCCAATGTTTACTTTAATACCCATAATCTCTTCGGGCTCGGACAGATTGAAAACATAGCATCCTACGGCGGTTCGGAGAGGCTTGTTTTCGACTCATATTTTCCATTTTACGAGACTTTTTTGTCGGTTGACAGGATCCTTGAGGCAGATCTTTCGGAAAAAGAAAAAAGAAATATTGCGTCCCTGAATATAAAAAAAATTATAAACAATATTAAAATTTAAAATTACTATTAAGAAAAAAATGATAAAAGAAAAATTAAAAAATTTCACTATTATCGATACTCATCTGCATCTCGGTTATTTAAGCGGGCTTAACATAGCACAGGCTCCTGACGGGCAGATAATGGAGCAATTTGAAAAGTACGGAGTTAAAAAAGCAATATTTTCTCATCACGCCGCCTTATCTTCAATAGATTTCGGCCTGGCAATGACCATGGAAGCCTTGGAAAAGTATAAAGGAAAACTTTATGCATACCTTGTGTTTAACCCAAATTTTGCAAAAAAAAGCCTTGATATTATTCAGGAATACATAAGCCACGAAGCTGTTGTAGGAGTAAAAATTCATCCTTCATGGCACGCATGCTATCCTCATGATGAAAGATATGCCAGGTTCTGGAAATATGCGGACTCAAATGGGATAGTTGTGCTTAGCCATACCTGGAACCCGAATGTTCCGAATAAGTCCCAGAAATTTTCTGACCCCGGTTTTTTTGAAAAAATAGCTGCCGAACATCCGGATGCCAGAATAATACTTGCCCATGCCGGTGGAAGGGGCGAATATTTTTATAAAGTCATCGACATGATCGAGAGAAATGAAAATCTTTACGTTGATTTTGCAGGGGATATTTTTGAACCGTTTTTAATAAAAAGCTATGTGGACAGAGTTGGCTCCGGTAAACTTCTTTTCGGCACGGACCTTCCATGGGCCGACCTGAGATACTATCTGTCAAATATAATAAACTCACAGATAACAGATGCAGACAGGCGAAATATTTTAGGGCTGAATGCCATGAAATTATTTGGGCCAAAGATAGCCTGACACCTTGTTTCACCATAAGCATCACTGGTTCCTGAAATTACAATTTACTGAAAAAAACAGCTGTCCTGTAGGGTTGTTTTAAACATATGAATTATCAGGATTTTTTAATTGTCATATTATTTTCCGGCCAGGCAGCAAAACAAAACATTTTTGCGGCAGGATTATATACTGTATAATAAATAAAAATGTATAATTGTATAATAAATAAAAAGGACCGTTTATTTCAGTAATTATTTTTAAATAAAAATCACAAAAGGAGCTGGCAATGGAACTAAAGGTTGATGCACATCTGTGGTGTCTCGGGACATATGCTGAAAGATATGTTCCCGGCGGTTATTTTGATGATATGAGTGTTGAAAGAAAACTGGACATTATTTCAAAAATAAAGGGATTGACAGGTCTTGTGGTATTTTATCCGACAGATCCGCTTCCTTCTGATCCTGACAAGCTTGTCAGACTGCTTGCAAATTATGGACTGAAGCCATCAGTTATGGAACCCGAAGTCTGGAGTGACAGGAAATGGCGCGACGGAGCGTTCAGCACAACTGACCCAAAGATAAGAAAAGAAGCCATAAAAATGTTAAAAGAAAGCATTGACCTGGGTAAAGCTTTAAAAACAGACAGCGTTCTTCTCTGGCCTGCGCATGATGGATTTGATTATCCGTTTCAGACTGACTACAGGGACGCATGGAAAAACCTTGTAGAAACAGTAAGAGAGATAGGGGAATATGACAGGACAGTTAAAATAGCAATCGAAGCAAAACCCAAGGACCCGAGACAAAAGCAGCTTATCAGGGATTCAGGGAAAGCACTGGCATTTTTAAATGATGTGGGCCTTGACAACGTGGGGTGTGCGCTTGACGTCGGCCATGCTCTTATGGCAGGCGAGTCGCTCGCAGAGTCTCTTATGCTTCTGGACCTGCATAAAAAACTTTTCCAGATACATTTAAATGATAATTACAAGGATGCGGATCCCGATATGGTTCTTGGAACAGTTAATTTTTGGGAAACCCTTGAGTTTTTCTATTTTCTCAACAAGACAGATTACAGCTCATGGCAAACCATAGATATAATTGCGTCGCGTGACGACAGAGGAAAAACACTGGAGCTTGCCGTAAAAATGACATGGAAGCTCAAGGAGCTTGCGGACAGGCTGTCAAAATCATCAAAAGAGATAGATGCAAACCTTGCCACTTATGGTTTTGCCAAAAACATGGATCTTATAACTGACCTGCTTTTCAAGTATTAATATTATTAAATATTGCAGGAATGATTATTATCTGAATACTGAAGTTAACATTTGCAGACATAAAATCACGCAATTGAAGAATAAGCTATAGAAGAAAGAGACTGGCATGTTGAGAAAATTCAGGCAGGCTTGCCCAGGCAATAAAAATACATGTAAATATTTGGTTTTTTTTAAATTTACGGCCCTTTTTACAATTACGATGCTTTTTTGTATGGTTGCAGCCACCGGCTGTGTCGCACTAAAACCAGGGTATATTGGTGACAGGCTTAAAGAGATAGAAAAAAGTATCGACAGGGTGGTCGAGATATCTCTGGTAAAAACCCTTGATAACAACCGTTTAAATGAGTTAAACCTGGAGATTACCGGTATTGTGGAAAAAGTAACCCCCACGGTTGTAAATATAGGAGTTTCTGTAAAGCAGCAGGATATTTTTGGTAATGAAAAAGTTGCAGAAGGAGTAGGCTCAGGCATTATTTATTCTTCAGAAGGATACATTATAACAAATAATCATGTGGCGGGCGATGCTTTTGAACTCAATGTGACCCTGGCTGACGGCACCAGTTATCCCGCAAGGCTCATAGGGACAAGCCCACAGACTGATATTGCAGTTATAAAAATTGATGTTAAAAACATGGAGGCTGCATCATTTGCATCCATTGAAAACCAGAATGTTGGAGATTTTGTAATGGCTGTTGGAAGCCCTTTCGGGATTCAGCAGACTGTCACAACCGGAATTATAAGTGGAAAAAACAGAAACATTCCGGCAACTTCCGATCAGTCCCCGATTGTCGATCTTATTCAGACAGATGCTGCAATAAATCCAGGTAACAGCGGAGGACCCCTTGTGAACATTCACGGGGATGTAATAGGGATAAATACCCTTATTTACTCGCCTTCGGGTGCAAGCGCTGGTATCGGTTTTGCCATTCCCAGCGATACAGCAATAAATATTGCCAAACAGATAATAGCATACGGTGAGCCCAGGATACCTTTTATTGGAATTGTCATGGGTGAGAATACTACAACAATTGCCGGGGTTTTTGTTGAAGGTACTCTGCCTGACACCCCTGCGGCCAGGATCGGGCTTAAAGCCGGAGATATTATCGTGGAATTTTCCGGCAAAGAGCTTAAAACGTCTTTTGATCTTTTAACTCAGATCCTCAGGCAAAACTGCGGAGACAATGTTGTTCTCAAAGTTTACAGGGATGGCGGCTATATTAGTTATAAACTGAAACTGGAGCAGGCTCCGGCTAATATCAAGCGGTAGTTAAAAAGAATTGAAAAATATTGGATTTCAGAAGTCTTAAAACTCAGGAAAAGAACAAAATCCTCAGGGATATTATCAGGAAGTTTGATCTAAGGCCGCTTCCTTTTGAGGGTGGATATTTTATTGAAACATTCAGGTCAGAAAAATCCTACCTGTCCAGGAGTTTGTGTACAAGCATTATCTACCTTATAACACCTGACTGTTTTTCAAGGCTTCACAGGCTGCCGGGTGAAGAAATATTTCACTTTTATTTTGGTGATTCCGTTAAAATGCTCAATATCAGTGAAAGCGGCAAGGCTGAAATCATAAAGCTTGGAAATGATTTTGAAAAAGGCGAAGTACCGCAGCATGTTGTTGGCAGCAACAGCTGGCAGGGAGCCTTTTTAAGTGAAGATAAAAATCCTGTTTTTGCGCTGCTTGGAACAACCATGTCGCCGGGATTTGATATAAATGATTATGAAGGTGCCGACGACCATAAGGATATTCTTTTAAGAACATACCCGGAGTTCTCAGAAGTTATAAAAAAGCTGGTTTAGGGCCCGGAAGGTTCAGCGTAAACACTATATAAGGGCCAGGAAGGCATCTGAGTGCTGACGATATCGTGGCCGAAGGTACATAGTCCAGCAGCGATGTCAGGGACCAGAAGGCATTTGAGTATAGACGATATCAGAACCCAGAGGGTGTCAAGAGCACAGACGATATCATGGCCCGGGGCTGACTGCAATTCCGTATATTCCCGGTCCGGTGTGGGCACTGATGACTGTTGTTATCTTTGTAATGATTATCTCATCAATCTTTATATCCTTATTACCCATGATCCTCTTTTCAAGATATTTTGCGACATTTATGTCTTCACCGTAAAATATCCCAAACTTGCTTGAATTGTTGGACATTGATGTTCTTACGGCCATCCTGTAGATTTCTTCCAAAGCAGAGTTTTTATTCCTGGCAAATTTTGAAAGATGGACCTTGCCGGCTTTGCCAATTGTTAAAACCGGCGTAAATATCATGGCTTTGTTTAGAATTTTGCCGAAAAAAGTTCCCCGGCCACCTTTAAGAACATACTCAAAATTTTCGAGAAGGGCAAAAAACCTGTTTTTCACAATCAGGTCGTTTATAGTGCTTTCAATTTCTTCAAATGGAAGCCCGAGTGATACTGCCCGCGCGGCCTGAAGCACTATAAATCCAAGGCAGAGGGTGGAAGTTTTTGAATCAAATACTCTGATCCGGTCATATTTAATTCGTCCAATGTCAGGTGGCTCACCTTTAATCAGGTTGTCTTTTATTCCGGCACGCTCAACCAAATCATTTTTAATATGGGCATCCTTAACCCGGTCCTCTTTGAATTTTTTACCTGCAATGCTCGCTGCATTGAATGCGCCTGACAGCTTTGAGCTTAAGGTGATGCAGCATACCATGTCAAAATCTCTTTTTTCCAGAAGGAAATTAAATACTTCAAGGAAATCGCCTATGGAAGGGGAAGAAGTATGAACCTTTTTGTCTGCCTTCAAAGCATCATAAACTTCTTCAGGAAAAATATCGATGCCGTCTTTTCTTAAGAAACCATCATAGCCGATATACATCGGTATGACTTCAATATTATATTTTTTGGCCAGTTCAGGAGGTATATCTGAAGAACTGTCTGTAACTATTGCAATTTTCATATTATTTACTGCCCGGGAAAATATTGATAAGTGCTAATTACCAGTTCCTGATAAATAACTATATTAATCCAAAAAAATTAACCTAAAAACACCAAAGCAGATACTGCTTTGTCTGCGCTGAAGCTTAATGCTATACCGATTTTTGTGTACATCGGGTCCAGTATGTTTGCTCTGTGTGTTTCACTTTCCATCCAGGAGTTAAAAAACAATTCCGCACCCGCCATGGATGGCGGGAAGCAGTATTGTATGTTCTCTCCTGTTGCTTTATATATTATGCCGTTTTCTTCTATCAGGGATTGAATATCTTTGCCATCAGGATTTACATGTGAAAAATAATCTCTTGCAATCATGTCGTCGCACCTGCTTTTTGCAATGCTGTCCAGTGCTGTATTGGGGCTCAAAGATGGAAGCCCGTTGCTGTTTCTGGCATTATTAATAAGAGAGAAAAGAGCTGTTGAAAAATCTGCCGTCTGGCTGGATGGGCCAGTCAGTTGTTCGGTTGTCTGGTCTTCGCCTGTCTGTGGTTCAGCAGCCTGCCCATCCTGCTCCTGACTGTTTGATTCCTGGTTTTCAGTCTGGCCCTCACTGCTTTGCTTTTGTTCTTCGGTTTTGCCGGCCGCATCAGTAATTTTTTGTAACTCTGCGCCTGACTGGCCGGTTTTGCTTTTGTATCCCTCCAGCTGCTCTGCAAGATTATTGTAAAAATTGTGCAGTGCCGTTGAAAAAAAACTGCCACTGTTGCTTTCAGGAAGAATTAAACCGTAAGGGTCAGTATCATATCCGTTTGTTAAAGCAAGCACAGCCAAATATGATTCCGTCTTATCATCTGGCACAGCATCTGAAGCTCTTTCATCGTCTTTAAAGCCTGTGTGCCGGTCACCTGAGCCGGCAGCAAACTGTTTTAAGGTGTTATTCATGGAAATTATAGATTCCTGCCACACCCCAGAGCTCCCAGAATCTGTAATAAGATTAACACTGTCACGGTTTTTTATATGTGCCGATACGAAGGGAAATATAAATAGGGATTCGGGTAACACTGCCAGAATGAAAAGAAGCGCAAAAAGAAAGGTTAAAAATTTTATTAAGAAAGATTTGCCGGTTATTTTGCTTTGTTTTTTTCCTGCTTTGTTTTTTTCCAATTTTAAGATTTTTTATGAATAAGTTCTGCCAATTTTTTAATATGATTTGGTGTGCTTCCGCAGCAGGCCCCTACAATAGATGGCACATATTCCAGTATCCTGCTGAAACTGTCTGCCATCATTTCAGGTGTTTCGTTAAATACTGTTTTTCCATCAACAATCGAAGGCAGCCCTGCATTTGGCTGGATAATAAGCCTGGCATCGGGATTTGCCGCCCTTATCTTTTGGGTTATTTTAATCATTGTATCAGAACCAACGCTGCAATTTGCACCGATAATGTCACAACCTGCCTCTATAAGCGCCGCTCCGAATAATTCAGCACGATTTCCCATAACAGTAACACCGTTTTCCGAAAAACTCATGGTGCACGCTATCAGGATATCAGGATCTGTCTTTCTGACTGCTTTAACTGCTGCGAGCGCTTCGTTCAGATCAATCATGGTCTCAATCAGTATCAGATCAACCCCATTGTCTATTAGGATTTCAGCATGTCTTGTAAATGAGTCAAAAACAGTTCCGTACTTCGTATCGCCATAGGGTTCAAGTACCTTACCGGAAGGACCCATATCACCGGCAATGTAAATTTTTCGGGTATTGCCTGTTTTATGGTTATATTTTTCTATTGCTTCTCTGGCGGCGTTAACACCATTTTTATTAATTAGGCCAATATTATCCAGCTGTCCCAGATGCTGGAGCTCAAGTATGCCAGAACCCATGGTATTGCTTTGTATTATATCTGAACCTGCCTCAAGATACTGGAGGTGGATGCCTTCAATTATTTTTAAAGCATCCGCATCAAGGTTCAATAAATCATTAGGACCTTTTAAATCATACTTTTGAAGCATTGTTCCCATTGCACCATCGCACAACAGTACTCTTTCTTCAAGTATGTTTAAAAGGTCCTTTTTAATTTTGTTGCCTGAGCCCATTTTATAAAACAAAAAAATTATTTATTTCTTCGCTGCCAACGGGTCTTCTTTAACATTTTTTTATGTTTTTTCTTACGCATTTTCTTGCGACGTTTCTTAATAACCGAACTCACTACGCTACCTTCTTCTCCTGTTTTATTTCAAGGAATAATGGATGAAAAAATAAAAAATATTATTCTTAACTAACCAAAAAGAATAAGTTATTTTTGAAGATGAAATTATACCAGAATAAGATTAAAATCAAAACAATAATAAAATGTTAATTTTTTTTATTTTTTCATTGCCCCAAATCGACCCTGCTGACAAGGAAATACAAACAGACAAAAAAAAGACAAATAACAAAAAAAGTATTTGACACCACAATATCTAGTGTTGTATTATGAGAACACACACAACATATGGGTTTATCAACTATTTTCTTCAATTTATATTCTTACCGGTTTTCTTAAAGATGGAGGGGCAATTATGATTGATTACTATGGCAAAAAAGAAATAAATCTTTCGAAAAATGCTGTAAAGGTCCTTGAAAAGAGATATTTAAAAAAGGATGAGGAGGGCACGATTCTTGAAACCCCTTCAGGAATGTTTCAAAGAGTTGCAGCAAATATAGCTTCTGCGGAAAAAAACTATGGCAAGTCCGAAAAAGAAATCCGCGAAATTGAGCGCCAGTTTTTTGACGTAATGTCTGATCTTGATTTTCTGCCAAATTCTCCAACTTTGATGAATGCCGGGAAAGAGCTGCAGCAGCTCGCTGCATGCTTTGTACTCCCTGTAGGGGATTCGATGGAAAAAATATTCGAAGCACTTAAGGAAGCTGCCCTTATTCAGAAATCTGGTGGCGGGGTAGGCTACTCCTTTTCCAATATACGGCCGAAAAACGATGTAGTTCTCTCAACCAAAGGAGTTTCCAGCGGCCCGATTTCTTTTATGACTGTTTTTAATGCAGCCACCGATACCATAAAGCAGGGCGGAACAAGGCGCGGGGCAAACATGGGCATACTAAGAGTTGATCATCCTGACATTCTGGAGTTTATAAGCGCAAAAGAAGATAGCACCAAGCTGAATAATTTTAATATCTCTGTAGGGGTAACGGAATCTTTCATGAGGGCGGTAGAAAACAGCGATGATTATGACATCGTAAATCCCAGGACCAAAGAAGTTTTTGCAAGGTACAATGCAAGAGAAGTTTTCAAAAAGATAATATATCATGCCTGGAAAAACGGAGATCCCGGAATTATTTTCCTGGAAAGGCTAAACAGGGATAATCCCACGCCAAATGTCGGGACAATAGAATCCACCAATCCGTG
>CAYZUS010000013.1:23143-27174 GCA_964481885.1 uncultured Actinomycetota bacterium | reverse complement strand
TGCGGCGAACAGCCCCTTTTGCCTTATGAAGCCTGCAACCTGGGATCCATAAATCTTGCAAATATGGTAAAAAGAGAAGAAGGCGTTCTCAAAGTGGATTATGAAAAACTTAAAACTACTGTCCATACAGCCATACGTTTCCTGGACGACGTTATTGATATGGGCAAGTATCCGCTGGATAAAATTGCTGACATGGTAAAAAGCAACAGGAAAGTGGGCCTTGGTGTAATGGGATGGGCCGATTTGCTTATAATACTTGGCGTACCGTACAACAGTGAGCAGGCTCTTGAAATTGCAAAAGAGGTCATGAGTTTTATACAGGATGAATCCAGGAATGCAACTCGCGCGCTTGCAGACGAAAGAGGCGGCTTCCCGAATTTCAAGGGCAGTGTTTATGACACTCCCGAAGGGTACCTTGTTCGAAACGCCACCACTACTACTATAGCCCCGACCGGCACGTTAAGCATCATAGCAAACTGCTCCAGCGGTATTGAACCTGTATTTGCAATATCTTTTGTAAAAAATGTCATGGATAATGACAAGCTTCTTGAAGTGAACCCGTATTTTGAAAAGGCTGCAAAAGAGATGGGTTTTTACAGCGCAGGATTGATGGAGGACATTGCGGGCAAAGGAACAGTTGCAGATTTTGAACTGATACCTTCTTCAGTAAAAAGAGTTTATGTTACGGCTCATGAGATTTCCCCAATATGGCACGTAAGGATGCAGGCAGCCTTCCAGGGCTTTGTTGATAATGCAGTCTCAAAAACAGTAAATTTCCCTAACGATGCGACACAGCAGGATGTTGAAGAGGTCTTCATGCTGTCTCACAGGCTCGGATGTAAAGGAATTACTATTTACAGAGATGGGAGCAGGGAAAGCCAGGTGCTGCAGGTACAAGGCAGGAAAAGTGATGGGGAAAAAGCTGCGGAAAACGAAGCAGCAGCAATGGGAGATACAAAAGCGGCTGGCCAGGCAATTGGGGGAGTTTACGGAAAAGAAAAAATCCTGGATATGGGTAAAGAAAAGAAAAACCCGGAAAAATCAGAATCAGGTATTCAGCAGTCGGGATATCCAAAGTCCGGTGAAGAAGCCAAAGGCGCCCATTTAAACGAAGGCGAAGAAGCAAACATTCACAATATCAAACCCCGCCCACGTCCCGATGTTACAAAGGGCCTTACAAAAAAATACGATATTGGCGGCTGCGGCAAGCTGTATGTAACAGTAAACTCTGATGACATCGGAATATGTGAAGTATTTTCCAATACCGGAGAAGAAGGATGCGCAGCACTCTCAGAAGCTGTCAGCCGCCTTATAAGCATAACCATAAGATCAGGCATAGAGATTGACTCCATACTCAAGCAGATCTCAGGCATAAGATGCATAACCTGCATCGCAGACGAAAATACGCATGTTCTCTCCTGCCCGGATGCCATAGGCAAGGCGATAGAGTTCTACAACAAGGGATATAACAAGTTTGATTTCAATACTGCATCAGGGCCAAAATCCATAATGCTGTGCCCCGAGGAAGGATGCGGGGGAATAATGCAGCCTGAAGGCGGCTGCTATGTCTGCCGCAACTGCGGATTTTCAAAGTGTTCCTGATAAATATATTTTTTGAAAACTCACCGGAAATTTGATAATTTGAGCTATTTCTTATGTATCATTGGCTTTTACAAATTCCACTGTTGTCTTGGTGTTTGAAAAGGTCAATCTAAGATGCCTGGGACCTCCCAATATTTATCCATTGAGATAACATTATTTTGCAACCAGCATCAGTGATACCCCGATTAGAATGAACATGGCATGCAATACAGTTATATAAATTGTCAGAATGTTTATAAGATTCAAAATATTATCCTGGACAACTATGGAAACAGTACGGCTAATCTCACCCGAAATAACATTGAGCTGTACAGTCATCTCATCAAAGTTCGTGCCTATTCTGGCAATGTCTTCCTCGTTAGTCTGAAGGGCCTCAGCCGTGGCAAGTATGCTGGTAGAAAGAGTTTTTAAGTCATCGCCAATCTGGTTAAAGTACTGACCGGTTTCTGCCATCGGTTTAAAACCAAGAATATCAAAATTTGTAATCTTGGCGATTGAGTATATTGCGTCGGCAGAAGAAGCGGAAGTTCCGGCAGCGGCCTCAAGAGAAAGACGGGCACTTTTAATACTTTCTGCCATATTTGTAGTAGCTATTCCTGTGTTTTTTGTAATTGTCGTAATAGATTCAAAGCCACTTTTTAAAGAGGTATTTATTGTTTCTATCTGCTTGACGTTACCTGTAAACTGGCTTATTTTTTGCATGAAAACAACTGAAAATGCGCTTCCCGCAATCCCGAAAACTATAAGGACAAGAGAAAGGACATAGACAAATACTTTTCTGGCTTTCATTTTCCACCCCTGAAATTTGTTGGTTTAATAATTAAGCAATGAATATTTAAATTCTTAAAAAAGATACCTTTTAATGCTGCGAAAAGTTTTTTATTTAAATTTATTACGCCCAGGTATTTTTAAGCCATTTTTTTTATTTATTTTTTTAACGCCAGTAAAATGGCAATTCACTTGTCAAGTCATTTACTTGCCATTTACTTCTTAAATATATTGTACCATCACAATGATTTATTATTTATTTATTGTAACAACAGTTTTTAAGTTACAGTGTGTTTGCGTTTCCTGGCACATAATATTTCATTAATCAGGTTTATTATTAGTACAGGGACAACTGAGCATATAATAACAGCGATCCACTGATTAATAGTTAACCCTGTAGTACTGAAAACTTTTTGCAGGAAAGGCGTATATACTATTGCGACCTGAAGGACAATTGAAGCAATTACTGAAATGTTTAAAAAACGGTTTGCAAATATACCTTTCCTTAAAATCCCTTTGTCTTCAAACCTGAAATTAAAGGAATGCAAAAGCTGTGTTATAACCAGTGTTGAAAACACACATGTATGAAAGACATCCGTATCATGCTGCAGGCTGTGAGTGTCAAAAAGAATCGGGCCGATAAAATACATGAAAAGCGCCCCGAGTGTCAGCACCAGCCCCTGCCAGACTGTCTGGGAAAGCCTGCTTCTGCTTAAAATTCTCTCACGCCTTTTTGATATTATCCTCTCCATGATATTTGGCTCTGCCGGGTTTATGCCAAGGGCAAGGGCAGGGAAGCCGTCTGTCACTAGGTTCATCCAGAGGATCTGTACAGGAAGGAGCGGAAGATATGCAAGTAATGGGTCCATTCCAAGCATGCGGAAAATAAAACTGCCAAAGACTATGGCGATAAACATCAGAAGAACCTCAGACATGTTGCAGGACAAAAGAAAGAGTATGAATTTTTTTAAGTTATCATAAATTACCCTGCCTTCTCTTATGGCCTTTACTATGGTGGCAAAATTATCATCTGTAAGGATCATGTCGCTAGCTTCCTTGCTTACGTCTGTTCCGGATATTCCCATCGCAAGCCCAATGTCGGCCCTCTTTAGAGATGGAGCATCGTTTATTCCATCTCCTGTCATTGCCACAATGTGATTTCTGGTTTTAAGCGCCTCCACTATTTCTACCTTATGCTCAGGTGATACACGGGCAAAGACTTTAATGTCTTCAATCTCGCCGACAAGCTGACCCTGCTCCATCCTGCTGAATTCTTCTTCATCAACTATCCTGTCTCCGGGCCCAAGAATACCAAGTTCTTCTCCTATGGCCCTGGCAGTAAGTTTGTGGTCACCGGTTACCATAATAATATTGATTCCGGCTTTTTTGCACTTAGCCACTGCATCAAAAACTTCGGGCCTTGGCGGGTCTATCATCCCTACCATGCCATTAAATACAAGATCATTTTCAAGTTCATCTACTTTTGTACCTTCCGGTACTCCGGATATATATTTGAATGCAAAGGCTAGGTTTCGCATTGCTCCGCTTGCAAGGTTTGTATTGATTTGAAAGATTCTATCTTTGTCAGAATCTGTCATATCTTCTATGGTGCTGCCCTTTATGATTTTAGTGCATTTTTTAACGACCATTTCAGGCGCACC
>CAYZUS010000013.1:0-23043 GCA_964481885.1 uncultured Actinomycetota bacterium | reverse complement strand
TGGTGCTGCCCTTTATGATTTTAGTGCATTTTTTAACGACCATTTCAGGCGCACCCTTACAGAAAAGAATATATTGAGGCATGGCCTTGGAAACACTCACTGCTCCGTCCTGCAGCCTGTCAGCTGGAACAATGCAGTCACCAGAAACCAGAATTTCTTGTTTGGGAAAAAAGTAATCTTCAGATATCCGGTGTACTGTTGACATCATCTTTCTTACAGAGTCAAAAGGTTCCTCATACTCACGCGGAAGCATAAACTCAAGGCTGTCCTTATCCAGTGAATAGAAACTTCCCAATTCAATAAGCGCAGTTTCGGTCGGGTCACCAGCGAGCTTTCGGTTGTCTCTGTCAAGATAATAGGCATCATTACACAAAACTGCATTTTCTATAAGAAATTTTAAAGAAACAGCATTCTTTGGTACAATATTTCCATGGTAAAGATGAATATCTTTAACCGCATCGCTGTTGTTTTCAATGCTGCCTGTTCCGGCACTGCCTGTTTGGTCCCCCCTGATTTCGCCGTCTCTGCCTGTTGAGCCACCATTGCCGGTCCCACCGACGCCGCCAGTTCCACTGGCTCTGCCGGCTATATCTCCCTCTGTTTTGCCCACAACGGTTCCGTTACCGCTATTTCCTTTAAAGCTGCTGATTACAGCCATACCGGTATCGGCTCTGCCAAATTCGCTTCCATTGCCGGTTTCACCTTTTTCCTGCATTGCATTGCCACCCGACACGCCTGGGCCTGCGGC
Source organism: uncultured Actinomycetota bacterium (assembly GCA_964481885.1). Lineage (GTDB taxonomy): Bacteria > Actinomycetota > Humimicrobiia > Humimicrobiales > Humimicrobiaceae > Fen731. The sequence goes on along the minus strand of CAYZUS010000013.1, from coordinate 22,295 downwards.
TTTTTTAAGGTTTTCATACTCAATGTATTCATCGAGGCCGGTATAGATTTTTCTTACGGTCATCCTGTTTTGTGTAAGTGTCCCTGTTTTATCGGTACATATAACTGATACACTGCCAAGTGTTTCCACAGAGCTTAACCTTCTGACTATTGCATTGTTTTTAGCCATTTTCTGTACGCCAAGCGCAAGAGATATGGTTACTATTGCAGGAAGGCCCTCAGGTATGGATGCCACAGCAAGAGCGACCGCAACAAGAAACATCTCAGAAATGATGTCGCCCCTGGTAGAAGTTATTGCACCCTGTGAGATTGCAATAAAGCCTTTTAACATTCCGGCTACAAAAACCACTGCGCTTACAGCAAGGCAGATTATCCCGATTCTTGTGCCGACGGTTTTTAACTCTTTTTGAAGCGGTGTCTGCTCATCTTTTGACTGCACAAGGCTGGCAATTTTACCAAGTTCCGTATTTTTGCCTGTTCCTGTGACTATTGCGCTGCAGCGTCCTTTTGTAATCGTTGTTCCGCTGAAAAGCATATTGACCCTGTCGCCCAAAGGCAGATTTTCCTTCTGAATAGCATTTATGGATTTATCAACCGGAAGAGATTCGCCTGTAATAATCGATTCATTGGCCTGCAGATTTACCTGGCTTACAACTCTGCAGTCAGCCGGAACAAGGTCCCCTGCAGTGAGCTTGATAATATCACCCGGGACCACTACCCTTGAAGGAAGATTTTGCTCGACCCCGTCTCTGATTATGAGAGCTGTGGGAGCGGCAAGTTCTTTAAGTGCCGCCAGGGCCTTCTCGGCGCGGAATTCCTGGACAAAACCCAGCACGGAGTTGATTACAAGTATCACCAGGATTACTATTGCATCAGTTACTTCCCTGATTAATATTCCGGATACAAGAGCTGCGGCGATAAGTATCCATATCATAAAATCATTGAATTGCGACATAAAAATCTTAAAGGGCGAGCGCCCTTTTTTTTCCTCAAGTTCATTTGGGCCGATTTTTTCCAAACGCTCCAGGACCGCTGTCTGTGAAAGGCCGGTCAGGATGTTTGTTTTAAGTTCACTCTCAATGTCGGCAGATTGTCTGGTGTGCCAGAAAATGTCTGCCTGGCCGTTAAAAACTATCTTCAATTAGGATGCCTTTCTACTAAAATGCTTTTCTTTTTTTCCTTTTTTAGACTTATATGGCGGAAATTTATTTTTAATCCACACATCAAACATGTATTTTAGATCCGGAAATCAAACCGGAATTTTAGATCCCTATGGCAAACATACATTTTAGGTCCACGCTTCCAACCTATTTTTTAGGCCCATATATCATGAAACATTTCCCATTCTTCAATATGCTCTTTAATATATTTCTCCAGCACTTCAGTCATTTTTTTCATATTATATTCAACAAACTCTTTTCTGTCGGCAAATTTCTTTTCATCTCTTTCCAGCTTTAAAGGTTCGCCGATTACTTCATAGTGGATATATTTATTTTTTCTCCAGATGAAACACGGCAGAAGCGCCGCGCCTGTTTTTAATGCCAGCTCCACAGGTCCCGACGGAATGAAAGCTTTTTTATTAAAAAAATCGTATTCTTTTGCAGTCTTTAAAGGGTCAAATTCAGTTGGCATTGCCAGCGTTTCGTTATTTTTTAAAATCCTGAAAATATTAAGTTCCCTTTTATTTGCATAAAGTGTTCCCATTCCCCTGGTGCGCCTTCTGTTTTCAAAAAACAGATTGGTCTTTTTGTATGGCCTTTCCAGGCCCACTCCGGTTACCTTAAAACCTTCGACCGCAATTCTGCAGCCTGCCCATTCAAAATTACCCATATGCGCAGAAAAAAGCACAGCTCCTTTTCCTTCGGTCAAGGCTTCCTTAAGATTTTCCAAACCATGAAGCTCAACCCTTTTTTTGAATTTTTCATCGCTTAGCAGTGGAAGTTTTATAAAGTCAGCTATATTTCTGTACCAGATGATATATATTTTCCAGGCGGTCATTGTGGTTTTTTTGTCGTTTATGTCTGTATCCAGAGCCATGGAAACATTTTTTTTAAGGATATCCACATATTTACCGCAAAAAAATAAAATTGTTGCCGCAGTATCCGCAATAAAATATGTAACGGGATAAGGGGTTACAAAAACCAGGAATTCTACAAATTTATAGCCAAGGTATATTAACATTTTTTTAGTATTAGGTGCCCTTTATTATTTTGATATTTATATTATTGTTTTGTAAATCAATTTTTTTGCTTTTTGATAGCCCGTCTGCCTGTTTTAAAGCAGACTTACTGGCTCATTAATCTTTAAGCTCAGACAACTCTTCTGTAAATTGCTTTACGCTGTCAAACTGTTTGTAGACAGAAGCAAACCTGATGTAAGCCACCTTGTCAAGGCTTTTTAGTTTTTTGAGCACTATATCTCCTATTTCTTTGGAGCTTATCTCATTTGCATGGAAATTTCTTATTTCTGATTCAATTTCGTCAACCAGATTTTCAAGTATGGATGTGCTGATGTTTCTTTTTACGCATGCCCTTATCAGTCCGCCAAGTATTTTATTCCTGTCAAACGGTTCCCTGATATTTTCTTTTTTAATTACGGCTATAGGGGTGTTTTCTATGCGCTCAAAAGTAGTAAACCTCTTGCCGCATTTTTCACACTCGCGCCTGCGCCTTATGCTTCCTTCTGATTCTGAAAGCCTTGTATCAATGACTTTTGTATCAGGCATAGAACAAAAAGGACACTTCATTTAAGACTGTCCTTTCATGTTATTTTTTAATATTAATATAATGGCATACATTTTACTTTTTAGCCTTCATTATTTCAACCCGTTTTAAAAAAAGGCCTAAAGATCCTTTTAAATATCGGGCTTACTTTGCGGCGGTCTTCTGTAAAATATGTCTTGTACAGATTAAGGCTTTTTAAACTACAGATAACAGTTACAACAATCATAAATATGCACCAATAATAACTGCCTTCCCTGTACCACATAAAAAATGAAAAGAAAAACATTGCAACGCCTTCAGCTATGTAAATATCTTTAAAAAGCAGTATCGCAGCAAACATAAAGTAAAGATATAAAAAAAGCGCCGACAGAGGTGAAAGAAAAAATAATGCTCCCACAAGAGTGGAAAACCCTTTCCCGCCTTTAAAACCGATATAAATCATCCAGTTATGCCCGACTATTGCAGCTATAACTGCAAGAAGCGGCACAAAGGGGTGATGTGCAGAAAACTTTGTGGCCAGCCAGGCAACCAGTGCTCCCTTGCCCATATCAACGACTATTACTAGTATGCCTGCTATTTTACCAACGCTTGAGTAGGCATTCATGCCGCCAACATTCGTGCTTCCTGTTTTCCTTACGTCGATACCTTTTATTTTTCCCGCAATAAATGCAGAAGGGAAACTGCCAATAAAATACGCGCAGACAAGGAGTATTGCAGTATTAAAATAAAAATTACCAAGGAGCAAGCTTCCTCCTGAAATATTCTGCTGAATTTATATAAAATTATAACATAAGCAGTCCTAATTAAAAAAATATTGAGGCAATAAAGCAATTAATCACCCATTAATAATTTCCTTAATAATAGCACCTTGCAGGCTGCAGATATTTCTATTTCCAAAAAATAAGTAAAGTAATAAAAAAGTTTGATTGTTTGGGGATCTGGCATATAATTTGTTTTAATAAGGACTGGAGATATGGCCTTATTGGTGCACTAAGGATAATTTATTAATTATCTGCACAACATTGGATAATATCTCATTATTATGACAAGGAGAAAACAATGGCACAGGTAACACTGAAAGACCTGACAAAGAAGTTCGACGAGGTGGTGGCGGTTGATAATATCAGCACCATAATAGAGGATCGCCAGTTTGTAGTACTGGTTGGTCCGTCCGGATGTGGAAAGACTACAACGCTCAGAATGATTGCGGGTCTTGAAGAGGCAACAGCGGGAGAGATAATGATAGGGGACAGGGTTGTAAACAATGTTCCACCCAAAGACAGAGACATAGCAATGGTGTTCCAAAACTATGCTCTTTATCCGCATATGAATGTATATGACAATATGGCGTTTGGCCTGAAATTGAGAAAAACCCCCAAAGCTGAAATCATTAAAAGGGTAAATGAAGCTGCAAGGATCTTAAAAATAGAAGAGCTTTTAAAGCGAAGGCCTAAGCAGCTCTCAGGCGGCCAGAGGCAGCGAGTCGCACTGGGTCGTGCAATAGTGCGTAACCCAAAAGTTTTTTTGATGGACGAGCCATTATCCAACCTTGACGCAAAGCTTCGTGTAGAGATGAGGACCGAGATTGCAAAACTTCATGAAAGATTGAATGCAACAATTGTCTATGTTACGCATGACCAGACAGAAGCCATGACGATGGCCGACAAGATGATAATTATGAAAGACGGTCTTGTACAGCAGGAAGGGGATCCACAGACAGTATATGATCACCCAAAGAACATGTTTGTAGCGGGATTTATAGGTTCTCCTGCAATGAACTTCCTTGATGCAAAGGTTACAGATGATTACAAGCTTATAAGCCCCAGGTTTACGATATCCATGGCAGACATCATAAAAAAAGTTGTTGATGACAATAACCTAAAAGGAAAAGATGTGGTAATCGGGATAAGGCCTGAAGACCTTGAGGATAATTTGTTTGTGCACGACAAACTTGTCGATGCCATTATTACAGCAAACGTGGAAGTAACAGAGCCTATGGGTGCTGAGATATACGTATATATAGACATAGACGGGGTATTGGTTACGGCGCGCGTAAATCCGAGAAGCGCCGCCCGTGTAGGCAAGCCGATAGATATGCATGTCGATCTTGCAAAGATACATCTTTTTGACAAGACGACTGAAGCGGCGTATATATAGATATAGTGCTGGTACAGCCAAAGTAATTATTTGTAATAGCCTAATTTAAGTATTTGATGAAATATCGGACGAATTGTTGTTTATGATATTGCCGTTAAAGAATTTTCGGGCAATAAAGTAGTTACAGTTTACATCCGGTAAAAAATTAAAGCGCAGGCAGATAAAATATCTTTTATTGCCTGCGCTTCTTTTATGATTCTTTATCTGGAATGCATGGGTTTAAGTTAAATACCATAATTTATGTGAGAGAGATCCAAAAGCCGGTTTTTATAAACCAGATAAAAAAGTAGTGAAAAATAACAAATCTTGCTCTGTTTTTATCTCATGCTTATAATTCTTAAACCCTTATTTAATTATCACCTTAATATCCAGCTCCCTGATTTTTTCAATGAATTCCCCATCTGCTTCACTGTCGGTGATAAAAACATTTATTTTGCTGATCGGTGCAACATAATTCATGGCAACATGGCCTATCTTTGAATGGTCCGCCAGCGCAATGACCTGCTTTGCGCAGCTTATTATGTTCTTTTTTGTCTGCGCCTCTATCGGGTCAGCTGCTGTAATGCCCTTTTCCAGGTCTATGCCGCTTACCCCTATAAACGCCTTGTCTGCAAAGGTGGTTTTAAATGCAAAATCGGCAATAGGCCCGACAAGTGCATGTGTGTCAATATTAAGAATACCACCGCTTAAAATAATCTTATATCCCGGATTGGTCCTTCCAAGAAGAACTGCAATGTCACAGCTGTTGGTAATTATTGTAAGCTTTGTTTTGTTGGCGATATTTAGGGCAGTCTGGTACCCTGTGGTCCCTGCTTCTATAAGGATGACATCTTCCTCGTCTATCAGGGCTGAAGCTGCAAGGGCTATACGTTTTTTCTCATCAATATACTTTTCCTTCTGGACATCAAATTTCATTTCATGCCCTACTGAAAGAATGTTGACAGCACCGCCATGAGTCCTTTTAAGAACTTCTTTTTTTGCAAGCTTGTCCAGGTCGCGCCTTATTGTAAGTTCCGATACGGCAAGTGTCTTTGCAATATCTATTGCTTTAATGCCGCCTGTCTTATTAATGAGATTTAATATGTACTGACGACGCTCTTCACCTAACATAGCGGCAGGTCGATCCATTTTTTCTCCCTGTCTGAAATTACTCCGGCTTCAATTACTTCCTGTACTTTATAGCCTGCCAGCATGTCTGCATCCGGTTTTGTTTTATCAGCAATATTTTTTACAAAATCATAGGAATTGCCTGCATGGTATCTGATCCACCCTACAGAAAATTTTGGGCCCGGAAATGATGCTGCAGGTTTTGGATAACGCTGTACGGTTTCCAGTGATTTAAAGCCCCTCCATCCGCCAATAGGGTCTTCGGCATCTCTTGTGTCGTATACTTCAAGATAGTTTGGCTGCATGCTGTTAAACCTGATAGCTCCTTTTTCACCGTGTATTTCAAGCCTGATTTCATCATTTGCTCCTGTCGCGACTTTGGTAGCCTCAAGAGTCCCAAGGGCTCCGTTTTCAAGCTCAAACATCATAAGCGCAATGTCCTCGACATCTACTTCACACATCTGGCCGGGACTGCCGGCCATGGGCCTTTCTTTTACAAATACCTCTAGCTTTGAATAGATTTTTTTAAAGTCCCCCATCAAAAACCTTATCAGGTCTATTAAATGTGATGCCAGATCATAAAGTGAACCTCCACCGCAGTATTTTTTCTGGATCTTCCAGTAAGAGGGCCTGCTTGGGTCCGCATTTCCTGCATGAAGATACGCCGCCCTTACACTGTAGACCCGTCCCAAAAAACCCTCAGAAATAAGTTGCCTTGCCCGCAGTGTTGCCGGTGTATACCTGTACTCAAAACACATTTGACTGACAAGTTCCGGATGGGCATTCGCAGCCGCCAGAATCTCTTTAGCCTCCCCAAGATTGAGCGCAAGCGGTTTTTCACAGTTTACATGCTTGCCCGCATTGAGCGCATCAACAACTATGTCTTTATGCAGATTATTAGGGGTGCAGACTGAGATTATGTCAATATCGTCTCTTTTTAAAAGATCCTTGTAGTCTTCAGTTGCGAACTCAAAACCTGCCTGCTCAATGCCTTCCTCGGCATCTGAAACAGGATACGAGCAAACGCCTACCATTTTAAGCTTTGCCGGAACAGGTTTGTAATAGAATGGCAGATTAAGGAAAGAGATTGTATGGACCTTGCCAATAAATCCATAACCTACCATGCCAACACCAAGTGTCCTCATATTTTAAACCTCCATACAAAACAATTATTAAATAATTATCAATCTGTTGAACCGGTAAATATTCTTTAAACACAACCTAAATAAAGAATAAACAACAAATCATCCAAATCTGCAAATATTTTTGAGGCTTACAGTTTTTTTGGCCACCCAAAAACCAGTATTGACAATTTGCTCATAAATCCAATTTTTTTTCTGCTTACAGGCTTTCCAAATTAAACATATCCGAATTCTTTTTCGGCAATTGAAATTGATTCATCAACAATATCCAGCGCTTTTGCAGCGACATCTTCCTCCATTATAAGCGGTGGAGACATTCTCAAAGTATGGTTCGCGGGAATCCATGCGAGCCCCTTTGAAAATGCTATCTGGTATACTCTTTTTCCTGCTTCCAAAAATGGCTCTTTTGTATTCAGGTCCTTTACAAGCTCTATTCCAAGAAGGCAGCCCTTGCCCCGGACTTCACCGATAATCTTGTGTTCACTTTTCATCTTAACCAGCCTTTTCATAATGAAATCACCGAGTTTTGCAGACTTTTCAACTATATTTTCTTCCTCTATGACTTCAAGAGATGCAAGTCCTGCGGCAGCGGCCATCGGGTTTCCACCGTAACTTGTCGATGCAGATATCTTTTCCAAAACATCTGTCATTTCTTCCTTTACTGCAAATGCAGTTGCAGGAAAACCATTTGCAAGACCCTTTCCAAAAACCATTATGTCAGGAACCACTCCATAAAGGTCCACACACCACATCTTGCCGGTACGCGCGCAGCAGGTAAGCACCTCATCAACAATAAGAAGAATACCCAATTTGTCACAGAGCTTTCTTATTGCAGGAAGGTAGTCATCCGGGTAAACGACTGAGCCGTTCCATCCCTGTATGGGTTCCATAATTATTGCCGCAACATTACCGGTTCCTTCCATCTTTATCTGTTTTTCCAATGCATCAACACAGAATAGTTTGCACTCCGGATATTTTTTGTCAAAAGCGCAATGATAGCAATGAGCCGCAGGAGCAAGGTGCATGCCGACTGCTCTTGGCCCTGTTGTGTAATCAGCAACCTGGGTGACTGATACAGCGCTCATGGTCTTTCCGTGGAAATCCCCCCAGAATGAGAAAAACTCATATTTTTTTGTATGTGCCCTGGCGGCTCGCATTGCTGCCTCAACTGATTCGCAGCCTGCGCAGTACATCTGGATGCCATTTAAATTAGCCGGCGTCACTGATGCGAGTTTTTCAAGAAACAATGTTTTTATTTCAGTCGAGAAATCATGGCAGTTCATTAGTTGTCCTGTGTATTTCTGGAGGTATTCCACGACTTTCGGGTGGCAGTGCCCCAGGTTTGTGACATATATTCCTGAAGAAAAATCTATATATTTATTTCCGTCAGCATCGGTTAACGTTACACCATGTCCGCTTTCAAAGGCCACTGGAAACAGCTTTACCTGTGAAGAATAACCTTTCATGTATTTTTCGGCCCTGCCATGAATATCTTTTGATCTTGGTCCCGGCGCAGGCACTTTCATGTCCGGAATTGTAGCAGCATCAACTTTTGCCCAGTTTTTGTCATAGTTCATTTTGTTCTCCTTGATTATTTATCGCTCAAATTAATACACAATAGTCCAATAAATGTACTATATTGTATATTAGGGTATTTAAACTGAATGTCAATATTTTTACATTACTTTTTTTGATGTTTTTAGCCGGTTGCGATTTTAAGGATCAAGACTTTGTATTGATAACCGGCTGACTGGCGGATTAAAAATATTCTGTTACAGGGGCCTTTTGAAGGGTATTTATTTTCGGGGCCAAAAGCACTTTATATTGTACCGGCATGACTCTGAATTTCACTGGCAGTTTTTTTCTACCCGCTGTCAGTCTTTTATATATTTCAAAAATCTTATTGTATATTTCTTTTACCTCAGCCGAAAAACAATATATACTTTAAGAATATATTATAAAATAATTAAAAATTTTAAGGGTTTTCTCCGGGCAGCCAGGCTTTAAGATTTATTTAATTTGAGTTAGTTGAGCAGGTATTTTTAAAATTTGAGTCAGTTGATCCAATATGTTTAAAAAATCAAAAATTGGAATAGCATTAAGCGGCGGCGGAGCGCGTGGGCTTGCGCATATAGGAGTTCTGGAAGTTCTTGATGATTTGGGAGTGAAGATAGAAGTCGTCAGCGGCACCAGCATGGGAGCTTTGGTTGGAGCTGCATACTGCAGCGGCGTAAGTCTGGAAGAAGTTAAAAAACTGTTAAGTTCTACTGACTGGAAAAGTTTTCTGGTATTTTCTGCTTTTCAGCTTTCACGTGCTGGCATTATTAAAGAAAAAAAAGTGGATGAAATATTAAAAAAATTTCTTGGGGACAAGACTTTTAAGGATTGTAAAAAACAGTTCTGTTGTGTGGCAGTAGATATATTAAACGGAACAAGGGTAGTTTTAAATTCAGGAAGCCTCAGAGAGGCAGTCCTGGCATCTATTGCTGTACCAGGTATTATCCCACCTGTTTGCAGAGGCAATGAACTTTTGGTAGACGGAGGTGTGATGGAGCCTCTTCCCACACTCGCTCTCCAGACATTGGGTCCAACTTTTGTAATAGCTTCTTCGATTGTATTTGACAAAATGTGGCCGGAACCCTTAAAAGAAGAAAATGCTGACGAGCTTAAACTGGCAGACAATAAAAAAATAACCATTCAGGCAATTATTGATAAAAGCATGAGCACCATGCACACCCAGATGGTCCAAAGCTATCTGCCATATGCCCAGATAGTTATTGAGCCAAGGATAGGAGACTTCGGTTTCTTTGATTTTGACAAAAGCCGTGCCATTATTGAGGCAGGGCGTGTTGCAGCAATTGAAAAAATACCTGAGATAAAGAGGAAGCTGAGAATAGGGTAATCCTGTAATGAGGTTTTGATTTTACGGCAACAAGTTGTAATATATACAATTAAATAAACTTTAAAAACTGTCAATTTTAACAAGGCAAATAAAGAGCAAAAGGAGACTGAAAAATGAGACCTATCACGCTTTTTACCGGGCAATGGGCCGACCTGACTATTGAGGAAATGTGCAAAACTGCTTCAGAAATGGGCTATGAGGGGCTGGAGCTTGCAACCTGGGGAAATCACGTGGACCCCAAAAAAGCTGCAGAGGACCCGGCTTATGTAAAGTATATTAAAGATACCTTAAAAAAGTACAATTTAATTGCCGGTGCAATCAGCGCGCATCTTTGCGGACAGCTTGTCGGTGATGTGCTGGATAAAAGGCACAACGGGTTTGCGCCTGCATCAGTTGCTGATAATCCTGAAGCCATGAGGGCATGGGCAATACAGGAAGTCAAATATATTATCATGGCTGCAAAAAATCTTGAAATTGAAATAATAACAGGGTTTGTAGGTTCGCCGATCTGGCCTTACTGGTATTCGTTCCCACAAACCTCAGAAGAAATTATTGAAGAAGGCTTCCAGACAATAGTCAAAAGATGGACCCCATTATTCGACGAAATGGACAAGAATGGACAAAAGTTTGCATTGGAAGTGCATCCGACTGAAATAGCATTTGATTATTACAGTTTCGTAAGGCTGCTTAAATCATTTAATTACAGGAAAACCCTGGGGATGAATTTTGATCCGAGCCATCTTTTCTGGCAGGGCATTAAACCGCATCTTATGATACGTGAATTGCCAGACAGGGTATACCATGTTCATATAAAGGACGCTTCCGTAACCCTTGACGGGCTCACTGGGCTACTCGGCTCACATATAGAATTTGGCAAAACCAGGCGAGGCTGGAATTTCCGTTCACCGGGACGCGGGGAAGTGGATTTCTCGGCAATCATCCGGGAACTAAACGAAATAAATTACCAGGGGCCTCTTGCAGTGGAATGGGAAGATTCAGGAATGGACAGGATAAGAGGCGGTATAGAGGCATGTGAATTTACAAAACAAATAAACATAATGCCTTATGCAGGTTCATTTGATGATGCGCTGAAGAATTAGAATAAAACCGGTCCCAGTAACAGAAATTTTATTTTACTGATTTTTTGCAGCAAGTATTTATTGGATTAGTCAATTGCTGTTGAATAATTAGCCAAATGAGCCAAAATTAAAAAGATTACAGGCTTATTTTAAGTAATTATTTTTCTAAAACTTTAGTTTTTCGCCAGGAGCTGATTATATTATTTATATTTAGAGAGATTATAAGGTGTTGGAGCAAACCATAAGTCCTGAAACACACTTGACAATATTGTGAGTCCGGCACCTTATATCTTTAAAGCAGCCAAAATATCTTTAAAGCAGCCAAAATATAAAAGCAATGACGGTATGTTTGTCTGTCTGTTAAAGCAGGAAGCCTTTATCGCAAACCCGGATATTACCTGGAACCCTGATAAACAAAAGCAGAATAAAGCAAAAAAAATTCTTATTCAAAGTCCATGGAGAAGTCTGCGGCTGGGGCGGAATGAGTCAGGCAACCGGCAGATATCAGGTCAGGACCCGCTTTGCAGTAATCTTCAAAAGTGGACATGCTTATTCCCCCGGATGCTTCAATGATTATAGCCTTTTTACTGTCCCTGATTATTTTTACTGCTTTCTTTATGTCTTCCGGCTTCATATTGTCAAGCATTACTATGTCGGCTCTGTTTTCTATTGCGTCATCAAGCTCTGCAAAATTCTTTACCTCAACTTCTATTTTCATGCCGTGAGGAATGTTGTTCCTGACACTTTCTATTGCATTTTTTATTCCGCCGGCAGCAGCGATATGATTGTCCTTTAGCATGACTCCGTCAAACAGCCCGAATCTGTGGTTAAAACCGCCTCCGCAAACAACGGCATATTTTTCAAGTTTTCTTAAGCCCGGCTTGGTCTTTCTGGTATCAGTAACTTTGACATTATATTTTGACGCTATTTCAGAAAATCCGGCAGTAATTGTTGCAATTCCGCTCAAATGCTGTAAAAAATTAAGGCAGGTACGTTCGCCTGCAAGCAGTGATCGGGAAGGACCGGTTACACGGCAGACGACATCAGGATATTTTACTATTTGTCCGTCTTCAAACATTTTTTCATATTTTATAGTGCTGTCGACTTCTTCAAAAATAAATCCTGCAACATCTATCCCTGACAATACTGTGGCCTCTTTTTCTTTGCAGATTATAAAAGCTGCCGACCTATGTTCCTGCGGGACAAGATATTTTGAACTGATATCCCCATAACCGCCGAGGTCTTCGTGCAGGGCGACACGAATCAAATCAAGAATTTCAAACTTGTTTATTTCGTAAGGTATTTTGGTGTCCATTTTTTCCTTAATTATTTTAATTCCTTATTTTCTGCTGATGCCTTATTTTACCGGTTCGAATTCCACATTATCTCCCTTAAGGACTATGTGCTTTTTCCAGTGTTTATCATCTTTAAGAGGATAGTCATTTCGCTGATGGGTCCCGCGGCTTTCTTTCCTAAGCATTGCAGCCTTTATTATAATAGAGCCAACTGTCAGCATATTTAAAATCTCAACTGCCCTTATATTGGCTATGTTGTAAAAATCATTGTTTTTTAATGTCTGTTCAATAAAATCCTGTGCTTTCTGCAAGCTTTCAGCGTCTCTGTGAATGCCGACATTATGGCTCATTTCATGCCTGAAATTCTCAATAAGCGATTCAATCAATTTTACTTTGGTTTCTGCAGCATACGATGTACCAAAACCGGTAATGTCACCAACAGCACCACCTTCAAAACCGGCACCGGCAGAATCACCGGGGCCCCCTTTAGCTGTAACATTTGCTCCAGAAAAATCTCCGGATATATCTTTTTTGGCAATGCTTGTTTTATTTTTTATATTTTCTGCGACTATTTTTTCAAGCTGCTTTAAAGTATTTTCTACCTCTTTTGCAGATCTTTTATTAACTTTTGTTATCACTTCTTTGGAGATCTCCCAGCCGAAAACAAGCCCCTCTATAAGAGAGTTGCTTGCGAGCCTGTTTGCCCCGTGGGCCCCGGTTGCTGCGCATTCCCCGCATGCATACAGGCCTTTGATATCAGTATTGCCTTTGAGATCGGTTTTAATCCCGCCGTTTAAATAATGCGCCGCCGGGAAAACTTTTATAAGGTCAGTATGAAGATTCAAGCCATTATCCCTCAGCTTTGCGATAATATTGGGGAAGCGAAGTTTTAAAAAACTTTCAGGAATGTGAGTTGCGTCAAGGCTGACATTGGCAATCCCCTGAGCCTTCATCACTTTGACCATTTCTTTAACAACAATATCCCTTGGAGCAAGTTCGGCCTTGGGATGGGCCCCGACCATGAACCTGTTGCCATCTTTATCCCTCAGATATGCCCCCTCTCCCCTGAGCGCTTCAGTTATGAGGAAAAGCTTGCCGTCATTTGTTTTAAAAACTGTAGGATGGAATTGCATGAACTCAATGTCTTTTATGGAGGCACCGGCTCTGTATGCCATTGCAATACCGTCACCGGTCGATATGGATGGATTTGTTGTAAGTTCAAAAATCCGGCCGATTCCGCCACTGGCTATGACTACATTTTCAGTTGGATGAATTTCGAGCGCATTTTCACTTAAGTTTAATGCAAGCACTCCCAGAACCCTGTCTTTAAGGGTTATGATATCCACTGCCAGATACTCCGGAAAGAACTTTATTTTGCTGAAACTCTTTGAGTATTTTACAAGTTTTTTCTCTATTTCTTCACCTGTGGCATCCCCACCTGCATGAAGGACCCTGGGAAATGAATGGCCCCCCTCGGTCGTAAGGCTGATCTCTCCACCTGAAATGTCAAAGATGATGCCAAGCTCAAAAAGGTCCTCTATCATTTTTGGGGCCGTTTTTACAAGTTTTGACACTGCATCGCTGTCGCTTAAACCCTGTCCCGCGACAATCGTATCTTCGTAGTGTGATTTCCACTCATCAGGTTTTTTGATTGCCGCTGCAATTCCTCCCTGTGCATACCACGTGGTTGATTCTGACAGATTGCTTTTAGTAATAACCTTTACGTCGCCATACTCGGATATCCTGATTGCAGTCGAAAGCCCCGCGATCCCGCTTCCTATAACAATGCAGTCGCAATAATCATATTTCTTTTGTGAAAAAGAAGGGTCTATTAAATATCTTTGAAACATAATTATCCTGACTTCACGGGGACCAATATATATTTTAATTTAAAGCTATGTTTCGTGTATTGCCTAAACTATAGCCAGCATTCTCTGAATTGCAGTTTTTGCCCCTTCAATTATATCTTCCGGAAGAGTTATCTCGTACTTTTCCTCTTCAAGGGACCAGAGTATCTTTTCAAGATTTATAAGCTTCATATTGGGGCATATTGTCTGGCTGGATACAGGGTAGAAAACTTTGCCGGGATTTTCTTTTTGCAGTCTGTGAATGATACCCAGTTCTGTTCCTATAATGAATTCTTTTTGCGCCGATTGTCTGACAAAGGCAAGCATCTGGCCGGTACTTAAGACTTCATCGGCAAAATCGGCCACATCCGGGGAGCATTCAGGGTGCACAAGTGAAATAGCCTGTGGATGTTCATTTTTTATGGCGATTAAAGATTTTACGCTTACTCTTGCATGGGTCGGGCAGTATCCGTTCCACAATATCATTTCACGCCCGGTCTGTTTCTGCACATAGCTTCCAAGATATTTATCAGGAATAAATATTATCTGCTTGTCTTTTGGGATGCTGTTAACCACTTTTACGGCATTTGAAGATGTACAGCATATGTCGGACAGCGCCTTTACGCTCGCAGAAGTATTTACATAGCAGACAACAACGGCACCAGGATATTTCGCCTTAAATTCGGCAAGTTCTTTGTCTGTTATCATGTCCGCCATGGGGCAGCCGGCATTTTCATCCGGAAGCAGGACTTTTCTTTGCGGGGATATTATTTTTGCAGTTTCGGCCATAAAATGCACACCACAAAAGACAATTATGCTGCTCTTTATTTTTGCGGCTTCCTGGCTTAGCTGCAGCGAATCACCAACAAAGTCTGCAATGTCCTGCACCTCATCTGTCTGGTAATTGTGCGCAAGGATGACTGCATTTTTTTCAGTTTTTAACTTTAGAATACTTTCCGGTATGCTTGTGTTCTTGTTCATAATGACCCATGATAACAAAAGATTTGAAATATTTTGAATTTAAGTTTAAATTATATAAAAAAAAACCGATAAACAAAACAAATAAGAGTATATTAGAACAAGAGAATAGCCGCATTATAAAACAGGAGCCTTATAAAATAAGTAAATTGCAAAATAGAAGCATTACAAAAGAGGCACATTTCAAAAAAAGAACTTTATAAAAGAAGAGTATTGTCAGAGAAGTAAATTACAAAATAAATACATTACAAAAGAAGAGTAGTAAAGCAGGGAGATTTTTTTGAAGGTCATTATAAGTGAGAAAGAGATTGCTGCAAAGCGAATTGCTTCAATCCTTTCAGGAAATGGTGTAAAAGAGGAAAAAATCCACGGTATACCCGTTCATTATATAAAGTATGCCGGGAAAGATTGTGCAGTCATTGGGCTTAAGGGCCACATTTTGCAGGTCGACTTTCCGAAAGAGTATTCCAACTGGTTTAAAGTTGACCCGGCAGAACTGATAGATGCGCCGATTGACAAAATACCTATACACAAATCAATAGTGCAGGCATTAAAAAAACTGGCCGATACAGTAGATGAGATTATTATCGCAACAGACTTTGACAGGGAAGGCGAGCTGATCGGTTATGACGCTTGGCAGGTCATGGATGAAAAAAATAAAACAGCAACAGTCAGAAGAGCCAGATTTTCCGCAATAACTCCGGCGGACATAAACCAGGCATTTTCAAAACCGGGTAAAATAGATTTAAATCTTGCTTTTGCCGGCAGGGCAAGGCAGGATATAGATCTTGTCTGGGGAGCGGTACTTACAAGGTTTATGTCGCTTACTTCCTACCAGGTAAAAGACAAATTTCTTTCAGTTGGCCGCGTCCAGTCTCCAACTCTTACTATTATCGTTGACAGGGAACTTGAGATCCTGGCCTTTGTACCTGAGCCTTACTGGGTGATTAACCTGAAATTAAAAACAGCCGATGGCGTGGAGTTTGAGGCAACACACAAGAAAAAAAAGTTTTTAAAGAAAGAGGAGGCCGAAAAAGCCTTTAACAAAATAGGGGACAACGCCGCAGTTATTGATGTTACCGAGAGTGTAAGAAAAGTTGCCCCACCTGCTCCGTTTAATACCACTGGCCTTATAGTTGCTGCAAACTCCATTGGTTTTTCAGCTGTAAAAACCATTAATGTTGCTGAGAGCCTTTACATGAATGGATTTATAAGCTATCCGAGAACCGACAATACGGTATACCCAAGCTCCCTGGATTTAAGGGAAACGACCAGGATTTTAGAGCAGGTGCCAGAATTTAAATCAGCTGCGCTTGCCGTAGCAGGTCAGGAAAAAATCAACCCTTCAAGGGGAAATAAAAGATCGACCGACCATCCTCCCATCTATCCAACGTCTGCGGCCCAAAAGAGTTCACTTTCTGAAGACGACTGGAAACTCTATGAACTTGTCAGCAGAAGGTTTATTGCCACTCTTTTGCCTGCAGCTGAATTAAAAAGTGTTACTGCAAGTTTAGATGCCGGCGGGGAAACATTTATTGCCAATGGCTCAAACGTAATAAAAGCTAACTGGATCGCTTACTACCCATACTACAAGCATGAGGATGTCTTTATCCCTGAACTTTCCAGGGGTCAGATTTTAAAGATTTCCGGAAAAGAGTTTCTCGACAAACTTACAAAACCACCCGGCAGGTATTCGCAGGGCAAACTGGTTGAAAAAATGGAAGAGCTTGGACTTGGAACCAAATCCACCAGGCATACAATTATCCAGACCCTTATAAGCAGGGGATATGCAAAAAGCAATCCGCTTGTTCCATCAGAAAAAGGCATTGCTGTTATAAAAATGCTTAAAAAACATGCGGAGCGGATTTCCACACCTGATATGACCGCTGAACTTGAAAATGATATGGATGGCATTGCAAGCGGCAATGAGACAAAAGAGGAAGTCATAGACAAATCCAAAAAAATGCTTAAAGAGGTCATGGTCAGCTTAAAGTTGGGCAAGGAAGAGATTTCCCAGGAAATCAAAAAAGCTGTAAATGAAGATAATGTGGTCGGCAAATGTATGGACCCGGAGTGTGAGGGCAATCTCATAATCAGGACCTCAAGGAAAACCAGGAAGAGGTTTATCGGGTGCAACGCCTATCCGAAATGCACAAAGACATTTTCCCTTCCCCAGTTAGGACTTGCTCTAACCACAAAGGATGCCTGCAAGCACTGCGGATTTCCTGTAGTAAAAATAATAACAAAAGGCAAGAAACCATGGGATTTGTGTATAAATGGAGAATGTTCCGGCAAAAATGAGAAATATAAAAAATCTTCAGATAAAAAACAAACTGAAAAGCCTGCTGATTGATGCAAGTTTTAAAATACCTGCTGATATAATCGATGCTGTTAAAAACTTCAGGCAACTCGAGGAAAATAAAAGGGCCGCTGTTATTCTTGATATGATTCTGGAAAATTCCGTGATTGCTGCTGAGCAGTGCCTGCCTTTGTGCCAGGATTGCGGGACCGTATATGTCGATATAGGTTTGGGCCCTGATGTCTGCATTGACAGTGGCTTTGGCTCTGTTAGCGGTCAGCATAATGCAATAACCGATCAAAATTATTTAAGCCCTTCAGAACCTAAAGTATTGCACTCTAGTTTAAATCAAGCGGAAGAATGCCAAACCAAAAAATACAGTTTTCTAAAAGATGAAATAAATAAAACCGTCGCAGAGGTATATAAAAACAACTATCTCAGGACCTCCATTGTGGCTGACCCTTTTTTTGAAAGAAAAAATACAGGCAGCAATACCCCCGCAATTATAAATATTGATTTCAAAAAAAGTCCTGGGCTTTCAATTGATGTAAGTCTGAAAGGCGGAGGAAGTGAAAACTGCTCCTGGCTTTTCATGCTCGGTCCTTCCACAGAAAAAGGAGCAATAATAGATATAGTTGTAAAGCTGGTAATGGAAAATGCAAGCAAAGCCTGCCCTCCCATCATTGTGGGGATTGGGATGGGATCCACAGCTTCGGAAGTTTTAAAACTTGCCAGGAAAGCGGTTTTTAGAAATCTCGGCCTGCCAAATCCAGATTTGCGCTATCAGGCACTTGAAAGAGAAATACTTGAAAGCGTTAATAAAACCGGCGTGGGTCCGCAGGGGCTCGGAGGAAACACAACTGCGCTTGCATGTAATATTGAATTTGCACCCTGTCATATGGCAACCCTGCCGTTTGCTATAATGTTTGGCTGCCACTCTACAAGAAGAGCATCAATTACAATTTAGTTTTTAGTGTAAATAGAATAGGACTAGAGGGGACGGTTCTCTTTTAAACACTGTTTTGGCTATTTGCCAATATCTAAAATTATTCTTGAAGACTAAAAATCTATAAGTAAAAATGAAAGGAATTTAGTGAAAAAATCAATTGGAATATCTGAAAGACTTTATCCAAACCCTGTAGTTCTGGTTTCCTGTTCAGACCGCAGCAGGGATAATATAATTACACTTGCATGGGTTGGGACAGTATGCAGCAATCCGCCCCTGATCTCTGTTTCTGTCAGGCCGTCAAGATACAGCCATGGTATCATAAGCGCTTCAAAGGAATTTGTTATAAATATTCCTGATGAGAAACTGATAGAAGCCTGTAATTTTTGCGGCACTGAATCAGGAAGAGATATTGATAAATTCAAAGAAACAGCCTTGACAAAAGAGAATGGAATTAAAATTGCCACCCCACTGATTAAAGAATGCCCGATAAACCTGGAATGCAAGGTCAGGCAAATAGTTAACCTTGGTACCCATGACATGTTTATAGGCGAAGTAGTCGGTGTTAATGCAGACCAGGAAGTTATTTTCCATGATGGTGAAATAGACTATGAAAAAATCAACATGCTTTCTTATTTAATGAATAACTATTTTAAAAATGTGCTCATAGAAAAATCATAAAAAAGAGCGCAATAAGTTGCTCCAAGTATAATAGAAGCTGCAGATCTTTTAACTCCGGAAATTAATCAAACATATGACAATAAATATATTTATACCGGGTTAAGATGAAAAACCCGTGCCAGCCTGGCAGCTCTCTGAAGATTACCTTTTTTCAAAGATTCCCTAACATCATCTAATTTTCGGGCATCTTCAAGTGAGATATACGGTGACCAACCTTCTTCAGTATCAAGAATTTCTATATCAACTTCTGCAACATAGTCTCCTTCATGCACAAGTTTGGTATGTTGTCTCTTTGTCATATTCGCCTCCTTGTAAAATCATCTGTCCACATTTTTGCATCTGGCCTATAAGCTGTTATAACTACTGCAGGAGAAGATGCTCCTTTGGGAATACCCCATACTACGTGTATTGGAAGTGAGTCTCTGTCTTTCTCTAAAACAAGTACAGCATCACTTAAGAGTCCATATTAATGAATTCTTCAGGACTCATAATTTTAATCCCAAGCTTGGGATAATCTTTGTAATTTCTTGTAATTAGAAAATCACATCCGCTATCCAACGCTGAAAAAAATTGTATGCCATCTTCATAGTCATCGATACTGATTTTATTTGCCCTATTCAAGATATTTTTATTTAATGAAATTATTTCAAAAGATTCCAGGATTTCTGTAATAAAGTTTTTTGCAGTCTCTTTGTCTTTAAGCTTTTTTAATATGTAATAAATATTGTTGATTGTTATGGCAGAAGTATATCCGGAAACAATTTTTTC
Organism: uncultured Actinomycetota bacterium; assembly: GCA_964481885.1. Taxonomy (GTDB): domain Bacteria; phylum Actinomycetota; class Humimicrobiia; order Humimicrobiales; family Humimicrobiaceae; genus Fen731. The sequence continues at coordinate 2,372 of CAYZUS010000013.1, read as the reverse complement.
ATTAACCAAAGTCAAAACTTTGGAACTATCGATGTAAAAAGGCTCCCTTTTCGTAAGGACATCCAATATAACATTAGTATCAAGGAATATTTTCATATTTTTTAACTTTATCGGTTAATATTTCTTCTTTTAACTCTTTATATGTCTTGTCGGTTTCTATAATGCCAATCCATTTGGATACTGAATCAGAAATCTTAAGATTGTTTATTTTATATGCTTCTGATGTAAAATAGCCGCTTACCAGTTCTGAAACAGACTTGCCTCTGTAAGCAGCAATCTTCTTGGCAAGCTCACTTGTTTCTTCGTCAACATATAATGTTAATTTTGTTTTAGCCACTTTCGCCTCCTACGTATATTATTATAATAATAATACGTATAAGGTTAAAAGTCAATAATTCTCAAATGCATTGTACTGCTTATATTTACATATTAATGTATTTGCATAATACAGTATATTATAATACAATAACTTAAATTACTGAATAGTTCCTGCTGAATAATTGGCTAAAATTAAATATTCACAAAAGAATTTTTACTTGGGGAATTGGTACCATTTCTGAAATAATGAAATATTCAATAAGAACTAAATAGAAAGATTATTATTTTGGAAAATATGCAATTATAGACAAAAAATTGTTACCCGTAGCTCAATAAAAAAGTCTTTAATAGTTTGTTTATTGCTTCATTGAAAAATGTATTATTGTAACTCAACACATATTGTCTTATAATTAGTAAGATAAATAGGAGGATAATATGACATCTGTAAATACCATGCGAAAAGCGAAGCTTACAATAACAATCAGCAGTGACCTATCCGGTGAAATTGACGAAATTGCCAGGGGAAAAGAAATCCCGAGAAGTCAGCTGATGGAAGAAATACTAAGGGAATGGTTGTCTGAATCAAAAAGAAAGGCAATTGAAAAGGACATCAAGGCTTATTATGTGGCTCTTTCCGAAGAAGAGAAAAAAGAAAATAAAGAATGGACAGAAGCAGCGGCAGAAAGTGCAGTAAGGAACTGGAATGACTGATTATCCAAAGAGGGGAGAAATATATTTGGTCAATCTGCCTTCAAAACCAAAAGATATTAAGAATCGACCTGCGCTGGTAATATCTTTGGATATCAGAAACGAGTTGGCAGCTGACATAATTGTCGTGCCTTTATCAACAAATTTAAGGCCATCTCCAACCCATGTTTTACTTCAAGAGGGTGAAGGCGGCTTGTCAAAGGCATCAATTGCAAAATGTGAGCAGCTTACAACAATAGACAAATCCCTGCTTATAAGAGGACCCTTTGCAGGTAAAATAAGCAGTGAAAAAATTAAAGAAATAGAAAAAGCTGTCATGATAGCAATAGGACTGTAATGTCAATCCTTTACATTCAGCTAAATTGATAATTATAATAAAATGATACTTGGTTAGCGCTAATATTGTAATAAAATGGTATCTGATTAGCATCAATAGTGTAATAAAATAGCACTTGGTTTAATCGATATAACATAGTCGGTTGTAGGCATAGTATAATTGCGGGAGGAACCCATAAACAAATTGGTCATTATTATTGGGCAAAAAATCGCAACGCTGAAAAACACCAAAGTCTCAAAAGAAAGACTTTTCGTTATTGTTATATACCTTGAACGAAGCGAAAGGAATGGCCATAAATATGCTTAAAAATACAAACGTTTTTAAAAAAACACTATTTTCTCTATTATTTTTTTTATCTTTACTGCTCTTATTTTCACTGTGTTTCAGTTTTGTGTCCTGCAGCAAAACTCTGAGCGCTGAAGAAATAAAAATTAAGGATATTGTGGCCCCACTGACTGAAAATTATTTCATATCAATAAATAATGAAGATTACGACAGGTTTTCAAAAGATTTTGATGATGGGATGAAAAATGCCGTCACAAAAGATAACTTCAACCAATTAACTCTGCCAGTTAAAGATGGATTGGGCGATTATGTTCCCAATTCAATTAAGCTTGTAACAATAGCCATTGAGAAAGGATTTACTGCAGCCTACTACGATGCTGATTTTTCCAAAAAAAGTGATGTAAAAATAAAAATGGTTTTCAGTAAAAAAAACGATGAATTTAAAATATCCGGCCAGTGGTTTCAATAATTGCCATGACAGGTGTCGGGCTGTAATTAATTGTATTGTATTTTATTAAAAATATATTTTTAGAATTTTATGGACTTGAAATTGCTGGTGTAATCGGCCAGGGTTCCGGATCCTCTTTCAAAAATATTTGTAAATTATTCAATAATTAAGCCTGGCGTGCTACCATACAGTTTTGCCTGAACAGGAAGGAGAATAATTGATTTTAAACATATCTGATCTTATCAAGACTATTGCACTTGTATTGTCGGGAATCGC
>CAYZUS010000012.1:48735-57065 GCA_964481885.1 uncultured Actinomycetota bacterium | reverse complement strand
ATTATTTTGGCTCTTTGGATAGAATGAAAGCATGAATAATAATTTTGACGTAATTATATCAGGCTGTGGCCCCGCAGGCAGTATTCTTGGATATTTATTGGCGCAAAACAATATAAGCACACTGATCCTTGAAAAGGAAATATTCCCACGTAAAAAATTATGCGCCGGTGGAATCCAGCACAGGACCCTTAAACTTATTCCGTTTGACGTTAGTGAGGTTATCGAGAAAACCATTTACGGCATCTATTTTTCACTTGCCAATAAGGACATTATTCACAGGAAAAGTGATGGCCCCATAATATATACTGTTGAAAGGGCCGTATTTGATGATTTGCTTGCGAATAAAGCTGATATTGCCGGCTGCCGGATACAGTATGGAGAGGGATTAACAGACTATGAAGTTTTTAATGATCGTGTAGAGGTGCATACTGCCAAATCAAGTTACAGGGCGAAAATCCTCGCAGGTGCCGACGGTATAAGAGGGTTGGTACATAAAAAAATTACTGGCAGTAATAAATTTAATAAAATAATTGGATATGAAACCGAAATCGAATATGGTGATGATGGTTTTATGGTTACGGACCGCACCGGCAATGTTTTTGACTTTAATGATTCAGTAAGGCTTGATTTTAATGGTGTAAAGAAAGGCTATGGCTGGGTATTTCCCAAAAAAAACAGGATGTCATGCGGAGTTGGGGCACCTGCAGCTAACGCCCCAAAAGCAAAAAAGTATTTTAAACTTTTTCTTTCGGAATTTTGCAGTGGCAGTCTTAAAATTATGGCACATGGAATACCTGTAAGGAAAAAGGACACCCCTTTTTGCGGCCACAGAGTGCTGGCTGTGGGGGATGCGGCCTGTTTTGGAGACGGGTTTACAGGGGAAGGACTGTACAATGCGCTAAAAAGCTCCATTATTGCTTCTGATTGCATAAAAAATTCCCTGGAAAAATCTGATTTTACTTTTTCTGATTATTTCAAACTCATTGAATCTGACATCAGCAGGGATATTAAAATCTCTCTGATGCTTACCAAAGTTTTTTACAACTCGGTTTTTTTGTTTTACAACCTTTTAAAAAAGAACGATAATTATTTTAATGCATGCTGCAGAATATTGAGGGGCGAGAGGACATATAAAGAAATAGTGGAAAGACTTAAATTCATAAAGTTTTAATATTTTAAGACAATAGTTTTAGAAAAAGTGATTTAAAAGTGGTAAAAAATAGTAGAATAACATTGATAGCAGAATAATGTGGGCAGCAGGGCAGAGCGTATCATTTAAGGGCAGGGACAAAATAGAACGAAGCCACATTACAGATTAGCGAATTCAAACAAATATTTATTAGCATAAACCAAAGCCTTAAATAAAGAGGGAAAAATGCCTGAAAGTAAAAAGGAAACAGTAATAGTCCAGATTTCTGATTTGCATGTTGGAGAGTCTGATTTTGTGCCCAGCCTGCTTACAAGGTGTGTGGATGAAATAAATGAGTTAAAACCAGACATTGTCATGATAACGGGCGATCTGACCGGAATGGGCTACAGAAGGGAATATGACACGGTTAAAAATTATATTTCTCCCATTAAGTGTAAAAACATTCTGATAATGCCAGGTAACCACGATTCACGAAACGTCGGATATATGCATTTCGAAGATCTTTTCGGTGAAAGGTATTCATGTTTTAAAACAGAAGAATTAATAATTGTTTCGTCAGACTCAAGTGAGCCGGACCTTGATAATGGACACATAGGCAGGGAATACTACAGCTGGATAAAGAATGAATTTAAGAATGCCAAACCCAATGACTTAAAGATATTTGCCATGCACCATCACCTTATTCCGGTCCCCGGAACGGGTCGCGAGCGTAATATTGTCCATGACGCAGGAGATGTTCTTGAAGTACTGGTAGACTCAGATGTTGACATTGTTTTATGTGGACACAAACATGTCCCATACATTTGGCGCATGGAGGATATATATATCATAACTGCCGGAACAGTATCAAGCTTAAGGCTCAGGGGCAAAATAGAGCCAAACTATAATATTGTTTACATAAGAGATGACGCCATAGATATTTACAGAAGGTATCCATTTGACAGGACTGAAAAAATAATAGGGCTGGAAAGAAAGACTTCCAAGAGTAAATTAAATGATAGATTTGTTAAAGAACAGGTCAAATTCTGACAGGAAACTGGCCGCGCTAATCGATGGGGAACATTACCCGCAGATAAATCTTGATGCCATAGAGCTTTTGAAAAAAAGTTTTAAAGGCAGCTTCTGCGGAATTATTTTTCTTGGCGGCACCGAAAAACTCATGAGCGAAGATCTCGATAGTTTTTATGGGCATAAAGTCATAAAAATAAATGACCTGGATACTGATTTTTTAAAAGCGCTCGATGTGTTAGGGCCGGACATTGTCTATGATTTAAGCGATGAACCCGTAGTAAATTACATTGCAAGGATGAAGATAGCTTCCTATAGTTTTGCACGAAAATGCTCATACATGGGGCCCGACTTTTATTTTGAATATGAGACAAAAACTTTAAAACCGGCAGGACGAAGCCTGCTTGTAATCGGCACCGGAAAAAGGATAGGAAAAACTGCAGTCAGCTCTTATCTTGCAAAAACTTTTTCTGCAAAAAGAAAAACGTGCATTATTGCAATGGGACGTGGCGGGCCTACAAAGCCACTGATAATAAAGGGCAGCGAAATAGAGATCACACCTGAATACCTTCTTTCAATTTCCAGAAGCGGCATGCATGCAAGCTCTGACTATATTGAGGACGCACTTTTTTCCAGGGTGGATACAATAGGCTGCAGAAGATGCGGCGGGGGTTTTGGCGGCAAGTTTTTTTTATCGAATATAGATGCCGGAGTAAAGCTCTGTGAAAGCCTTAGCCCTGAAATTACTCTGGTGGAGGGCAGCGGGGCCTCTGTGCCTGCTGTAATAACTGATCGCCAGGTGTGTGTTATCGGTGCCAGCCAGAGTTGGGACAGCCTTGTCGGCTACATGGGACTTTACAGGATATTGACCTCAGACCTGGTTTTCCTGACGATGTGCGAAGAGCCTTTTGGGGACCTGGCAAAGATCGATTTTCTTGTTGGAGAAATTAAAAAAGCCAGGCCTGACATAAAGATTATAAAATCTGTTTTCAGGCCGGAACCTTTGTACAACATAAAGGGCAAGAAAGTTTTTATGGTGCTTACAGCCAGCAGCCTCGTAGAAGAAAAGATCAGCAGGTATCTTGAAAAAGAATACAGCTGTAAAGTTGTTAAAGCATCCTTTAACCTTGCCAACCGACCAAAGCTGAAAGTTGAGCTGGATGGATTTGATGATTACGATGTATTGCTTACAGAGCTGAAAGCGGCATCAGTAGACATGGTCACCGAATACGCCTATAAAGCCGGCAAAGAGATCAATTATATGAATAATATACCGGTAATCGTTGAAGGTGCTTCCGAACTTAATGATTTTATTGAAGATCTGATAAAAACAGGAATTAATTAAAGTAAAAAATAAATGTAAGGCTAAAAAAATATGGCGGACAATAACATGGACCAAACCAATAATCCAAATCAGGTAATTGTACTGAGCGATAAAAAAAGCGGCCTCCCGTTTTCAAAAGGCATACTTGCCTCCTCAATATCGGTAACTGGCCTTGAGATTGGGCTGTGCCACAAAATAGCTTATGAAATAGAGCAATACCTCATAACAAACAAAATCACCAAGATAGCAATGGAAGAGTTGAGGTCGATTGTTTTCAGGTTTATCAAGGACTCTGTAGATATTCTTTATGCTGAGAAGTATCTTTTGTGGCAGTCGGTAGGCAAGCTAAAAAAACCTATAATCCTTTTGATTGGAGGAGCAACGGGTGTTGGTAAATCAACGATAGCCACAATTCTTGCAAACAGGCTCAATATAACCAGGGTGGCTTCCTCGGATGCCATAAGGGAAGTCATGCGCGCAACCGTATCTGATAAGTTAATAAGGCCACTGAGGGGTTCGTCATTTAATGCATACCAGAACCTGACTTTGCCGCCGGTGGGGGTTGAGCCGGTCATCCTTGGTTTCAGGGAGCAGGCCATGACGGTGATTGTTGGAATAGAAGCTATCATCAAAAGAGGGATAGAAGAAAAAAATGATATTATTATTGAAGGCGCACACGTTGTACCAGGATATATGGACCTGAAGAAATATGCAAAAAGGGCTATTATCCAGGAGATTGTTATTTCTGTGCCGGATAAGGAAATACATAAAGAACATTTTTCAAAAAGGACTTTTGAAACCCAGGGATCACGCCCCATGCAAAAATATATAGACCAGCTGGATAAAATACATATGATTCAAAAATATATAGAGGAACTGGCAAAACAAAGCAAAGTGCCTATTATTGAAAACTATGGAATTGACAATACTGTAAGCGAGATTCTGGAGATATTATTTAAAAGGGTAAGGGCGGAATTCAGCAAGATTCGCTCCTGAGTTGTACTGGTTTTAATGGGATAATGCAGGTATTGTCTGTTAAGTGAAATCTCTAAGGTATCAAATAATTGTGACTGAATAGTTTAGTATTTTTAAAAATAATTTTAACTCGATCAGTATAAGTACTTTTGGAATTTTTAATTTTGGCTAATTATTTCGTAAGAACCATATAATTAGCCAAATAATATTTTGTAAGACAATTCCTTTTTATTTTACTGTAAAATCTAAAGAGATTGGTGGTCCGCCGCTTAGAGAATATTCCATTCTGTAATTACCCGGTTCGTAAGCGCTGTTTTGCATTATGAGCCCGGTAGCAATTTGTCCAGAACCTTCTATTTTTGTAGTAACCGAATCCTCCTGAATGAGCTCTTGCTTCGTGCCCTTTACCACAAACCACCTGATATTTATAGAATTTCCGATTTCCAGATTCTTTACTTTAAATATTGCATAAATGCCGGAATTACTGTTAAGAATAAATTCGCCGGTTTTATCTGTTGCCAGGGTTAGAAGCTCTGATTCAGAAAGGCTTTTTTTATCAGTGATTATTACTTTCTCGATCAGGGGTTCTTTAATAAGCAGGGTGTAGATTACGGCAGCAAGAATTGCAGCCAGCAGGACTAAGATTACTATGCTCTTTCGGTTCATTAAAGATAAAGTATAACATTACCGGCATATATTCAATAAAAGAATAAAGAATTTTGGGCAAAAAATAAAAACCCGGCCTAAAATTAATATTTTTAAACCGGGTTATTTAATTTTTAAGCACTGTTAAATACTTCTGCTGTTCTGCTTGTTAACCGTTGCTTTTTATATGTCAGCCATCTGCTATTTATTTGCCCATCGGTACTTCATTTACCCTGTATGCCAAACTGTAAAACAGTTTATCGTTACATTTTATTTAACAAACAGCATATAAGTAATAAAAGAGCATGATGCAAAAGCATCATTTAACATGACAACCTTATCGGGCTGTCTGAAAAGTTTTAATTAGGCTGCATTGTCCCAGCAAATACCAGCCATGCCAGCAATGACTTTGCTACGAGACTCAGTATTATGTAGCCTCTTTCACCATAAAGATAATCTTTCCATGGTCCTGTTTTTTTATACTGCAGTATCATGTTTACAGGAAACAAGTTAAACAAAACAAAATAGGTGGATACTATAGCATAAACAAACCAGGGTATCTGTCCATAATTTCCGCCGCCAAGAAAATACATAAGAACAATGATCCATGGAATTATACCCACAAAAGAGCCTATAATAAAGGCGGTCCAGTTGGTTTTCTTTGTTGTCTGGTTATGTATTTCCATCTGCAGCCCAAGAAGGTTCATTGTGGCATTACAGCCAATTATCAGAATAATACTGCCAAGATCGTAGACACCAAAAAGCATTGATAATATTACTATCATTACCGAGCTGCTTATTGAGTATTCAAACCACCTGAAGTAGTTTATTCCCATTGAAAGCCTGCTGTTATAAAAATTGTTTACTTTGGGAAGGGTGGTTAAAAAATGCGCGAGGGCGGAAACGAAAAGAAAAATGGAAACAAATGCTCCAATAGGAAGGCTTCCAATGTTTTTTGTCTCGGACACCAGCGCTGCCTTGACAGGGTCATATGCCAGAAAAGATACAGTAAAGGGCAGCTTAAAAGCTGCAATTTTATCAATAGACAATCCTGCCACAAGCATTATTATTGCCTGTATAAAATGCATCACTGCCATCCACCCGTTAAACTTCCTTAAGTATCGAAACGAGAATCTTGACTTTACAGTTCCTGACATTTCCATGTGCGCTCCTTTTTTTATCGCTACCTTGTTAAAAATATTATTTACCCTCATAAAACACTACCTCAAGGATTACTCACTGATTCGAATAAAAATTTACCTTAAAAATAATATCCGGGTATTGTTCTTAGCTTTAATAAAAATTATGATATAATGATATTCTAATATAGCCAATATTCTAAGTCAATACTTTATTTAAACATTTCTGAGAATTTGTTTATAGTTGCTTTTATCAATAATTTTGAATATTATTTATCATTACTTATTGATTATATTTCTTGAATTATTAATTTTTGGTCTTTTTTAAATATATTTATAGATTTTTTTTGAAAGGGAAATTACATGCCTCTTTATACATATAAGTGTAAAAATTGTGGAAAAGTTGTTGAAAAATTTCATAAGATGAGTGTTAACGGTGCTGAGAAATGTGAAGACTGCGGTTCAGAAACGCTCCGGGTATTTCTTCCAACAGGGATAATTTTTAAAGGTTCAGGTTTCTACAGTACAGACTATAAGTCTGGTACCAGCAAAGCTAATTTAAACAGCGGCTCTCAGGATGGAGAGAAAAGAGAAGAAAAGCGGGAAGAAAACAGGGAAAACAGGGAAAGCAAAGAAAACAGGGAAAGCAAAGAAAACCGGGAAGATTCCAGGGGAAAAAACAGGGAAGAAAAAAAAGAAGATCAAAAAACTGAGCAGCCTGCATCCAAATCTTCGGAACCTAAAGCTCAGGATAAGGATAAAAATACAGATACAAATAAAGACAAAGATAAAAACAAATGATTTTTGTTTTAATGTTCTCCGTAATATTGATATGGCTGCATATTTCCAGCCTGAGGTTTATAATAAGGACAAATCAGGGGAGTGCAACAATAGAGGAGATAAAAAGCCTTGAGGAGTCTGTTCCCGATGAAGAAAGGGATGTCAGTTTAAAATCCGGACCCGGAATCCTGTCCCTTTTTGTAATAATACTTTTAAATTTAATTGAAGTCGGGTATTTCGTTGCCTGTGTTTATATTTTTAATGACCTCATTGTAATAATCAGCAGCTCCATACTGGCAGGTTACACCTTATATTCATTATTTAAATTTCTGCCCAATGTAAAAAGGTTCTTTAGCAAACCGTCAGAATACCTGAAAGAAAGGACTGAAGGCGCAGAAAGTGTATTAAGTTTTATCGTGACTGCCTTTGAAATATTATTCTGTGTCTATATATTAATAAGAGCGGTTATGGAACTGGGTATCTTATAACCTGGAGGTAGTGTTTTTTTGATCAGAATCTATGCTTTTATTTACTTTTCAAAGAGCTCATTATCTTAATAGTTGAAAAAAAACTCTTGAATAGTGCATATATAAAAACAAATAACAAATCAAATTCCAGTAATAGGACAATTTCATTAATAAAAGTACTTTAAATGCAGATAAATCCGACAATCAAAAATGTAAACAAAAAAATAATTTTTAACTAAAAAATCCATGGAGATTTTTACGAATATGCGAGTATATAATACTGTAAGCGACCTGAATTTTGATGTAAAAAAAGGCCTTGAGTCAATATTCTCAAATATCAGTGTGAAAGGGGAAATAAGCAATTTCTATTGCCATAATAATCGTCACCTCTATTTTGACCTGAAAGACAAAGATTCAAAAATAAAAGTTGTTATGTTTTATGAAGCAACAAAGGAACTTAAGTTTGAAATCAAGGACGGGCTTCATGTTGTTATTGAAGGGGATGTTTCAGTTTATGAAAAACGGGGCGAATATCAGATAATTGCCCAGGGTGTCAAACTGGAAGGTACCGGGGATCTTTTTGCAGCTTTTGAGAAATTAAAAGCAAAATTAAAGGAAGAGGGCTATTTTGAGGATGCTTTAAAGAAAGATATCCCTGTGCTTCCGAGGATTATTGGTCTTGTCACGTCAACCGGTGGTGCGGTTATAAGAGATATAATAACAGTGCTTTCCAAAAGATTTGAAAATTTTCATCTTATCGTAAGAAATGTAAGCGTCCAGGGGCCCACTGCAAGCAGGGAGGTGTGTCAGGCAATAGATGACTTGTGTGAATTTGATGATGG
>CAYZUS010000012.1:45689-48635 GCA_964481885.1 uncultured Actinomycetota bacterium | reverse complement strand
GCAGGCAAGTGCGCCGGCTCCGGAGTGGATGTTATCATTCTTGCAAGAGGCGGTGGCTCTCTTGAGGATTTATGGGCCTTTAACACACTGGAAGTTGCTCAGAAAGTTTTTGAATGCAGAATTCCCGTGATCTCAGCTATTGGCCATGAGACGGATTTTACAATATGTGATTTTGTATCAGACAAAAGAGCCGCCACTCCGTCAGTTGCTGCAAATCTGGTAGTTTGTGATAAAAGAGAGACAGTAAAGAAGATAAACGATTTATTGTTCAGTATTAAAAATAATCTGGAAAAAAACATTGCGAGATCAAGGCAGGATTTAAAATATCTGGCAGACAGAAGGATTTTTAAGAAACCCCAAACCATACTTCTTAATTTCTGGCAGAGCCATGATGCTGCCGGGAAGAGACTGGCAGAAGGGGTCAAATTTAAAGTGCAGAGCAAGAAAGCCATTTTCGGTTCCACGAGGCTCCTTTTAAGTGAAAAGCCTATCGAAGGAAGGATTGCATTTAAAAAAATGTCTGTAAATAATGATTTATTCAGGCTGTTTTCCGGAGAAAAGAGCAAACTTGAATCTTTAAAGAAAAGGGTCGCGCTACTGCTTAAAGACATAGATTCAAGAAGTCCCGTTTCGATACTGCAAAAAGGATTTGCGCTGGTATTAAAAAAAGATAATGAGAAGATCATAAAAAGCATCAATGATGCTGAAGTTGATGAGCAGTTGCAGATTTTATTAAAAGACGGTATTTTGTTGTCTAAGATTTTAGAAAAAGTCAGTAAAACATCCAAGGTGGATAATTAAAATGGAAAAAGAAATTGATAAAATGTCTTTCGAGGAAGCTCTTTTAAAGCTTGAAAAAATAGTTTCTGAACTGGAGGACGAAAAAATAGCACTTGAAGACTCTATCAAGAGATTTGAGCTTGGCGTAAGATTGTCTTCCCACTGCCTTGCAAAGCTAGACGAAGCTGAAAAGAAAATAGAGGAGCTTACCCGAAATCAGGATGGCAAACTAATTGCCAGGGAATTAAAGCTTGATGATTTATAACAACACTCCAGCTGAGGGGTCGAAGGAATCAGGGTTCGCAAAGCAGCCTGTTTATACCTGTATGCGTAAGGGTAAATTTATTTGGCATAATCACTAAAAGAGACATTCTATGTCTAAATTTTTAAGCTACACTGCCTAAACATTAAATAGTTATATATTTTTATCTATATAAATATATATAACAATCTAAAAGAAATTCAAAAAAACATTTACAAAAACCCATATTTGTGTTATCTTTTGGTTAAAAGTGGGGAGAAGTGGTGAGAATATACAGTCTAAACCCTAATTTTTAAATAATATTGGTTAACCAAAACTGAATAAAACAATGTTTTTAGGTGAATATTTCCGGACAAGAGATAATAAGGGAAGGGTTTTTGTTCCCACCAATTTCAGGGAGGAACTGGTTTCAGGTATAGTAATATCGAAAGGTTTTGATGAAAAGTGCCTGTTTTTATTCTCGAAACCGGGTTGGCAGAGCCTTGAGTCAAAAATACTTTCAGGGCCGATAGCTAAAAAGAACACCCAGGTTTTCTCACGGTGGTTCTTTTCGTCAGCAAAAGAGGCAGAGCTTGACCCACAGGGGAGAGTAAAAATCCCACAGGACTTGTCAGATTATGCGGGGCTCATCAAGGATATTGTACTTGTAGGGGTTTCTGACAGGGTGGAAGTCTGGTCCAAAGAGAGTTGGGAGCAGTATTACAGCAAGGCTGAATCACAGTTCATGGGTTCAAATGCTACATTTGACGAACTGGGGTTTTAACCATAAAAAGAACATTGAAAACCAAATATAGCCAATAGTTAACAGTTTAGTTTAGCAAAACAGTATCATGGAATATAAAGATATACATAAACCTGTGTTAGGAAAAGAGGTTGTTGATTACCTTAATTTAAAGCAGGGAGACGTTGTATTTGAAGGAACACTTGGCGGTGCAGGCCATACCGTAGAAATAATTAAAGCCATTGCCCCCACAGGCAAAGTCATTGGAGTTGAACTTGATAGCCAGGCCATAAGCACCGCCACCACAAATTTAAAGTCAAAAGGACTTTTGGATTCGGTCCTGATTGTAAATGATAATTTTTCCAATGTCACAGAGATTTTAAAAAAACTTTCAATAAATAAAATAAATGGTTTTTTATTGGATATCGGGCTTTCCTCCATGCAGATAGAAATGTCTGAAAGAGGGTTTTCGTATCTCAAAAATGAAGATCTTGATATGAGATTTGATTTGAGCGAAACAATTAAAGCTTCTGATATTATAAATGAATATTCGGAAGAAGAATTGAAAGAAATCTTTTATAAGTTTGGTGAAGAAAGATGGTCTGGGCACATAGCAAGAAGAATTGTAAAGCAAAGAGCTGTTGCGCCAATAGAAAAGACAGGGGAGCTTGTTGATATAATAAAAAATTCCATACCGGCAAAGTTTCGGTATTCCAGGAAAGGGGATCCTTCAAAAAGAATTTTCCAGGCTTTAAGGATAGAGATAAACAGTGAGCTTGATAATTTAAAAAAAGGGCTTGAAGAAGGCGCGGAGGCATTGGAAAGCGGAGCCAGGATGGTAATAATTTCTTACCATTCCCTTGAAGACAGGATTGTAAAGAAAAGCTTTGAGAAACTTTCAGGAAAGTGTACCTGCCCGAGTGGTTTTCCGGAATGCAGGTGCGGTGCAGTTGTGAAAGCAAAAATAATAAGCAGAAAAGCAATAACTGCTTCTGAAGATGAGATTCTAAGAAACCCGAGATCAAAAAGTGCAAAAATGAGAGTACTTGAGAAAATATAGAGATAGTTTTAAAGATGATTTGACTGATAAGGCATAAGGAATAAAAACTATAAGGCAGATAAAACACCAGGAATAAAAACTATAAGGCAGATAAAACACCAGGAATAAAAACTATAAGGCAGA
>CAYZUS010000012.1:23806-45589 GCA_964481885.1 uncultured Actinomycetota bacterium | reverse complement strand
AGGAATAAAAACTATAAGGCAGATAAAACACCAGGAATAAAAACTATAAGGCAGATAAAACACTGGGAATAAAAACTATAAGGCAGATAAAACACTGGGAAGAAAAACTATAAGACAGTAAAGCAACAGGAAATAAAACAATTGGATAACAGAATAGCAAGACACTTGGAAAGTAAGCATTACAGCAATAAAACATTACAGCAATAAAGCAGAGACCATAATGGCAATATCAAATTTAAAACCAATAGAAGAAGAAATATTTTATAAAAAAAACCAGCCCCTTCTTTACCTTGTTAATCGTGAGGAAGAAAATGGGAAAGAAAGAATTATTCAAACCCGTTCTGGAATGTTCTATGTAATGATAGTGGTAGTATTTTTTTTCAGCATGGCGGTCCTGCTGAATGTTGGCCTGAAAATCCAAACAATAAACTATGAAAGAAAAATAATTGATGTTAATGAATTGATATCAGTAGAGAAGGAAAGATCAGACAGGCTCGCTCTGAAGGTTTCAGAACTTACGAGCCCTGCAAGGATAATTACGTCAGCACAGCAGGAGCTGGGTATGCAGATATCGGATAAAATAAGGGTTATGGAAATATCGGGCTCTGGCCTGAACGCACAGGAAAAAGTTCTTGACTATATGGCGAATAAACCTGCCAATGGGTTAAAGGGATACGATAGTTTTCTCGGTACTATAAACAGTTTAAAAGATATTGTAATGGTAGTTTCAGAAGGGGTGTTAACTTTTTTTATACCATAAAACAGAGTTAAAAACTAAAAAATGGTCAGAGAGGCAAATAACAGAATCAACAGGAAGAGAGCTTATTTCCTGTTTATTTTATTTTTGGCGGCTTTTGCTCTTATAACATACAGGCTTGTATCAATACAGTATATATACGCATCAAAATATAAGAGCGAGGCTGATTTTCAGCACAAAGATGAATTCGTAGTCAACTCCAAGAGAGGCAAAATACTTGACCGCAACCAGGTTGAGCTCGCAACAAGCCTGATTGAAAAAACAGTTTATGCCAATCCCAAGGATGTATTAAGCCCGGACAGGGAAGCTGAAGCGCTTGCAGAAATCCTGCAGTTAAATCCAGACGAAATAAAAGAAAAGCTTAATAACAAGGATCTTGGTTTTGTTTATATCAAAAGGCAGATAAGCTCTGAAACTGCAGATCTTATAAGCCAGCTTAATCTTCCCGGGATATATATACAGAACGAGAATAAAAGGTATTATCCTCAGGGGGACCTGGCTGCTTCCATAATAGGTTTTACCGGGCTTGATAATAACGGGCTTAACGGTATAGAGCTGCAGTACGAAAAGATCCTGCGCGGCATAGATGGAAAATATGTCATAGAAAAAGATGTATACGGAAAAATGATTCCGGGAAGCAATAATAATTATATTGCTCCAGTTGATGGAGGTGACGTACTCCTTACTATCGATTCACAGATTCAGTATATAATGCAGGAAAAACTAAAAGAAGTTGCTATTGCTTATGAGGCAGAAAATGCGATTGCAGTCGTAATGAATCCCAAAACGGGTGAAATATATGCAATGGGCGGATATCCGGGATTTGACCTCAATTCATACCAGGAGTTTGATGCGGCGCTATACAAAAATCCGGGCACATCATTTTCTTATGAGCCAGGGTCAACCTTTAAGATCGTAAACATATCTTCCTCCGTAGACAGCGGGAGCATAAAACCTGACCAGGTTTTTAACCTGCCTCCCTCAATACTTGTCGGTGACAAGTGGATAAAGGAAATATCCAGGAATTATAATATTGAATACACAACCGGTGAAATAATCAAGTATTCAAGCAATATAGGCGCAGTAACATCTGCGCTTGCGATGGGAAAGCAACTGTTTTATGAATATATAAAGAAATACGGTTTTGGTGAAAAAACAGGAATCGACCTGCCGGGAGAAGAGGCAGGACTATTTTATAATTACAAAGACTGGTTCGGCTCTACCATTGGGGCCCTGGCCATCGGACAGAGCATTGCTGTTACGCCGCTGCAGCTTGTCAGGGCCGCATGTGTTATTGCAAATGGCGGATATCTTGTAACTCCTTACATTGTCAAAGAGGTCCAGCTTGCAAATGACAAGATAGAGCAGCCCCAAAAGCAGGAAAGTACAAGCATTATAGGAAAAGATACGGCTGCTGCAGTAAAGGATATGATGCTTTCATGTGTGGAGGGCGGCTCCGGCACGAAAGCACAGATTGAAGGAGTGAAAGTATGCGGGAAGACAGGTACTGCACAGAAAGCAAATAAAACAGGCATAGGTTATGATGAGGGAAGAGTAATAACTTCCTTTTTGGGTTTTGCGCCTTATGATGATCCGGAAGTTGCAATAATAGTGGTTGTAGATGAACCGCATGGTCCGGAAAATGAGATCTGGGGAGGTACAGTTTCTGCGCCGGTTTTTAAGGATTTAATGAATTTTTCATTAAAAAGATTAAGAGTAAAGTCCGGAGAAACAGCTGATTTCGGAGAAGACAATTCTCCTGCAGAAACCACACAATAGGAAATGAAAAACGGTATAAAACATTTTAGCTTTTGCTAATGTAAAAAAGTTTTAATGTATATTATAAAGACAAATAACAAAGAAAGGTGCCGGCACGACACAAAGGCTGAAAAGCAAAAATAAAAGACGCGACTTTATGGAGATGTTACATAATGAAGCTTGATGATTTGATAAAAAATATAAATATAGTAAGTCTCTTCAGAGGAAAAGGCACTGACATCAAAGGTGTTGCAGTGAGTTCCAAAAAAACAGGGAGAGACTTTTTGTTTGCCGCGATACCCGGTTTTAAAAAAGATGGCCATGAATTTGCAGTCGAGGCAATAAGTAATGGAGCCTGTGCAGTAATGATGCAGAAAGAAATGGAGCTTCCATCGCATATTGCCCGGATAATTGTAAAAGATTGCCGAAAAGAGCTCGCGCTTTTATGCAGGAATTTTTTTGATAATCCGTCAGGCAGCCTCATACTTACAGGCATTACCGGTACAAACGGCAAAACGACATCAGTTTTTTTAATTGACAGTATTTTCCGGGCCGCCGGTTATAAAACATCATACATAAGTACGGTACAGGCCAAGATAGGCACTGCTGGTCTGGCTTTTGACCGAACCACTCCGGATGCACTGGAATTAAATGAGTTTTTTCAAAAAAGCAGGGACGCAAATGTTGAGGCGGCATGTATGGAGGTATCGTCACATTCCATAGATCTTCACAGGATAGACTGGCTGGATTTTGATTATTTTGTTTTCACTAACCTTACTCAGGACCATCTGGATTACCATAAAAGCATGGAAAATTACTTTGAAGTAAAAAGCAGGCTTTTTTCAAAAGACAGCAGAAGTCTTTTTGGGGGCAGAGGAGCTGTAATAAATATTGACGATCCATTCGGGTTAAAGTTAAGCAGCATGTCTGACTTAAATACAATAACATTTGGCATAAAAAATGCCCGGGCAAACATTTCTGCCGAAAACATACGAAACTCAATAAACGGCATTGAAATGACAGTAAAACTTTCCGGTTTAAATTTTAAAAACACTAAAAATTTAACTGATTTTCCTGTAAAATCTTTGCTTTGCGGATATTTCAATATTTATAATATTTTAGGGGCCTTAAGCCTGAGTCTGATGGCAGGCATTGATACAGATGCTGTCTGCAGCGGCATATTATCAATGGCAGGAATATCAGGCAGATTCGAAAAAGTGTCTGTTTCAAAAAATTTAAACGTAATTGTGGATTATGCACATACACCTGACGGACTGGAAAATGTCTTAAAAACTGCAAAGTCTTTAAAACCCCGGGGTGGAAGGCTTGTATCGGTATTCGGGTGCGGAGGCGACAGAGATAAAATAAAAAGGAAAATAATGGGAAGCATTAGTGCAGAGCTTGCAGATTTTACAATTATCACTTCTGACAACCCAAGGAGCGAGGACCCGGATTTGATAATTTCCATGATCGAAGAGGGCCTTAAAGAAAGCGGATGCAAAGACTATGAAAAAATTCCGGACAGAAAACAGGCCATAATCAGAGCACTTGAAATGTCAGGGGAAAAAGACATAGTACTGGTTGCAGGCAAGGGACACGAAGATTACCAGGAATTCGCGGATAAAAAAATACATTTCAGTGATCAGGAAGTCATAAGGGAATGGGATGGCCAAAGTTGATAGAGCTGCAGGGCAGTTATAAAGCAGCCAAATATAAGGAGGGACGAAGCATAATAGAAATCAAAGAAGTTACAATGCACATAAAGTAGTTAGGGGCATTAATAATAGAAGTTAGAAGCTGATTAGCTGTGCGAAAAGTTAAATATGAGAATTAAAAGCAAAAACGGCATATGGCTGCCAGGTGAAAATACGGCAAATTTCGTTTAAAGCTAAAAGTAAGTGGAGCAATAAGTGAAAACGGGTAAAAAAATAAGCATAAAGAAATTACTGGAGTGGTGCGGGTCAGAATCAATCCAGGGTTTTAATAATAATTCCGGACAGGCAAAATTCATCAGTTCAATTTCCACAGATTCAAGGACTCTTGAAAAAGGGGATTTTTTTATACCTGTTGCAGGTCCAAATTTTGATGGCCATGATTTTATAGAGGAATGCATTTTAAAGGGTGCCATAGGATTTGTAGCCGACGGGATGCATGCAGAGAACTTAAAAAACTTAAAGGATAAAATTAACTGTTCCATTTGGGACAGTCTTGTAATAATAAAGTCGCTGGACAACATATCTTTTCTTCTTGACCTTGCGGCTGGATACATCCGGCAGTTTAACCCCATAGTAATCGGTGTAACAGGAAGTGTCGGAAAAACAACGACCAAGGATTTTATTGTAAATATCCTTAAAGACAGTTTTAATATCAGATTTACTGCAAAAAACTACAATACTGAACTTGGTATAGCGGCTTCAGTACTGGAAATTGATAAAAAGACACAGTTTTTTATTGCAGAGCTTGGCATGCGGTCCAAAGGTCAGATAGGGCTGCTTTCAGAGATTATTAACCTGGATATTGGCGCCATTACAGCAATCGGGCCCGCCCATCTCGAATATTTCAAAAATGTTGAAGAAATCGCTTTGGCAAAAGCTGAGATGGCAGGATTTTTGGCAAAAAAGAATGGATTGTTGTTTTTAAATAATGATGATGACTGGGCAGAGTTTATTTCCCTGAACGTATCCTGCAGGATAGTGCGATTTGGCCGCAACAATACACTGGACTACAATTTTATCGAGGGCCCTCCAGACAACCAGGGGGCTTATTTGTTTGATTTTAATAAAAAAGATAAAAAAATTACTGAGATAAATATGCCTATTCCGGGGCTTCATAATGTTTATAATGCATGCTGTGCGGCTGCTATTTGCTCACATCTGGGACTGATCCCTGAAATAATAAAATCCGGCCTGGAAAATTCCGAGCTTCAAAAAAACCGAATGAGAATAATCAGGCATAATGAAATGATTTTAATAAACGACTGTTATAACGCTAATCCGCTTTCCATGAAAACAGCCATTGATACTTTAAAAACTGTTTCGGACCTTAATAATAAGAGAAGTGTAGCGGTACTTGCCGATATGCTCGAACTTGGACCGGAAAGCGAAGCTCTGCACTTCGAGACAGGGAAATATTTGTCAGAAAATAAAATTGATGTGCTTATTGCATATGGGCCGCTTTCAGAAAATATCTGCAGAGGATTTTCGTCAAGTGCCAGCGACTCCAAGGGATTATTGGTTGAAAGCCAGCCATCATCTGAGAACATGCCATTGGGAAAAAACCAGCTGTCAGCTGAGAGCGTGCCATCGGAGGAGAGTGAGATATCGTATGAAAGCCTGCCATCAGTTGAGGGCGTTCCATTAAATAAAAACAAATATTATCATTTTAAAGATAAAAAGCAGCTTTGTGAAAGCTTGAGCGATATATTAAAGAAAGACGATGCAGTATTGTTTAAAGGCTCAAGGGCAAACAAACTGGAAGACATAATAGAATATTTATTAAAGGCATAAAAAATGAACTGGGTTTTTACAGCAATTGTCATAGGTGGTCTTATATCCCTCGCTCTGACACCGCTATTTATAAGGTTTCAGAAGAATCGCCATTTGGGACAGAGAATACGTACTGACGGCCCCCAGTCACACAGCATAAAGGCTGGCACACCCACAATGGGCGGAGTGGTCTTTATCTCTGCGGCAATTGTTTCGTATGCTTCTGTGATACTGATAAAATATTTCAGGTATGGGGATTTTTCTTATGAAGGTGCATTTGCTGCATCCATGTTTCTTTTCTGCGGACTTATAGGGTTTGTCGATGATTATATTGCCCTGAAGAAAAAAAGAAACCTGGGGCTCAGGGGATGGGTAAAAATCTGGCTCCTTGTTGCGGTATGTGTTTATTTTGTCCTGATTGCCAGGTTTGTCTTAAAGCTTGATACTTCCATAGGCATACCTTTTACCGGTTTGCAGTTTCAGCTCGGAAACTGGTATTATTTTTTCCCTGTAATAATAATAATGTCATGCACTAATGCAGTAAACCTTACAGACGGGCTGGACGGTCTTGCCGGGGGCTCTTCCGTAATAGTTCTTGCTGCATTCAGCTTTATAGCTTTTCTTGAGTGGTCAATTCTGCAGGTATCGTACAGTATCGACATTGCTGTTATCTGCGGTGCCGCACTGGCTGCCTGCGCGGGGTTTTTGTGGTGGAACACCTCTCCAGCAGAAATATTTATGGGTGATACGGGTTCCTTTGGCCTTGGAGGACTGATTGCTGCAGTTGCAATAATCTTAAAACAGGAAATCCTGCTTGTGGTTATAGGAGGATTGTTTGCAATCGAGACCTTATCAGTTATTATCCAGGTTTTATGGTTTAAACTTAAAAAGAGGCGCGTGTTCAAAATGGCCCCCCTTCATCATCATTTCGAGCTTTTGGGCTGGCCGGAAATAAAGGTCATTATCAGGTTTTGGATAATAGCTGCCCTGTTTGCGGGGCTGGGTTTCTTTTTTTATTATCTTAAATTTATTGACTGAATTATTGAATCTTTGTAAATTGACGTCGCCACAGGGCATAATGATACAGTAATTTCGCCTGCATTTCGGGTCGTGAAGATATTTTGCAATGTGCAGGCAGCACAGAGCATACTGATACTTTGGAACTTGCTGGCGGCGAAAATCTTTTTGTTGGTATATGCAGAATTAAAGGGGAAAGCTTAAAAAGGAATGCAAACAAATAATATTAATTTTTTTAAAGGCAAGAAGGTCATAGTTGTAGGACTGGGCAAAAGCGGTATTTCGGCAATAAGAAAACTGTCGAAGATTGCCGGTGAGGTTGTTGCTATAGACAACAACCCTCTTATAAATGTTGAACCACACTTAGAATTTGTAAGAGAAATAAAAGACTTCAATCTCAACCTTATTCTTGATGAAAAAGCAAATGAGAATACCAAAATCCTTGATGATGCAGCGCTTGTAGTTTTAAGTCCCGGAGTGTCAGCTGATGTTGGCATCATCGCTGGGGCAGAAGCGAAGAACATTCCGGTATACAGTGAGCTGGAGTTTGGCTGGCAGCTGTTAAGCGAAAACCAGAAGAAAAATACTGTTGCCGTAACAGGCACAAACGGCAAAACCACGGTTGTTTCACTTATGCAAAAAGTTTTTAATGGAAGTGGATCGGATAGTGTTGTGTGCGGGAATATAGGAAACCCCCTGACAGATACGGTTGATACAGACATAAATTCAGGCGTTGCTCCCAGTCAGAATGCTTCTGCAGAAAAGCTTGTTCGAATAATTGAAGTCAGCAGTTTTCAGCTTGAAAAGATTCGGGATTTTAAACCACTTGTTTCTGTCATTCTTAATATAACGAGTGACCATATAGACAGACATTTTTCAATGAATCAATATGCCGATTTAAAATTTAAAATTTTTCTCAATGCTTCACCCGGCGATTGGGGTATTTTTAATATTGATGATGAGTATATTGCAGAGGGCCTGAAGAAAAGAAATGATTTCAGGGACAGCGGTTTAAACGTGATAAAGTACAGCCTTCATGATAATTCGGAAGCCCGGATTTGTTTGCGGGGAAGCAAAATATTTTATGACATAAATGGAAGCTCCGGGTCAATTGATATTTCGGGCATCAGGCTAATTGGTCCCCATAATATCTCCAATGTAATGGCTGCAATCGGTGCAGCAAAGATATTCGGCCTTAAAGACAGCGAAATTGAAACTTCATTAAATCAGTTTACACCGCTTGAACACAGGATAGAATTTGTTGCAGAGGTAAATGGTGTCAGGGTGTACAATGATTCAAAGGCTACAAACCCTGATGCAACAATCAAGGCTCTTGAAAGTTTTGGCCGGCAAGTCACACTTATCCTCGGCGGTAAAGACAAGGACATGGATTTTAGTGTCCTTTTGCCTGCATTGGAAGAAAAAGTACTCAATGTTATTCTGATTGGAGAAACAAAGCAGAAGATATTAAATGTTTTAAATTCCCGCAGTCTGGGAGAACCGCTTGATAAAAAAACAACTGAAGAAAAAATAATGGTGAAAAAGGATGATTTGGAAGCGGCAGATAAAAAAACATCTGAAGGGAAAGGGCCCAACGAAAAAACAGCTTGCAAAAATACAGTTGCCGGAAAATGGCCAGACGAAAAAAATCCGGATGGAAGAGAGCTTAAGGAAAATACAAAATATAAAGTGATTATTTGCGACAGCCTTCAGGAAGCGGTGAACACAGGCCTTGAAATCACTGAAAGAGGCAATGTATTTCTGCTGTCTCCTGCCTGTGCAAGTTTTGATATGTTCACGGATTATAAAGACAGGGGTAAAAAATTTAAAAATTTAATTCTTGATAAAGCAGGGTTAAAGAAAAACGGCATATGAAAGAAACATGGAAAACTGAAGAGACAGGACAAATGGAAGAGACAGGGCACGTGGAAGAGGAAAGTTTTCAAAGATATAATATTTTCAGGTTAAATCTGGAATACTATTTTTTGTTTATTATAGTTTTGGTCCTGTCAATTCTCGGCATCATAATGGTTTCCAGCTCTTCAGTTGCGGTTGGGGATATGTATTTTAATGACCCGTACTGGTTTGTCAGAAGGCAGGTAATATGGTGGGTAATTTCTTTTATTGTTTTTATTATAACTTCGAAGATCAATTACAGGTTTTACTCAAAGATATCCGTAATTTTTATACTTGTTTCAATCGCCCTTCTGGCAATCGTGCTTATTCCGGGTGTTTCCCCGGTAATAGGAGAATCAAGGAGATGGATAAATCTGTTCTTTTTTAATTTCCAGCCTTCGGAGGTTACCAAGCTTGCTCTTATAATTTTTATCAGCGATTCCCTCAATAAAAGATACAATGACAAACCTGTAATGAAAAATATTTTGTGGCCTTCTTTTGTGGCCCTTGCTGTTGTTACATTGCTGATTTTTCTTGAGCCTGATTTTGGAACAGTAATAATCATATGGGTGGCTGTTTTTATACTGTTTTTTATTGGGAATACCAGATTTCCACATATGCTCAGTCTGGGAGCATTAGGGCTCGTAACCCTGGTTGCATACATGTTAATGGCGGATTACCGACGTGAGCGCATATTTGCATGGCTCAACAAATCAGATGTTGCCACCGCCTCGGGAGCTAATTTCCAGGTTAATCAGTCGCTTATAGCATTGGGCTCCGGACATTTGTTCGGGCTCGGTTTGGGCAACAGCATACAAAAATATTCATATCTGCCAGAGGCTCACTCTGATTTTATTTTCGCCATTCTTGGTGAAGAAGCAGGCCTGGTCGGAACGCTGGTTCTCATTTTGTTATTTCTTGCATTTGTATTTTTTGGAATAAGGGTATGCCTTAAAACAAAAGATTATTTTGGTAGGACGCTTGCCGGCACCATCACCGGCATGATAGCTGCCCAGGCAATAATCAATATATGTGTTGTCATAGGGGTTCTGCCCGTTACGGGTCTGACGCTGCCGTTCTTAAGTTCCGGCGGCACATCATTGTTGGTCAGCATGGCGTCAGCAGGGATAATACTTAATATTGCGAGACAGAATTTTACTTTACTTAAAAAAAGTGATAATGAAATGGGCGGCGCATTAAAGGATGATGGCAAATGAATGGCGCAGGAGCAAAAAGGATTATAATTACAGCCGGCGGTACAGCCGGCCATATCTATCCGGCAGTTGCGATAATAGAATATCTTCAGGAATTTCACAAAGATGTAAAAATTCTTTATCTTGGAACAAAAAAGGGGATGGAAAACAGAATCATCAGGGAACTTGGTATTGAATTTAAAGCGCTTTCGTCTTCCGGTTTTTCCTTAAGCCGGGGTTATTTCAAAAAAGCCCTGACATATACCAGATTCTTTTCAAATCTTGTCGCAGGGTTTTTTGGGGCCCTTTCAGAGATAATAAAGTTTAAGCCTGATTTTATTGTTGGTATGGGAGGGTATGTTTGCGCCCCGGTATTTATTGCTGCAATGGTTTGCCGCAGGCCCATAGCAATTCATGAACAGAATTATATACCCGGAAGATTAAATAAGGTATTTGCAAGGCAGGCAAAATATGTTTTCCTAAGCTTTGAGCAGTCAGCAGCTCTTTTTAAGCAAAAAAAATCTGAAATCAAAACCCGGTTTATTTTTACAGGAGACCCTGTAAGAAAAAAAATAAGGAATTTTAAGCTTGAAGAACCCGAATATGCAAAATGGGATTTAAAAGGTGAAAGATTTACAATAACAGCGTTTGGCGGCAGCCTTGGCGCAGAAAAGATAAACAGCGCAGTTTTTTCGCTTTATGAATATTTCCGTGATGATGAAAACATTCAGATAGCGTTGATATGCGGCACAAGGTTTTTTGCCGGGTTAAAGGAAAAGTTGAGCCTGCTTTCAAAGCCATCCGACAGGATAATTTTTAAAATACTGGAATATGTTGACCAGATGGAACAGATTTACAGGATAACAGATCTGGTCATAGCCAGGTCGGGAGCTACCACTGTTGCAGAGCTTGCCATTGTCAATATACCGGCTATTCTTGTTCCGTATCCCCAGGCAATTGAAAATCACCAGTATTACAATGCAGAATTTTTATCAAAAAATAATAAAGCTATACTTATTGAGGATAAAGAGTTAAACTCCGGTATTTTACTTTCGACTATCGTCTCGTTGCTGGAACACGAGAAGAAAAAATATATTGAAATTAAAAATTCTAACCCGGGCATCAGGGACATTAACGGCGCAAAGATTATTTCAGAAAAAATTTTAGGTATTTAAAAAGGCAGGCAGGATTTCAAGTGATAAATGAAGGCAATGGACTAAACAGCCATAGAGATTATTTTTTAACAGGTATCGGAGGAGCCGGGATGAGCGCCATAGCAATAGTGCTTAAGGGGATGGGCTTTAATATCAGCGGCTCTGATTTGAAGGAGTCAAGGTATACTAACCTTCTTAAAAACGAAGGCATAGAGGTATTTATTGGCCACGAAGCAAAAAACTTAAAAAATGCCGATGCTGTGATATATTCCACTGCAATATCGCCTTCAAACGCTGAACTGATTGAAGCAAAAAAAAGGGGACTGCCAGCATTTACCAGAGGCGAAGTTCTTTCCTGGATACTAAACAGCAGCAAAGGTATCGCCATAACCGGTACACACGGAAAGACCACCACGACTTCAATGGTATCACTGATTTTCAGGGGCCTTGACCTTGACCCCACAATAATAATAGGCGGTGAGTTAAATGAACTTGGTTCAAATGCAAGATTCGGGAAAGGGGATTACATAGTTGCTGAAGCTTGCGAAAGTGATGGAACGTTTTTAAAATACAAGCCCTTTGTAAGTGTTATTACAAACATTGAAGAGGATCATATGGATTACTGGAAAGATTTTGAGCTGCTTAAAGACAGTTTCCGGGAATTTCTGAGCAATACAAAGAACGGTGGTTTTATTGTAATAGATGGTGATGAGATCGGTTTGGATTTCATAGGGAAAACAATGGCCCAGCCGGTATTTACTTTTGGTATAAACAGCAATAATGATATTTATGCAGAGAATATTACTTTTTCAAATTTTGGCTCATCTTTTTCTCTCATTGTCAAAAACAAAGAAAACAATGAAACAAAAAAATACGATGTCAGGTTAAATGTTCCAGGCATGCATAATGTAAAAAACAGCCTGGCAGCGCTGGCAGTTTGCAGCGGACTAAATCTTGATGTTGGCAAAGCTACAAACATCCTTCAGTATTTCACTGGAGCCAAGAGAAGATTTGAAAAAAGAGGAGTTAAATACGGAGCCGTTATTTACGATGACTACGCGCATCACCCGACAGAGATTAAGGCAACCCTGGATGCTGCCGTTTATGAAAAAAAGGGAAGGATAATATCAGTATTCCAGCCACACAGATACAGCAGGCTAATGAATATGCATAAAAAATTCAGCAATTGTTTTAATAATGCAGATATCCTCGTAATAACTGATGTGTTCGGTTCAGGGGAGCATCCGATACCCGGGGTAACCGGCAAGCTTCTGGTAGACAGCCTTACAGAAGATGGTTTTGCGGGACGCCTTGCTTATATTCCGAAACTTCCGGATGTCAGGGAATATTTAAGCAGAAATATAAAAGAAGACGATATCGTCCTGATAATGGGTGCCGGAGACATAACAAGAGTGACTGAGGACTTGTTAAAAAGTTAAGGATGGCCAAAAGCCAAAGCTTTTAATATCCGGCGCTTTTAAGGGTTTGATTTTAGATGGACATAATACTTTGCAGTTATAGTATGGGTAATAAGAGATTTTAATAAATTTCAATTCAATCAATTACAAACACAAAAATGGTAAGACAAGGCAGGAGCCTGGAGCGGTAAGTCAGTTAAGCCATGGAGCCGTATGACGCAAAAGAAGATAAGCATGAGAGTCTGGGATCTGTGTAATGTTTGATTTAAATACAAAGAAAATTAAAAAGTTTTTGCAGGGAACCTCTTTGGAGTCAGACGTGAAGTTTTTTCAGGAGACTTCAATGCTTTCGTCTTTTAAAACCGGAGGTAAATGCATATGCATGTTTTCTGTAATTAACATTACAGAGCTATGCAGAATTCTGAATTTTTTAAAAATAGAAGACATCAGTTTTCACATAACAGGCGGCGGCACCAATACTTTGTTTGCTGATGATTTTATTGATGTCGCGGTAATTAAACTGGCAGGAGATTTTAATTATATCAAAATCAGCCGGCCCAAAACTGAAGCTAAAACTGATGGAGATAACAAGGAAAAGGATAATATCATTTCTGCAGGTTCCGCCTGCAGTCTCGAGCGTTTTGTTGTCCAGACTGCTAAAAACGGGTTCGACTTTTCTTTTCTTGCAGGGATCCCCGGAACTTTAGGCGGAGCTGTTGCCGGAAATGCCGGAAATACACAATACGGAATATGCCGGTACTTAAAAATTATTGAGTATGCAGGTTTAAAAGAGCACTCTTTTATTAGCCTTAAGGCCCAGATTTCAGGAGATGATTACGCTTACAGGACTTTTAAACTTGGTATTCTCCCAGTAATTACAGATATTTATTTTATGGCTGACTGTGCCGACAGGACAGAAATATTTAAAAAAATACGGCATAACATTAAGATAAAAAAATCGGTCCAGCCGCTAAACACGAAAAATGCGGGATGTTTTTTTAAAAATTCTACAGCGGAGGCGAAATACAGTTCAGGTGAAATGATAGATATGTGCGGACTTAAAGGATTTAAATATGGGGGCGCAAGAGTATCTGCAAAGCATGCAAATTTTCTGGAAAACCATGACAATGCCTCAGCTACAGATATCTACATTTTATCTAAAATAGTAAAAGATTTTGTTAAAAAAAAGTTTAATGTTAATTTGGAATATGAGGTAAAAATGGTGGGATTTTAAAATGGGGAAAAACATGTCAGAACAATTCCGTGATTTTCCGATGAGGAAAATCAAAGGCAGTCTTAAAATAGGGGTTATCTCTGGTGGGATATCATCAGAAAGAGAAGTTTCGCTTTCAACGGGGCAAGGGATCTACGAAGCACTTTTAAGCCTTGGGTACATGGCAGAATTTATCGATTTTACCGGAGACATCAAAGTTTTTACTGATAAAATGGATATTGCTTTTCTTGCGCTTCACGGGAAGTATGGTGAAGATGGAACCATGCAGGGCCTGATGGAACTCTTAAAAATCCCTTATACGGGTTCAGGCGTGCTTGCCAGTGCCATAGCGATGGACAAGATTTATTCAAAAAAAATATTTGAATTTGAAAATATTCCGACACCGCCATATCTTGTATCTGATTTAAGCTATATTGGGCAAATGGATGATAAAACCCAAAAAACAGAAGAAAAAACAACCGAAAAAACAGCACCGGAAATCACTAAAGAAATTGTTCTGAAAATAAATGAAAAAATCGCCGGCAGTATCGGCTATCCGCTTATTGTCAAACCCAACAGGGGAGGTTCAAGTATTGGCGTTACAATCGTACGAAGCCCGGAAGGCCTTGGCAGGGCTCTTGAGGATGCAGCACTCCAGGATGGCAGGATTTTACTCGAGAAATTTATTTCCGGAAAACAGCTCACTGTAAGCATAATAGGCAGGGACCCTCAGGCGCTTCCAATAATTGAGATCAGGCCAAAAGGTGGCTTTTATGATTATCAGTCAAAATATACACCGGGTTTTACAGAATACCTTGTACCGGCACCTATTGAAAGAGAACTGGCAGAGAAGGTCAGTGCTATCGCTGTTAAATGTCACAATGCTTTGGACTGCAGCGCCATATCAAGAGTGGACTTTATCCATGGTGATGACGGAAGCATAAATATTCTTGAAGTTAATACCATTCCGGGCATGACACCCACAAGCCTTGTGCCAAAAGCTGCAGCAGCATGCGGTATAAGATATGAAGTGCTTACAGAGATTGTATTAAATTGTGCCAGCCTTAAACTTTAATAATTTTTAATATGCGGTGCCGGCACCATATGGTAAAGGGCGTTAAAAATTAGCAGACAAAAATTATGGCTCATGACTTTGTATATTAAAGAGCCGGGGCTTAAAAATTTTAAAAACAGGATTAAATAGCCTGAACGCTTAAGTGGTATTATCACAAAGGACAGGTTTGGACCCACGAGATAAAAGAGATAAAAATTTTGACAAAGCGCTTTCCAGCAGGAAAAGAAGGAACATAAGAAGAAAATTTATCCTGTTTGTAAAAATTACTGCAATCCTGCTTTTACTGGGCGCGCTTGTTTTTGGTTTTAACTATCTGTATAACAGCGAGTATTTTAAGATTAAGTCTGTTATTGTATCAGGCAACAGCCATTACAGCAGTGAGCAGATTAAGGAAGTTGCAGATGTAGCAATAGGTGCAAATATATTTGAAATAAACAAAAAAAATATAGAGGATAAATTATCAGCTGAACTTACCTGGTTAAGCAGCATAGCGTTAAGAAAAGTATTTCCTGACAAAATTGAGATAAGCATTACAGAAAGAAAGCCTTATTTAAGACTGGTGTATGGTGGGAAGTATTATATTCTTGACAAGGAGGCAGTTGTTTTGGATGAGATATCAAACGACAAATCATCTGTCTACTCGGATTATCTTTTAGTTAAAAATGCCATAAAATTTTATCCGGAAAAAGGTGAAAAAATTGCAAAAAAAAGCATCCTTGGCACAGCAGATATTTATGGTGCTCTTGATGTTGAGATTAAAGCAATAATAAAGGAGGCTTTTATAAGTAATGGATCAAGTTCAGATATTGTTTTAGTGACCAATGATGACAAACAGATTATTTTTGGAACAAGTGATAAAATTACAGATAAAAATGCTATACTTAGACAAATATTAATTCAGATTCAGGAAAATAACGTAACATACTCAGTTATTGATTTGAGAAATATTGAAAATCCTGTAATAAAATAATTAAAAAGCTAGTAGAATATGAGAAAAGCAAAAATTCTGTCACAGAAATACAAACTTGGAGGGTTGCTTGCCTGCACGAGATGAGTTTATAGCAGCAATAGACATAGGTACAACAAAGGTTTGTACTTTTATTGGAAGCGTAAAGAAGAATAATCTGATAGAGATAAAGGGTTTTGGCATTGCTGAGTGCAAAGGGATTAAAAAAGGGCTGGTGGTGGATATAAATGAGGCCACAAAGTCAATACTTAGTTCTATTGGAATGGCAGAAAAATCAACCAATATGTTTATTGATTCCGCTTATATAGGAGTAACCGGCAAACACGTCACATTTATAAATAACTGGACCGAAATAAATGTAAGCTCTCCAGGCAAGGTAATAAGAAAAGCAGATGTAGATAAACTTATCGGGCTTGCCAACAAAATTAATCTTTCATCAGAACACTATGTAATTCATACGCTGATAAAACAGTTCGCCGTTGATGGTGAAAAAGAAATCATAGACCCGGTTGGTCTTTCAACAGACAAGCTGGCGGTTGAGCTCCTGGTAATCTATGGTTCCATCACTCCCATCAAAAATGTAATAAACTGCATCAAAGCTGCAAATGTTGAAATAGAAGACATAATATTGGAGGCCTTGGCTTCCAGCGAGGCAGTGCTTACTCAGGAGGAGAAAGAAAGTGGCGTAATCATGCTGGATATCGGCGGAGGGACAACAGATGTAGCCATCTACAAAAATAAAAAACTGGTTTTTACGTACTGCCTTCCTGTTGGGGGCGACCTTATTACAAATGATATATCCATAGGGTTAAATATCCCTTTTGCAAAGGCTGAAGAGATTAAAAAGAAATTTGCAAATGTTGATTACAATTTTTACGAAACTTTAAATACACTTAATGTTGGGAACTTAAAGCTTGACCAGAACAAGGCTGCATTAAATATCAGACTTTACAGTATTGTAAATGACAGAGTAAAAGAGATGTTAAATATTGTAAAAGAAAAATTTGAAGCCTATGGTTTTATTCATTCAATTCCCTGCGGAGTAGTTATCACGGGTGGAGCCGCAAACTTAAAAGGCCTGGCAGCTCTTGCAAGTTCAGTATTTAACATGCCCGTAAGGATAGGCACACCTATAGATATCGAGGGCCCTTCGGAAGCTGTTAATAATCCCATTTATTCTACAGCAATCGGTATTTTAAAATATGCAAATCAGATAAGAAACTTTATGGATCTTGGGCAGTTTGACGACAGAAGGCAGAAGAATAAAGGATTTTTCTCAAGATTTAAAGATTTTATTTCCAGGATATTAAGAAATGAATAATTTTAGCAGGAGGATGTTGCCTTGAAAGACGATTTTGTCAAAAGTCATTACGCCGTCATAAGCGTAATCGGAGTGGGCGGCGGTGGCTGCAACGCAGTAAACAGGATGATGGAAGATAATATATCCGGCTGTGAGTTTGTTGCCATAAACACCGATGCACAGGCATTGATGATGTCCAATGCAGACAAGAAAATACTTATCGGAGACTCCGGATTAGGCGCAGGCTCCAATCCTGAAATTGGAAGGATTTCTGCTGAAAAATCAATAGATGTGATAAAAGAGGTAGTGAAAAATTCTGATATGGTATTTATTACCTGCGGCGAAGGAGGAGGCACAGGTACAGGCGCGGCCCCTGTAATTGCAGCGGTTGCCAAAGAATGCGGATGTCTGACAGTTGCAGTAGTTACAAAACCTTTTGCTTTTGAAGGCCGCAAAAGAATCATTCAGGCAGAGGAAGGGATAAAAAGCCTGAAAGGCAAAGTTGATACATTAATCATAATCCCCAATGACAAGCTTCTGGAAGTGGCTGATGAAAACACCACACTTTTAACCGCATTTAAACTTGCAGACAATGTCCTGAAAGCAGGGGTCAGGGGCGTAACTGATCTTATTACACTTCCAGGGCTTATTAACCTTGATTTCAGGGATATAGAGACAATAATTAAAGATGCAGGAACTGCAATTCTCGGAGACGGAATTGCTTCAGGAGAAAACAGGGCAATAAAAGCTGCACAGCTGGCCATTAAAAACCCTCTTATTGATAATTCCATAGACGGAGCGATGGGTATTCTCCTCAATATTTCCGGGGGACCGGATTTGAAGCTTTATGAAGTAAATGAAGCCGCCGAGGTGGTAAGAAATGCTGCAAGTTCTGATGCCAATATAATATTCGGCGCAGTAATTGATGAAAGCTTGAACGAAAAAATAAAAGTTACAATAATCGCAGCCGGTTTTAGGGAAAGGGACAGGTCCGTAAAAGAAAAGGAAGTCATTGTTGAAAGGCCGCTTATTTCAGAGGATAAAATGAAAGAGTTGGTGGAAGACAGGAAACTGCCGGAGAGATTTGATGAAAAGCCTGTCACAGAGCCGGAAAAAAAGGAATATAGCCAACCGGCGCCAAAAAAAGTTATCCCGGATGTCTTTAAATCAATGGAAGAGGAGGATTATCTGGATATTCCCACATTCCTGAGGAAAAATAATCAGTCCAAATATTGAGTATTTGACAAAAGAGCCGGCATCTTTGTCGCTCGCTGATTTATATTATTTAACATTTTGACGGTTTGATAACTACTCTGGAGCGTTACAGCAAAAGGTTAGGGCCAGTATAATGGACAAAGCAAATATAGACAGCTTAAAATCAGAAATAAATAATATTTGCAGCAAAACGGGCAGAAACGCAAGTGAAATAACAATAATTGCGGCTTCAAAGTATACTGATTCACAGGGAATTATTGAAGCCATAAAGTCAGGCATAAAGGATTTTGGAGAAAACAGGGCAGAGGCGCTTTCGGAAAAATACAGTCTGACCGACAGCAAGGTTACATGGCATTTTATCGGGCACCTGCAACGCAGAAAAGCCAAAGTTGTGGTGCCAATTGCAGAATACATACATTCGTGTGACAGCCTGGGTATAATTAAAGAAATAAATAATCAGGCGTCAGCAATTGGAAAGATACAGAAAGTTCTGATAGAGGTAAATATTTCCGGTGAAGAATCAAAATACGGCTTGCAACCACAGAAGCTGACCGGTCTGATCAGGGAATCTGCGGAGCTGGAAAATGTCAGGATTTGCGGTCTTATGACAATGGCGCCGTTGTGTGGCGATGAAAGACTTATAAGGAAAGTTTTTGGGGATTTACGGCTGCTAAGAGATAAAACAGTAGAGGAAATTTGGGATTATGCTGATAATATTAGCCTCGTTGAGCTTTCAATGGGAATGAGTAATGACTATAAAATAGCAATTCAGGAAGGCGCAACCATGGTAAGAATAGGCAGTTTAATTTTTTTATAAATAAAATTAGACTTTTATTATAACTATCATTATAATTCTAGTTAGTAATCATTGAAATATTGTAGCAATCATTAAAGCAAAAAAGTAAAAGGGGTAAAAAATGGCAGCATTTTTTAAAAAAACACTATCCTTCCTTGGCCTTGCAGAGGAAGACAGCAGTGATGACGTCGACGAAGACTACAGTTATAGATCCGGTCGGGACAGACTGGAATCAGTAAAAGACAGCTATTCTGCAGATTATGAAGAAAGCAACAGCAGTAAATTTAAGAGTTTCCTGCACAGGGATGAAAATAAAAAAACCCCTCCGGTAATCAGCAAGCCCACCGCACCTGCCCACAGGCTTATGTCCGTAGACAGTGCAAAGGATGCCAAAAGTGCCCGTGTATCAGTCGAAGAACCGCATGAATTTGAAGAGGTTCAGTTAATAGGAGATGATCTGAGGGCAGGAGTTCCTATTATAATAAATCTTCAAAATACATCTCCAGACCTTGCCAAAAGAATAATAGATTTTTGCAGCGGTCTGACCTATGCACTTGAAGGAAGTATCAAAAAAGTTGCTGACAGGGTATTCCTGCTGACACCTAAAAACACTATTGTGACTTCAAATGAAAAGGAAATGCTCAGGGAAAGAGGTCTTTATAATCAGCTATAAAGCAAAGTTGGAGGTTCTGAGAATTATTGAAGGATGACAATTGTTACAGGCTTGGAATAATAGGCTGCGGTAATATGGCTGAGGCTATTATGAAGGGTGTTTTTTCATCAGGTTTTTTGTCTCCCGCAGACATTATTTGTTATGAAATAAAACCCGAAAGAGCCGAATACATTAAAGAAGCTTATAAGGTGTCTTTTGCAGACAGCATTTCACAGGTTGTTATTGATTCAAGAGGCATTTTAATATCAGTTAAACCTGGAAATATGCACACGGTTTTAGCTGATGTAAAAAAATCTTTCAGGCCCGGTTTTAATTCCATTATAAGTATAGCTGCAGGTGTTTCCTCAGGCTTTATAGAGCGGGTTCTTGATAATAATGCTGCGGTCATAAGGGTTATGCCTAATACACCGGCGCTTGTAAATAAATGTATGGCGGCAATCAGCAGAGGAAAATTTGCAAGAGACGCTGACATGGAATTTGCAGTTGAAGTAATTAAAAGCCTTGGAGAATATATTATTGTTGATGAAGCTTTGCAAAATGCTGTAACAGCAATAAGCGGCAGTGGCCCGGCATATTTTTTTCTGTTCTGCAAATTTCTTATACTCGCCGCAGAAAAGAGAGGGTTGGACAGTGCTACTGCAGGCAAGCTTGTTATTAACACCATGATAGGTTCCGGTGAGCTGCTTAAAAGTTACGATATGGATACAGATTTATTGATAAAAATGGTTGCTTCCCCGGGAGGAACAACTCTGGCAGCTCTTTGTAGTTTTGAAGATAGTCATCTTGAAGAAGTCGTTGACAAGGCAGTCGAGTGCGCAGATAAAAGAGCAAAAGAAATACAGGAAAAGATTGAATCCGGGATTTAAAGTTATTTAAGATGGAAAAATAAGTCAACCGGGCTTGAAGGTTGATTTTAACTATAGCAATCTTGACAAGATAATATGTTTTTATGCTTTCAGGAAACAATATTATAATTGTGTTATAATGCAAGTAATTTCAAATTATTGTTTTGGAGGGTTAAAATGGAAAAAAGTGCAGATTTTATAAGAAAGAAAGAGTTTCATATAGTT
The DNA here is from genome assembly GCA_964481885.1 of uncultured Actinomycetota bacterium. Lineage (GTDB taxonomy): Bacteria > Actinomycetota > Humimicrobiia > Humimicrobiales > Humimicrobiaceae > Fen731. The sequence continues at coordinate 24,602 of CAYZUS010000012.1, read as the reverse complement.
TTTAAAGGTTATAAGCCTGAGGAAGTAGATAAATTTTTAGACATATTGTCTGTGGAATTTGACAGGCTTTTAAAAAGAAACAGGGAATTACAGGATAGCCTTGACAAACTCAAATTCGAGAACACAGAAGAGGATACTGACATTAAAAAAGTTATACAGGATGCCCTGATATCTGCCCATAAAGTCGCAGAAGACATAAAGGCCCAGGCTAAAAAAGAGGCAGATTCAATCATAGAAAACAGAAAAGCAGTGGAAGACAAGTCACTTCATGATCTTCAGATGAAAAAGTTGGAAATGGAAGAATCGCTGATAGTTCTGCAGGGCAAATATGATGATTTTAAGAACAGGATAAAGAAAAATATTCTTGATATGACGCAGTTTGTTGACGAGGCTGCCATGAGCCTGGATGAAAATGAGTATACTGAAACAAACTTTGAAGATGTAAAATTTGAAGCTGCCGAAGATAATAATCAGGACAATATTGATGTGCCCGTGCAAAAAATAGATGCAGACGAAAGTCTGGAGGATACTGAAGATAAATCAGAAAATTCCTTTCAGGAAAGCCGTCTTGCAGAAAAGTTAAATGAAATCGAGCGTACCAAAACAGATTCCAGGCAAAACATGTCTGTTTTTGACAATTACAACTTAAATACCCAGAGGGACAGCGGCTCCTACTTTGAAAGAATACAGAGGCAGAATCTGGAGACTGAAAGAGAGCCCCTGAAGGAATCGGAATTCAGTAGTAAATTTTCAGATATACAGATAGAAGATGTCCGAAAAGGCGAAAGGCAGACAG
>CAYZUS010000012.1:7419-23706 GCA_964481885.1 uncultured Actinomycetota bacterium | reverse complement strand
GCAGACAGAAGAAGGATTGACGGAGGAAAGACTAAAAGAAGAGAGACCTTTAGAAGAGACACAAAGGACCGATTCGGATGATTCCATTCTGAAAAGAGAGAGAAAAAAAATAGATATCGCCAATCCTGATATAATTGAGAATTTTTTCAGAACATCTGAAGATTAGCCTGTTTTAAGATGGATCCTGAAAGGATAAAAATTTACGTTAAACCTAATGCTCCAAAAAACTCTGTCGAGGGGATTTATAACGACAGGATAAAAATAAAAATATGCAGCCAACCCCAGGATGGCAAAGCCAACAAGGAACTCATAGAATTTATTTCAAAAAAAACCGGGGTTTCAAAAAGTAATATTCGTATTGTGTCAGGCGAAAGGTCAAACCTCAAAGAAATTGAAATAATAAAAAAACCAGGCACTGACATTTATGCCGTTCTTCTTGCGAAACAATGAGCAACATTTATTTGAAACAACAGATAATATCTTTATATTCTCTGCAGGGTGGATCCGGCAGGACGACAATTGCTTTAAATCTCGCGTGGTTTTTGCAGGATAAGCCAAAAGCCAAAGTGCTTTTTATTGATCTTAACTTCTCTGTCGGACAGTCTGACATGGCCCTGAAAATGAATTTTCCTGTTCGCCCCAATCTGAGTTCCTTTATTGAAAAAATAGACAATCCCTTTCTTGCATATAAAGAATCAGTTCTGTCTTTTGAGGATTTCAGGGTACAATTTATTCAGCCTCCTCTGTCGCTGCTGCAAAGCGACAGGTTTAATGTTGACATGCTTAATGAGCTTGTTTATCTTGGCAGGAATGATTATGATTTTATTGTAGCGGATCTTCCATCCAGATATGACAATATTTGTATGGAAATGCTTAATATTTCGACAATTATCTATTTTGTCAGCACAATGGACAGCGTCCAGGCGTCCAGGATTGCAAATTTTCTTGATATATTCAAGCCTTTTCAAAAATGTGGTCTTGTCGTTAATGATATTGCCGGCAATGATGGAACAGTTCCATCAAGGATGGAAATTCTGGCAGGAATTCCACTTTATTCTGTAATTAAAAAACAGGAGCCGTTAAATGCTCACAACCTGGCAATCAGAGGAGTTACCACAATTTTCCCGGATTTGCAGAACTATATGGTGGATTTGGCCGGCCGGATGCTATTGACATGAAAAGCCTGAAGGTTTTAATATATGCAATGTTTTTAGATGCGCAGTGGTTATTAAGGAATGCAGGAAGTAATTTTAAAAACACAGTAATATTTGCTGAGATGCAGAAATAAATCAAAGGATGCCGCAGCAACTTAGGGCAAACGGCAGCTTTTTAGGGAATATTAAAATAATTTTAAGAATGTGGCGGTATTCGGGGTATTGTTTTTTATGGAAAATACAAATAATGATAATTTGCAGGGACTTCTCACAATACAGGAAGTGTCAAATCTTGTAGGTGCAAGCGAACAGGAAATAATCAGGCTGATTATGATTAAAGAACTGAAAGCCATAAAAATCGGGAAAACCATCAGGATAAGCGAAATTGAATTCGAGATGTTTTCAAAAAAACTTTGCGATGTGGCTGGAAGCTATAACACACTGACAGCTTCGCAGGAGGTATTAAAAGAGCGTGTTTTATATACTGCTGAGCAGGTTGCAAAGATACTGCAGCTTTCAGTTAATAATGTGTGGCTGCTTTTACAGGAAGGAACACTTAAAGGTTTTAAAATACGTGACGGCAGAAGTTCATGGAGGATACCTGAGGAAAGCCTGAAAGAATTCATTGAAAGCAGGAGCGGTCTGAATGCAGTTTATTGAAGACAAAAAACCCCGAAGAAATCTCACAATAAGCGAAAAAGTAGCAATTATTGTTATAATTCTGCTTATTGTGGCAATACTTCTTCTGGTATTTAACAGGCAGATCAGAGAGTCTCTTGAAGCGTTCAGGTTGTGGTACGGGAGTGCCTGAAACGCCTTTTCCAGCCTAAACTTTTAAATATCAGTTTAAAGAATTTTAATGTGTCCTTAAAAGGATTTACATGGCTGACAAAATCTTTATGATAAATCGTACTTATGGGAATATTAATTATCTTATAATCCATCCAGCTGGCTTTTAATAATATTTCAGGTTCAGTATCAAAATTCTTTGTTTCAAGCTTGATATTTTTTAAAACATCGTGTCCAAGGTATCTGAATCCTGATTGAACGTCACTTATTTTCTTTCCGGCTATTACTGAGATGAGCCAGGACGTAAAAACATTAGTGGCAAGACGGATAAAAGGCATTCCCTTTGTATTTTTTAATCTGCTGCCTACTACTACATCTGGATTGTTTGTTTCAACAGTGCTTAAAAAATCTGCTATCTCGCTGACCTTGTGCTGCCCGTCAGCATCAATGGTTACAACACCACAATAATCATTCTGCAAAGCGCACTGAAAGCCAGTTTTAAGGGCTTCACCTTTTCCTTTGTTTGATTCATGTTCTATCAGGATGACTTTTAGACCTGAAAAAGTGCCAAGGCTTCTTAATATTTCCCTGGTATTATCTGTCGAGCCGTCATCAACAACTATGATGTCATTACCGTACCGGCTGCACTCAAGAATTACTTCTTTTATGTACTTACCTTCATTATATGCCGGAATAAGGATTGCCGGTTTCTTCATTTTACCCCTTTGATTGAAATTTTTAACCTGTCATTTAAGTCCCTGAGTATTCTAATGATTTATCAGAAATAATACCAATATTTTTAGGACTTAATTTTATTAAATTATTTTGTTTGACTAAAAATATTTTTTTGGGCTGATTTAAAATACTTCATTTTCAGTTATTATTTTATCAACTCTGGCGTCATGATCAAAGAACGGAACTGAGTCAATTATCTGCATTTGAAAACAAAGCGCGACTTTTTGGATATTTTTTGAAAGTTTTGGAATAAGCCTGTCGTAGAATCCTCCGCCATAACCCAGCCTGTTTTTATTTCTGTCAAATCCCACTCCCGGAACCACAACTATATCCGGCTCAGTATATTTGGCAGGAGAACATAAGTCCCTGTCAGGCTCCATTATCCCGTATGTGCCTGGCTTTAAGTCTTTTTTTATATCCTTAACGTAAAATAATTCCAGTTCTTTTCCGGAAACTCTGGGAAGAATTACTCTTTTATTATCTTTGAGGGCTCTTTTGATTATAACGGTTGTGTCTATTTCACTTCTGAAGGGATAATAAATAAGTATATTTTTTGCTTCAGAATATTGTTTCAGGCTGTAAAAATTTTCAGCTATTTTCTTTGTTTTTGATTTCCTTTGATCTGAAGGTATCAGGTCCCTTATTTTCTGAATTGTTTGCCTGACGGCCTGTTTTTCTTTCAAATTCTGCAGAATCACTCCTCATAAAATGCAATTGCAAGTCCCGGTCCAAGGTGCGTCCCGACAATGCACCCGATGGTTGTCCTTATGGCAAAAGCGGGAACGAAGAGTTCTGTTATCTTTGAATATACTTCATCCCCTTCCTCCTTAAGATCCGCATCCGCCAGCGCGACTGTAAGCTTACCAGTTCCCTTGAGCATATTCTGCATTGAGCTTGCCAGTTCATTTTTTGCCTGGCTCCATCTTCTTGTAGTCTTGTATTGTGAAACTTCACCAAGATGCAGAGTAAGGACGGGTTTTATTTCAAGAAGTGAGGCAATTAATCCTTTTGCTCTTCCTATCCTGCCGCCTTTTTGAAGATACTCCAGCGTACGCGGAATAAACAGAGTATTTATCTTTGATTTTAAATCATTGATTGCAGCCAGTACCTCATCTTTTGTCTTGTCTTCAGATGCAAGACGAGCTGCTTTAAGGATTATCAGGCCCAACGCAATGGTTGTAACCTCCGAATCAATCACAGTTATGTCGCATGTCGGTCCAAGTTCTTTTTTTGCAGCTTCTGCTGAGTCATGAGTTCCTGACATTTTTTTTGAGATGTGGACAGAAATAATGCTTTCATGATCCTTCAGCAATTTTTCATAAACAAGCGAAAAATCCGCAGGAGTCGGCTGTGTAGTCGTAGGGAGTTTTTTGGATACTTTTAATTTTTCATAAAACTCGTCTATTGAAATGTCAACGCCATTATCAACATAGGCGGTTTGATCAAATATTACAGACAGCGGTACGACAGTAATATTATATTTCACAATATATTCTGCAGGAAAATCCGCAGTGCTGTCAGTAACTATTGCAACCCTTGCCATAATTATAAACATTCCTTTCAAGGCACAAAACTTCAGTGGAAAGTGCTTCTTTTAAAACTTTTCAAGACATAAAATACCGGTAAAAAGCATTACTTATATGGCTTTTCAAGACATATAATACCGGTAAAAAGCATTGCTTTTAAAACTTAATTCTTCTTATGCGTTTGCTGCCTATATTTCATAAAATGTTACAGCCACACCGCCGGGCCCTAAATGTGTCCCGACAATGGAACCTATATAAGATCTGAAAATCTCTTTGGGATGTATTTCCGCTTTGATTCTTTCAAGCATTTCGTCTCCTTCATCTTTTGCATCAGAATCAGCCACATATACTGTAAGGTTTTCCGGCTTGGTAACCATGGTTTTCATTGATTCTATCAGTTCTTTCTTTGCCTGGCTCCACCTTCTTGTTGTCTTGTACTGTGATACCTCACCCTGATGTATGGTCAGAATCGGGGTTACCTCTAAAAGCGATGCAATGAGCCCTTTTGCGCGGCCAATCCTTCCGCCCATAATCAAATGTTTCAGATTTCTTGGAATAAACAGAATTTTAACCTTACCTTTAAAATCTTCAATAAATTCAACTATTTCTTCTTTTGATTTCCCCTGGCTTGCAAGTTCCGCAGCTTTTGCAACAAGCGCTCCGAGAGGCATGTGCACAAGTTCAGAATCAATAATTGTTATATCCTTACCCAGTTCTTTTTTAGCCATTTCTGCAGACGCAATCGTTCCGGACATTTTTTTTGAAATATGAATGGATATGATGCAGTCATTGTTTTTCAAAATATCTGTATAAGCGGCGATAAAGTCAGCAGGAGTAGGCTGAGAGGATTTGGGAAGTACTTTTATATCTATTAGTTTTTCGTAAAACTGTTTTGTTGTGATGTCCACCCCATTATCCGTAAAGCTTTCCTCACCAAAATTTACATAAAGCGGAACAATTTTTATATTATATTTTTCGATTAAATCCTGCGGTATATCTCCTGTGCTGTCAGTTACTATTGCTACCTTACTCATAGATTCTCTCCTTTTTGTATCATAAATAATAAAACTGGCGGAATTTTTATTTTTTTAAAATAACTGCCTGACTTCCCAGATGAGACGTGCTCGATTTTTTAATTTCTTGAATTTTGAATACGTAAATTCTTGAAACACGGGCTGTCCGTCTCAAGCTCATCGCCTGATTTCAAGGCCTGGAAAATATTCCACCTTTTTTTAAAACAGTACTATTAAAAACTAATATATTAGTCGTAATTTTTGATTATTTTGTTTCGGTATTTTATGATTTTAGTAATAGTAGTACTTAATTTTAACATTTATTTGGCAAAAGTTGAAATTATTAGCCAATAATTAATTAATTATTAAATAATTTCTGGTATAATCACTTTTAAAATTTTAGTAGGAATTTTGAAGGTAAAGAATTTTAAGTAGTTTGATTTTGAGGAGAATACATGTCTAACAATCGCAGTATTGGCATTAATAAATTTTACAGGGCCTTCCTTCTATCTGTATCTTTTCTGCTTCTGATTTTGCTGCTTTTTAATTTTTCTGCCTGCGAGAGCGAGGAAAAAGTAATCAAAATCGGTAATCAGGCTGTTTTATCAGGTGAAGACAAGTTTTACGGTGAGGACCAGCTGATATCATTAAGCATGGCTGCGTCAGAGCTTTCTCCCGTGAGGATTGGCGGATTTGATTACCGGATCGAGCTGATTACAAAGGATGACGAAGGCAATCCGGAAAAAGCATTTTTAATTGCCCAGGAGTTTGTAGAAGAAAATGTGGCCGCAGTAATTGGTTCAACATTTAATGGCACCACCAAATCGTCAATTCCGGTTTATTCGGAGCTTAATATTCCTTTCATCACACCTTCGGCACCCGGTGAGGATATTTCCAGAGGTTACCAGAACTTCTACAGGATGGTTATAAACAACAGCCAGAAAATCGAAAATATCGCTGGCTTTTTAAGTGATGAAATAAAGCCTGAAAAGCTAATACTGATTGACAATGGAGAAGACTACTCTGTAAAGCTGACAGATTATATTATTGATATTTTTAACAATAAAAAAATATCTTATAACAAAAGATACTCAGTAAAGAATGATCCAGGAGAGTATGACATGCTTGCAGAAAATCTCCTGATTGATGAACCGGACACCGTTTTTTTCTGCGCAAAACCCAGTGAGCTTGCTGATTTGATAGCAAGGACAACGGCACTTCAGCTAAAGTGCAGGTTTGTTACTGAAGAGATGGGCATGGATGAAGGCATCACTGATTCAGCCGATAAAAGCAAACTTGAGGATCTGATTGCAATTGCACCTCAGCCACCATCACTGGCAAAATATACTGAGGATAAGAGATCCATTGATTTCTGGAGGAAGTATACCGATTTTGCCTCGAAAATGAAACAACCGGCTTTAAGCAAAGATGGTCCAGGCTCTTTTGCGCCATATTCCTATGACGCTTTTTATGTTCTTATAAATGCCATGAAGGAAGCCAATTCAATTATACCCGAAGATTATTCAGTCGAACTTAAAAAAACTTCTTATGATGGAATTACGGGCCAGATTGCTTTTAATTCCAATGGTGACAGGCTTGACCCACGGTCCACTGTATTTATTATGAAAAATGGTGACTGGATAAGATATTCTCGATAAGTTTGGCATAAGGATTCCATGTATGGTATTTCAGGGGTAATTTTAAAAACAGATCAGGAATTTAAAGTTTAATGAACTCCAGGCTTTTTATTTGTTCTGTCGTGTGGCATGAAGCTTCTCCATTGCACGCCGCTTTTTTTAAAACCCGCTGATCCTTGGCGCTGCTGGAGATTTATTTTCTGACATACCGGCCAAGCAACATTTACTTGCTGCCGACAATAAAATTCAGTGATTTTTCTGCTACTTCAAACTTTACCGGAAGCTTGCACATGTATTCACCGTCTGCAAAAACACTGAAATTATAGTCGCTGTCTATTTCAACACTTTTGGCCCTTAAAATTTCAACATGCTTGTCCGTTACGTGCTCACCCTTAAACACTGAAGGAAATATCTTGATAAAATGCATTTTGCTCATTCTTTTTATTATACAGACATCAAAAATGCCATCTTCAGGATCAGCATCAGGAGTTATTTTCATTCCGCCGCCATAGCTTGCCATATTGCCGACAACAAGAAACATTGCATCAACTGTCTTTTGGTTCCCGTCATATTTTATGTGAAATTTTTTGGATCTGTAAGTGATAAGGGTTTTGTATACAGCATAGGAGTATTTAGCCGGGCCCTTTATTGGAAATTTTGTCTTATTTGCCAGATCGTTGACTACTGAATCAAACCCTGCTCCTGCAACAGCAAGATAATAATATTTACCGTTTATAAGCCCCATATCAATTCTTTTTACATTGCAATTTTTTAAAACCTGGCAGGCAGCCTCCATTTCAAGCGGAATATTTAAATTTCTCGCTATGTCATTGCCTGAGCCCATTGGTATGCAGCCCAAATTCTTATCAGTATTGACAAGTATGTTAGCAAGGCTGTGTATTGTTCCATCGCCACCAAATGAGACAAAATTTGTATAGTTATCCAAATTATTCTTTACTGTTTCGATTACATCAGCGGGACTGCTGCTGACATGAAGAGTAAAATCCAGGCCGAGTCCTTCGAGTGTAGCGACAAGCCTGTCTTTCATTTCAAATGCTTTACCGTGCTGAGAAGTAGGGTTTAAGATAACAAGATATTTCATTTTTCTCCCGTTTTTTTATACTAATTACACATCGTTAAAAGCTTTGCCACAGCAATCATGTCATATTGGGGTTGATCCACACAATTCCTGGGTTAGGTTAATCCAAATATTATATCTAAAGTTCTCCCAGGTAAAGTGGACGCACCAATGTAATTTCATGCCGCCGTTCGGCTAGCCGGTATAACTGCAAAACAAAGCAATCTGTCTATGTTATTCTCATGTTGAGATGATGTCTATAGTTTATGCATTTAATTTCACTTGAGCAATGAAATTGCATGTTTAATTTTATTAGCTTTTGAAAAAAAATAAAATATTTAAATTCTAAGGTTTTATTGATTTTTTAATTTAGTATAATACTTGCTGTAGTTTTAAATTATGCTTACAAAATCACTCTGTATACAGAAGGGAATGTGCAATGAATATTTTCAATAAGGTCGTAGTTGTGATTATACTGGTGTTTGTCATAGCGGTTTCTTTTCTTTCGATGGCCAATGAGTTTGTTAACCGGTATACAGGGTTTTTTAAATGGTCAGATCTTGCTTCAAAAGTGTTTAATCCCAATACCAACATACACTGGACCATCTCAATTCTTGCACTTCTCATGGTTGTTGTTGTCTGCGTTCTGCTTTTAATGCTTGAGTTTCACAAAAAGAAAAGCAGGATTGTCAAGGTCTACAATGTCCAGTCAGGTATTGCAATGATTACCATAGATGCAATTGCCCAGCAGGTGAAAGAATCAGTATTGGGAGTAGCGGGCCTTAAAAACCTGAAAGTCGATATATTGCAGAAATCTGGCGGTGTTGTAATCGATATGACTGTAGAAATGGGACAGAATTTAAATATACCGCAAAAAATGAGCGAAATAATAAAAGCTGCCCGCGATATTTCGGTTAACAAACTGAATATCAAAGTTATAGATACAAAACTGACAATTTTAAATTTAATAGCGGAGGACAAGACAATCGTTCCCGGCGCCGGCCAGGATAAAAATATACAGGGTTTTAATCCTCAGGGACCGGCATTTGTTGAAAGCCAGAAAGTAATTGAGACAAAAACAACAGATGGAAAGAATTTTACGGAAATAAAAGGCCAGGATGATGTTGATGGTGCCATAGATTCAGAATAAAATTCAGAATAAAACTGTTTACTATGGGAGTATTTGCAGCTAAAATGAAGCTCCCTGAATTTTTACTGTAAGTTTTTACAGGTAGTTGTTTAAGGAAATTTTAAACAGGCAGGTTTGCCTGTTTTCTGCGGGGTTAGTACATTGGTAGTACATAAGCTTCCCAAGCTTAAAAGGCGGGTTCGATTCCCGTACCCCGCTCCAATTATTTAAAAAATAATCACCTTTTATATTTATGCTGCATTCAAAGCTGAAAAGTTTTACTGAGAAAAAAGACGGCACTTTTCTTGTTGTTGGAGCTCCCGGCACAGGAAAAACCCATGTTTTGCTTGAACTGGTCTCTTATTTGTTGAAGAAAAAAAAGATTTCCCCTGACAGAATACTGGTGTTTAGTTTTAACAGGAGATGGGCAAAGATATTAAGAGAAAAGACTTCTGAAGACAGAGGTGAGAGCCTTTTGGAAATTCCAATCACTTCTTTCTTTGCTTTCTGCTCAGAACTGATAGAGAAAAATGTTTTTATAAACAATCCATCTGCTGAGCCCGGTTTGCCGAGTTTGAATATTTTATCAGAAAGCCAGGATGCGCAGTACTCAGGCCTTAAAATACTGACTGCCCCTGACCAGTGGAAGCTTCTGAAGGAAGTCATATCCGGCAAGCTGGATAGAAAAAATTATCCTTATACTTTTCGTTTTATGGAAAGCAGTCCCCACATTTACAGAAGTTACATACAGGAAGTATTTGACTTCATATTGAGGGCGCAGGAAAATCTTTTAACTCCAAAGGTGCTTTCCAACAAATTCACTCCTTTTTACAACCAGGTTCTGTCTGAAATCGTGGGAATATATGTTAACTATCTGGAATGTCTGAAAAATAACGGCTTATATAATTATGGCAGGCTGCTGGTTGACGCTGTAGAACTTCTTCAAAAAAACAAAGAATTTGCAGAATTCTTAAAAAAATCATATGAATTTGTAATAGTCGACGAATTTCAGGAAATTAACAGAGCACAGTTTGAAGTTGTAAAACAAATTTCAAACAGTAATACAATACTGTTTGGAAATGACGATGAATGTACTTACGCTTTCAGAGGTTCGATGTTAAATAACTTTAATTCAGTCTACGAGTCTTTAATATCTGGTAGTTCGACTTTCCAATCAGCAGCGTCTAACTTGTCAGAAGCCGCTGCGAAAACATCTGCCATGCAACCGCTGGATGCCCCGCAGACTCTACGGCCCCCACGACTGCCGGCCGCACAAATGCCACATAAAACCTTAAAAACCATTGCAGCAATGCCTGCTGCAGCTGCCGACGGCCAATTTAAAAATATACTTTTACTGGAAAAAAATTACAGAAGCAATTTTGTAAATAATGAGGTTTGCCAGCAGTTTATAGAAATAAATAAAGACAGGGTAAGCAAAAAGTCTCAGACACACATTTCACATGATTGCAAAGAGGGTGCATTTGAAACCAGTGAGTTTAAAACAGTCATGGACGAAATCACTTTTATCTGCACCAGGATAAAAAAGCTTATTTTTTTAAAAAACATAAAACCTGAAAATATATGTATAATCGTTAAGGGCATTGGCTATAAAACCAGGCTTTTGGAAAACATGCTGTCGGGCAGCAATATACCCTTTATGCGCAGAAGTTCCAGGACAATACTGGAAAATCACTATATAAAGTATATTTTAAATTTTTTAAAACTTATTGTTCTGCAGACTTGCGCCAGGGAAGAATCAGGGCAAATCGAAATACAGCTGACAGAGGCATTATTATGTGCAGGACCAGTGGGTCTCAGGCCCGTTTTTGTAAAAAAAATTTTTGGCAGTATGCGCAAAGCTATTCGGCAAAGCCCGAGCCATAAGGAAAGAGACAGATTAAAAAATTCTGCCATGAATAAATCAGACGTTGCAAATGCTGACCGATACTACCAATACGGATCGGTCGGGGCAAATACTGAATATGATGCTGCAGGACAATGCAATATGATTATAAATATAAAAGAGTTTTTAAAAAACAATGAAGCCTTCCTGAAATCCGGCAATCAAAAAAAATCCGAAAATAAAAGCAAATCACCGGCAATGCGGGAAAGTCTTTATTTGAAAGACCTCAGGCGTCTTGCAGATTTTATTTCAGCTTTTGAAAAATATGTGCAATTAAATTCTTCCGGCGCATCTGTAGTAAAACTTATTGATGAGTTGGTAAATGACAGCGATATTGGTATTTTAAAACATCTTTTAGACAGAAAAAAGAATCCAGGTTTCCTGACGGACAATATTTTATCCCTGCTGGGGGATTATTTGAGGACAGTAAATAATTTCTCTGAAAGCAATCCCGCATCCAACACTGCAGAAAAATACCTGATATTTCTTGAAGACATTATAAATAATAACTTTCTCGAGGAAATAGAAGAAAGCACCAAGGAAGTTTTAAAACCAGGGCTTATAAATATCTTAAGCTATCACCAGTGCAAGGGCCTTGAATTTGATGCAGTTTTCTTACCTTTTGTAAATGAAAACTATCTTCCTTCGCCTTTTGGAAAAACTCAGCTTTATGACATGCAGATTTTTAATTATTTTACTGAAGGTAAAAGTTATTCTGAAGACATCCTCAAAAAAAAACACCTTGCTGATGAAAGAAAACTGTTTTATACGGGCCTTACAAGAGCAAAAAACTATGCTTATGTCACTTCCTGCAGCTCTGAAGCGAGGTCCGGGTTTTTTGAAGAGCTTGATGAAATTAGGGTTGAAATCAGGAAAAAAATGCCAGCACAAAATGCAAAAAGCATTAAACAATTTAATAAAAGCAAAACATCTGAAGCCTTAAAAGCAGAGGCTGATGGTCCATTTCACATGGACTATAAAAGCCGGAGACTGGCCTCACTTGAAAAATGGCTCGTCAGGAAACGGGCAATAGCCAAAACATTTAAAAAAAACAACAATCTGTTGTCCGGCAGAGATACATTGCTGGAGGATCATATTTTTTTAAAAGAAATGTACCCACCTCAAAACTGGTGGAGCATAAATAATCTTTCGTCAAATAGTAATGCTCCTTTCAAGGTTATCGATCAGGTGTTTTCATATTCGGCTTTGAGCAGCTATCTGGAATGCCCGGTCAAATATAAAATTATTTATTATTTCAGGCTCAGGCAGGAAAAAAACTTAAGTCTTTTAATAGGCAGTATCTACCATGAGATAGTTAAGAATTTCTTTGAAAAAAATGAAGGGAAATTATCATGGGAAAGCCTGCAAAGAGAAATTTCAGATATCTTCAATCTGGAAAAATACAGGGCATTTGAATTTTTATACCTGAAAAATGAAATATTTGATAAAGCAGTAGAAGACTTTAAAAATTATTACGAAAGCTATGTAAAAGGAAATGTATTAAAAGTTTCAAGCGAAAGAGCGTTTGATTTTGATATTGAAGGCAGCAGGGTAAAAGGCAGAATAGATCAGATAAACTTTATCAGTGATGAGGCTGTCGAGCTGATAGATTTTAAATCGGGAAAGAAGAGTTCCCCGGCAATTAGCAAGGATAATGAAATTCAGCTGCGGCTCTACAGGATGGCAATAGATTTAAGTTCCGGCCTTGCGGACCTCAGGGGCAAAGAATATGCAATGAAATATATTTTTCTTGGCGATAAAAAAAACAGGGAGCTAACCCTTGATAAAAACTTTTATGATTTTGGACAGTTTTACACTTTTATTAAAGATGCAATTAAAGAAATAAAAAAGGAAAAATTTGGTCATGGTCCAAAAAACTCTTATACATGCAAGAGTTGTGAATACAGAATCATATGCAGCTTCAAGCTATAGAAAGAGTCAGTAAAAATGCCACAACAAGAATATAAAAATATAAAAATCACTGAGGAGCAAAAGCAGATTCTTGACAGCGCTGCATCCATAAGAAGAGTCATTGCGTGTGCAGGTTCAGGCAAGACCTTCGTGCTGACTCAGAACATAGTAAATGTTTTACAGGAGGGGCTGTGTCGGCCGGAAGAGATTCTGGCAATAACATTTACAAGGAATGCTGCAGAAAATATGCGCCGGAAGATAAAGGAAAGCCTTGACAGGAAAATTGATTTTTCCGCAGTTAATATATATACGTTTAACAGTTTTGGTAACCTTATCATATCTGAAAACAGCTTTTCACTGGGTCTTGGCAAGGATTACAGGCTTATAAATATTTCAAAGTCCTGGCAGCTGATATATGAGATAATTAAAAAGTCAAATCTTGGCAATATCCGTATCGGTAAAGATACAGGTAAATTTACAGAAGATGTTCTGCATTATATACGTGATTTGAAAACCAGCCTGGTTGCTCCTTCTGAACTGGAAAAATATTATTCTGACAGGGAAAGAATCTTTTCAGAATTTTCAAGCTCTGCGCTGTTGAAAGAAGAGTTGGAAATATTAAAATACCAGCAGGATCTTTGCAGCATTTATGAAAATTATGAACACAAAAAACATGAAAATAACCTTGTTGATTATCTTGACCACATATTTCTGCCATATAATCTGCTGAAAGATAATGCCCAAATAAAGGAAAAATACAGAAAAAGATTCAAGTACATATTTATTGATGAATTCCAGGACACAGATATCGCTCAGGGCCATTTTATTTCGATGTTTTACAAGCCTGATTATAACAGCATTATGATAGTAGGTGATGACGACCAGGGCATTTATTCATTCAGGGGTGCATGTATTGAAAATATCCTTGGATTTCATAACTGGGAGGCATTTTCTGGACACGATGTAAAAGATTATTTTCTCACCACAAACTTCAGGTCCGGGCAAAATATAATTGAGTCAATAAACAATCTGATAAGTTTCAATGAGGACAGATTTGAAAAGGATTTAAAGCCGGAATATGAAAACAAGAAATCTGAAGTGCTGTTTTCCGTTTTTGACACCTGCGCAGATGAAGCAAACCAAATTGCTCGTAATATACTTAAGCTCAACCTTTCCGGATTAAAGCTAAAAGATATTGCGATACTCGCAAGAAAAAAAAGATTTAAATATATTACTGAAGCTCTTGAAAAACACGGACTCAGATATGAAGTAATCAGCAGCAGGGGTTTTTATTATGAGCCTGAGGTCCTGTTTATTATTTCATGGCTAATGGTAATTTCAGACATCCGTGATGAGCTGCATCTTGTTTATCTGCTGCAATCCCAAAAGTACAGGATTTCAGACAGGGACATTTATTTTATAAAGAATTATGATACTGAAAACTCAGTAGCGCCTGACAGCAGCGTTAACCATGGCGTAAGCCTTTTTGACGGAGTAATGGGCTGTGAGAGTAATCCATACTTAAAAAAAGACACAAAGTCGAGGCTAAAAGAGTTCATAGAAGAAATGAATTATTATATATTCCAGTCTTTCAGTATGAAATTAAATGAGATTGTCAGTATTATTTATGAATATTCAGGGCTGTCAGGTGAGCTTAAATCATCTTTCAGTAAAACTGCCAGAAGAAAAATAAAAAATATAGAACTTCTTGTAAAATTAAGCTCTGATTTTGAATCTGAAAATATTGAAAATAATCTTGAAGGCTTTACGGTTTACCTTAAAGACGTTGCAAAATCCGAAGAAGAGGATCCCGAGAGCCTACAATTCAGGCAGTCTGACACAGTTAAGATTATGAGCATACATGCCTCAAAAGGCCTGGAGTTTGAAGCTGTGTTCCTGCCAATGCTCTGGAAAAGTGATTATGCCCCAAGGCTGACTTCCGGAAAGTTTAAAATACCGGCTCAGCTCAGGAAGGACAGAAAGATATACAGCCAGAAACATTCTTTTAAAAGCAAAGAAAAGTTTGAATCAGAAATAAAAAAGTTAAATACAGAAGAAGAGCGCAGAATATTCTACGTGGCCTGCAGCAGAGCAAAAAAGTTGCTTTTTCTTTCATTCAGCCATCAGGAAAGCGAGATTAGAAGCTTTCAGGAGAGCGAACTTAGAGACGGCCTGTCGGACAAAAAATTAAAAATTGCACTGCCTTTTTTAGAAGATATTCTTACCGGCAGCGGTTTTGGCGATAAAGTCAGGATATTAAACGAAATGGCCGCTGATTTTATTAAAAAACCGCGGCCCGGCAGCGTTAAGGCGGGGAGCGGCAATGCCAATAGGGCGGCAGAGTATGACAATGCCAGCATGGCAGCTGAGAATGGCAATGCCAATAGGGCGTCAGAGGATGACAATACCAATAAGGCAGCTGAGAATGGCAATGCCAATAGGGCGGCAGAGGATGACAATACCAATAAGGCAGGTTATGGAGATATTTATAAAGGTGATTTTACGCAAATTATCCTTAATGGCTGCGCCTCCGAGGACGATGCCACATTCAGGCTTAAGGCAGAAAACGATAAAAGGGATAAGCATAAAATATCAGGGAGTAGTTTTAAAAATGTCAACCTGGAAGTTGTCGAAAAGATGCTTGCCCGCGATGTAAATGCATTAAAAACTTCGGCTTATAATCCATCAAAAAGTAGTGTGAATTACAGGAAAATAATAAGTGCCTTGAAATATCCATCCAAAGCGCTTTTACAATCAGAGAATGTGACAGCGAAAAATAATTTCTCCATGACCGAGCTTCTGGTGTATCTGGAATGCCCCAGGAAATACAGGTGGAAATATATCTATAATATCCCCGAACCTTCGGGAGAGGCATTGCTTACAGGCGAAAAGGTACACAGGCTCATTGCGCTATTGACCATGCAGGTTTACGGGGATATTGTTGATAAAAATTTCCTTGGCCAGACAAATTCGGCTCAGGTTCTGTACAGTAACGACAGCCAGATTGAAGCATTTTTAAGCAATTACAAAAAGAGCTGTTTTTACAGTGATCAAAATGTAAGAAAAATAATCCTTGAACAGCTTTTTTACTGGAACCTCGGGGGATTTGTTATAAGCTGCAAAACAGACAGGCTTGATCATATGACAGATGGCAGCATAAGAATCATAGATTACAAGTCATCGGGACTCAGGGGCGGCAAGCCTGCAGTCAGCTATTTAAACCAGCTTAAATCTTACACCGGTGGGATTTCATCACTTTTTTCAATCTCTCCGGCACTAATAAAATCATTCCTTTTTTATTTAAAAGACGGAACAATCCATGAAAAAAATTTTAAATCTCAGGAGATTAAAGTATTTGAGCATAACCTCACAATTGCCTGCGAAAATATAAACAGCAGGGTTTTCCCCAAAA
>CAYZUS010000012.1:4858-7319 GCA_964481885.1 uncultured Actinomycetota bacterium | reverse complement strand
CCGTTTGAAGTAAGAACTATTGCTTCATCGAAACCGTTAAGGAGGGCTTCAGATTTTTGAAGCGCTGAATTTACATATGATCCTGAAATCTTGGCTCGGGGAGGAATACAATTATCCGGAAGCCGCGACCAGGACGACACGCAGACATTGTTTGGCTTGCTTATATCAAGGTATTGGCCAAGGGGAATCGTGTAGATAAAAAGATCCTGCTCTACATCTATCAGTTTTGGCCCGATTTTTAAATTACTGTTGTAAGCAAAGGGTCTTATATATGAATCCTCGTCGTAATTTTCCTTTTTTAACAACTCAAGCGTAATGGAACAAAGATCTTCGCAGGAATATTTGATTTTAATCATCATGATATTGGCATTTTTAAATAATCTTTCAAAATGCTCTTTCATTCTGAAGACATAGCAGGATTTTTCTTTTTCATTCCAGTAACTTCTTATTCCTTCAAATATTGCAGTGCCGTACTGAAGAGCGTTTGTCCTGATATCTACTTTTGCTTCAGATATGGGAACTATTTTACCTTGAAAAAATGCGTATTTAGGATGTCCCTGATTTTCCATTGTATTCCTTTTTTAAGTTAAAATTTTATTATATTTTACTTTTTTTATTATTTTTATCAAGTAAACAGATTAAAAGGCTTGAGAATATAATTATATATAACAAATTATTTAAGATTCTGTCCTATGGTCAAATCTCAGGCAAGAGTCATAAAAAAGCTCAAGAATATAATTATATCTATTTCCTGCGGAATAAAATAGGACAGTTCTGCAAAAGAAATTCCCCACTATTACAACAGTGAATTTCTCACTATTGCAAGCAGGCCACTGCAGGAAGAAAATCTGCTTTTAAAATGCTGTTTTTAGCAAAGAAACTGATAAAACAGAGCATAAAGGGAAGTTGGATATATATACTGTGGTGGACGGCACCTTATAAATAACAAAACAAATCCGGCCAAATATAAAAAAAGAATCTTGCCGAATATGAAAAAGAACTTTGCCAAATATGAAAAAAGAACGGCTTTTAAAACCGTTCTTTTTAAAAACAATTATTTCCATTAAGGACATCTGAGTAATTACCTCAAACGTTTGAAAATACCAATATCGAAACTAATTTTTAAAAACACCGACTGTCTAAAATATTGCCATCAACCGCTGCACAAATGGAGTCTGTGAATAAAAAATCAGATAAATTTTCAAAAATAATGGTATCTACTTATCTGTTTTGGACTTTATTTTGAAAACCTTGGTACCACAGACTGAACAGATACCACTTATAGCAGGTCTTCCGTTTTTCATGGTTACTTCTTGCGGATCTTTAACTTCAACTTTTGCCTTACACTTTACACAATATGCTTCCACTTTGACTCCTTCTTGTTATGATTTCTCATTATGATAATTAATGGCTATATTTTCCATGCGTGATAATTCTAAATTAAAATACAAGATATTGGAAATAAAATTTAAAAAAAGTTTTATTTTTATATAACTGTTTAACCTTTTACAATCTTTTATAATTTTATATCATATAAGCACGATGGAATCAATTGAAACAAAAGAAAAAAAATTTTACTACAACTCTCTTTTTTACGATTATATTTTTTCTTATGAAAAATTAAAAAGTTATTTTCACTATGATTTTCATGATACTGAAAACTTTAAAAAAAGGGCAGATCACATATCTTCGAACTACAACAACGGCTTTAGGGCCGTGCTATCCGACAGGCTGTGTCATATCAATAAAAACCTTGGATGCAGCGAAGCTACAATAAAAAACTGCGAAAGCTTAAAGGATCCCCACACGATGGTTGTTATAGGGGGACAGCAACCGGGATTACTGACGGGACCGGCATTTATAGTATATAAGATATTCTCAATAATAAAGCTCGCTGTCTTTCTTTCTGATTATCTGAATTTAAAAGTAATACCTGTTTTCTGGAACGCCTCAGACGACAGCAATTTTTCCCAGGTAAACAATACTTTTCTGCTGGATAAAGAACCGAAAAAAGTAGTGTTAAGCTCGGACGAGATTACAGGGTTTACCGATGACAGGTTTTCCAAAAGGTTTTCTGATATTATTATCGAGGAAGGCCTTGCAGCAAAAAAAATCGGGGAATTAATGGGATTTTTGCCGGATACTGATTTTAAGGCCGGTATAGGGGACTTTTTTGGGGATTGTCTGGACAGGTTATCAAAAGGCCAGTCTGACCGCACAAATTACGAAGGCAGCATCTGCTCAAAACCAGTTCCCATGCCAGACAGCAATACTGCAATTAGTTCCGGCCCTGAAAATAACTTTGGGCTCAATGATTTTTTTTCCGCCATAATCACAGGATTGTTTTCAAAATACGGTCTAGTGATAATTGACCCTTCAGATACTGAACTTAAGAAATTATCTCTGCCCTTACTGGAAAAAGATATTTGCAGCCATGGCAGAATCGAGGAGTTAATAAACA
>CAYZUS010000012.1:0-4758 GCA_964481885.1 uncultured Actinomycetota bacterium | reverse complement strand
GTATGCGGACCCGGAGAAGTGAGCTATTTCTCACAATTAAAGGAAGTTTATGATGTTTTTGGCCTTAAGCAACCGGTAATATATCCCAGGTCTTCCGTTACAATAGTTGAAGATAAAGTAAAAAAAGCAATTGAAAAGGCTGGAGTGAGCTCTGAGCTTTTTAATCATGAAATGAAAGATGCTCTCAGTATCACCCTCAAAAAAAGCCTGGGCATTGATGTGGAAACCATACTAAAGAGTCTGCAGGAAGATATCCTGATTAAAACCGGATGTGCCAGGGATATAATAGATAATAATGGCATTATTTGTGAGGCTTGTTTTGGCAGGCTGGAATATAATTTAAAGAGAGAAATAGAAATCTTAAATAAAAAAATAATGTCTGAAATCGAAAACAAAAACCTTTCACTGGCCTCAAATATTGTAAAGATATACGCAAACCTTTTCCCTGAAGGGTTGCTTCAGGAGAGAGTTATTAATATATTTCACTACATAAATAAATATGATTTTAAATTACTTGATGATTTATATAGTATTATTAATGTTGAAAACCGGTTTCACAAGTTTATTTTTTTATAAAACCTGCTTAAGTAGAGCCGGTAGGGTAAGTTTGTTTGCTGCAATGGGTTTTACGAAATTTATATAAAGTAAAAAAGCAGGCCTGTCAGTGCATGTTTGAAAAAATAATTTCATGTTTAATCCGGACCTGGACAATACATTTCAGGCAAAGTAATAATCCGGACTCAGGCAGTTATAGTTTTAAAAAAATGTTAAAATTATTGTGATAATATTTCGCGAAGTTTACATGACTGGAGGTATGACATGTTTATAGATGCCATGGCTTTCGGCGCTCATCCTGATGATGCGGAGCTGGGGTGCGGGGGTCTGCTTCTTAAATTAAAAGCCTCAGGTTACAGCACCGGAGTTACAGATCTTACCGAAGCGGAGCTTTCAACAAATGGTGATCTGCCAACCAGAAGAAAAGAAACAGAGCAGGCTTCTGAGATCTTAAAACTCGATATAAGGGTAAATCTGAATCTTGAAGACTGTAATATCTGCAACGATTTGGAAAGCAGGCTGAAAGTAATAAATACAGTAAGGCAGTACCGTCCATCTCTTGTATTAATACCGTATATGGTTGACCGGCATCCTGATCACGAAAATTCCCATAAACTTTTAAAGGATTCTTTCTTTGCTGCAGGACTGCAAAAAATCAAAACGGAGTTTCCGGAGTACAGGCCTAAAGCTGTAATATGCTATATGCTAAATCACCAGTTTCAGCCAAGCTTTATGGTAGATATATCGGATTACCATGAGCAGAAAATGATGGCCTGTAATGCATTTAAATCGCAACTTCATCTGCAGCCGGGTTTGGACAGGCCCACTTATATAAATTCAAAATTTTTCCGGGATTATACCAATGGCAGGGATAAATCCTATGGCTTAAAAATAAGGGTAGAATATGCGGAGCCTTATTATATTGAAGATAGCATTAAAATCGATGACCCTGTAAGTTTTTTTAAATATTTATCGTGAAAACTGTTACGAAATTAATGTGTAACCGCAGTGAAGATATGGCGAATCTAATATGGAATTATGCTGAAAAGATTGCAGAACAATTATTTTTAAATATTTGGCGGGAAACTTTTACTTACCGCGAAACCGGTACAGGATTATGTTGAAATTACTGCCGGGCGATTTTTTAAAATAATAATTTACAGACTTTGAATTTTCAAATGGGGCAGTAAAACTTATGAAAATAGCAATTACATGTTACCCGACATTTGGTGGCAGTGGCGCCGTTGCTGCAGAGCTTGGAATAGAGCTTGCAAAACTTGGACACAGCGTGCATTTTATCAGTTACGGCCTTCCTTTCCGTCTGGACAAGTCATATAAAAACATTTACTTTCATGAAGTTGAAGTGACGTCATATCCTCTTTTCAGATATCCTCCTTATACGCTGTCATTAAGCGTAAAAATGTCAGAAGTAATCGAATCCGAGAAAATAGACATTCTGCACGTGCATTACGCAATGCCTCATGCAACTTCGGCATATCTTGCGCAAAAGCTGATGGGTGAAGATAAAATGAAGTTTGTGACGACCCTGCATGGTACCGATATTACGTTTATTGGAAAACATCATTCCTTTTTTAAAATTACAAAGTTCAGTATAGAAAACAGCAATGGAGTCACCTGTGTGTCACAGTATTTGAAAAATGCCACAATCGAGACTTTTGATATTAAAAAGGATATGCGGGTTATTTATAATTTTGTTGATACCGAAAAATACAAGAGGGCCTACGACAACAGACATGATTACATTGTCAAGACTTGTGATAATGAGGCAGGGTTTGTAAAGAAAGATGACTTTGTGATAACCCATATCTCAAATTTCAGGCCAGTAAAAAAGGTGCAGAATATAATAAAAGCTTTTTGTATAATCAGCCGCCATGTCAATGCAAAATTGATGCTGGTCGGAGACGGACCGGAGGTTTCATGGTGTAAAATAATCGCAGAAAAACTTGGAATCATCGATAAAATATGTTTTGCGGGACTAAGGGAAAATATTGTGCCCATTTTGAATATCAGTGATTTATATATGCTTCCCTCGGTAAACGAGAGTTTCGGGCTTTCAGCTCTTGAGGCCCTCAGCTGTTCAGTGCCTGTCATAGGCACAAAAAACGGAGGGCTGCCTGAAGTTGTAGAGGACAATGTGAGCGGATTTCTGGTGGACCCGGATGATGTGGATATGATTTCAGATTGTGCCTTAAAAATACTGTCGAGCAGGGAATTAAAGGAGAAAATGAGCTCAGCTGCCAGGAAAAGAGCCCTAAAGTTTGACTCTAAAATCATTGTTCCGCAGTATCTTGATTATTACAATGAAGTTATAAATAAAGGTTAAACTTTTTTATTGACTATGCCGATATTTAAAATATAATCTTTATCATAAATGTTATATAGATTATTGAAAGTTTCAAATAATATATTTGGAGGAAGGGGAATCTGATGAAAAAGAACTTTTCAAAAGTTCTTATGGTGATGGTTTTATTGCTTGTGTTAATTATTACACTAAGTATTACACCGGCTATTTTCGCTGAAGATACTGCAGCATCAAATAGCGGTGTAGAAGAATTCGTTAAAAATTACCAGTTTTCAGCTGCTGACCAATGGATGTTTGTAATGCCTGCAGTGTGTTCCATCACAACAATTTATTATGGATTAGTCTATGATCCCAATACTCAGGCATACAGCGACTGGTACTCGTACGGGCCGTTCGGAGGCACAGGGTTTGTGGTTAACCCAGATAACGGGACAATTATCACTGCGGGCCATATGGTTGATGCCCTTGTTGCTGATGAATATAATCTTAAGTCAGCTATTTTGGATGCGTATATATTTGATAACTATCCTGATGATTATTATAACCTCACGACAGAACAGTGGAACTGGATATACGAAAACTATAAGGTTGTTGGAGAAAATGTGGACAATCCTGAGATGGAAGTATGGGTGCAGTTTAATACAGCGATTGCAAATATACCGGAAGCAGAAAACAGCAGCTATATAAGGGCCGAAGTCAAGGATTTCAGCAGCAGGGACCAGAGAGACATCGCCGTTTTAAGGATAACTCCCGGAACAGGACGCGCACTGTCAAGTGTATTGCTTGGAGACAGTTCAATGGTAAAAATTGGAGAGCAGCTGGCAAGTATTGGTTATCCATGGACCGCTGACTATGGCCAGTCAAACCCGCTTGATCCTTCAGTATTCCCTGCAACTATTTCCGGTAAAAGATCACTAAACGGTGTTGAAGTATTACAGGTTTCAGGCTATGCCGAGGGTGGAAGCAGCGGAGGTCCCGTTATAGATAAGGAAGGAAAAGTAATTGGCCTTGTGTCGGCCGGCACTGACAATATGCTTAACATATTACGAACCTCCAATGACATGAAATCATTATTAAGCTCAGAAAACAAACTTGGCCAGGTAGATTTGGAATGGAGAACGGGCCTTGCAATGTTTAATGATAATCATTTTAGCGAAGCATTAAAACACTTTGATGCAGTTTTAAATCTTTCTTCCGGGCATAAGCTGGCTCAGGAATACAAGGCAAAGGCTCAGTCCAATATGGGCAGTGACGTTCCATTCCAGGTTGCCTCTGCTGAAACAACTGCCAAAGAAACCGTTGCGGCAGCAGAAACATCCAAACCTGCAGCTTCTGAGACTTCCGCACCATTAAAGGAAAAAAATGCAATGTCGCCAGGATTGCTGGTAGGTATTATAGTCGGAGCACTGCTATTGGTGGCCCTGGTTGTTGTGCTTATTGTGGTTCTTACCAAAAAGAAAGGTCCTGTACCGGTTGTTGCACAGCAGGCAATATATACACCTCCACAGCAGCAAATGCCTCAGGAACATCAGCAGATAGCACAGCCGCCGGTAAGCGATGGTACCGCTGAAGTAAAAGGCAAAGCAAAGTTCTGCCCGTCATGTGGTGGTCCGGTTATTGAAGGAGCAGCTTTCTGTCCATCCTGCGGTAACAAGCTGGTGTAGAATTATCATGGAAGACAAGTTGTTTTGAATGGCAGGATGCTGCTGATATAAGGGTTCTGCTGAAAACAGAATATTACAGTAGAGAGGCCATATTAAAATAAAAAGGCAGTGTCTTTATTTTATAAACTTAAAGAAGCTGTTGTAATTGAAGCGACTTAAAGTATTAACAAAAAGATTTAATTAAGAGTAGCGGGGCCCCGGGAAAAACGGGGCCCC
>CAYZUS010000011.1:45323-58987 GCA_964481885.1 uncultured Actinomycetota bacterium | reverse complement strand
GATTCCTATGATGCTATGACAACCGACCGACCATACAAGAAGGCTTTGACTAAGGAACAGTCACTGTATGAGCTCGAAAAAAACAAGGGCAGCCAGTTTGATGAAAAAGTTTGTAATGTAATGATTGAAATAATAAAAGCTCAAAAGCCAATTATGGAACAGGGATTAAATCCTGTGTGAGATATATTATCAGAACTTCTTTATAGCGTTAGTTACATTTACTGGCAATTATTAAGTTAGTGGGTTTGGAAATTGGTATCAGCAATGACTTCAACTCGAATACGGCGCACAATGAGACATGTGTCCCGCAATGACTTTTGGGTCATATTCTTTAAATGTGTCGGGTGGCTGGTCCTTGGCGCAGCTGCAGGCTTTGTTTTTTTTTATTTTTTCAGGGATTTTTCAGTTACTCTGATTAACAGGTACAAATTTATACAGGGGATTTTCGGAATAAAGCAATTCCAGGCGGGGACAGGTTTTTCAAAAGTATTGCTTACCATTCTTGCAGGAAACCTGATTTCCACCGCTTCTTACTTCGTAATAGGGTGGCTAAGGGCGTTAATACCAGTTTCAATTCTTACCGGGTTAATCGTAACAGTGCTTTTATTTACAGGCACAATAAGAAATCAGCAGCCTGTTATTCCTCTTGAAGTAACGGTTCTTGTGTGCCTCGAGGCACTATACAGGTGCATCGCACTAGCTGCAGGCGAGCATCTTATCAAAAACCGCCAGAGCTCAAAAGCCGTTTTTATGGCATCTGTTCTTTTGGTTGCCATTTTACTGGTGGGAGCAGCGCTATTTGAGGTATATCAGATCTTTGGCTATATTCTACAATAGTGCTGTTGATATTTTTTGTCCAAACACACCGCATGATGATGCTCCAGAAACATATGTTGAGTCATAAATAAAACTCTGGAAACCCGAAAAAGTATACTGCTGCAAGCCAGACTTTAAACTGTAAAAATTTAAAAATGTATTCTGTTAATAGCACCTATAATGATATAAAATGTTTCATTAAGGCAAAAAGAATCAAATATTTTAAAAATTTCATAGTTAAAAAAATAAAAAGTCAGTTAAGTGTAGCTCTGAGCCGGCAAAGGCAAGCTCGATTGTTTAAAGGTAGAAGATAGGGAAAAATAAATGGCCGTAAAAAAAGAAAAACTGTTTTTCAGCGAGATAATAAATGACGCAACTGATAAAATAACGGGCTTAAACAAGCAGGCGCTTGCAGAAGCAAAAGCAAGGCTTGATAACCTTACAAAGCCCATTGGAAGCCTCGGGAGGCTCGAGGATCTTGCACAGCGTATCGCAGGAATAACCGGTATTTTAAACCCTGATTTTACAAAGAAACTTATTATTGTAATGGCAGCGGACCATGGAGTTGCAGAGGAGGGTGTCAGCGCTTATCCGAAAGAAGTTACTCCGCAGATGGTATATAATTTTTTAAGCGGCGGAGCAGGAATAAACGTGCTTGCCAGACACGTGGGCGCAGATGTTGTTATAGTGGACATCGGAATTGCCGCTGACATATCCAAAGGGGCCAGGACAATATCAAACACAAAGAGTCTTTTAATCGAGAAAAAAATAACATTAGGAACAACAAATATGGTTAAGGGACAGGCCATGTCAAGAATGCATGCCTGCGATTCAGTGGAGATCGGGATAGAAACAGCTCGGGAAATGATATCAAAAGGATATGGGATAATCGGCACCGGTGATATGGGTATTGCAAACACTACGGCCAGCAGTGCCATTGCAGCAGTTGTCTGCGGAGTTGATGTTGAAAAGGTAACAGGCTATGGAACAGGTATTGATGACAAAAGCTTTAATAACAAGGTCAGGATAATAAAGAAAGCAATAAGGCTTAATAAACCGGACCCGAAAGACGGGATAGACGTGCTTTCAAAGGTCGGCGGTTTTGAAATAGGCGGGATTGCAGGAATAATTATCGGGTGCGCCTCACTGAAGGTCCCAGTTGTTATTGATGGCTTCATATCTGGAGCAGGCGCTCTGATTGCAGAGCTGATTGCTCCGGAATGCAGAAATTATATGATTGCATCTCACTCATCCGTTGAAAAGGGTCATGCGATCATGCTCAGGAAATTAAAAATAAGACCGCTTTTTAATTTTAATTTAAGGCTGGGTGAGGGGACCGGAGCAGCAATTGGAATAAACATCGCAGACGCTGCAATCAAGCTTATGAATGAAATGGCGACTTTCGGGGAAGCCGGGGTTGCCCAGAAGAGCGGATAGCCACGGCTCTAAAAAAATAAAAATTCCACAGGTTTCCACATATTATAACAAACAGTCTGTGGGTCATATCATATTAATATGCATTTAGTTTAAAGCCATACGTCAGATCAGATGCTTCGATTACCAGGAAAACAACAAATCACATGCTTAGCTTTTATTCTTAATTGAAATCCTTATAATGTCCAGAAGATAAAATAAAATCCCCACGCCTGCAATTATTGCAATACTTGCAAGTATGGAAATCTGTTTTTCTCCTGCATAAAAAACAACCCCCATTGCTCTTTTAAACTCATCAACAGCCTGCGCCGGAGCTCCTGCAAAGGCGCTGGTCATGGGTGCATCCATCATGACCTGGCGAAGTACCGACCCTACATGGCTTATGGGAAAAATTTTTATGAAGGTCTGAACTGTAGCAGGAAGAACGCCCGTCGGGATATAGATACCTGCAATAAAACCAAGAAGACTTCCGATTACAGTGCTGGCTATTGCAAAAGCGTTTGAAGTCCTGAAGAATGAAACGAAAAAAAAGATAAATGAAGAATTGGCCAAAGCTGAAATTATCATTATACCCAGGACTTTAAAAAGAGGAACAATGCTCAGGAGTTTGCCGCCGCCGGCAACTATATAGATTTCAGCAAGCACAAACGCAGCTATTGTCATTATCACGCCTATAACGAAAGAACTTATTATGTATCCAGCAGCAAGCTGAGATCTTTTAACGGGAGCTGCAGAGAAATCCCTGGATATTTTTTTTGACCTGTCGTCAACCATTGCACCAAAAGCCCCCATTGTCGTCGTAAAAGTTGTAACAGACAAAACTCCTGCCATTATCCAGCTGTCAGTTAAAAAGCGCGCGTTTTCACCGGCGAGATTTTGCAGGTCCTTGACCATAATGTTCCCCAGAAACAGCGCATAGAGCCCTATTATTATCAATACACCAAGAAGAGAGAAAAATACCGAGGCCCTGTCCCTGAAGTATAATTTTAGATTTCGGCTGACAAGATTTACAATTACTGTCATTTATGCACCATCCTCTCTCATTTCTTTGCCTGTTATTCTTACAAAGGCATCATCCATATTGCCGCTTAGGACTTCAAATCCGGTAATCAGGTTTTTAACCCCGTTTACCAGTGGGAGCGCTTCCATGGTGCTGACAATTTTAATTACATAAGTACCACCTGACATCAAATACTCAATATCCTGTTCTTTAAGGAATTCTTCAAGTTTTATATTATCACTGGCAAGAAGATGCAGAGTATCTGTGCTGTATTTTTCCCGAAGCTCCCCGGGAGTGCCCTTCGCTGATATAAGCCCGTTATCTATTATTGCGACATAGTCGGCACCGGCGGCCTCCTCCATATAGTGTGTGGTCAGGAATACTGTCATTCCAGTGTCTTTTTGCAGGCTGCGAATGGTATCCCAGACGCTTTTTCTTGTCTGAGGGTCAAGCCCTGTAGTTGGCTCGTCCAAAAACAGAACTTTTGGCGTATTTATCAGAGCCCTTGCAATATCAGCCCTGCGCCTCTGGCCGCCTGATAATTTACCGTAGGGACGGTTAATAAAGCTTAAGACATCAGCAGCCTCGGCAGCTTTTTTGACTGCCTCCCCAAGCTGTCTTTGCTTCATTCCGTAAAAGCTTCCCCTTGTAAACAGGTTTTCCTTTACAGTTAAAAGGTTATCCAGTATGCTGTCCTGAAATACGACCCCGATACATTGGCGTATTTTGTCGTCATTTTTGCCAAGCCTGTATCCATTGACAGCTACAGTGCCTTCATCAGGCGCAAGAAGTGTACATATCATGTCAATAGTTGTAGTCTTGCCCGCGCCATTTGGACCCAGAAAAGCAAACAATTCACCTTCATTTACAAAAAAATCAATGCCTTTTACCGCCCTGACATTTCCGTAGCTTTTTTTAAGTTTTTCCACAACTATGATTTCAGGCAAAATATGGCCTCCCTTCAATTTGCAACAGTTTTTTGTGAAATAATATGTAATATTTACTATTTATAGATAGCCAAATTATCTGTGTGGCCAACGATAATTTATTAAAAAAACTCGAAAACTTCTGGACAACATGCTGTATCGTTTGAAAATAAACATAAATATTATTGTTATATTTATTAATTAAAGGTGATATTTTAAATAAAGTACTATGGATTTGAAGTAATATCAATAATATAATGTATTCTTTAAATTGGTTTTAAATATGTAAGAATTATTCATGCCTGAACCACAAGTATAAAAATGGAAAAAGTTTCAAAAATAAAAAAGTCAAAGGAAAAACTACCAGAAAATGACTGCAGGGAACACCTGCTGAATAAAGGATATGTCCAGCTTTATTATGGCAACGGAAAGGGCAAAACCACTGCTGCAATGGGGCTTGCACTGCGGGCCGCAGGGTGTGGTCTGAAGGTTTATATTGCCCAGTTTGTCAAAGGATTAAAATACAGCGAACTTACAAGCCTTGCTAAGCTTAAGGATAATATTACTGTAAAACAGTATGGCAGGGGATGCTATATAAAGAAGGAAGCCACCCAAAAGGATGTTGAAGCTGCACAGAGAGGGCTTTCAGAAGTTAAAAATATTGTAGCCTCAGGCAAATATGATGTAGTTATCCTTGACGAAATAACTATTGCCGAATATTTTAAACTGCTAAGCGTTGAAGACGTCCTGGCGCTTATAGATTCAAAACCACAAAATGTGGAACTGATTCTTACGGGCCGCAAAGCTGACAGCCGTATAATACAGGCTGCTGATTTGGTTACAGAAATGGTTGAAATCAAACACTACTATAATGAAGGAATCGAGGCCCGCGAGGGAATAGAAAAATAATCCTGTTTTAAGAAATCCTGCTTAATTTTTAATTGCATCCCTGGCCTGATGCCAGGGCTGACAAGGATTTTATGTCGAGTATTTTAAAATGGTTTTTCCTGAAATCGATAATACCCTGAGCCCTCATTGCGCACAATTCTTTGGACATTGCGCTTCGGTTTACTCCAAGGTAGTCAGCCAGTTGATTGCGGTTGTAAGGAATTACTACGGTGCCCTGAAAGTCTGTTCCCATTGAATACAGGAGGTATAATGAAAGCTTGGCTCTTGTAGATTTTTTACCCATCAGTTCAAGCCTGTGACTCAAAAACAGGTTTTTCTCAGCAAGCATACATAACATATTTGAGGTAAGCGCCTGGTGAAATCTGGATGCATTTGAGGAATTCTCAACTATTCTTTTGAAATCAATCAGCATTATTTTTACATTCGTTAAAGCCGTAAGCGTGACGGGGCTTGTCTTTATTCCTGCGCAGACAAAGGCTTCACCAAACATGGCCGGATATTCCAACTGATTAATGATCAGGCGGTTGCCAGAATAATCCTGTCGCGATATTTCAACATTTCCAGACAGAACAATTCCAATATTCTTAATATTTTCACCCATAAGAAGTAAAATGCTGCCTTTTTGGTAAAGCTTTACTTTTGCATTCAGGCCGGAAACGACTTCCGGAAAGTCCGATTCATCCAAACCGGAGAATAATCTTACCTGCTTTAAATATAAATAAGTATTTTCCATATTATTTTTAATTCAGTTGCAAAAACAACAGAAAATTTTCTTACATTATATTAGGATGCTTTTTGCAAGTCAAACTACATAGCAACTATATGAAAGGTACGAAGGTGTATTTAATATGAGAAAGGCTGTTCAAATCATTTTACAAGTGATTTTCCTGGTTCTGTTTATTATTTTGGTCATAACCGGAAAAGTTCAGATCTGGATGGGAATATTTGGGGTTGGAGTTATTGTTTCCATATTTTTCAGCCGGCTTTATTGTGGTTGGGTATGCCCCATAAACACCCTGACGAGAAGTGTGTCATGGGTAAAGCGAAAGCTGTCCATCAGGGGATTTAAAATACCCAAATTTCTTAAAAAAACGTGGGTCCGCTATTTTGCTTTGGGCCTGTTTGCGGCTCTGTTTGTTTTTGCAATGGTGACTGGAAAAAAGCTGCCCGTTTTGCCTGCAGCGATTATTATCGGAGTTGTTCTGACTTTGTTCTTTCCGGAAGAGCTTTGGCACCGGTACCTGTGTCCTTATGGCGTAATATTCAGTCTTGTATCAAAAAAATCGCTGTATCTCGTGCGCATTAATGAAGACGCCTGTACGAATTGCGGAATATGCCAGCGTGTTTGTCCTGCAGGAGCAATTGCCAAAGACAGCGGGAGCTATAAGATTAAGATAGAAGCATGCCTCGTCTGCCTGGACTGTTCTGAAAAATGCAAGCAAAAGGCCATAGACTATACAATAAATAGAAAGCGCAAGTGATTTTAGGTTTACTATATTCAATAGCGGCTCATGACCGGTAAATTTGTAACTCGTGGCTGATAAATGTTTAAATCAGGCTTATTTTTCTTTTAATAATGCTTTTTTAAACATTTCAAGTACGGCTGCCCTGTCGACGGGCCGCGGGTTTGGCTTGGCTGCTGCAGGCTCAAAGCTTTCATCAGTATAACGTTCAAGCTCCTCCAATGTATAGGACTCGCTGTATTTTAAAATACTGTCTATCATGCAGCAGAACTGCTCTGTATTTTTTACTCCAAGCGCATTATACATTTCGTCTGCCTTATTGCTGCATTCCGGATAGATATATTCCATGAAAGCGCCAAGAAGTACTCCGCATGAGCATCCGTGAGAAAGCCCACGGTTCATTGTCAGCGCATACCCCATTGCATGCACCGCCAGAGTACGCATATGATTTATCATAAGTCCAGAAAGTGTGGCATTAAAGAGAAGTTCTTCAAGAATACCAAATGTGTAATTGCCTGTTTGGAGGGCGCTTCTGCAGTTTGCAAAATGCCTGAATATTGCAAGTCCCAGCATATCTGATACCCAGGTACTCCCGCTGCGGATAAAACCTTCAATGCCATGGGAGAGCGCATCAACGGCTGAGTCTGCAGCTATCTGCGCCGGCAGTGTCTCTATGTAGGAAGCATCGAGGAAAGCATAGGCAGGGCTCATTAAGGACTCATTGCCAAATGATTTTTTTATATTTTTGGATTTTATTGAAAGGACAGAAAAAGGAGTTACTTCACTTCCGGACCCACAGGTAGTCGGAACTGTTATCACCGGCAGTGGCTTTTTTTCGAATGTATTTTTATATAAATCCTCAACAGGAATCCTGTTTACAGCAAGCACTGAGAGTGTTTTGGCTGTGTCAAGAGCTGAGCCGCCACCGATACCAATCATCATGTCAGCACCCGTTTTTGCCGCAGCCTCGCCCAATTTTTCCATTTCCTTAAGCTCAGGGTTTATGGGGGCATCCATACAGATTTCGTAATTAATGTTTTGGGATTTTAATGCCGCCTCCACATCAGCAAGAGAACCATTATTTCTGCTGACAGGATAGGTGACTATAAGGGCCTTTCTTCCTACTGTGGCCAACAAATTGGCATTTTTTTTAATGCAGTCTTTTCCCAGGAATATTTTTGTCGGAACGTAAAATGTTAGATCCACTGTAGTCTCCTTAAGCCTGGCCCCATAGGCAGGATTTGTTTTTTTAAAATTTTAAAACTGTCATCTTAACAATCATTTCAAATAACAAGTATAATTAGTTTCAATGTACTAATGCAATATCTTTATAAAATTACCGGAGCGTAAATAGAATTAATGCTTATTAGAATATATAATAATATCCGGTAGACATTCAGCATATTTAATATTGCAGAATTATCTGAATGATTTTTAATGCAGCGGCATCTTATGAGTTCGATAATGACAGCTTAACAATAAAAGACAAGGAGTAAGGATGTCAGGCAAGATATTTTATGAGCCTTTTGAAAAAATGCAGCAATTCATGGTTGATGTTTTTGTTAAAACAGGAGTTCCATATGAGGATGCAACAGTATGCGCAGAAGTTTTAACAGAAGCGGACAAGCGCGGCATAGACAGCCATGGGATTGGACGATTCAGGCCCATATACATCGACAGGATAAATGCGGGGTTACAAAAACCTGTTACTGAGTTTGAAATTACAAGGGAAGGCCCGACGACTGCGGTTGTGGATGGACACAATGGGATGGGACAGGTCATTGCTAAAAAATCAATGCAGATGGCAATTGACAAGGCTAAAAAATACGGAATGGGAATGGTGGCCGTGAGAAATTCAACCCATTACGGTATTGCAGGATACTATGCAATAATGGCAGCAAAAGAAAACATGATAGGAATAACAGGAACAAATGCCAGGCCTTCAATAGCGCCGACTTTTGGTGTTGATAACATGCTGGGCACAAACCCGCTTGTGTATGGAATGCCTACGGATGAAGATTTTCCATTTGTAATTGACTGTGCCACGTCCATAACACAGCGTGGGAAAGTCGAGCTTTACGAACGCGAGGGGAAAAGCCTTCCGCCAGGATGGGTCATAGACCAGCAGGGCAATGCAGTCACTGATGCAGCAAAGGCACTGAAAGGCTTTGACTCTGGAACCTGCGCCCTGGCTCCTCTGGGAGGTATTGGTGAAGAACTGGCAGGGTACAAGGGCTACGGATACGCTACGGTTGTTGAAATACTTTCTTCGGCGCTGCAATCGGGCCTCTTTTTAAAAGATCTCTCAGATATGGATGCCAGCGGCAAAAGGGTACCAAGCCGGCTGGGCCATTTCTTCATTGCAATTGATATAAACAGTTTTGTAGATATTAATACTTTTAAAAAACATACAGGAGAAATACTGCGAAGCTTGAGAAAATCCAAAAAAGCTCTCGGCCAGAACAGAATATATACCGCCGGCGAAAAAGAATACCTCACCTGGATGGAAAGAAAAGACAAGGGCGTTCCGCTCAATGATGCCATGCAGGCAGTACTAAAAAAAACGAGAGAAGAATACGGTCTGTGGCAGCATAAATTCAGTTTCGATGAACCTGTAAAATAAAAAATAGCTTGAAGCAATGATTGGCTGATTAAGGTACCGGGCCGATGAAGTTACTGATTTGATCCGGCATCGAATCAGGGTATAAATCATCACTTTGCTCATTTGGGAAACCAGCTCTTTTTATAGCTGCAGGATTTAAAAAAAGCAAGTTTTCAATCTGAAGGTTCTGGATGTGATTAAAATGCCTGGTATTGCCAGTTACCGGAACCCTATTGTTTGAAATAGCAATTTCCTCATTTGAAAAAGCAGTATAAAAGCATTGCAATTTATAGTTATTCTGTTATATTGATGAAAATATATCTGATGTTTGTTTGAAAATTGAATATTCATCTGTTTGTGAAGGGAATCCGGTTGAAATCCGGAGCGGTACCGCCACTGTAATTGGGTGTTGTGTCTTTTAGTAAAAGCCACTGGCTAAAAAAGCCGGGAAGGCAAAAGACAAAGTCCCATAAGTCAGGAAACCTGCCTATAGATGTCATTTACGTCTCTTCGGCTTAAAGAGGGTAATTTTTTTGTTGTCTAAAATTAATTATTAAACTCCCGGTTGAAGAAACCTTGGGAGTTTTTTTATTTTGACGGCAAGGTTAAACCCTGGAAGGCGCAAAGGTTGACGCAGTCCAGGGGGCCGGTAAATGACGGTGAGATAAGCAACCGGGAAGATAAGGTATTTGGTGTGCATTAATCATGTTGGGTACCGAAATATAGAAATAGATAATAAAAAAATAGCTATATCTAAAAATTCGCAAAAAGAAGTTTTTAAAAACAAAAAAATAAAAAAATAAATTGTAAAAAACAGGAAAAGAGGGAAAGAATGAGAAAAAATTTTGTAAAAAGAATATTTGCAGTGCTTGCAATTATTGCAATTCTGATTGCTGTGCCGACCCTGGGGGCATGCAGTGATTCAACTGAATCTGTGAGCGATGCGGCTGCTCAGGCTGCATCGTCACAGGTCTTGTCTTTGGATGAAGGTGACGGTCCAGAAGCTACGACTGTACCTGCATCAGAAGATTCAGAAATGTCTTCGAGTCCTTCAGTAACCGGTTCCGGAGCTGTGGCAGCCGAAATAAAAGTACTGGATGGGGTTGGCAACGAAATAACACTTGATGGACCTGCCAAAAAAATCATTGTGTTCGTTCCAAGCGCACTCGAGATAATAAATGGTCTTGAAGCAATGGACATGGTAATAGGAGTCGACAGCTGGAGTGCTGAAAATAAAGAGCCGCTTGCTGAAGGGCTTGAAGGTTTTGGGGATTTTAATTCGCTGAACATGGAAAAAATAGCAGCCGCCGATCCGGATATAATTATAGGACTTGTAGGGTGGGCCGAGACAGATGTACAGAAGCTTAATGAGCTTGATATTAAAGTATATATAGTGGATGCAAATACTGTAAATGAGGTTTATACAGAGATTGAAAATATGGGAAAAATACTGGGTTTGGACGATGCAGCATTAAAAATGAGCGATGAACTTAAAAAGCAGGTTGGCGAGATAACATCAAAAGTTCCAGATATTGATGAGCCTCAAAAGCCAAAGGTTTTTTATGAAGTATGGAACGAACCTCTGATGAGTGCCGGAAAAAACACTTTTATAAGTGAGCTTATAGAAATGTCAGGAGGAATAAACATTGTAGCAGCAGATGGGCTGGAAGGATGGCCCGAGTACAGCCTGGAAAAATTAATCCTGAACAACCCTGACATAATGCTTGCGCCGACATCTCTTGCCCCTGATGCAGAAGCCGTGTTGTCCGAGGCAAGATTTTCCGATATTGCTGCAATTTCAAACAAAAGGGTCTACATAATTCCGGATAACCCGGTTTCAAGACCAAGCCAGAACATAATAAAAGGGCTTAAGATGATTGCGCAGGCAATTCACCCCGAAATCTTTGGGGAGTTTGAGGTGCTGCAATAACTGGGTGTTCAGGATAATTCAGTAACCGGGACATTCCGGGGAAACACAATCGGCAGGACATAATCTTTAACTGCAGTCATCCGGGAATGCAGCACTCTGCAATTAGCGGGACAAGCAGTATGCTGTAACAACCGGGACGTGCAGAGCAGCAGCAAATATCACTGCTCCAGAGCAAATTACAATTTGCAGGTTACAGGATTATTTTAAATATTGGTTTGACAGTACGAGAGTCATGTATGGAAAAAGAGGAGAGGCTGTTTTAAATTTCTGCTGCAGACAGCAGAGAAGTATTGCCATAGCTTAAAATATACCCCTTTTTATTTTGGCAACAGGCAAAAACTTTGATTTTAAAACAGTCTCTTTTCTCTATAAAGAGAATAATAGCAGGATGATTAATTTTTTTATGCATGGCCATAAAAAAAGTGCTATTATTAACGATTATTAGAATTTTAAACTGGAAACCATTAGCGTTGAAAAACAGGTTAAAACATATAAGAATCAGGAGCCAGTTTATGGCAGCCACTCTGATTCTTGCATCACTTATAACCGTAGTTTTCTCAACATTTTTCTATAATCTTCAAAAAAAAGAGCTTATTAAAGGGATTGACAACAAGCTTTATTCAGCAGCATTTATGGCACGGGGGCTGCTTCCGGCAGATTATCACGATAAAATTATTAACAAGGATTCAGTTTCAGTTGAAGAATTTGAGTCTACTGTTACCAGATATAATCAGATATGCAAGTCGCTGGATCTTGAATATCTGTGGAGTCTTATGCAGATTGATGGAAAGATTGTTTTTACTACTGCAACCTCTCCGGATAAAATAACCGAAAACAAAAAACATGCGAAATTTTTTGAAATACATTCAAATCCGGAATTGTATGTCCCGACATTTCTTAAAATGACTCCGACATACCAGACCAGCAGTGACAAATGGGGAGATATCAGGGTAGTTATAATTCCTTTTAAAGATGCATCAGGGCGTCCTTATCTGTTCGGCGCCAGTATGAGCCTTGCCAAAGTGAATCTATTGTTAAAAGAGATTCTGCTTTATTGTATCCTGATCGGTATTTCTGTATTTTTGGCAAACGTTGCTTTAAGTCATTTATTTGCATTACTGATAACCAGGCCCATCAAGAATCTTGTAGATACCATAAAAAACAATGTGGATACAAAAATGATGATATTGGCCAAAGAAGAAGGCTCGCAGGAACAGGTAATGCTGACAAAAAACTTTAATATTTTAATCAGAGAGCTGGATGCCAAGATTACTGAGGCAGCTGAAAATGAAGAAAACCTGAGGGTCACTCTGCATTCGATTGGAGACGGTGTAATAAGTACTGACAGGGAAGGAAAAGTTATTCACATAAATTCTGTTGCAGAGCAGCTGACCGGCTGGAAATCAGAGGAAGTTTTTGGCAAACCTTTTGCTGAGGTCTTTAACCTGATCAGTGAGACTAATGGAAAAAAGTTAAAAGACATAGCTATAGAGGTGCTAGCGACAGGGAAAATTTGTGAATTGGAAAAGGACCCGGTTTTAATTTCAAGAGATGGAACAAGAAGAAATATAACTGAAAGCTCAGCGCCTATAAACAGTAAAGACGGTAGTGTTAATGGAGCAGTTATAATTTTCAGGGACATTACAGAAAAGAAAAAGCATGAGGAAAAACTAAAGCATCTTTCCTTCCACGATAAACTTACCGGTTTATACAACAGGGCATATTTTGAGGAGGAGCTTTTAAGACTTGATACCAAACGGCAGCTTCCTCTTGGATTTATAATGGGCGATTTAAATGGGCTTAAAATAATAAATGACACCTTCGGCCATACCGAAGGTGACAGTATAATCAAAAAAGCCGCGGAATTGCTGAAAAAAGTATGCAGAAAAGATGACATCATTGCCAGGTGGGGTGGAGACGAATTTGTTGTGCTGCTTCCCAGAACCAAAGCCAGTGATACAGAAGAGATAATAAAAAGAATAAAAGCAGAAAGCAAAAAAACAGCCGGGCTGAAAGCTATTTTGAGCATTTCAATCGGAACTGCAACAAAAAGCGAAGAGGGCCAGGATATCCAGGCAGTTATCAATGATGCTGAAAGCAATATGTATAAAAACAAACTCATTGAAAAAAACAGCCTTGCAAGCTCAATTATGTTTGCACTTGAGCAGACGCTTTATGAAAAAAGCAATGAAACAAAGGAGCATACTGACAGGGTCAGGGAACTTGCAGTAAAACTGGGAAAAGCAGCCAGACTGCAAACCAATCAACTTGATGAGATATCCCTGCTTGCCTCACTTCATGATATTGGAAAAGTGGCAATTCCTGAAGAGACATTAATGAAAGTTGGAAAGCTGACTGAAAAAGAGTGGGAAAATATAAAGAGACATCCTGAAATAGGTTATAATATTGCACAGTCTTCTCCACAAATTTCCCATGTTGCAAAGTATATACTGGCATGCCATGAAAATTGGGATGGTTCGGGATATCCTCAGGGCCTGAAGGAAGAGTCAATTCCTCTTATTTCAAGAATAATATTTATTGCTGATTCCTATGACGTAATGACTACCGGCAGAAAGTATAAAAA
>CAYZUS010000011.1:34468-45223 GCA_964481885.1 uncultured Actinomycetota bacterium | reverse complement strand
GGCGCGCGAAGCGGAAAAAGTGAATACTCCGAAAACCTTGCATCCTCATTATCTGAAAAAGTGGCTTATCTGGCCACTGCAGAGATAATAGATGAGGAGATGCAAAAACGGGTGGAACTTCATAAAATTCGAAGGCCCGCAGGATGGCAAACCTTTGAATTTAAAGAAAGTAACATCAGCATTGATGATTTCAATCCTGTCCTGGAAAGCATTATATACGGTCAGAAGGAAGTCCTCCTGATTGACTGTATCACCAACCTTCTTTTCAGGATTGTATATAAGCACAGAGTCGAGGACCTGGAGATAATAGACAATGCCTTTGAGAGGAAAATAGAAGCAGAAGTCATGGAATTTTTTGAGCACTTCCTGTCGCAGCTTTTATCAGCAGGCAGAAAGCATAATTTAAATATAATAATGGTTTCAAATGAAGTAGGCCTGGGTCTCGTACCCCCATATCCTTTCGGCAGGGTTTTCAGGGACATGCTTGGGCTTGTAAATAAAAAAGTTGCGGCCGCAAGCGATGAAGTGTATTTTTTTGTGGCCGGACTAAAAATGAAGATGAAATAAATCCAGTGGGGAAAATGTTCCAATATGAAGTTCATAAATGCAATCGGTTTTTTAACAATAATTAAAATCCCTCAAAGATTTTACCTTAAATCAGAGCAGTATCCCGGAATACTTGTATATTTTCCAGTTGCGGGCCTGCTGGTTGGGATTCTCAATGCGGTTGTCTTTACTGCTTTGAATTTTTTTATGCCTCCATTTTTAAGTATCCTTATTATTGCAATATTTGAGATAGTAATGACCGGAGGCATACATGCAGATGGCGTTGCTGATGTCTTTGACGGGGTATTTTCAGGTGAAAAAGATAAAAGCAGGATAATGGAAATCATGAAGAAGGGAGACATTGGGGTCTTTGGGGGCCTGGCCCTATTGTTTTCAACAGCATTAAAGATTTCACTGCTGTATTTTACAGCAAAGGCTGTTAACCTGTCAGGTTTTCTTTCGCTTGATTTAAGGTCCGCTTTTCCTGTTTTAAGCCTTGATTTTCAGCTTCCTGGTTTTTTGGTTTTTATACTTGCAGTGGTTTTCATGCCTGTATTCGGGAGGCTTTCCATGCTCTACCTTTTCTCGAAGCACAAACCTGCTGTGGCCGGTAAAAGCCTGTCCGGTGTTTTTATCGACAAGAGCAATGCAGAGGTATTCTGGCTCTCAGTAATTTACACAGGAGTACTATTTACAGGTTTTTATGTGTTTACGCAGATTGGGATTTTTAGCCAGGCAGTCCGGTCAGTGCTGGCCGTGCAGGCAGGGCAGGTTACCGGTGCTGCTGTAGTTGTATCGGGAACTGATTTTAACATGCTGTCTTCACTGCTTCTTTATTCCAGGTTTAAAACAGGCCTGGAATTATCGGCAGCAGTTTTTGCAGTAAAGTCAGTTGCGGCAATTGTTTTTACGTTTTTATTTTCAGCCGGTATGGGAAGGTTTTTCACAAAACGAACAGGTGGCCTGAGTGGCGATATAATAGGGGCCGTATGTGTGCTCACGGAGATATTTTTTCTTATGATATATTATATTTTTTTGAGGCTGATATAAGTATGCACATTCGAAAACTGACAAAAACAAAATACATAATTCTTCTGATAATAATTCTTATGGTCTTTATCGTAATTGCAGCGTCGGTGGGTTCTGCCAAGCTTTCCTTAAAGGAAACCGGGGTAATAATTGCAAGTTTTATACCTGGAATTAACTACTTTGTTGATGCCGGTTCCCTTAACCCGCAGAGCGTTAAAATCATATCAGAAATAAGGCTGCCCAGAATTTTTCTTGCAATATTTGTGGGTATTGCGCTTGCCTGTGCCGGAGTAATTTATCAGGGTATTTTCAGAAATCCCATGGCTGATCCCTATATAATCGGGGTCTCTGCCGGTGCATCTCTGGGGGCGACAATTGGCCTGATACTGGTTTCAGGAATAAGGCTGTTGAGCCTTTCAACGGCAAGCCTTCTGGCATTTGCAGGTGCGGTTGGCGTCACTTTCCTGGTCTATAATATCTCACGCATAAGGAGCAGGATTTCTGTTGTGACCTTACTGCTTGCAGGAGTTGCAATAAGCTCCCTTATAAATTCCATAAACTCCTTTATCCTGATTTTTCGTTCACAGGATCTTGCAAAAGTCATATTCTGGCTGATGGGCGGGCTTACCTCTGCATCATGGCAGCAGTTCTTCATAATTGCGCCAATAATTGTTGTCCTTTTAATAGTCAGCAGTTTTTTTATGAATGACTTAAATCTTATATCATTAAGCGATGAGAGAGCATCCCAGCTGGGCGTTGATACTGAAAAAGTCAAAAAGATTCTTCTGGTGCTGGCATCTCTTCTGGCTGCCGCAGCGGTTTCAGTCAGCGGAATTATCGGATTTGTGGGGCTCATAACCCCTCATATTATGAGGCTCATATCAGGTCCCGACCATAAATCTTTATTTCCGGCTTCAGCCGTAATGGGGGGTATTATACTTCTTTTTTCCGACACTATTGCAAGAACACTGCTTGAGCCCAGGGAAATTCCTGTTGGCATTATCACATCCATAATTGGAGTGCCGTTTTTTATATACCTTCTCTTGAGGTCAAAAAAGGAAGTATTTTAAAAGAAGAGAATTGTTTGTTAAATAATTAAAAAAGTATTGCTGATTTGTGTAAAAGATGAAGGTAATTGTTTTAATAAAACAAGAAAGACCATTGTAAAATTTAATTAGAGATAAAAGATAACACCCTGGAAGTAAAAAACCTTAAAAAAGAAAAAACCGGAAATATATGGAAAGCAACCCTGATACCGAAAATATCTTAAAAGTTGAAAGTGTAAATTTTGCCTATGACGGAAAACCTGTCCTTAATGACTTGAGTTTTACGGTTAAGAAGGGAAGCTTTATTTCAATCCTTGGCCCCAATGGTTCAGGGAAAAGCACTCTTGTAAACCTCTTAAGCAAAGTGCTTAAAGGCTACACAGGCAGAATAGAAGTTTTTGGCAATGACATTAAAAATTTAAATCCGCGAAGTATTTCCAGACTTGTTTCGGTGGTGCCGCAGTATTCCAACCCGGGATTTAATTTTACTGTTGAAGAAATGGTTTTAATGGGACGGTTTCCATATATTTCAAGATTTGGCAGGGAAAAACACTCAGACTTTTTAGCAGCCGGCAGTGTAATGAAAAAAACCGGGATAACCGGTCTTGCGGGCAAGAAATTTAATGAGCTCTCAGGCGGCGAAAAGCAAAGGGTCATTATTGCCCAGACTCTGGTTCAGGACACTCCGATAGTGCTTCTGGATGAACCGACGTCCCATCTTGATATAAATTTTCAGATTGAAATGATGGAGCTTTTTTATAGGCTTAACCGGGATGAGGGAAAGACCGTAATAGGTGTGTTCCATGACATAAATCTTGCATCCAATTACAGCCGCACCGCAATATTTTTAAGGCAGGGCATGATTTATGCTTCCGGTGAAATAGATGCAGTTATTACACGGGAAAATATCCGGAATGTTTTTAAAAGTGATGTCTATGTAGGGAAAAACCCTATTACAGGCAAACTGTATGTGAGCCCTACATTTGCAGCAAGTGCGACAGAGCCGGACGATGGCCGGAAAGAAAAAAATATAAATACAAAGGTTCATGTCATTGGTGGAGGAGGGGCAGCATCTCCAATAATTAATATGCTGTATAATAAAGGCTATTTGGTTACATGCGGAGTTGTAAATAACTTTGATACTGACCTGGATACTGCAGACATGCTTGGGATCACCTATATAAGCGAGGCTCCCTTTTCCCCAATAAGCCTGTATTCGGCTAACAAGAATCTGGAGTTGATAAAGGCGAGCGATACAGTGATTCTGCCGGCGATTGCATTCGGCCATGGGAATTTCTCAAACCTTGTTTCAGTCAAGGAGGCAATTGATATGGGTAAAAAAGTCATTGTGGTTACAGGAGAAAGCATAGCCGGGCGGGATTATACCGATGGCAAAGCACAAAAACTTTATGAAAAAATACTGGAAAAAGGTGTGATATCAGTAGATAATATCCAGAAAATACCAGAGTTGCTTTAAATGCTTTTTTTATTGAAATTAATGCTTACATTTAAATTCTGTTCCGGAAAAATAAAATTTTAAGTTATTAAAAAAGAAAAGGAGCTTATCAGTGGATTGCAAAAAAGACAGTAACTTGAAAAAATGCAATTGCACCTACGAACCCTGCCCCAGAAAGGGCAGCTGCTGTGATTGTGTTTTTTATCACAAAGCAAGCGGTGAACTGCCTGCCTGTTATTTTTCTGGAAAAGATGAAAAAACTTATGACCGTTCCATAGACTTTTTTGTGAAATTAAACAGCAGGTAATAAAGAGGGAAAATGCCAGATTTTAAGCTCTTAAAATTAAAAAATTTCGGCAAATCAAGCTTTTCTTCGGTTATTGGCACCATTTATTATGTATGGCCCGTCCAGACAGGTGACAGTAAAGCAGATCAGGATGGCAATCCTGAAAAAACAATCTTTTTTCTTTCAAACAGTGAGAAAAGTTTTGATTTTTTCGTAAATTACTTAAGAAATAAATTTCCACAGTATTGCGTGGCTGACATAGCTTCTCCGGAGATTGAAAAGGAACTGGCAGGATATTTAAGCGGGAAAACCAGGGAAATAAGCCTGGAACCTGCATATCTTTACGGGACCGATTTTGAAAAAAAGATTTGGGAAACTACAAGAATGATTCGATACGGCGATGTGGCAAGCTATAAGGAAATTGCAGAGAAGGCCGGTTATTCTAATGCGTTCAGGGCCGCCGGCAGTGCATTGGGAAACAATCCGCTAATGATTGTTGTTCCGTGCCACAGAGTAATCAGGTCCAATGGTGAGGTAGGGTATTTTGGCGGCGGTGAGGAAATAAAGCTTATGCTTCTCGATCTTGAACAACCACAGCAGGCTGAATAAATTTACTAAAATAATTAAGGCGAAGGTTATGGTTAAAAATTTAAAAAGAATTGAATCCAGGAACAAGATACTGGATATTGCTGAAAAGTTTTTTGCAAAAAACGGCATAACAGATACTGATATAGCTGAGATATGCAGACAGGCAGGGCTGACAAGAAGCGCTTTTTATTACCACTTCCCGACAAAGCAGCAGTTTCTGCTTGAATTGCTGGACAAATGGGTGCTTAACATGGCCGGCCACTTAAGTGAGGCAAATTTTCAATCAGAGGACTGTTCTGTAATATTTTATGAGATAATTGATAAAATGCAGCCGGTTTTTGAAAATGCCGGCAAGCAGCTTCCCATATTTCTGGAATTGTACATTAAAGCAGTTAACGACATTGCGTTAAAAAAATATGTGTCAAATTCCTACAATAATTTTTTTGATTTTTACAGAGGCGCGCTTCAACAAAAAGTAATAAATAAAACGATGACCTCTGGCGAGGCAGAGGATATTGCAAAAATACTTATTGCGGTCACTTTCGGGTTTCTCATTCAGGGAATTGTCAATCCCGGGAGCACTGACTGGACAAAATTGGCAAAAAAAAGCGTTGATTTGCTTTTAAAATAGCCTGCAGGATCATAATCAGTTCTCAATAAATAATTGTCCAAAATTAAAAACCGCAATAGAAGCCAGACTTTGGGAGCCAAAAGTTTTTATAAAATAATAATTTATTCAGCATGAGCTGATTAAATTATCTGTATTAAAACAATCAGTTAAGTTATTTTAAGGCTTTTTAGTTTATTCTTTTTATTTTTCCTGCAGATTTTGCTTGCAAATAAATAATACAAACATTATGATTGTTTATAGTTTGCGGTTTTAATAAATGCCGGTAATATAGGGAGGAGCTCCATGTTTGTCCTGTACTATCAATATTTTATTCTTATTGTCCTCTCAATAATACTATTCAATTTTATAATTAATAATATCTTTTTTAAAAATATAAATAATTTTAAGCTTTCGCGTGATATCCTGAATTCACCTCCGCTTGTCTCAGTGCTGATTCCGGCAAGAAATGAGGAAAAAAATATCAGGCGAGTACTTAATTCGATGATAAAGCAGGATTACCCGAATCTTGAAATACTGGTTATGGATGACAATTCAACTGATGCGACAGGACA
Organism: uncultured Actinomycetota bacterium; assembly: GCA_964481885.1. Classification (GTDB taxonomy): domain Bacteria; phylum Actinomycetota; class Humimicrobiia; order Humimicrobiales; family Humimicrobiaceae; genus Fen731. Next base: position 39,090 of record CAYZUS010000011.1, on the reverse strand, counting down.
GATTGTTAAAAGATTTGTGGAAAAAGACAGCAGGGTAAAACTTTTTCAGGGTGAACCATTGCCCGCAGGGTGGAAGGGCAAATGCTTTGCATGCCATCAGCTTTCAAAAATTGCAAAAGGAAGCTACTTTGTTTTTACTGATGCAGATACACTGCATTATCCCAATTCCATTTCAGGCTCTCTTGCAGCTCTGCTTAAGGATAAACTTGACGTTACTTCAGTTTATCCAAGGCAGATAGCGGTAACTTTTTCTGAGAGGATGTCTGTGAGGTTTATTAATTTTATAATTCTTTCTTTTATGCCGCTGGCACTTGTAAAGCACTCAAAGTCGCCATTTTTCAGTACAGCGATAGGACAGTTTTTCCTTTTTACAAGGGAGGCTTATGAAAAAACAGGCGGGTTTGAGTCAGTGAAAGCTGAGATCCTTGAGGATATCAATATTTCAAAACAGGTAAAAAGGTGTGGTTTAAAGATAATGGTTTATGATGGCAGTGACAGCATCTTCTGCAGGATGTTTACAAATCTTCCGGATGTCATAAAAGGTTTTTCCAGATTTATTTATGCGGCTTTTGACTGCAATTTTTTAATGGAAGTTATCGCAGTATCGTTTATTGCGCTGATATTTGCGGTTCCGTTTATTCTTCTGCCATTGGGAATTTTTATTTTTGACTGGCCCGCTAAAATACTATCTTTAAACATCATACAGATATTTTTGATATTTATCATAAAATTTATTCTGGCAATCAGGTTTAAGGAGCGTATTCTGGATGTTTTTCTTACCCCCATATCCACAGCATTTGTATATCTTCTGGCTATTAATTCATACAGAGAGTCAAAGTTCGGCAAAGGTGTGGACTGGAAAGACAGGACTTACAGAGACGGTGCGGAAGAAGACCTTGAAACAATTGATGATAGGGCCAGGAACTTTTAACCGGCAGGGTTTTGAATTATAAAAACTTCATTTGTTTATCAAACTGACGAATTTTTCCACGAGGTCAGGGTCAAACTGAATTCCTGCGAATCTTTTAAGTTCTTCCATAGCCTCTTTTTCTGTCATTGCTTTTTTGTATGGACGCTCGCTTGTCATCACATCGTATGCATCGGCGATGCATGCTATACGTGACATCAAAGGAATTTTATCACCTTTTAATCCCTTGGGATAACCGTTCCCGTTCCACCATTCATGGTGGTGCAGGATATAGTCAGCAACCGGGTAAAGTATCGGGGAAGCGCCTGCAATTCTGTAGCCTATTTCAGAATGTTTCTTTATGGCTTCCCACTCTGATTCATCCAGTTTTCCACTCTTTTTTAATATATCTTCGCTGACTGCTACTTTTCCTATATCGTGAAGCTTGGACAGAAGCATAAGTTCATCAATCTTATCGTTTGGAAGCTTAAGCAGTTTTCCGAGTTTCAGGGAAAAATCTGCCACCCTGTTTGAGTGTATCTCTGTTTCTATATTTTTTTCCTGAAGCGTCCTGGTAAGGGATTTTATGATGGAATTCTGGATGCTCTTGGATTCAAGAAGCTTGTGCCGGTACATCTGGTCCTCTGCGATTTTTAAAATATCATGGATGTTCTCTTTTACAGAAGTCTTTGTTGATGCTCCTATTGCAATACTTAAAGGTATTGTAAAATCAATAGTTTTTTCACATTCCTTATTTATCCTGTTTACGACAATTTGCGCCTGAGCAGCATCTGTATTTGCAAGCAATATGGTAAATTCATCCCCGCCCCATCTTGCTATTATCTCATCGTTTCGGCTGCATTTTTTAATAGTCTCGGAGGCTAGTTTCAATAATTCATCTCCACGATTATGTCCAAAGGCATCATTGATAAGCTTTAAACCATTTAAATCTGCTATCAGTATGCTTATGGGAAGCTGCCTTGATTTGTCAAGCCTTTTAAGTTCTTCCTCGAAATATGCTCTGTTATAAAGGCCCGTAAGGCTGTCATGAAATGACATGTGCTGCAATTTTTCTTCCATTTTTTTTCTGCTGGAAATGTCCCTTATGGACTGTATTGCACCCATCAGCTCTCCACCGGAGTCAAGAAGTGGCGCAGCTATTCCCCAGAGGTATGCGCCCTTGCTGTTATATATTTTGGGATTAAACCCTTCTGTATAAAGATTCTGGCCCCTGGCCTCAATGTTATTGTAATATTCTTTTATATCCAAATCATTTTTTAATATACGGTCTATCATTGTGGGCCTGCGTTCCCCGTAGAAAGGAACTGCATATTCGTAATTTCCTTTTCCTATAACATCTTCTTTTTTTATATTTACCATTGATTCCATGGCCCGGTTCCAGGCTATTATTTTTCCTTCAGTGTCTATCGCAAAGGTGGCGTCAGGAAGAAAATCAATCAAGTCTTCAAAAAGATCCCTTGATTGCTGAATTGCTTTTTCACTTATCTTTAAGTTTTCTATATTGTTCATGATGATTAAAAATCCCAGGGTACTGTTATTTTTATTCTGCAGTCTTACTGTTCTGATTGAATAGTGTGTTTGAATATCTGTGTGAATTTTTATCTCATTTAAGGCCGCTTCTGTGTTTAAACAGTAATTCAAAAAATCCGGCCATGTGTTGAAAGCTTTTTCGACATTATCCCCGGCTTTTATGTCGGCACTATTAAAAATCTCTACAAAAGCACGGTTAAAGTCAATGATTCTTTTGCTTTTGTCCAGAAAAAGAATGCCGTCGTCAACATTTTCCATCAGGATGTCCCGCGCAATAGGAACCACGTCCAGGAAGTGATATTTAAATATTGCAAAAGTCATTAAAGCTCCGGCAATTACAAAGCTTACAGGAGTCAGGTCAACTTTCTGGGTGCTGCCGGGAAACAGCACATAAAGAATACTTCCTGTCAGCGGCACAAGGGCAGACAAAAAAATAATCCTGATTTGGATCGAAAATATTTTTTTATACAAAAAGATGTGTCTGTACAGGGTTATCAATGACACAAGTATCGCTGAATAGCTGTACGAAATGTGAATCCAAAAATATGGCCCATTGCTGAATACAGGGTAAATACCCGCCCATCCTTCTGTTAATACAATGTCGGACCACAAAAAATGATGGACTGAGTTGGTTGATGCAAACATAAGTGTGATAAATGGTATTACAAAAAGCAATACGACATATATTTTGCGCAGCCACTTGTCGCTGCCTGTAAAACGCAATGCAAACAGCATAAATAATACCGGGCTCGATGCAATGCCTGCAAAAGATATTATCGCAAAAAGGACTTTCAGGCTTAGAGTTGTTGAAGCACTTTCAAAAAACAGGAACAGCGCCCACCATGATACCGAAAGCATCAGGAAAAACAATTCGATTCCGCTATTGGCCCGCCTTCTTTTCCATATAAAAAAAGCCAGAAATCCCCCCAGTATTGCTGAAGTAATCATGGCGGTTGCGTAAATATTAAAATGTAATACCATGTCAGTATTTGTCCTGTACTGTATCCAACAGCAGGCACAGAGAAAGTTTTTACCGAGAAGCCATCGAAGGTTCTTTCCCCAATTCCCAATACATTTCTCTACGGGCTGCCTTATTATGTTTTATTTTACACTCACACAGAACTGATTTTACCCTCTAAATAAGTATTATCGGCAAAATAACCAGGAAAAATGGTTAATATTTAAATTTAATAATAATAAAATTGTGACTCTTCAGATGGTTTCAACTCAGATAGATTTGTGCCCGGCTTTTGGGGTTTATGTTATTATCAGATTTTATTAACTTATAAAGTATTGTTAATTTAATAATTAGGATAATATATTTAAATTAGAAATTGTTTTGTATTTTTGATTAAATTTTATTATGAAAATACTTTTGATAAGCGATAAAGTTGTAGAGCACATATACAGTGCGACAATTGCAGAACGGTTTAGTGACGTGGACTGTATCGTATCATGCGGGGACCTGCCAGGATATTACCTTGAATTTATAGTATCGATACTAAACAAGCCACTGTTTTATGTCATGGGAAATCATGACAGGAGTTCAGTGCACTCAGAAGATGGAATTGTGAGCGGTTACCCTGAAGGGTGCATAAATTTAAACGACAGAATAGTTGAGTTTAAAAATTTAATCCTGATGGGGATGGAAGGCTCAATGAAATACAATGGAGGTGTTTTTCAGTATACTGATGTCCAGATGGCGTGGAAAATATTCAGGCTAAAGCCAAGATTATTTTTTAACAAGCTGTTTAGAAAAAAATATCTTGATATCCTTGTCACACATGCGCCCCCATTTGGGATTCATGACGCTGAAGATGTGTGTCACCGGGGTTTTAAATGCTTTAACAAATTCATTGAGAAATACAAGCCGCGTTTTCTTTTGCACGGCCATATACACCTTTACGGAAGCTCAAAGGTTTGGTCAACTGACGCCGGAGATACAAAAGTCATAAATGCCTATGGCTACAGGATTCTGGAATTGTAAGATTTAAGGCCAGATTAATAAAAAGCATTGGTTATGTCTAAATAAAGACATTGGATACATATAAATAAGGGCATTAGCATGTAGAAGCAGAGATACTAGTGCAAAAAAAGAAATTGGACTTATGTAAATAAAGACATCTGTATGTGTGAATAAAGATATTGGAAAAATATGAATAAA
>CAYZUS010000011.1:0-34368 GCA_964481885.1 uncultured Actinomycetota bacterium | reverse complement strand
TGAATAAAGATATTGGAAAAATATGAATAAAAATACTGATTTTAATAATGGCATTTTAAGTGATTCAATTACTGCTTCAAACCAGGAGTTTGAAAGCGCCATGTTTGTTTCATTGCTTAACAACTTAAAATACCTGCTCGTTGGACGCAATAATGAACTCCTGTCTTTTGAAAAAATAAAAAAAGGATTTGGACTATACAGGCGGAGCAATCTTGGCATAAGGCCCGTACCTGTTGATGATATTATTGGAAGCATCGACCGCTATAATGACTTTGACAGGTATTTTCTTCCGAAAAAGGCCCACTTGCAGAGAAGATGGGCACAAATCCATAACCTTCTGTTGCGGGATGTTATTCTTCCGCCCGTAAAGTTATACAAGGTGGGTAAGATTTATTTTGTCCTGGACGGCAACCACAGAGTAAGCGTGTCAAAAAAAATGGGTGTAAAATATATTGATGCTGAAGTTACAGAGTTTATTACTGATGTTGAAATTACATCGGACATGGACCCGAAAGATATATTCATACTTATTGAGAGGGAAAACTTTCTAAATTCAACAGGTCTTAAAAACAGCAGGCCGGATATAAAGACAAGGGTTACGGCACCCGGCCAGTATGACATCCTTTTAGGGCAGATAAACAAGCTTTTGGTGCAGCTTAACGAAAACATCAAAGAAGATAAAAAACTGCTGACATTTGAAGATGCGTCACTCGTATGGTATGACAGCATTTATCTGCCGGCTATCGAGTCGATAAAGAGTTACGGAATACTGGAAAAATTCCCAAACCGCACCAAAACGGACCTTTATATCTGGATAAATGAGCATAAAAGATATTTAAGTTTAAAATACGGCAGGGAAGTGGTTATAAAATTTGCTGCAAAAGATATGATGCAAAGATACAATAAAAATCCTATCAGGAAAATATCATTAAGTATTATAAATTTAAAATATCGCTTGATTAAAAAAATAAAGGTAAAAAACATCAGATAAAGAGTGTGGCTGAATTGGAAATATTGACGAGGGCCAAAGAATTTTAATTATTTATCACAGCGTTTTTTTGCCCGTTTTGACTTCAGGTAAAAAACCAGGTTAACTACAAGCACCAGCACTATTACTACCCAGCCTGAAACAGAAAGAGTTACGCCGATTCTGTTGGCAGGAGTCATTCCGTAATAAAGTGTTACCTCGTTCTGTGTCGGATAAACCAGCATCAGGGAGGGTGAGACCAGATATGGACCTTCAGCTCCGGTAACCTTCCAGTTTGGGAAATACGATACCTTTACAAGATGCGGTTGTCCAATGCCGGTGGTGTAGAATTCAATTTTTTCCCTCTCAACTTTTTCATATGTAATCTCGCCTTTTGTGACTACTGGATTTTCAGGGACATTTTTTAAAGATTCTTTGTTAATTGAAATAAAATCAGCCATATTTATGCTTCCGTCATCGTAAATAACAGGGTTATCCACATTATCAGCACTCTTATACCAGTCCCTCATATCATTTATCCAGTCATCGGTCTTATACCTGTAGGGAGCATTGTCCATAATTTCGACATAGTTATGGTCACCTTTCATTTCATAAAAATACCAGGGGTCTATCTTGTTTAAAAACTCAACTCTGGGGTCACTGTCCAAATCAGCAATTACTTCTTCTGTGCAGGCCATTATATAAGTTATGTTCATATATTGAAGGTGCTTGATTGCTGCTTCATAATTACGGCCAGGAACACTCCAGCCTGCAACGGTGCCTCTTGGTTTTAATGAAAGCTCAGCCTGATTCATGTAATGCCAGGGTGCAGTGAGCGAACTCTCAACCAGCAAACCCTCCATGCCGGGTTGCTTTGTCCAGAAAGGTATAAGTTCAAAAGAACGCGGAGTGCCATATTTCTGTATTATCTCTTTATTAAATTCAAACATGACCCTCCCGTATGGAAGGCTGTCAAGGTATTTCATGACGTCATCATATGTTTTCCAGTCAGGTTTTTCTTCAAAACCTGTAAAGTTGTGGCGCGCCCAAGCCGGGCCAAGAGGATTTCCGGCCCATATGCCTGCGCCTGCAATGACAGCAATTATCGGGACAAATGCTATAACTATAAATTTGTAAAAACCTTTTCTAAATTTTGTAAAATTAGCTTCGGGAATTTCCCCGACCATCTTTTCTTTAAGGCGCATCCACAAACCCGGTCTGAAATCCGCCCTTGTCTTAATTTCAGTTATATCTTCCGGAACAGTTATATCTTCCGGTCCAGGCATATTTTCCGGAACAGTTACATCCTCCAGTTTAGGCGTATCTTCCGGTCCAGGTATATTTGTTTTCTCGGCCAGTGATTTTTGTGGTACTTCAATTTGTAGATCCACTGTAAAATCAGGTACGGCCTTAAACGCCATATTCTGGTCAGATTCGTGACATGATTCCTGAATACTGCAGGGTTCGAAAATCTCCCCGGCACCGTCTTTTTTAACTCTCCGTTTCCTTATGAGAGGAAAGACTGTTACGAAAAGCCAGTATAAGTGCGATATTCCGTATGCGGCGAGCAGGTAAATAAAAAGAAAAATAAATGGTAAAAATCTGGCATTATAAAGCCGGCCTCCGTTCCAGGTAAAGAAAACAGACATAAACACAATGACTGTCCAGGTTATGGGAACTACTCTTTTGTCTTTTTTAATTGTTGAAAAAAACAGGCCGATGGCACCCAGAACAAGAGCCGGTATTATCTCAAGAGGAAAAAGGCTTTTAAGATCTTTTATGTTGGTCCAGGACATCGTAGGCGTCCATTTTACAAGCATCACAAAAGGCAGGGACCAGAATGCAGAAAGAAAAAAACCTATAATAAACACGACTATTATGTACCTGGCACATTTCCAGCTACGGTTTATCAGAAAAAGGCTCGGCGCAATCACAATGACCGCAATTAAAGTTATAAGGTGGGAGATTACTATGCCTCCGAGAAGAATACAGTTTATTGCAAAGAGCCAGTCAAACTTGCCATTTTCTGAGCCTCTGTATAAAGTGGCAAGAAAAAAAATTACCAGGGCAAAGCTAATGGAATAACTGAATTCACCTGCAAAGGTACCGAGGAAATTGCCTCCGTATATGCTGAAGCTTTTCATGTATAGAAATGCCATTGCCCCTACTGCTGCAAACTGCGGGAATGGATATTTAAACCTGAGCATTCTGCCAAAAAAATAAAGCGCCGCCGGCAGCATAAGGCTTCCAAGAACTGTCACAAGTTTGAATGCCACATTATAGACAACCAGCTTTGACAGCAGGGCAATCAGCAAAAACGGCAGTGGAAAATAAAACGTCAGCATGGGCATTCCTGCAAACCATCCCATGTCCCATCCGGACATCCTGAAGCTGGGCAGGAGGTTATCAATAAAAAACTTGGCTGCGTAATTATGTGCCCCCATATCACCGCCGTTTGTAGTAGTGTTTTTAAAGAGCTCGGTGGGGGGAAAGCACAAAAAGAGCATCACATATATAAAGAGGAATACAAAAGCAAAAGAAATCCTGAAAAAAAGGCGCCTCCTGGAAAAACCGGCAAGCCTTTCTTCGGCGGCCTCATTAAATGGTCCCGTAATTTCAAAAAGAGTGTCAAGTTTGTTTCCAAAAACAGCGAACTTTCCGCTGAATTTATCCTTTACGCTTTTATAAAAAACATCTGGTCCTGCCGTACGTTTGCCTATAAGATTTTTGTAAAAACCGGCAAGCCTGTCTTTTAATTTTACTTTTTCTTCGTTATTTTCCATTCAGTTGTCGGTATCTTGGCAATAGCCTTTATTGCTGGCAATATGGTTAATTGCCTGATGTTTTGCTTTTTTATCAGAAAACATAGAAATACTGACTTATTTAATCCCCACACCCGGATATGAGGCAAAATCAGTTAAAATTATCTGCTGAAATTTGTTTGTAATGATTTTCATTTAACTTTGCTAAAAGATTATAGTTTAAGGGCATAATTTTTTAAATGATATATTTTTTGACTTTAAGGCAGCCAGAGTGATTCAGGCAAAACAGATTTTATGATATCGTTGATTGCAGTGTATAATTGTAGCTCAATAACAATAATTACGGTTCTACAAATAATGAGCCAGATCTTTTTTTAATTTGTCAGCATTTTTAAAATGAATACCTGTCATTCCAATTGACCTTGAAGCAATTACATTTTCTTTGATATCATCAATATATATATGGCCAACAGGGGAGGTTCCGGTTTTATTAAAGACCTTCTTGAAAATACTGATATCAGGTTTTCTACAGCCCTCAATATGAGATAGTGTGAAATCATCAAAAACATTTAATATATCAAATTTATTTTTAACAAAATTGAAATGCATTTCATTGGTATTTGAAAGTAATAAGAGTTTATGGTTTTGTTTTTTTAATTCAGTAATAATTTTCGAAACTTCAACATTTTCTTCAAATATATTTGTCCAGATATAGTAAAAATCATCAAATCCCAAATCTATTTTTAAGTATTTTATTATTTCTCCATAAAAATCTTTGGAAGTCATCTCTCCGGTATCGTACCTGCTTTCCAGGCTGTTATTAAAAATAAATTCATAAATTTTATCTGCAGAAGTATTTGAAAGCTCTGAGAGCCTTTCGCAGATTGACAGGTGGCTGAATTTAAGAATGACCCCTCCCAGGTCAAAAACAATAATTTTTTTATTAACTGAGCATCCGGTATCCTTAACTTCCGGAAAAACATCTTCTTTAATTTCCATAAATTTTTATGCTTTTCATATGATATTTCTTTACTTATAATTAATTTTTTAAGCTTTTTAAAATATATTATCCAATATCAGCATTTTTTAAAATGTTTTATTGAGGAATAAAAAAAGCAGATTAAATCTTAAGTGGCTGAATTCAAAATGTATTCAAAATATATTCAAAAAAAAGAAAATCATTTTAAAAAACTCTCCGGTCTTTATATATTTTTTTCATATTTTTGCCGATAAAATATAAAATAAAAAAGTTGGTTTTTTTAAAATAATCACAACTTTATTATCTTATTTAAGTTATTGGAAATTTTTATAAAAAAGGATGGAAACAAATGAAGAGAGAATCTAACCGCCAGAAGATACGGTACTGGTTTGACAACCTGATGTCGAGGGGAACTTCTGCGCTTATCGGGATTCTCGCTATTGTATCCGTTATTCTTATACTGATAATTTCATTTTTTGCATGGGTGACAAGATCAAGCCCTGACAAAAGTTTCCTGCAGATTATCTGGATGAGCATAATGAGGACCCTTGATGCCGGTACCATGGGTGGAGATGAGGGAAGTGGGCTGTTTTTACTTTCAATGTTTGCCATAACCCTTGGCGGAATCTTTATCATAAGCTTGCTTATCGGGGTTTTGACCACCGGTATTGAAGGTAAATTGGAGTCTTTGCGAAAAGGGCGATCACTGGTTATTGAAAAGGGACACACTGTAATACTTGGATGGTCCGAGCAGATCTTTACCATAATCTCTGAGCTTATGGAGGCAAATGCAAATCAGAAACGGGGCATAATAGTTGTAATGGGCCAAAAAGATAAAGTCGAAATGGAAGATACGATAAAGGAAAGAATTCAGTTGGGAAAAAATACCAGGATAATATGCCGCCAGGGAAATCCTCTTGAAATAAACGACTTGAGCATGGTCAACATAAACAGTTCAAGGTCCATAATTCTTCTTGAAGAGGATGATTCAGAAGTAATAAAAATAGTGCTTGCAATAGTAAACAATAAAAACAGGAGAAAAGAGCCATACCACATTGTTGCAATGCTTGACAAGCCTGAAAATCTTGAAGTCGGCAAAATAGCCGGAGGTTCCGAAGTGGAATTTATCCTGTCCAAGGATATTATTTCGAGGCTCACTGCTCAGACCTGCCTTCAGCCCGGCCTGTCTTTGGTCTATAATGAATTGCTTGATTTCGGAGGTGATGAAATATACCTTACAGACTGCAGCGCACTGGCAGGAAAGACTTTCAAGCAGTCGCTGCTTATGTATGACGATTCGGCAATAATCGGTTTATGCACTGGAGGCAAGGCCTGTGTTAACCCTCCAATGGATACTCTTATTAAAGAGAAAGATATGGTCATAGCCATTAGCGCTGATGACGACAAGGCAGTATTTTCAGGTAAAGTCAAAATACCTGTAATGGAAAGCGCCATGGCTCCGGAACCGCCGGAAGAAGGAAAAGATAATGATGAAAATCACGGCACCCTTAAAAATCAGGACAAAGTTCTTATATTGGGTTTTAATGAAAATGCCCAAACCATAGTAATAGAACTGGACAACTATGTGCAAAAAGGGTCCCTGGTGACTCTGTCTGCAGAATTTAAGGGGAGCAAATCCGCATTTGAAGATAAATGCTCCAAAAACCTTAAAAATATAAAGCTTGAATGTGTTGAAGCTGATATAAACGACAGGGCGGTCCTTGACAGCCTTGCAGAAAAGAATTACAGCCACATAGTTATTCTTTCCTACCATGACCTTGAAATGCAGAAAGCAGACGCAAAGACTCTGATCACTCTTCTGCATCTTCGCGATATCTCAATGAAGAAGAGCATAAGTTTTTCACTTATAAGCGAAATGCAGGATATTAAAAACAGGGCGCTTGCAGAGATTGCGCAGGTCAATGATTTTATAGTAAGCAACCGGCTGATTAGCCTGCTGATGACACAGATCTCCGAAAATAAAGTACTGAACCTTGTTTTTGCAGACTTGTTTGATGCAGAAGGTTCGGAGATTTACCTTAAAGAAGCTGCAAAATATGTAAAAATAACAGAACCAGTCAATTTCTACACAGTTGTTGAATCCGCTGCGAGACGTGGAGAAGTCGCCATAGGTTATAAGGTTCTGGATAAGGAAAAAATTGCTGAAGAAAACTACGGCATATATGTAAATCCGGTAAAATCAGAAATGATAAATTTTTCAGCACGTGACAGCATAATCGTCATAGCAGAGAAATGAAGAGTTGACGGGAGAGTCAGGAGAATGCTCCATTAAAATTAATGCTCCCGGCTGAATTCCCGGCTTGATTTTGTTTTTTGCCAAAATGGTTAAAAGGCATTTGAGGCAACTATTTTTAATTTACATTTTTATAAATTTAAGTTTTTCATAAAGGAGACAGCTAATGAGGTTACAGGTTAAGAAAAAAGGATTTTATTTTCTGTTTTCTTTGATTGTATCGATAGCTCTGGGGCTCGCCTTAAATATCACAGGATGCTGCCTTGATCTGTCTACATGGGTGACATCTTCGACAGATACTGAACAGCAGACTGAGGCGACAACTGCTGAGGCTGCTGATTCTGCGCAAGCTTCGCAAACAGTTGCAGCAGAGACAACTGAAGTGCAGACTGTGGATACTGCTGCGCAGGATGATTTATCCATTAATATAAAGGCAGATTTTGACAAACTGGTAAGTGAAGGCACCGACACTCCTGAACTTTTCAGTTTTCTGGATTCAAACAGCAAAGATGCTGATACAGGCACACTGACATATATGGTTGGCGAGATGATAAGGATAAGTGAAGAAAAGAAATATGATTTTACGGATAAATTTACAAAAGGCAAAATACAGGAGAAAATCTTTAATGCGCTTGGTGAAAGTTATCAAGTCGACATGCAGATACTTGCAGCAGTCGCAGACTCTGAATTAAAACCGCTTATAGATGAGACAATTGCAAGAAAATACAAAATACTTGCTGCTGAGGGATTTTTTATGCCGCTTGTGGATTATGCGGCTTATGGCATTTATGCCGGTGCCATTGATGCTGAGCTCAATGAATTTATAAGCATTTATCTGGACGAATCCACACGTCCTGCCATCATGGGTGCCGGTATTGCAATCACGATGGAAGATTTACTTATAAGAATAGATAAAGCATTCAAATATCTTGAACAATATCCGGACTCACCGCGCTACAGGAAAGTAAGCCAGTTCAATGGCGGCAGGCTCAATGCCTATCTTGGCGGAATTGACAATAATCCCGTTTTTGAAATTGATGGGAAGATATATCCGGACAGACTGACAGAATTTGAAAACTTCTCAAACCAATACCAGGACACACAGTTGGGAAATGTACTGAAATCTTACCTTGATCTTTTAAACCAGGAAGGTTTCAAAAAGACTGCCAATGTTGATGATTTTCTGCAGAAGCTGTATGAGTAAAAATTACCAGTGGCCGCTTGAACCGCCGCCACCAGAAGAACCGCCGCCAAAGCTGCTTGAACTGCTGTGGCTTGACGAACTGCCTGAAGAGAAGCCGCCGGAAGAGCTGCTGCTGCTTCCTCCGGAACCATAGGTCCTTGAAAGCTTTGAAACTGAGACAGTTCTTTTATCAGAATAACCGCAAAATCTGCACTTCTTCGTTACTTCCTGCCGGCCGGGATAATCGTATGTCGGGTAAAGAAGCCACTTGCGTGTTATAACAAGCCCGATCTTTTTGCATTGCGGGCACTTTTGTTCCCTGATACTGCTTTTGATATGAGCAACAAGGGCAACTGTCCCAATTGCCAGCCATGGCGCAAGGTTGGCAAAAACTATAAGAAGAGGAAACCATATTGTGTCAACGAATGATTTTTTAACTTCCGAGGCAGCAGATTTAATTGTCTGGTTACCTTTGCCCTGCTCCTCATATATAATATTTGCTATTGCAGCTACTCCGTTATAAATGCCCGTATTGTAATCATTTAATTTAAACCTCGGGGTAATTACATTATCAATAATCTCGCTTGCCTGCAGATCCGTAATGACAGCTTCGAGCCCATATCCAACTTCTATTCTTAATTCTCTGTCGGATATTGAGACCAGTAAAAGCACCCCGTTATCTTCTTCCTTCTTGCCGACTCCCCATTTTTCAAAAAGCTTTAATGCATACTCCTCGATTGTCATCCCACCAAGGCTGTCAATTACTGCAACTGCAATCTCACATCCGGTATCAGTCTGGACTTTTTGCACAAGCTCTTCAGACTTATTCTTCCATTCGGAAGAAAGAGTGCCGGTAAAATCATTTATATAACTGGAATAATCAGGCAAATCTGAAGCAGGCACAGGCAAATCAGCCACAGTGGTGCTGATATTTTCCGAAACAGAAGCATCGCCGGACGCGCTGTATTTGATGGTTTGAGTTGCCGGTGAAGAACATGAAGTTAAAATAAAAACAAAACCAAAGATGGCAAGCATAGTTATGGCTGACAGTGATGCCAAAGAGATAAAACTGATAATTGCCTTTCGCATGATGAATTTATTTATCATTTTATAACGGGCTAATTTTTTAATACTAATATTTCAGGTATATTTTAATAAATATTTGAAAATAATTCGACATTTAATAAAATATCGGCTAAAAAACCTGCATAATTTTTAATTCAGCTTGCTTTAATGGATTTTCATCCCTCACTAATTAATATAAAGCCCCACAGTTTTTTACAATCTGTTATCAAAAAACTCCGGAATTCCCCGGAACGGGCCAGTCTTTAAGAATTAAATTTATTGCAATAAATATTGTAAAAATGTGCAGAAACTTTTGTAATATGACGATATATATATTGCCAGTCAGGATATTGGGCATCGATATTGTTTTTTTGGAGAAATCTGAGACTGAAAGGAACAAAAAATACATTGAAAATATTGATAAGCGGCTGTTATCTGTATATAGGATCCACCCTGGCAGAAAAGTTTGCAAGCGAAGGCCATGAAGTAACGGTAATTGATAAACTGGCCTCTGATGAAAATGCCAGGAACCATGCAGAAAAGTTCAAATTTTACAATCTCTTAAGTTCGAGTCCCGAATGCGAAAAAATTTTTGGTGCCGGCAGGTTTGAAATAGTAATATTTCTTCCTGAATATGAACCGATATCTGAAGAACCAAAAAAAATTTTTCCCTCCGAAGACATATTATCAGGCTGCAACGTATCAGGGCTTGTAAACATGCTTGATTTATCGACAAAAAACAAAGTAAAAAAATTTGTCCTTCTTTCATCCTCAGAAATTTATGGCAATACCTTCGAAACCCCTGCCAGTGAAGAAACCATGCCAAATCCGGTAACAGTCAGGGGAATGAGCAGCTATGTAATGGAATACTACTGTTCCAGATGGAGTGATATAAATAATTTTGGCTTGTTAAGCCTCAGAGCCGCAAATGTCTATGGTTTGGTGCAGCATTTACCAAACCATTTTCCTAAAATGCAGGACACAGTATCAGAATTATTGGATATGATGATGCGGGGTGGGGAAATTATCGTCAGCGGCTCCGGAATGCAGACAAGGGATTTTATATATATTGATGATTTCACAGAAGGGGTTTGCAGGGCATCCATCAACAGTAAATGTACAGGAATTTTTAATCTGTCCTCAGGTGTTGAACGCTCGATTAACTCAGTGCTTGAAAAGTTATCCGAGCACGAAAAACCCGGAAGGATAATTTATCTGAACAAGGCTAAGGAAAAACTACAAAGATCATCGCTTGATAATTCAAAAATCTCAGGAGCCACTGGTTGGGAGCCTAAAGTCAGTTTTGATGACGGCATTGGAATTGTTTGCAGAGAAAGGCAGCAAAAGGCAGAAAGCAAAAAACTCCGTGGACACAATTTGCAGGTAGCCGGTGCAAAACAGAAAAGAAAACCGCTTAAAGCAATTGCTTATGTGGAAAATATCATATTATTTTTATTTGCAGCTTTCCTGCAATGGGGTAATCTTTTCTTTAATATAAAGATGCCTGTTTTAAGAGTTGATTACAGTATTATTTATATAATATTAATGGGCATACTCTGGGGCCAGACTCAGGCATATCTGGCCATGATACTTTCTGCCGGACTGTATTTTGGGATGAGTTTGTTTGCAGGGGCAGATATTGTGACTTTTATCTACACACCGGAAAACTTAATAAGAGTGGCCGTTTACATACTTGTAGGAATTATAACAGGGTATTCCATTGAGAAAAAAAACAGGGATCTTCAGTCAAAAGATCTTTCAATTCAGAACCTGCAGAATAAATATACTTTCCTGACTGAAATTTATAATGAGACGAGAATAGTTAAAAATGAGCTTGAAAACCAGGTCATTGAGTCAGAAGACAGTTTTAGCGCCATATACAAGATTATCCAGGAAGTTGACAGTATGGAAATTGAAAAAGTATTTTCAGGCGCCATTTCAGCTATAGAAAGTATTATGAGGACCAGTCAGGTTTCAATTTATACTTTAAGCAATGATGAAAGCAATAACTATATGAGGCTTAAAGCAAGGTCGCTGGCTCTCATGGATAAGGTTCCAAATTCTATAAAAATATCAGATTTCAATGAAATAAAACAAATGGTCCAGACTAAAAGTACTTATGTTAACCGTGACTTTAAATCTGGCATGCCTGTAATGATGGCCCCGGTTATTGATGACAAAAATGTCATTGGAGTGCTTTCGGTTCACAACACAAGCTTTGAGAACCTGACGCTGCATTATGAAAACCTTTTCCAGACTGTAGTTGGTTTGATAACTAATGCATTAAAAAGAGCATATTTTTTCGAAGCAAGCCTTAAGGATAAAAGGTATCTGCCCAATTCGAGGATTCTGACATCTTATACTTTTGAAAAGATACTCAGGGAAATCAGGAATAATAAAGCAGAGCTTGGAATGAGCTATACTTTGCTTAAGGTTAAAAGGGAGGACAAGCCTCTTGAAGAAATATCCTCCGCATCTATCCGGGTAATCAGGGATAATGACTATCTGGGTATAAGTAAAGATGGCAGTATATATATTCTGCTGTCAAACACAACCAATAACTATGCAGGGCTGGTGCTTGAAAGATTAAAAAAAGCAGGAATAGCTGCATCCCTGATAATTGAGGATCTTGAAGATGAACAATAATCTGATAATTGTACTGATGGCGGCTCATTTGATAATCAGCCTTATATATTTTGCAGTAAATCTAAGACTTAAGGGTCTGCAGGACAGTCTGTATAAATTTTTTATTGTCTTTTTTATACCGGCAGCCGGTTTTTTGTTTTTTATTATTTCGGCGATTTTAAAAAAGATTCCTGACAGATCCGATTCCATAGTTGAGAGTTATATTAAATATATTAGCGAAAAAAAGCACGTGTATTATGAAGAAGCTCTTGATTTTGAAAAGGAAATAAACACTGTGCCAATGGAAGACTCACTGCACTTCAGTGATAATAAAAGCAAAAGAGCATACCTCATTTATATTTTAAAAAAAGATTTTACCGGGCACATAAAAGGGCTGCAAAAAGCCATCAAAAGCCGGGATTCGGAAACATCTCATTACGCAGCTTCGGCACTGATGGAAATAAAAAAGCAGTTTGAAGCTTTGCTTACGAGTTCCTACGACAAATACAAAAATGACAAAGACGACATATGTGTGATACAGGAATACACCAATACTTTAAAGAAATATCTGAAAAGTGGTCTTGCGGACAGAATTGACTATTATGTCTATCTGGAAAAGTATTCTGCGGCACTATCTGAGCTTTTATCCTTAAATACAACAAGTGAAACCTATTTTGTGGATAAAATAAATAGCGATATGGAACTGAGAGATTTTAAAAGTGCCCAGGTCTTCTGTAAAAAATTTTATGATCATTTTCCAAACAGTGAAAAACCATATCTGTCCCTGATGAAATTGTATTATATTTGCAGGGATATTGAATCATTTGCCAATGCATCGAAAACCTTAAAAGATAAAAAAATAGGGCTAACCGAATATGGTGAAAGTGTTGTCAGATACTGGGAGGGCAGCGAGGCAGATGTTTATTAGAAAACTTTCCATAATCATAATAGCGCTCCTGATTTTAGCCGCAGGGCTTCAACTTCTGCGTTCATTCGGTATTCTGAAACTTGTAAAAAACGCAAACTCACAGGAAGTGTTGCTGCAGGCCGTATCTCCGGAAGTTCCTGCCAATGCAGATTTTGAAAAATATCTCATCATTTCAAACACCAATACAGAAAACAGTTTAAAAACAGGGCAGCATCTGAAAGCAGTACTGGACTATATGAAAAAGGATTACCGGGACGGCACAATAGATCAGCTGGTGCAGAATTTATCTGATTATGACTGTATATTTTTGACAATTGAAAGACTTGATTCCTTAAAAAACCTCAGTGATTATATTGATTACGTAAAAAATGGAGGGAAGCTAGTATTTTTAACACGTCCCGTTACTGACAAGAGTTTTGAAGGAATCAGCAGCCTGCTTGGCATAAAAAAATATGACAGGAATGTTTCAAACACAAAAGGCATCAAAGTACTTTCGGATGTTATGATAGGCGCAAACGGGTTTAAGTCAAATGCAGACAATATTCTCAATTCTTCCAATAATCTGGAACTGGTTGAAGGCATTGTACCCTTAATGGCATCTTACACGGATGTGCCTCTTCTATGGGAAAATAACTATGGGAAAGGCAGCTTTATAGTTTTTAATGGTACTATTTTAAATGAAAAAAATAACAGGGGGCTTCTTGCAGGAATTATAGGGATTTCCAGGGACAACCTTGTTTACCCCGTGATCAATGTAAAAATGATACATATTGATGATTTTCCTTCCCCGGTTCCTGCCGGAAGGGATGAAAAGATCTATGAAGAATTCAGCAGGGATATCCCACAGTTTTACAGTGAAGTCTGGTGGCCGGAAATGATAAAAACAGCCAAAAGATTTGGAATAAAATATTCCGGTTTTATAATTGAGTCTTACAATAATAATACAACTCCTCCGCTTGACAAAGGAGACTCCAAGGATATACAGAATCTTCTTATTTATGGCAAAGAACTGCTTGGTATTGGCGGTGAAATGGGGCTTCACGGTTATAATCACCAGTCTCTTGCATTGAAAGGATTTATTAAGCAGGATCTGGGCTACATTCCATGGAACAGTGAAAACGATATGTCTTCATCGATAAAAGAGCTGGTAAGATTTACTAAAAGTGTTTTTGGCCAGTATTCCTTTAAAGCATATGTGCCGCCATCCAATATCCTGAGTCCTGAAGGCCGAAAAGCAGTTATAGAAGCAAATCCTGATTTGAAAATAATATCGTCAGTATATCTTCCGGACAAAGAGCAGGATTCATATGTCCAGGAATTAAGCATAGCAACAGATGGCATAATAGAGTTCCCCAGAATCTCAGCAGGGTATGAAAAAACGGAGGAAGTAATGTGGCAGATTTATAATGGCATAAATGCATATGGATTGTTTGCCCACTTTGTCCATCCAGACGATGTTCTTGATCCTGAGAGAAACAGCGGCAAGAGCTGGACCATGCTGTCAAAAGAATTTGTTTCAATGGTTGGAGAAGTAGACACAAGTTATGGCTGGCTCAGGGGTTTTACCATATCTTCAGCCAGCCAGGAACTGGTAAAATATATTGAATGCAAACCTCAGGTTGAATACAAAGATAATACTATAACCATATATACACAAAATTTCCGGCCGGATGTTTACTGCATCATGCGAACAGGCAGCAGAATAATCAAATCCCAGAATTGTGACTTCCTGAAGATATCAGACAATGCATATCTGCTGACCTTAAAAGAGCCGATTTGTAATTTGGAATTAGAGGTAAAATAATCTTGAAAATATGTTTGTTTCTAGAAGGCAGCTATCCGCATGTTACAGGCGGTGTTTCCACATGGGTTCAGATGCTTCTAAATAATATGCCTGAATTTGAATTTATTATTTATTCAATAGGCGCCGAGGAAAAATATAAGGGTGTATACAAATACCAACTTCCTGACAATGTGGTTTCAGTAAAGGAAGTATTTCTCGATGAAATGCTCAAAGAAAAGGGGAAGTATGGAAAACGATACAGACTAAGCAGGGATGAGAGCAGAAACCTCAAATCTCTTATAACCGGCGAAAAAGTTCAATGGAGTTATATTTTCAAGCTGATGTCTGACAAAAGAATAAAAAATGAAATGGATTTTTTCATGAGTTATAACTTTTTCGATATACTCGTGGAAGGATATATGGAAAAATTCCAGTCGGTTCCGTTTACGGAGTTTTTCTGGACCGTACGCTCCATGCTGGTGCCTCTGTTTTTTTTGCTGAATAATAAACTGCCGGCTGCAGATTTATACCACAGCGCAGCGAATGGATATGCCGGACTGCTGGCCGTGATGGCCAAGCTTGTTTATAAAAAACCGATGATTCTTACTGAACACGGTATTTATTCAAGAGAAAGAGAAGAAGAAATCATCAAATCCTCCTGGGCAAAAGGATATTTCAAAGACATGTGGATAAAATTCTTCTACAACATATGCAGCTGTGTTTACGAGCTTTCCGACGAGGTTCTGACATTGTTCGAGAGAAATAAGGAGATTGAAGTGGAGCTTGGCTGCCCGGCCGAAAAGATAAGTATTATACCTAACGGGATCGATATCAAAGCATCCGCCGACGCATATCCCAAGGAGTATACTGATAAACTCAAACGGAGCGAGTACATAAATATTGCAACTATTACGAGAGTAGTGCCAATAAAGGATATCAAAACAATGATACAGAGTTTTAATTATGTAAAAAAAGTAATAAGCAATGCAAGGTTTTATATTTTTGGTCCAATAGATGAAGATGAAGAATATTACCTCGAATGCAGGCGTCTTGCCGACAGGTTAAGTCTTGATGACCTGAAATTTACCGGCAAGGTCACGGCCACAGATTATATAAATGACATGGATGTCCTTGTTATGACAAGCATAAGTGAGGGCCAGCCTTTTGTAATACTTGAGGGTATGGCTGCAAAGAAGCCATTTGTTGTAACTGATGTCGGAGGATGCAGGGAACTTTTGTATGGCCGCGGTGATGTTTATGGCATAGCCGGCCTTGTGGAGCCTGTAATGGATGTCGAGAAAATTGCAAATGCCATAATCAGGCTTTGCAGAGACAGCGAACTTAGAAAAAAAATGGGTGAAAATGGATTTAATCGTGTCTCAAATCTTTATGGTTACGAGAAATGTGTGGAAAGCTACAGGACACTTTACCGGAATTTTCAGCGACAGGGCCTGGAATAAAAATCAGCATATTTTTGAATGGAAAACAGCACCTGAGAGCATGAAAGGGCAAGAAAGTGACGGGCCTCTTTTAGGCACAATATTGGGAACATTATAATAGGACTGAAGCACTGAAGGGACCGGAAGGGTTAAATGGACCAGAATGTGGCAATACTCTTTTAGGCACAATATTGGAAAAACAATTGATGAGGCAGACATAAATGGCAGGAATAGGATTTGAATTAAAAAAATTATTTAAAGGTTCAGGATTTTTCAGTAATTTAAGAGCCTACGCTTATTCAGCGCTGGTTTCCCTTGGTCCTTTTATACTTTGCACTATAGTAATTGTGGCAATAATGCAATTCCTGGGATATATGGATATTTCTTTTAAGGACAGGGAACTGTTTATTGCTTCAGTTGTTTATGCGTTTATTTTTTCCCAGATAATAGTCAGTGGATTTAAAATGATCATTACAAGATTTATCGCTGATATGCTTTATAGTGAAAAATTCGAGTATATAATGCCATCACTTTATGGAGTTTTGTGTACGGTAATACCGATTTCGGGAATTACAGGAATCCTGTTTTTCTGGAATTCTCCGCTTCAGTTTGAAATAAAACTGGTCAGCTATTTACTTTTTATGGAGCTGGTTATGGTCTTTATCATGATGGAATATTTGTCCACTCTCAAAGATTACATGAAGATAGTAAAAAGTTTTTTGTGGGGAATAGGTACAATACTGGTGCTTTCTTTTGTTTTTTTAAAGTTTACAAACCTGCAGGCTGTTTTCGGTTTGCTGCTTGCGATGGATATTGGCTTCTTTATTATAATAGTTTCCCTGATGGTGTATCTTAAAAACTTCTTCGGAAAATCCGTGAATAAATATTTTGAATTTATAAGGCACTTTGATAAATATCCCTCATTGTTTTTTGTTGCCTTTTTTTACACCATGGGACTTTATATACATAACTTCCTGTTCTGGACGGGCGAGCTTGGTGTAATGATAGGCGGCACATATTTATATGCTCCTACTTACGATGTTCCCACATTTTATGCTTTTTTATCCATCATGCCTTCAATGATAATCTTTGTGGTATCGATTGAGACATCTTTTTATGACAAATATAAAGGATACTACACCTTAATTACCGGGAAAGGTAATCTCACAGACATAGAGAATGCAAAAAAAGATATGACAAGGACCCTTTGGTCTGAAATCAGGAACATAATGGAAGTGCAGCTGTTTTTTTCGCTGGTTTTTATTGCAGCCGGTTATTACCTGCTTCCTGGAATCGGACTGTCCCAGCTTTCTGTAGATATTTTTAACCTCCTTACTCTTGGCGCTTACTTTAATATAATCATGCTCATAATAATACTTCTACTGCTTTATTTTGAAGACAGGAAGGGAGCACTTTTTGTGGCCGGAACTTTTTTTGTCAGCAGTACTGTTTTTACTTATCTGTCAATGAACTATTCTGAAAATGTCTATGGATTAGGATTTTTCCTTGCTGCTCTGGTTGGCGTGGTCCTTGCAATCATTGAGCTTTTTGTATACCTTAAAAACATAAACTACCATACTTTCTGCGGGCAGCCAATTATATATAAAGAAAAAAAGGGACCGTTAGGTAAATTGGTGGATGCGCTTACGCCTGCCGGCAGGCGTTAAGCCGAATGTCGGGAACAATAAAAACGATTAAAAAGAATATTAAAAATATTATGAAGTTTAAAAAGCCCGCATCACTGTTTTTAATGGCCCTTCTAATGATTATTATTTTTATTGCAGCGGAAGGCTTCCTGCCATATTTTTTAACAGATGACTGGAATTCATATTCAGGCTCCAGTGATGTGCCTGCTTTTGCTGACGACAGCAAGCTTATTTACGTACTTCAAAAAGCGGGGGTAAAGCAGCTTCTAAAAACAGATTTTGATGTTGCTGTAGTTGACCCTGACGACAGCAGGCTTACAACCAAAAACCTTACCTCCCTTCAAAAGCAGGGCAAGAAAATAATTGCATATTTAAGTATCGGGGAGGCAGAAGATTACAGATCATACTGGAAGGCAAGCTGGAGTGCAGGAAACCCTTTTTTTATTGATGAGGAAAATCCTGACTGGGACGGCAACTATAAGGTTAAATTTTGGGACAGGCAATGGCAGGAAATAATTTATAAAAGACTCGATGAAATTGTAAAAACTGGCTATAACGGTGTTTATCTGGACGTGGTTGACGCATACCAGTATTATCAGTGCAGAGGATATGCTTTTGCAGGCATTGAGATGATAAATTTTATATACAGCATTTCAAATCGGGCAAAGTCAGCCAAAGAAGATTTTTTGATAATACCTCAAAATGCAGAGAAGCTTTCAACAGACAGCATATACCTGAAGTCGATTGATGGGACCGGCAGGGAAGACATTTGGTTTGCAGATGATATTGTAGTAAGCAAGACTGAAACTGATTTGGCTTTAAAATACCTTTCACGGATAAAGCAAAGCGGAAAGTTTGTTTTTGTTATATGTTATGCCAAAAATGAAGTAACAAAAAATAAATTTCTGGAGTTTTCAGCAAAATATGGCTTTATCCCATTTCTTGGAAACAAAGAGCTTGATACAATACAATGACAGTGATCCATGATATTTTAAGCAAGCCCGGACCAAAAAGTCTTAAGCAAGCCCGGAACAATAATATTGTTAAACAAGCCCGGAACAAAAAGTCTTAAGCAAGCCCGGACCAATAATATTGTTAAACAAGCCCGAAACAATATTACAGCAAACAGCACTGTATTGCCGTTAACCCTTAAGGAATTCTGATCTTATAATTAACCCCAGAATATCCCGGCAGCGCTTTTAATAGCATCGATATTAAATCTGTAGGCGAGCGATATCTCACAGTGCACTGTAAAACCGCAATCCCTGCAAAGAACTTTTGGGGTCTTGTTTTTAAGGTAGCAGCCGCAGCTTATTCGGCCATCCTGCTCAACATTTGCTACAAGAAAATCATCGCATTTCCAGGTATTATTCATCATCATTTTCATGCAGGATATGGAATTAAGAAGCCTCAGCCCCTGTCTTTTTAAGCCTATTAGTTTATCGAGGAGCTCGCTTTTTTCACGATTGCCAATTTTTATATTTTCGACACTTTCATAGGGATAGAAAAACTGAATGGTTATTCCATATACTTTACCATTTAAGAATTTCACAAGCTCCTCAATTTCACTTGCATTTTCTGAGGATATACAGATGTTTGCAACTATTTTTCTGCTCGAGTGATTTTTTTCGATATTTTTCATTATGGCATCAAAACTTCCACCCCTCAGCCTGTTGTGTGTTTCTGCAAGACCGTCGATACTTATAAAGAAAATGTCAGGCCTTAAACTCCCAATATCCATTGTTCCGTTAGTGGTTACACCCGTAAAAAAGAAAAGCTTTTTTGCATATTCTATTACATCATTTATGCCTTTTGCTTTTTTGTCATCTTTCCATAAAAGTGGCTCGCCACCTTCAAAAATCATGATCCTTACCCCTTCAGAATAAAGATGGTCCAGGATTCGCACTACATTTTCAAAGTCAAGCGGGTTTGTTGAGCCATGAGAGAGCAGTGGGCCGCGAAAGTTCGTTAAACTTTGTGAATTTTGCGAGCCAATTGAGCTTGATGAAAATGGAAGGTTTGGCGGGCCGGGCGAGTTTGGAAGGCACGGCGGGCCGGGAGCATTTGGTGAGCCAGGTAAATCAATTGAGTTCTTTGAGCCATCTCTCCAGAACGGACAGTGCACACATTTTAAATTGCAGTTGCCGGTAATCTTAAAGCTGCACAGCAAAGGTTTCCTGTATTCTTTTTTTATTCTGCTTTGAACTGCAAACTTTGAAAGATAAAGAATCTGGTTTAATTTGTTACTCATATTGAAGATTCTCAATTAAATCCTGTATTTAAATATTCAATAAAAACACTGGCCGAATAATACCAACTATTTGTTCCTACAGCCAAGTCACGCACCGGTAAACAATTATATTATTAATGATAGCATTGTGCAGTAGTTTTAAAATCTAATATTTAAAAATTTTTAAAATGTACCGGCAGCCTTGCTTAAAAAATCCATTTTAAGGAGATTTGCTGCCTGTCCTGAAAATCTATATCAAATTTGTGTTTAACATGTATTCGAAAATTTGATAAAATGATAAATTAAATGGGCAGATTGTTAGACAATTTAAAAAACTTTTTCACAGGTCCTGTTCAGCCGCAGGGAGGTCAGGGAACTGTTAGCTTTGTGGTACAGTGCAACAGGTGCAGTGAGGAAATAACGGTAAAAATAAGGACCGCCAGTGATATATCCAGGGTTTACGAGGAAGACGGCGGACCCGCAGGGTCGGTATTCTATGTAAGAAAAGAAATCCTTGGAAGCAAATGCAATAATCTTGTTTATCTTACTGCTTTTTTTAATGAAAATTTTAATTTAATCTCGAGTGAAGTGACAGGCGGTAAAATTATTGGATAGCGAAAATAAAAACCTCAGTGCCATAGTTCTAGCGGCAGGTTTGGGAAAGAGGATGAAGTCAGAAATACCGAAAGTTCTTCATCAGGTTTGTTTTAAACCTATCCTTTATTATATTTTAAAATCACTGTCAGCGCTTAAACTTAAAAATATTTTTGTTGTGGTGGGCCACAAAGAAGAGTTGGTCAGACAGTTTTTAAGCAATGATTTTCCTGATGCAGTGGCCGTGCGGCAGGACAACCAGCTTGGCACGGCGCATGCTGTCAGGTCAGTAAAAAAATATTTCGAAGAACTTTCCGATAATTGTCTGATTCTGCCCGGAGACATCCCAATGATTTTACCTGAAACCCTTCAGGCTGTAACCGGCGGCAATACCAGAGACGAGCATAAAAATTCAGCAGTGCTTTTGACGGCTTTTGTCAGAGATCCTTCCGGATACGGAAGGATAATCAGGGATACTGGCGGTAATATAGTAAAAATTGTTGAGCAGAAAGATGCATCTGAAGAAGAAAAGCTTGTTAATGAGATAAATACTTCAGTATATTGTTTTAAAAAGACCCTTTTATTTGAATTCCTGGAAAACATAGGTTCTGATAATTCACAAAAAGAGTTTTACCTGACAGACATTGTCGAAAATCTTGTTAAAAGTGGCAGGAGGGTGCAGGGTTTTGCTGTTAAAAACTCTCTTGAAGTGGAAGGCATAAATGACAGGTCAGACCTTGCATTTCTTGAAAAAGCGATGCAGGAAAGAATAAACCTTGGACATATGCTTGCAGGAGTGACTTTTAAAGATTCCGGAACGTCATTTGTAGGGCCCGAAGTGCAAATAGGGCAGGACACAACAATAGAACCATCATGCCTGATAAAGGGAGATACAAAGATAGGCCGGAACTGCATTATAGGTCCTTTCACACAGATTGAAGACTGCACAATAGGTTCTGGGACAAAAATAAACAAATCAGTACTGCAGGGCGCCATAATCGGCAGTTTTAACAACATTGGCCCGACAAGTTATGTAAGGCCCGGTACAGAAACCGGTGATAATGTAAAGATTGGTGCATGCTGCGAGATCAAGAAGTCAAAGATCTCAAATGGCAGTAAAGTACCGCACTTAAGCTATATTGGTGATGCACAGATTGGAACCGGTGTAAATATTGGTGCAGGTACGATCACATGCAACTACGATGGATTTTTAAAGAACAAGACAGTAATTGAAGATGGAGTCTTTATCGGTTCCGATACAATGCTTGTTGCGCCGGTCAGGATAGGAAAGGGAGCCATAACTGCAGCAGGCTCATCTATAGTTGAGGATGTTCCTGCTGATTGCCTCGCCATAGAAAGATGCAAACAGGCAAATATCGAATCGGGAGCCATAAAGTTCAGGGAGAAAAAGGAAAAACAAAAACTTCAGCAAATCTCGCAGAGTGAGAAACACTGAATTACTGCGGGTATCTGATATTGCCTGGGTTAGGACTGTATCCGGGATTATGGCAGGGTAAAAATTCTTTTCGGCCGCAACATGCAGCGGGTGCTTCAGAGAAGCGGATAACCGGTCTAAATGATTTACATATAGCTTTATTTGAACAATTTGTGGAGAAGTATTAAAGAACACAGTAAATAAATATTTTTGTAGCAGGGGGAGAACATTAATGACGGATTACTCAGGCAATAAAAGAATGCTTCTATTTTCAGGTTCTGCCAACCTGGAGCTATCAGAGAAAATCGCCGGCCACCTGGGCATGCAGCTTGGAGCGGTAACGCGAAGGAAGTTTAAAAATGGTGAAATATATATCAGGTTTGACGAGAGCGTAAGGGGGGCCGATGTTTTCCTTATTCAGTCCTGCGGGGACCCTGTTAATTATAATCTCATGGAACTTCTTATTATGATAGATGCCCTGAAGCGCGCTTCTGCCGGAATGATAAACTGTGTGGTTCCTCATTTTCCTTATGCCAGGCAGGACAAGAAAGCGGAAGGCAGGGAGCCTATAACAGCAAAGCTTGTTGCGGACCTTTTAACTGTTGCGGGAATGGACAGGCTTATTGTTTCAGATCTCCATACTGCAACCATTCAGGGGTTTTTTGATATCCCTGTGGACCATATTACCGCTATACCGATTATTGCAAATTATTTTAAATTAAAGGATATAAAAGATGGAGTTGTTGTGAGCCCTGATGTCGGTGGCGTAAAAAGGGCAAGCATATTTGCGAGCCAGCTTCATTTCCCGCTCGCCATACTTGACAAAATAAGACCTGGTCCCAACATGGCAAAAATCGATCATCTTGTCGGGGATGTTGCTGGTAAAGATGCCATTATCTTTGATGACATGATAGATACTGGCGGAACTATATGTGAAGCCATTGATATGCTGCTGAACTTTAATGCAAAACGCGTTTTTGTAGGCGCTACCCACCCTATTTTCAGCGGTAAGGCTATAGAAACCCTGCAGAATTCCAATGCTGCAGAAATCGTGGTAGCTGATACTCTTACAATAAACAAACCTTTTGACAGTTCAAGAATCAAGGTTGTTTCAATTGCCAGCCTTCTTGCAAAAACAATTAAAAAGGTTTATGATTGCAAATCTGTCAGCGAGTTATTCAAGGGCGAAAATCTTGTTTAAAATAATTTTTTTTATAAAAAGTGTATTAATTGGATAAATAGAAATTTAAAGGTGGTTTTGAAATGAGCAATATAGCTATTAAAGCTGAAAAAAGAAACAATGACGAATTAAAAAGAAGTGCTTCCGGGAGGCTCAGGGCCGCCGGTTTTATTCCGGGGACAATTTATGGACAGTCAAAGGAACCTTTAAATATTAAATTCAGCCGTTCCGAATTTAAGGAAATTATAAAAGGCAAAAGCATGAATAATATTATTCTTGAAATGCATGTAAAAGCAGACGGAAAAGAAAAAAAAGAGACCGCTCTTATTAAAGAAGTTCAGCAAAATCCAATGAATTTGGAGTATCTTCATATAGATTTTATGCGTATTGAGATGAAAACAGAAGTTGAAGCCACTGTCCATGTTTCAATCATAAATGAGGAATCATCTGTGGGTGTAAAAATGGAAAATGGGGTTGTTCAACATGGTGTAAGGGAACTCCACATTATCTGCCTGCCTTCAGACATACCTGATAAAATTGAATATGATATCAGGAACCTTTCGATTGGCCACATAATAAGGGTATCTGACCTTGTTTTAAAAGAAGGAATTAAAGTACTAAACAGCCCTGAAGAAGTAATTGTTGCGATAGTTCATCCACATGCTGAAGCAGAACAGACCCTCGCAGCTGCAAGTGAAGGAGCAGATGCAGCAGAGCCAGTAGTACTGACCGGTAAAAAGGCTGCTGAAAAAGAGTAATAAGCTGTTAAAGTCAAATACTGTAATTAAAGAAGAAATAATATGATATTTATTGTTGGACTGGGAAACCCCGGCAAAGAATATCAGGATACAAGGCATAATGCAGGATTTGTCTTGCTTGACAGACTTCTTGAGATTTACGATAATCCAAAACCATTATCCAAATTCAGCGGATCGATCTACAGACAAAAGCTTTCCGATAAAGAAATCCTTTTTATCAGGCCAAATACTTTCATGAACCTAAGCGGCGTTACCGTTGCAGGCGCGGCAAAACATTTTGAAGATGTTCTTGAAAAAATTCTTGTCATTCATGATGATCTGGATATTGAATTTGGCAGGATAAGGTTAAAAAGCGGTGGTGGTACAGGTGGGCACAATGGTCTTGAGTCAATCATAAAAAGTCTGGGCAGGGCTGATTTTGACAGGCTTCGCATTGGAGTTGGAAGGCCTCCGGGCCAAATGGACCCGGCAGATTTTGTACTGTCAAAGTTCAAAAAAAGTGAGCGAAAGGAACTCGACCTGACGCTTGGCCTGGCTTGTGAGGCTGTACAGGATTATACCGGGCATGCAATTGAATATGTGATGAATAAATACAATCAGCCAAAAACACCCTGAAAGTAAAAAATGGGCCATTGAGGTTGCTTGATGCTTTTTATAAATAAGTTTGCCCAGGAAAATAACTGGCAAAAGTTCATAAAAGATTATACAGAAGCTTTATCATGCGCCAAGGGCGTAAGCGGACAATATGGTATTGTAAGCGATGAAGATGTCTGGCCATACATTATATCTGCGTTTTTCAAACACTTTAAGGTTCCTGTAATGGTGCTTGTGTCTACTTCAGACAGAGCCGGCGAGCTTGGCAGGGAAATAAAATCCCTGGATTCAGGAACTGCTGTCTATCAGTATCCCGGAATGGGAACAAATATTTTTTCAAAAAGAAAAACAGTCTCTTCAGATAATATTTCCTTACGGCTTGAGGCATTCAAGGCTCTCAAAGACTACAACAGAAGCTCCTCCCCCTTTATAATTATCGCAACAGGTAATTCCGTCCTTGACAAGCTGCCGGCTGAAAAGATTTTAAAAGAAGAGGGCCTGGCAATAAAATTAAAAAAGGATTACAAGAGAGAAGAGCTTATATCGGCTCTTGCAAAGTCAGGATACCAAAGAGTAAATAAGGTATTTGACAAGGGCGAATTTGCATTCAAGGGCGATGTTCTGGAAGTGTTTGACATTACAGCCGCAAATCCTGTGAGAATTGATTTCTTCGGCAATACCGTGGAAAGGATTTTTATTTATGATACAGGGGACCAAAAAATATACGCAAATATACGGGAGGTCTCCATTTTCCCCAACACGGATATCCTTGGGGAAAATTCAGGCGATGAAAGACTGATGGATGACAGGTCCATTGGCTCTGAAAATGGCGAGATACCGGTTAAGGCTGAGGCTGCTGAAAAGTTAAGCCTGCCGGCCTTTATCAGCGCATGTATTGACGAATATGCGCTCATAGTCTGTGATCCTGTGGAAACAACGCTAAAGATAAAAAGCGATCTTGACATAATATATAAATCCCTTGAAGTCCCGGATCAGTCCAGGGACCAGGCGGTGTTTAGAAACGACCAAAAAAATCCAGCTGCCGTCAGGAAAAAGGAAGAGTCCTATATAGTAAAAAATTTTATTGATGAGGATTTTTTGGAAGAAGGGGATGTCAAAAAAATAAAGTACAAACTTGATTTGCTGTCCCTGAGGATGGAGAGCACGGGCGCAAATATCTTTTCTTTTGATGATATTACAAGACAGAAGAAAAGCTTTGGAAATTCCGAGATTTTCATACAAAATTTAAAAAAAGATATTAAAAATAAAAAGATTCCTGTTATTTCTTTAAAAAACCGTAAAAGACTCGAAAAGATTTCCGGAATACTGGTTGATAATGGGATTTCATTCGAGAATTTTTTCGACAAAAGCGGAAACGCCGGGGACGGAGTTGCTGCTTTTTATCGGGGTGAGGCTGAGGCCGAAGGGGCCGGAGATGCTGGTGGAGGAATGGCCGCCCATGGGGACAGGGCCGTTGAATTTTATCCGGGCAGGGCAAACATGTTCGATATGGACCTGCTGGGAGGTTATCAGTCAAAGAATATTTCACTTTACGGAGAGCTTGACATATATGAGCAGCTTGAATATGGGGCCGAGCAAAAAAACCGTGTTGAAAAAAGGGCAGAGGATTTTGAGCAGGGAGATTATGTTGTCCACAAAACTCACGGAATCGGAAAATACCTGGAAATTATTTCTGAGCAGGTTAATGGAAATAAAAGAGAATATTTCCTGATAGAATATTCAAACAATGACAGGCTCTATGTTCCCACCTGGCAGTCAGACAGGATACACAAATATATTGGCGACAGTTCTCCGACGGTCTCCGCGCTAAATTCAAAGCAATGGGAGAATCTTACAAAAAAAGTCAGGGCATCGGTACATAAGCTTGCTGTTGACCTGGCAGCGCTTTATGCCGTAAGAAATTCTGCACAGGGATTTGCTTTTGGCCCTGACAGCGTCTGGCAGAAGGAGATGGAGGACCTTTTTCCGTTTGTAGAGACAGCTGACCAGGAAAAAGCAATCAATTATGTCAAAGCGCTTATGGAAAATTTAAAGCCGATGGATGTTCTTGTATGCGGAGATGTTGGATTCGGCAAAACCGAAGTAGCCGTAAGGGCGGTATTTAAAGCAATTGAAAATGGCAAGCAGGTTATGATGCTTGTTCCTACAACAATTCTTGCCGACCAGCATTTCAGGACTTTCAGCGAGCGGTATAAGAATTTTCCTGTAATGGTGGATGTAATAAGCAGATTCAGAAGCAGCTCCCAGCAAAAAAAAATAATTGAAGATTTTGCAGACGGGAAGATAGATATGCTTATCGGGACCCACAGGCTGCTCTCAAAGGACGTAGTGCCAAAAGATTTGGGGCTTATTGTTGTTGACGAGGAACAGAGATTTGGAGTAAATACAAAGGAAAAAATAAAACTTTTAAAGAAAGAAGTCGATGTTCTTACTTTGTCGGCCACCCCTATTCCCAGAACGCTTTATATGTCTCTTACCGGAATAAGAGATATTGTTTTAATCGAAACATTTCCATCAGGAAGATTTCCCATAGAGACTTTTGTAGGTGAGAAAAGTGACAATGTCATTAAAATGGCCATTGAGAGGGAAAAAGCAAGAGGAGGACAGATATATTATG
Organism: uncultured Actinomycetota bacterium; assembly: GCA_964481885.1. Lineage (GTDB taxonomy): Bacteria > Actinomycetota > Humimicrobiia > Humimicrobiales > Humimicrobiaceae > Fen731. The sequence continues at coordinate 7,308 of CAYZUS010000011.1, read as the reverse complement.
TTCACAACAGGATAAGAGACATCCAGGAAAAACAGTACAAGCTTAAAGTACTGATTCCGGAAGCCAGGATTGCGCTGACCCATGGAAGGATGGAAGGCAGAGAAATTGAAAAAATAATGAAAGACTTCCTTGATAAAAAATATGACATTCTTCTTACAACTTCAATAATAGAGTCGGGTATGGATATAAGTAATGTTAATACTCTTATTGTGGAAGATTCTCACCGGTTTGGCCTGTCCCAGCTTTACCAGATAAGGGGAAGGGTCGGCCGCTCATCTGAAAAAGCATACGCCTACCTTTTTTATCCGAGCAGGAAATTTTTAAATCTCGCCGCATTTCAGAGGCTTAAAACTCTTGCAGAATATACAGAGCTGGGCTCAGGTTACAGGATAGCAATGAAAGATCTTGAGCTAAGGGGTGCAGGTGAACTGCTGGGGGCCAAGCAGAGCGGCCACATAAACAGTGTTGGCTTTGACATGTATTGCCAGATTATAAAGGAAGAAGTGGACAGGCTTAAAGGCGAACTGGTTCCTGAAGATATAACAGTACAGATAGAACTTCCTTTCAGTGCATACATTCCCAGGAATTTTGTAAGAAATGAAAAAGAGAGAATTAATATCTATAAAGCACTGGGTAATGTAAAAACCCAGGCCCAGGCAGGTGAAATCGAAAGCAAAATCCAGGAAAGATATGGCAGCATACCCGAGGTGCTTTTAAATCTTATAAAAATATCAAGGCTAAAACAGATTGCAAAAAAGGCACAAATAGAGCAAATTGTTTTTTCAAAATACAAGGGGATAATCTTCAGGAAATTAAATTACACTCCGGAGAAAGCAAGGCTTCTTATTATAAAGAATCCAAGGCTTGTTTATATCTATAAAAACAGGGAAGTAATTGTCAGGAATTCTGACAAGGACATAAGTCTTGATTTGGTTCTGAGCTGTTTAAAAGAAATCAGTATAATTGGACAGTCTTTAGTGACATGACTGCTGCCTTTGGCCTCCAAAAATCAGGAAAATTTATAATTTCTTAAAAGAAATTTTATTTAATGGGGAACTGCTGTACTGAAATAATACCAAAACGCTGTATCTCCAGGCTTTATTAAGGTAAAACAGATATCAGATACCTGATATATTTGCAAAAGAAACCAATAAAAATTAAAATCTTTTAGATATTATTGCTGTAATTGTTAAAAATTTAATATAATATATCCTCTTTGGAAGTTGTATTTAACACAAGTTTTCTTGATGTAAAAAAATATTGTTTTATTTTCTATTAAAAGGAGAAAAGTCTAGAATGGGCGAAAATATAATTTTAGAATGTCCCGGCTGTGGAGCCAAGATCACTGATAATAAAAAGGTATGTGATAATTGCGGCAGAGAGATACAGGCATCAGAGCCAAAAAAAGATATTAAAGAAACTTATCACTGGGATAATGATATGCCTTCAAAAGAGGAACCTGAAGCCAAAGTCAAAAGAAGCAAGAAAGTGGAAAAAAGGCAGATAAAAGATGAAGAAAAGAACAGAAGAAAAGAAGCCATAAAGGAACTGCAAAGGTCCAGGATAACCAAAAAAGGAAAGACAGGCATTATTGTGGCCGCTTCTGTTTTGGGAGCCGGGATTATCGCTGTTATTCTATGGTTAGTTCTTTCCACAGGGGCTTTATCAGGAATATTTGGCCAGGCATTTGATATGACAAAAACACTCGCCAAATTTGATGGTGGAAAAGTAACTCAAAAGGAACTTGACAAATATCTTGTTTTTTTAAAAAACCAGGATCCTGCCTCTGTTCCTGCAGAGACCGATCCTCAATATCTTGTACTTCAGCAGAATATAGTTGATTCTATTGCTGTACTAAAACTTTTGGACCAGTATGGAGCTAAAAATGGTTTTGCAGTAACGGATGCTGAGATGGCTGTGGAATATGATAATCTGGTGAAGAGCTACGCTTCTCCGGAAGCTTTTGAGCAGGACCTGATAGACAGGAAAATAGACAGACCATTCCTTGACGAGCAGATAAAGAGCCAGCTTTTAAGGGATAAAGTTTATGCAAAGGTGACAGAAAAAACTGTAGTATCAGACGCTGAAACCCAGAAATACTATGAAGACAACAGAGAAACTTTATTTAAAGTACCCGATCAGGTAAAGGTGAGCCATATACTTATTAAATTTAACGTTGCCACAGGTGAAACAGTGACAGAAGCTGTAAAGGCAGAAGCAAAAAAGAGAATCGATGACGTGGCGAGCCAGTTAGAAAATGGCGCTGATTTTACTGAAATGGTCACAAAATATTCTGAAGATACCGCCAGTGTTCCCGCCGGTGGTGACATAGGTTATATTAGTGCGGGCCAGACAGTACCTGAATTCGAAGCTGCCGCTTTTGCGCTTGAAGTTGGCAAGTTAAGTGAAGTTGTTGAAACTACTTATGGATACCATATTCTTAAGGTATCAGAGAAAAAAGAATCATATATCCAGACATTTGATGAGGTTAAAGATACGGTTAAATCTTATCTTTTAAGCAACAAACAGATGGAAGAGTGGCAGAATTTTGTTTACTCTCTGGTGGATGCTTCAAAAGTGGTTTACACAACCACACTCAAGGGAGCATTGCTGGACAGGCAAACCGCGGGCACAGATACCGGTGCATCATCAACAACTCAGCCGGCCGAGACGACTGCGCTGCCTGCTGATACCGCATCCGGGTCATAAGAAATTTCAGGATTAAAACTTATGCAAAATAGAAGTTATACAGACATATTTGAAAATATAGGCCGGATAGATAACATTTCAGATTCAGGAGAATTATTTAATGTTTTAATAGGGGTTATGTCTGTATTGCGTTCAGACAAAGGCTGCATGTGGGACCGTGAACAGACACATGACACGATAAAGAGAAATATTGTAGAAGAAGCATACGAAGCAGTTGATTCTATTGAAGAAAAAAACTACCAGGACTTAAAAGAAGAGCTCGGTGATATTCTTCTACAGGTCGTATTTCACAGCCAGATAGCAGTTGAAAATAAAGAATTTAATGTAAACGATGTTATCCTGGGTATCATAAAGAAGCTTGTCAGGAGGCATCCACATGTTTTTGCTGGAGAAACTGTAGCCAGCAGCAGGGAGGTCCTTGAGAACTGGGAAGACATAAAAAAGGAAGAAAGAAAAAACAAACTTTCTGATAACTTTTCAATATTTTCCAATATTCCAAAACTGCTGCCTGCACTTCATTATGCCTATGAGATACAGACCAGGGCGGCAAGATATGGTTTTGACTGGGAAAATCCTGAAGACGTTATTTCCAAAATAAGGGAAGAAGCCGATGAGCTTGAAAAAGAACTAAAGGCTGGAGAAAAAACAGGCATTTACGATGAATCTGGCGACCTGCTATTCAGTATTGTAAACCTGACAAGGCATATCAATATAGACAGTGAACAGGCTCTTAAAGGAACATGCAAAAAGTTTATCGAAAGATTTGATTTAATGGAAAAATATGCCCTGGAAAACAAACTGGACTTTAAAAATCTTTCCCTTGAAGAGAAAGACAAGCTTTGGGAAACTGCAAAACGAGAGTTGCAGGACAATAAGGGGCAAGGCAGAAAAATTTTGTAATTTCCTGATTTATGATATACTTGTATTAAGAAATATTTAATTATTTTTATCTTAAAAAAAAGAAACAACCGAAGAGTTGATTTTTCCGTTAGAATAAGCAGAGCCATATGGAGGCATTATCAGGGTTTTGGCTGTTGTTTAATGGAAATATTTTCGGTCCAATCAAAGTAATTATAGAGTCGTTTAAACATTTAAAGCCATTGAGCTGACTTAAATGTTTCTGTGCGGCTTATAAAAATGCAGTAAGGCAGATATGGAAAAAAACGTTAAAGAAATTGGCGGTCTTTCCAGGAAAACGAAGATTAATATTTTCGTTGCCATATTTATTGTTTTTATCCTCGTAATGGTATTTTCCTCAATCAGCCAGATAACAAACATCATCCAGAGCAGGGGAAAGTTATTTGAGCTTGAGCAGGAACTCGACAGCAACAGACAGAACAATATAAAGCTGCTTGCACAGGAGAAAAGCCTTTATGGAAAGGAAGCAATAGAAGCTGAGGCAAGAAAGCAGTTCAATATGATTAAAGGATTCGAGACAAATTATTTTGTAGAAATTGTTGAGGATTTGAAAAGTGGCTCTGCTCTTTCCGGCACCGATGAAAAAAATACTGAAAATGCCGGTTCCAAACAAACTTTACCAGAGGGGGCATACAGTGATGCTGCTCTGTGGGACAATTTAAAGATTTTTTACGATATTGAAATCAGGCAAAATTAATATTCTTTTGTTTTAACTTTTTACTCAGACGGACCTTACTCAGCCGCATTTATCAATTCGAAATATGGCCCCTGCCCCTAATTATTTTTTATAATGAAACTTGCCGCAATAGATATCGGGACAAATTCAACAAGACTTCTGTTATCTCAGGTAGAAAAAAGCAGAGAAAACAAAATCACAACGATACCGCTTCTTCGGGAAATGAAAATCACTCGGCTCGGAAAGAACATCGGACAATCCGGGATAATCAGCAATGATAATGCTTTTCTTACTGTTGAAGTTTTGAAGGAGTATCAATCCTTACTTAAATCAAATGACGTCTCAAAGTACAGAGCTGTGGGTACCAGGGTTTTAAGACTGGCGGAAAATTCAGATGAATTTGTGAACCGGGTTTTTCATGAGACCGGCTTAAATGTAGAGGTTATTTCAGGTAGCGAAGAGGCATATTTAAGTTTTTCAGGTGCAATAAAGGGGATTTACTCAGATAAAATATCCACAATATCTGGAAAAATTACAAAAAGAAATGAAAAAAGTAAAAATACACTGGTGGTCGATATTGGAGGGGGCAGCACAGAATTTATCCTGGGAAACGCAGAAGAGGGGACAGTGACTTATCTTGACAGTGTTGATATTGGTTCAGTTATGTTATCCGAGAAGTTCCTGGAAGCCGGAATTCCTGATACAAAGATACCGGATAACAGATCAATCACGGATTTGCTTGATTTCACAGAAAATAAACTAAAAAATACAGTTGAAAATATATTGCGAAATGGTTTTGTTTTTATGACAGGACTTGCAGGAACGGTATCGAGCCTGAGTTCCGTAGACCTTAAAATTGAGAAATATGACAGGGAGAAAATACACGGACATATCCTGCAAAGGGAAAGAGTCAGAGATATTTTTGAAGGATTTTGCTCATCGGACCTGAAAACACGAAAGAAGATAAAAGGGCTTGAACCGGCGAGGGCCGATATAATTATTGGCGGGACCGCAATACTTTTAAAAATCCTGGAAATGCTGGAACTGGAAAGTATTATGGTCAGTGAAAATGATATACTTGATGGAATTTTAGGAAGCCTGGCTCCCTGATACATTAACAACATTTTAATAAAGCTTCAATAAAAACTTGGGCCAGTAAATGTAATTGAATAATAATAACACCAGGCACGAGGCGGGGTCACTAATTGGAACTGTTACGGGTCCGTGTTATTTTAAAAACATAAGGATGATATAAATAAAATACCAGCAGCATGACCAGGTCAGGGGCACTGATCGGAATTGTTACGTTACGGGCCCGTGTTATTTTTTAAAAGAAGGCGGGCAATGTAAATAAAGTATGAACAACTTGACAGTAAAGGTAGCATTTAAAATAATGGGGCAAATAACATTTACACAGTATTTAAATTTTGTTAAAATTACTCAGTTATTCTACTTAGTGCCCGAGTGGCGGAATTGGTAGACGCAACGGACTTAAAATCCGTTGAGGTTTATCCTCGTGCCGGTTCGATTCCGGCCTCGGGCACCACTTCCAGCTTAAATATAAGCTCTTTCAAATTTCTGGGCAATCCATTTAAAGTATATACAAATTCTATTTATGGGTAAAACCTAATCTGGCCACCATAATATTTTCCGTTTGGAATTATTGTTTAGAATTAAAATTATTTAAAATTTCTAATATTGGCGGTTTTATTTCAAGCAATCTATTTTTAATAGTATTCCATAAAGTCTCAAGGTCAACACCAAAATATTCATGTATGAGCTTATTTCGCATTCCGCTTATTTTTCCCCATGGGACTTGATTATAAATTTCTTTTATATCATCTGGAATATTTTTTGTTGCTTCTCCTATTATTTCAAAGGATCTTACTACTGCATAGATAGTCTTTTCATCTTGGATAAATTCATCATAAGTCATTTTATCAATAAATTTAATAATCCTATCTATCTCATTTAAAATATCATTCAGGGAATCAATAAATATTCGTTTTTCAGACATAAATTACCTCTTTTAATATTTTTCTCCCAATATTTGGTTTTAATGCCTTTTTCATGACCAAATCTACTTTGATGCCTAATAAATCAGCCAGGTATTCCTCGAACTCTAAATAATCAAAGAAATCAATCGGTTTTTCAAATTCTACAAGAATATCTAAATCACTTTTTTTGGTTTGCTCATTTTTTATATAAGAACCAAAAAGACCTATTTCTTTTACTTTAAACTTATTCTTGAATTGAGTTTTATTTTTATTTAATATTTTTGTTATTTCTTCGATGCCCTTCATATAAATCACCCATATCAAAACATAATTTAATAATGTTATTGTTTATTATAATAGCTCAATCCAAACCTGTCTATTTAGTTGATTAAAAACTGCAACCCTTAGTTAAATAGCTCTTTTAATATAACTAATTCTTCCAAAATTTGGTTTGACTTTTCAATTGTCAGGGGCACCACTACCTTTGGCACTTTATGCACCGGGGCAGATAAATCTTTGGCTGTTATAAGTCCTGATATTTAACCTGGCTAAATATTTTTACCTAATGTAGATTGGGTGAGGGATGAATGTTTTACGCCTTTGATTGATTTGAGTTTTGCTGCCAGGTCATTTACCTGGGACATTGCTCCTCTTACGACTATTATCTCCAGGCAATTGTTGTGGTCAAGGTGTATATGCTGGCTTGAAATAATTAACTCGTGAAAATCGTGCTGGATATCAAGAAGTTTGTCGACCACCTCGCGTTTGTGGTGGTCATAGACAATCACTATGGCGCCTGCAACCTCCTCATTTGTTTTGGCCCATTCTTCCTTAACAAGCTCTTTTCTTATCAGGTCGCGGATCGCTTCTGAACGATTTTCATAGTTATTTGCAGCAATATAGGAATCGAATTGCTCAAGAAGCCGGCTTTCGATTGATACACCGAATCTTTTTATTTTTTCCATGGAAATAAAATAACAGAAATATTGATTTTTTAAAATAGCAGTG
>CAYZUS010000010.1:20425-72347 GCA_964481885.1 uncultured Actinomycetota bacterium | reverse complement strand
GAAGCCAGGTGTAGACAACAGCGATCCCGGAAATGCTGATTGTGATATGAAAAGTAGTGGCAGGAAGCCAGGTGTAGACAACAGCGATCCCGGAAATGCTGATTGTGATATGAAAAGTTGCGACAGTAACCATGACAGAGGCAGCGGCGGTGGTCCGGGTGGCGGCAACAGCAGTAACCCAGGCGATTCTGACTGGAATATAAACAATATTGTTTCTGAAATAAATAGCGTTTCGGCGGACATATCCCGACAATCAGTTGCAGTTCGAAATACTATGCTGTCTGAAAAGCCCGGCACAAACAAACCGGACAAAATCAATATAATGGAAGTATGTGGAACCCACACGATGTCAATTGCAAGAAATGGCATCTCACAGCTTCTCCCTCCTGAAATTTCTTTAATAAGCGGCCCCGGCTGCCCCGTCTGCGTGACTTCAGCTTCAGATATTGACACTATGATAGAAATGATTAAGAGTTATGAGGTTACAGCATTTACATTTGGGGACATGTTCAGGGTTCCCGGGACCCATTCGAGCCTGTTTTTGGAAAAATCTTCAGGAAAAGATATCAGGATATGCTACTCTCCCCTTGATGCACTGAATTTTGCAGCCGACAACCCGGATAAAAAAGTGGTATTTATTGCCATAGGTTTTGAGACAACCGTGCCAATGACATCTGTTATTATCAAACGGGCCCGTGAAAAAAACATTAAGAATTTTTCTGTTTTTTCAACACACAAGATAGTTCCTCCTGCGCTGAAAGCTCTGCTTGCAGACAAAGAGGTCAACATCAGTGGATTTTTACTTCCCGGGCATGTGTCTGTAATAATAGGCTCGGACCCATATCTGTTTACAGCAAAGGATTATAATATTCCCGGAGTCATAGCAGGTTTTGATGCTTATGATGTCCTGATTTCTATTTTAATGATTTTAAAGCAGATAAAGAATACAGAGGCAAAAGTTGAAATAGAATACCAAAGAGTTGTTCGACCCGAAGGAAACCCGACAGCTGTTAAGGCAATATACGAAGTTTTTGAAACACAGGATTGTTCCTGGAGAGGACTGGGTATGATTGCGCAGAGTGGATTAAAAATAAAAGAAAGCTTTGCAGAATTTGATGCAAAAATATTGTTCCCTGTCAGGAAATTCTCCTCAAAAGAGCCGGCCGGATGCAAATGCGGAATGGTTTTAAAGGGAATACTGAAACCTGTTGAATGCTTACTCTTTGGAAACTCCTGCAGGCCCGATAATCCGGTGGGGCCTTGCATGGTATCAAGCGAGGGCACCTGTGCAGCATATTTCAAGTACCTGAAATTACGATCTTAAGAACTTTTTAACTAATACGATAGAAAATCACTTTTACCATTAGGAGAACTAATCCAATATGCCAAAACATCAAAAAGAGATAGCTGAAAACGAAAAGAAACAAAACGGACCAGTAAAACTTCAGGGTGTAAAAAAACAGGGCGAAGTTATCCTTATGTCTCATGGTGACGGAGGCCTGAAAAGCAGTGAGCTTATAAGCAATATCATTTCAAAACATATAAATAATGATATTCTTGACAGATTTGAAGATAGCGCTGTTCTTAGGCTTCCCGGAAAAAAAATTGCCTTTACTACCGACAGCTTTGTAATAAACCCCATCTTTTTTCCCGGAGGGGATATTGGAAAGCTTAGCATATGCGGCACTGTAAATGACCTTGCGTCAAGCGGGGCCATGCCCTGTTTTTTAAGCTTTTCACTTATACTTGAAGAAGGATTCCCGATAAAGGACCTTGAAATGATAATGAAGTCAGTCAGCGCCACACTGAATGATATTAACAGCAGTGTTGCCGGCAGCCATCCGAAAGACAGCAATTATAAAAATGATAATAAAAGCAACAATAACACAAAGATTAATAATGAAATAATACTAAAAATAGTTGCAGGCGATACAAAAGTTGTTGAGAAAGGTAGTGCCGACAAAATATATATAAATACAGCCGGCATAGGGTTAATTGATGAAGAAGTTAATATCTCGCCCTCAAGAATAGAAACAAATGATATTATTATTGTCAGCGGAACTGTTGGAGATCATGGTATTGCTATTTTAAGCAAAAGGAAAGAATTCGATTTTAAAACGGCCCTTCAAAGTGATTGCGCCCCCTTAAGCCCTCTGGTTGCTGAACTGATTTCAGTATCAGGAAATATTCACGCAATAAGAGATGCTACAAGGGGCGGACTTGCAAGAGTATTATTTGAACTTGCCCTTGCCTCCAGACATGATTTTGAGATCTCAAATGAGTCAATCCCTGTCAAAAGAGAAACCAGGGGTATCTGCGAGTTTCTTGGAATGGACCCATTATATGTAGCAAACGAAGGGAAAATGGTATTTTTCGTATCCGCAGAAGATGCCCCAGTGGTCCTTGAAGCTGCCCGAAAAAATAAATACGGCAAAGATGCCTGCATCATAGGAAAAGTCACCAAAAAGGGCAGCGGAAGAGTTATTTTAAACACAGAAATCGGTACGAAAAGAATGCTTGACCTTTACTACAGCGAGCAGCTCCCACGTATTTGTTAAAATATTTCTGCTGATACTTCTTTTTTTATCATTTCTATTATTGCCGGTATACTGTTTTCTATTTCAGGGCTTAGCTTGTCACTGTAGCCGATATGTTTTGGTTTAATGCCGATTATTTTGATTTTAGCGGGTAAATTAAGTGTTTTTACAAGCTCAAATGCTTCAGCAAGGTCGATGTCATGAAGTGAATAACTTTTAAATACCTGTTTTTTAAAACCTGCTATCTCATGAGGCGCAAAAACAACAATCCTGCCAATTTCCTGGCCGGCATCAACAGCATCAATAATAATGGCCAGAGACACGTCCTGGAGCATAAAAATCAGATCAACTCCAGAGGTACCCCCGTCAACAATCTCGATCTCTTCTTCGTCCTTAAAAATCTGCTGCTTTGTCATCTCTTCAATTACTCGGATACCGATGCCGTCATCTCCCATAAAAATATTGCCAAATCCAATTATTTTTATAATTTTTCTGTTTGGAGCGTTAACTTCTATTTTTTTCACTATTTACTGCCCTTTATCTCCTGCAGTCTGCAAGTCTTTTGTATGATTTTATTGTTTTTTGTGTATAAATGTGTATACTTCTTTTCCAATGTTTTAATGTTTTTTATAACTTCATTTTTCTATTTATAAGATTTAGCACAAATTAAAATATAACACAGAAAATATAAAAAGGGGCCATGTTGAGTAATTTTAATAAAATTATTAAAAAATCAATACTATCAAAAGACATCACCAGCCTTGAAGTATTTAACGATGTAATTGCTGCAAAAGCTCTTGCAGGACAGTTTGTCGTGGTAAGGGCCACACAAACAGGCGAACGGATTCCTTTGACAATAGCTGACAGTGACAAAACTGAAGGACTGATTAACCTGACGATTCTTAAGAGGGGGAAATCGACACACCTTTTGGCAGACCTAAATGTGGGCGACGTTTTGCCTGATGTCGCCGGGCCTTTGGGGAAAAATACAGAAATAGATAATTTCGGCAATGTGGCAATTATTGGTGGAGGTGTCGGAATTGCTCCTACCCTTCCAATAATCAAAGCAATGAAGCAAGCAGGAAATTATGTTGTTTCCATCCTAGGTGCAAAAAATACTGATGGGCTTATTTTCGAGGATATTATAAAAGAAAACAGCAGTGAATTTTATATCTGCACTGATGATGGAAGTATTGGTTACAAAGGCTTTGTGTCAGGCTTTTTGGCTGACTACCTTAAAAGCAATCCTGAAAGAATATTTTCACGGGTCATTGCAATTGGACCTGCTTTAATGATGAAAGCTGTTAGTGAAGTAACCAGGCCACACGGAATCCATACTATTGTATCGTTAAACCCCATAATGGTTGACGGCACAGGTATGTGCGGCTCATGCAGGGTTGAAGTTGATAAAAAAACAAAATTTGCATGTGTGGATGGCCCTGAATTTGACGGGCACCTTGTTGATTTTGGCCTGCTTTTGGACAGGCTTAATATTTATTGTAATGAAGAAAACGTGGCTTTTAAAGAATATACGGAGAAACACAAATGCAAGATGATATAACAAACGAGAAAAAACCAAAAAAAATCAAAACCCCCCGGACCAAAATAGCACAGCAGAAGCCCGAAGTGAGGGTAAATAATTTTAATGAAGTCGAGCTGGGCTATACTGAGCAGGAAGCTTTGCTTGAAAGTTCCAGATGCCTCATGTGCAAAAAACCCAAATGTATAGATGGCTGCCCGGTTGAAATCGACATCAAGAGCTTTATTGCCCTTATAAGTCAAAAGGAATATAAAAAGGCTCTTGAAAAAATCAGGGAAAAAAATGCACTGCCGGGTGTCTGCGGAAGGGTATGCCCTCAGGAGGATCAGTGTGAAAAGGTGTGTATACTTGGTATTAAAGATGATCCTGTCGCAATAGGAAAGCTTGAAAGATTTGTGGCTGACAGTGAAAAGGAAAAACTTTATGTCGGCAAGTCTTTGGAAGGTGTTCCTGAAGACAGTTTAAATGCCGGACAGAAAAATAAAAAAGAAAAAATAAAGACAGCAGTTATAGGTTCCGGACCGGCAGGGCTGACATGTGCGGGTGAGCTTGCAAGGCTTGGATATGCAGTCACAATGTTTGAAGCTCTTCATTATGCCGGAGGAGTTCTTGTGTATGGTATTCCGGAATTCAGGCTTCCGAAGGCAATTGTCCAGCAGGAGGTTGATTTTGTCAAGAGCCTTGGAGTGGACTTAAAGCTTAACATGATAGTTGGAAAAACTTATACAATTGATGAACTGCTGGAGAGCGGTTATAAAAGTATATTTGTAGGTACAGGCGCAGGACTCCCCTATTTCCTTGGAATTCCCGGAGAAAACTTTAATGGTGTATATTCTGCAAATGAATACCTTACAAGAGTAAACCTCATGAAAGCATATCTTTTCCCCCAGTGGGATACTCCGGTTATAAAGGGTAATATAGTTTCAGTTGTTGGCGGCGGCAATGTTGCCCTGGACTCAGCCAGGACTGCCAAAAGACTTGGAGCCAAAAAAGTATATATTATTTACAGAAGAAGCGAAGTTGAAATGCCGGGCAGGATTGAAGAAATACACCATGCAATAGAAGAAGGCATTGAAATGGTGTTTTTGACAAACCCGGTTGAACTTCTTGGAGAAAAAGGATGGGTCAAAAAAGTAAGATGTATCAGGATGGAGCTTGGCGAGCCCGATGATTCAGGGCGCAGAAGACCGGTTCCCGTAAAAGACTCTGAGTATGATATTGATACAGATATTGTTGTAATTGCAATAGGCCAGGGTCCAAACCCTGTACTTATGCAGACATCTCCTGATATAAGTTTAAACAAGAGAGGCAATATTGTCGCGGACTCATCAGGCAAAACAAGCAAAAAAGGTGTTTTTGCCGGTGGAGACATAGTGACAGGCACGGCCACAGTAATACTCGCCATGGGTGCCGGGAGAATTGCTGCAATCGCAATGGACGATTATATTAAAACCGGCAGCTGGTAAATTAATAAATATCATTTTCCATTGATATTAAACTTCAATTATTATTATGGAGCACAGTGTCTCTTAAATTTTTTTAGCATTTTCCAGTAACATTATTCTTCCGAAATGTCTGAAAATGTTTTGGATCGTGTGCTGATTTTTTGGATATGAAGTATGTCTGTAATTTTTTTAATATAATGATTTTTAAACTACAAAGGCAAGTAATTAAACAAATGAAAAAATTTATTATAATATTATTTTGTATATTTCTGGTACTTTCGGTACTGTTTTTTACAGGTTGTGTTAAAAATGTGACAATCAATTCAGGCAATACGGCTGCAGACGGAAGCAATGTGCCAGCAACATCTTCAGAACCAGCAAAAGGTGCAGATACGGAAAATATCGCAGAGTCTGGATCAGCTGAAATTACTATAGATTCCGGCGAACGTCAGGAATCACTGGATACCAATGCTTTGGTTAATGTAAAGATAGCTTCCCTCAAGGGTCCTACTTCCATTGGCATGCTAAAGCTTCACAAGGAAAATCCTTCTCTTGGAAATAATATAATCTCGACCTATGAAATAGCTGCAAGCCCCGAGATTATGGTTTCAAAAATACTTTCCAATGAAGTCCAGATTGCTGCGCTGCCTACTAATGTCGCAGTAAAGCTATACAATAAAGGCTCCGGCTACAGAATAGCCGCTATTACAGGATATGGAGTGCTATATATTTTGCAGCAGAATACGGATATAACTGACTGGACCGATTTAAAAAATAAAAAAATTAATGTGATTTCCAAAGGTTCAACTCCTGATATAGCGTTGCGCTACCTTCTTGGAAAAAACGGGCTCGACCCACTTGCTGATGTGACTCTGGATTACACCCTTGAACAGGTGGAGCTCTCTCAGCTTATGATTGCCGGCAAAGCAGATATTGCAATACTGCCGGAACCATTTGTGACAATGATCACAAAAAAGAATCCCAATGTGACAATCGCGTTTGATGTAGAGCAGGAATGGAAAAAAGCCGGCAACGGTGATCCTATGCCGATGTCATGCGTTGTTGTCAATTCTGAGTTTGCAGATAAAAACAGAGAAGTTGTCGAAGAATTTTTAAAGCAGTATGAATTGAGCACCTTGTGGGCCAATAATAATATCCCTGAGGCTTCACTTCTGGTTGAGGAATTTAAGATAGGAATGGATGCCGCCACTGCAAAAGAAGCGATACCGAGATGTAATATACGTTTTACAACACTGGGCCAATCAAAGGAAATTATTAAAAACTACATCAATACCATTTTGGGATTTTCCCCTGAAGATGTGGGAGGAAAAATGCCGGATGAAAACTTCTATTTCTAAAAAAGACACACTATATACTTTTATATCTTTTGTATTGCTGCTTGCGATATGGAAAATAATATCCCTTATAGTAAATTCTGCAATCATCCTGCCTTCTCCTGAAAGTACCCTTGTAAGTCTTTTTAACCTCGTAAAAACCCGGGATTTTTTTGTTATAATTCTTTTTTCCCTTGTAAGAGGCCTTATCGGTTTTGCAATATCATTTGTTCTTGGGCTGATAATAGGTTTTACCGCTGGTTTTAACAGGGTATTCAGCAAAATATTTGAGCCTTTTCTGGTTATTATCAGGTCCACTCCTGTAATGACAATAATACTGATAGCGCTTATATGGTTTAAGGCAAACAATGTTCCCATATTTGCAAGCTTTCTTATGTCCTTTCCAATCATCTGCACTAATGTAATTGAGGGCATTAAAAATATTGATCCGAAGCTTCTGGATATGGCAAAAATATACAAAGTTAAAAGAACAAGGGTTATAAAAGAAATATACATGCCTTCTATCGTCCCATTTTTAACGGCAGCAATTTCCACGTCATTTGGAATAGGATGGAAAGTAGTTATAGCAGCTGAAGTACTGAGCCAGCCCAGGTATGCCATAGGAACCAGCCTGCAGGATTCTAAAATATATCTTAATATCAGCGATGTTTTTGCCTGGACAATAATTGCGGTACTTATAGGATATTTGTTTGAAAGGCTCATAAGGCTCATTGAAAAAAAATCTTTAAAATGGAAAAGAGAATATGGTGCTGGCTATTAAAAACTTGTGTAAGAGTTATGACAGCTCTTATATTTTTGACGGGCTTGACATGGATGTTGTGGAAAATAAAATCACCTGCATTCTTGGGCCTTCTGGCATTGGCAAAACAACTCTTTTAAACATTATAAGCGGACTTACGGCCCCTGACAGCGGCGATATTTCAGATTTTAAAAGCAGGGACTTCTCTTACATATTTCAGGAGCCAAGACTTTTATACTGGAAGACAGTCTATGAAAATATCAATTTTGCACTAAAGGATATTTATAAAGAAAAAGAGTTAATATCCAGGGTAAACAATTATCTTGAAATTGTAGGTCTTTACAAATATAAGGATTATTATCCTAACAAGCTTAGCGGTGGAATGCAGCAGAGAGTTTCCATTGCCAGAGCGTTTGCCTATCCTTCTGAAATACTTTTGATGGATGAGCCATTCAAAAGCCTCGACGCAAAATTAAAGAAAAATCTGCTTTATTCCTTTATGTCGCTCTGGGATGCAGATAAGAGGACCGTGGTTTTTGTAACCCATGATATTGAAGAAGCGGCTTATGTCAGCAATTTTGTCTATGTGCTTGAAGACAGTTTCCCCACAAAAATTAAAAATACAATACAGATAGAAAAAAGCTTTCAGGAAAGACTTGATGATTACCAGTCAGTCAGAGAAATCAAAAAAACACTTGTGGAGCTGTTCTGAATTTTACTGCCACTTTTCCAGGGATATCTTTAAGGATTCATATCCTTTGTTCCCGGCAATTTCATAAAGATTTATACCCTGTCCCAGAGCATGTGCCGCCTGCATCATTGCTTTTGCCCCCTCGGTCGGACCATTGGGGTGTCCCAGTATAGCGCCGCCAACTGCCAGTATAATCTCTTTACCAAGATCTTTTACTATTTTTTCAGCACTGTTTGGATGGACTCCGCCGCCGACTGCCGGCATTGTTGTCTGAAGTCCGCAAAAGGAAAGCCTGTGCATGTCCGCTATCTGCCTGTATCTTCTTTTAAGGAAAGGATAAGTACTGTAAGGAGAACTGAATAAAACAATATCAGCTCCTGCCATTCTTGCCAGTTTTCCCAGAAGTATTGGAGTTGAAATACCGGTATTGCAGGATTCCGTAATTGAACCCGCACTTGCATAATGCCCTACAATCGGCACAGTTATTCTGCTGTCTTCCGACAATGCCTGTAAGGTTGAAAGGCCTGAGGCTATAAAGTTAACCATGAGCATTTCAGCACCTGCGTCAATGGCCCTTACGGCGTTTTCAATGCACCTGTCAAGCCTGTCTGTTATGTTGACGCAATAGACAGTTTTATGGCCGGTACCGGCATGTACTTCTTTTGCCGCCAGATTATATGCCTTTACCCTGTCGACTATTGAACTGTAGGTCGTATCTGCAAGCAGTTCGTCATCTTTGATGATGTCAACACCACCCAGTGCTATCTCTTTGAAGAATTGTGCACCTTCGGAGGGACTGTAACCCAGGCAAGGCTTTATCATGTTAAGGACCACGGGTCTTCTTATTGGAATATCAAGATATTTATAGATGCCGTCTATTCCAAATCGAGGACCTTTGAAGGCTTTTAAATAATTCCTGGAAAATCTGATGTCAATAAGTTTTACCTGTGCAGATGTGGAAACATCATTACCCAAAAGAGTGGTAAACATCATTGGAAACTGTGGAGAAAAATTATTATCCGGAAATGCGATTTGAACAATGTGGGAATTAAACACTGGCTCATCCGTTGTAAGTTCTGTCGGAGGTATGTCGTAAATGCTTACGAGCCTTCCGCCATGCAGCTCCTTCATTTGTCTGGTAATACCCGGTATAGGCACCCATGTCCCTATTGTCTGGCCCGCTGCAAATGATTTGGCTTTCTCATATATATCCTCGCCGGCAATCCTGGATGCATAATAATAGGAAGCAATAATGTAATCCCCTTCAAAAGCTTCTTCGGGCATTATCAGCATTGGGACGTCTTCTTCATCTTTCGTATTAACTATGGCCAGGTCTTTGATTTGTTTTGTCACTCAAGTATCTCCTGTACGGATGGGTTCTGGCCTCCTGAAAAACACAATGGCCATAAATCCCGTTAAACAGTTAAAATATCAATAAAATCCGAATATCCTGATTGGCAGCTGCAGAACACGCCAAACTCAAGCAAATTTTATAAAATAACTATGGTTGATTCAAAATACAAAATACAAGCAAACAATTACTGAACAAATCTAAAAAAACAATTTCCAGACACGTTTAATGTCAGAAGCTCAGTTTTATTAAAGGCCCGCTAACCCTAAATGTTATTCTATTTATTTACAAACTCAACATTCAGCAGATGAGTCGAACATGAAATACAGGGATCATATGCCCTAATCATCATCTCACATGCAAGTCTTATTTCATCCTCAGTTTTCTCCATTATCGCCGGTACCAGCTGAGCCATGTCGAGTTCAATATTTGCATAGTTCATGTTTGTCGGTATTATAAGATTGGCTTTGGTGACTTTGCCTTTTTCATCGTAAGTATAGTCATGTATTAAAAGGCCTCTTGGCGCCTCAACGGCTCCAACTCCCCTTCCGGCTTTTACCTTTACTGGAGCCATGAATTTCTCTTCGTCAAGCCCGGCTGCAAGAATCTCATCAATAAGCCTTATGCTGTCATCAACGCAATGGACAATTTCTACAAACTGGGCAATGCTGATCATATAAGTATTATAACATGGCACTTTCAGGCCAAGTTCTTCAGCATAGGTCTTTGCATTGTCAGATAGCTGTGAATAATTGTTATTTACCCTTGAAAGCGCGCCTACCATGTATGAATCACGTGAAGCGCTGCAATGCTTTCCGGTAGAATGTTGTACAACTTTTTCTTTAATTTTGCTGAGGTAGTCTGCAGGCTTTATTGTCCACCCATCAGACGATACAATATCGCCATCATAAAGTGAATAGTCCTCATTATTCCTCAGGCAGATATACTCTGTTTCCCTTTCAAAATCGGGAATCTTTAAAGTCTTTAAAACAGCGACAGAAGTCACTACGTCCGGATAAAGCGAAACAAGCATTTCCCTTAATTTCAGGAGCCCTTCTTCTGCCGGGAGTTTTGTAAAACCTCCAACTACAGTAGTAATTGGGTGAACCGCCCTGCCGCCGATTATCCTGACTATTTCATTTCCTATCTTTTTTACTTTTACGGCAATATTTACAACTGCGGGATTTGTTTCAAGCAAAGGCAATACGCTGCCAATACCAAGAAAATCCGGTGCAGCCAG
Source organism: uncultured Actinomycetota bacterium (assembly GCA_964481885.1). GTDB lineage: Bacteria > Actinomycetota > Humimicrobiia > Humimicrobiales > Humimicrobiaceae > Fen731. The sequence goes on along the minus strand of CAYZUS010000010.1, from coordinate 61,449 downwards.
GAAGAATACGTGAAGGCTGTTGCTCTGAATATATTCTCCGTGGTTTACAAGTTTTCTCAGCCTGATGATCTGTTCATTAAGCTTAACATCAAGAGCAGCTTCTGTTGCCTGAATTGACGTAAAGGTATGAGCAACTGAGCATATGCCGCAAATCCTTGATGTTATTTGTGATGGTTCAGTATAATTCCTGCCTACAAGCATCGCTTCAAAAAACCTTGGTGATTCAGGAATCCTCATCTGGAGTTTTTCTATTTTCTTATCCTTTACATTTAAAACCAAATCACCATGGCCCTCTACCCTTGGCAGAGGAGCTACTTCTATATTTAAATTTGTCGCCATATCATTGACCTCCAAAAAATAATTATTTAGATTTTTGTTCTATTTTTACACAGGCATTATAAAGATTGAAACCCTCCATAATATCCTCAACTGTAAGCCCGTATTGGGTAAGCAATTCTTTCTGAGCATTTACGTTCGGATTATCAACAGATCCCCGGCAAGCTTCACAGCCTGATTTTGCGCTTGGGCACCTTGCGTCGCATCCGGCTCTTGCAACAGGCCCAAGACAACTGATTCCAAATTCATAAAGGCATGTATTACCAAGCCTTTTACACTCAACGCAAACAGGATATGTTGGTATCTCAGGAACTTTACCAACTATCAGGGCACTGACTATATCTACAATTTCAGATCTTGTAGGAGGGCATCCCCTTGCCTGATAATCAACTTTTACATATTCACTTATTGGTTTTGTATCTATGGCATCTATCCATCCTTTTTTATCACCATATACAAGCTCTTTGGCCTTTTCAGTGCCATATAAGTTTTTAAGACAATTCAGGCCGCCTGTGCATGCACAAGCACCAACAGCAATAATAATTTTTGCGATTTTACCGATGTGCTCGAGCCTCTCGACATCATGCATTGTTGAAACAGAGCCTTCAATCAGGGCAATATCATATGTATCGCTATGCTCGGAAATTGCTTCGGTAAAATGTACAATATCTACGGCACTAATAAAATCAATCAGCTGATCTTCAAGATTTAGTATTTCAAGCTGGCATCCGCCACAGCCTGTCAGACCAAATACTCCAACTTTTGGCTTACTCATTTATAATGCCTCCTTTAAATTCTTTATTTCCCATAAACTGAATATCGGGCCATCAACACAGCATAATTTATCACCAATATGGCAGTGGTTGCATTTGCCGACTCCGCATTCCATTCTTCTTTCCATATCAAGAAAAATATTTTCCGGTTTATATTTCTTTTCCTCAAGTTCGATCATTACAAATCTATACATTATCGGCGGACCGCACACAACTGCATAAGTCTCTTCAGGAAGATACTTAAGTCCCGGAATGAGGTTTGTGCATACGCCAACCGATTCCTTCCAGCTCTCATCAGGCCTGTCAACTGTCAGAAGGACGTCGATGTCATCTCTTTTTTGATATTCTGCCACTTCATCTTTGTAGAGTAAAAGATTTGGTTCAACACAACCATATATCAGTGTTACGCCCTTATAGCTTTTTCTATCCTCAAGAATAAGCTTAATAAGTGATCTTACCGGAGCCAGCCCTAGTCCTCCTGCAATTATAACAACATTATTTCCCTTCATTTTCTCATATGGGAAATAGCCTTTTCCAAATGGTCCCCTTATCCCTATTTTGGCTCCGACCTGCATTTTGTGCATTGCACCAGAGACACTTCCAATGTTTCTTACGCATAATTCAAAAGAACCCTTCTGGTTTGGCGATGAAGGAATGGAAAATGGAGCCTCACCGATTCCAAAAACTGTGACCTCCAAAAATTGTCCGGGTAAAAAAGTAAAACTTTCTCTTTTTTCTTTATCATCAAACTGGATGACAAATTTTTTTTCGGTAGGGGTGAGATTTTCAGTTTCTGTAATAGTGGCTATGTAGGGAACATATAAAGGCTTGTCTTTTGTTTTTTCTGCCATTTGCTGTACCATTTTTACAAACTCACCTCTTTCTTTATTGCATTAATATCTTCACAAATATTTATTTTGGCAAGGCAGGCTTCAGCACATCTTCCACATCCGACGCAGGAATAACTGCCAAATTTATCAACGAATGTTTTAAGCTTGCACCTGTAGCGCTGTTTCAGCCTGTTCGCTTTTGTGGGCCTGAAATTATGGCCGCCTGCAACAAGTCCGTAATCGGGAATCATGCAGGAGTCCCATTCACGCGATTTGATGCCTGTCTTTAAATCTATTTTCATATCATCTTTAACGTTAAAACAAAAACAGGTTGGGCATACAAGGTTGCATGAACCACAGGAAAAACAGTTTTTTGAAAGACCTTCCCAGAGATCATTTTTACTATATGTTACTTCGAAATTTTCATGGAAATTACCTAGATCAGCAGAAACTTTAAACTTGCCGGCATATTCCTCTGTAAACTTATCGTAGGCATTGAAATCTGCAGTAAGAGCTTCACTTACTTTTGCGTATTTTAACAAAAGCTCTGTCCCTTTTGGTGTGGCGACCCTGATAAAGTATTTGCTTCCGATATCTGTCATGAAAAGATCAAAGCCGGATTTTGCATAAGAAGCACCCATTTCTACGGCAAAATTAGTTTCAGAAGGTGTGGTATCCATTCCGATAACAATTAATTTGTTTCTTTTTTCCACATAATTGTCATCTATGAAATCTGTGGTAAATATTTTGTCAAGAAAATTCATCCCGTTTAAATCCCAGGCATTTATACCAAAAAGTATCAGTTCTTCGCTGTTATTTAGAGATTCTGTTTTGATAGTATCTGTGGTATAGCTGACAAGCCCTTCTTTGGATGGAAACAATATTTTTTTGGCTGGAGGAAGTGTTGTTTTTAAGTATCCCGTATCGATTTCTTCAACATTTTTAATCGGTACAAAATCGTGAAGGAAATTATTTATTTTCTTTGGCCCCGTAACATTGTAACTCTTAATAAGGCCGGATAAGAAATCCCTGTAATTATTCTTGTCCAGAACTTTATAAAGCATTGGACTCCCTTCTTAAATTATAAATACTTTGTTAGAGATATACTTCAATTATAAATCCATTCAACAAAATCATTGAACCTGTCAGTATCTTTTAGAGAACTCTGATTTTTTATCAATAACTTGTTACTAATTAATGAACTCTGCAACCTTTGCCAAAAGCTGATCGGGTTTTATTGTTTTTTCAAGAACAGCCTTGACCGGGAGCCATGTGCCATCGGGCTCAAAACCAAAAGCCAGGTTCATCTGTTCCCTGATGCCTGTAATCATTATTATTGGAACTGATTTTAAATCAGGGTCTTTTTGAAATTCCCTGCTTACCTCAAAACCTTCAGTATTTTTTGTCATCATTACGTCAAGAATTATAAGGTTAGGAATTATTTCCTTTGCTTTTTTAAAACCTTCTGTTCCATCAGGAGCAGATTCAACTTTATAATCTCTTGCTTCAAGCACCGCTCTTATCGAATCTACAAAATCCGGATCATCGTCAATAATAAGAATTTTTTTTCCACTCATTTGGATATACCTCCTGTAAAATTAAACTTTTATTAAGATACTAAATTATTTAAATTTAAACAAACAAAAACTGCAAAATTATTAATAAAGAATGTAACAATTTCTACAAATATAATTGTAAATTTCTATCAAAACAGTATTCGCTTCAAGAAATTTTTATTAATTTGCTGCAGCAGCGGCCAGGTCCAAACTGTTTTCAGCCCTTAATTCCTGTATAACTGCCGCTATTTTCTTTGTTGTCAGTTTTTCATATACTTTGCCATTTATCATCATTACCGGCGCCAACCCACAGCATCCAAGACAGTATTTTGCCTCAATTGTAAACAATCCATCCGAAGTTGTTTCGTTAAGCTCGGTACCAAGTATTTCTTTAAGTTTGTTTAGAACACGCTTTGAACCTTTGACATAGCATGCAGTTCCAAGACAAACAGATATTATATATTTCCCTCTTGGAATCAATGTAAAGTAGTGATAAAAAGTCACTATCCCCCAGATACGCGCAGAAGGTATTTCCATCTCAGTACTTATCGTATCTATGGCTTCCTCATTTATATAACCGTAAATTTCCTGCGCTTTATGAAGAATAGACATCAGTGCTGCGTTATAATAACCCTTTTCATGCTTTTCAGAAATAAAACTTACAAGCTCTGATTTCTTACTGCTGTCAGTTTCACTTATTTGTATAACATTTTCCATTTCTTACCTCTTATCTTAACAATTTTCACTTAATTAAAAATAATTCCAACAAAACTTTTGCACCCGCTTTAGCTAAAACCACCTCATGTGCACAATCTTTTTTAGGCTGTTTCAAACAAACTTACTGACAAACCTCTAATTTAATCTCCGGACAAACCGGCAGGCAATATTGTCTGTCAGTAAAACGAATTCTGGCAAAACAGGTTATTTCTTGTACACACCGGTCGGATATTTCTGCTTATAATGTGTATGCAGGATTTTATGCGATTTTGGACCCAAAGGTCTTTCGAAAAATTCCTTGTATATTCTCTGAACCTCAGGATTTTCGTGGCTTCTTCTTATAGTTTTGGCCCTGTCCAGCGAATATAAAACACTTGCCCTTTTCTTGAGAAATTCTTCGTCCAAAGCAACGTATTCTGAACCGGCATAGGGCTGCCCTCCGCCGTTAATACATCCTCCGGGACAAGACATTATCTCAATAAAATGAAACCTGTTCGGATCTTCTTTTATCATATCAATTACTGTATTTGCATTTCCAAGGCCATGCGCAACTGCCACCCTGACTTCTTTATCTCCCAGCATGACTTTTGCTTCCTTTATTCCCTTGAAACCACGCAGATCTGAAAACTCTATATCAATGATTGACTCACCCATATATACTTCATAAGCTGTTCTTAGGGCTGCTTCCATTACTCCGCCTGTTACACCGAAAATGGTGGCGGCGCCGCTTGAGAACCCGAAAAGATTATCAAATTCTTCACCTTCAGTTTTTGACAAATCAATTCCAGCTGATTTTATCATCCATGCGATTTCTCTTGTCGTCACTACTATGTCTGTAAGCTTTACGCCGTCAAGGCTGAGTTCTTCTCTTTCGGCCTCATATTTCTTTGCTGTGCATGGCATTATGGCAACGCTTAATATATCTTTTGGGTCAATGCCCCTCTTCTGTGCATAATAAGTCTTTAGCACGGAGCTCTGCATGCTCATCGGAGACTTGCAGGTTGATATATTCGGCAGTATATCAGGATGGAACTGCTCAGCATACTTTATCCAGGCCGGCGAACATGATGTAATCATTGGAAGATTTTTTCCTGTGGTATATCTTTCCAGAAATTCATAGCCTTCTTCCATAATAGTCAGATCGGCAGAAAACTGTGTATCAAATACAAGGTCAAAACCGAGTTTTCTGAGTGCAGCTACCGTCTGTTTTTCAAAATTGGTTCCTGCAGGAAATCCAAACGCTTCCCCTATTGCTGCCCTTACAGCAGGCGCAACCTGTACTATTTTCAGTTTTTTATCGCTGGACAACTCCCTGAAAAGCTCTACAGTATAGTATTTTTCAGAAAGAGCAGCAGTTGGGCATACATTTATGCACTGGCCGCAATTTATGCAGACCGAGCTGCTTATGGGATTGTTGTATGCGGTCATAACCACACTGTTAAATCCCCTGCCGGCAAAGTTTATTGCATTGACACCCTGAATCTCTGCACAAAGCCTTACACATCTTCCGCAAAGGATGCATTTATTGGGGTCCCTTGTAACTGACGGCGATGAAAGATCTATATCATAAAGCTTCTTTTCACCGGTAAAATGCCTCTTTTTAATGCCAATTGACCTGGAAAGTCCCTGAAGTTCACAGTTGCTGTCCCTTTCACAGGTATTGCAGTCAATCGGATGGTTATCCAAAATCAGCTCCAGCAAATCTCTTCTTGCTTTTCTTAAATCTGCAGTATTTGTCTTTACCTTCATTCCTTCAACAACTTTTGAAGTGCAGCTTGTAACATAATTTGCAGCGCCTTCTACCTCTACAATACATATCCTGCATGCGCCTTCAACTGAAAGCTTTGGATGATAACACAGCCTTGGAAGGTGAAAGCCTATTTTGTCAAGGGCCTGCATAATTGTCTGGCCGGATTCAACATCGTAATCCTTGTTATTTACATTAATTTTTATAGTGTCGCTCATTATTCTTTTTCCTCCTTATCGCACCTTAAGCAGTGCTTTGCTTCACATACAGCCTGGTGCATGGAAAACCCTAGTTCTGTTTCAATAAAATTGCCTTTTCTTTGTGCCATTTCAAGCATTGGTACGTCAAATCTTTCAAGACTCTCGATTTCCTCTTCAGTCATTTCAATAATGGCAACATCAGCAGCAGGCTTTGTAACGCTGTATTTCCTTGTAAGTTCTTCACCCTTTATGTATTTGTCTATCATCAGGGCAGCTACTTTTCCGTGTGACATGGCTTCGGTAACTGTTTTGGGACCAAGAACAACATCTCCGCCTGCAAAAATACCGTCCGCTCCTGTATAGTAAGTTTCTTCATTAACCTCTATGGTTTTCCATTTCGAAAGCTTTATTCCATTTTTTTCATTTGAAATAAATTCAATATCAGGTTCCTGGCTTATGGCCGGCACAAGCGTATCTATCTCAATTATAAATTCAGAGCCCTGCTTTGGAACGGGCCTTCTCCTGCCACTTTTATCAATGTCACCAAGCTCCATCCTGATACACTCAAGTTTTTTGATTCTGCCATTTTCTGCAATCGCCCTGACCGGTGCGACAAGGTATTGTATGTCGATACCTTCATTTATGGCTTCATCTACCTCTTCCTGCCATGCAGGCATTTCATTTTTTGTCCTCCTGTATAGAAGGCTGGCTTTTACGCCAAGTCTCGAAAGCGTCCTTACTGCATCGATTGCAGCATTTCCACCGCCAATGACAGCTGCTCTCTCTCCAATATTTACTTTTTTCCCAAGGTTTATATCTCTGAGCAGGTCAACTGCATCCATAACACCGGGCAAATCTTCACCCGGTATCGAAAGTTTCAGTCCTTTGTGTGCGCCTGCTGCAATAAATATCGCTTTAAACTCTTTTTTGAGATCCGAAAAACTTATGTCTTTTCCAATCTCAGTATTTAACTTAAGCTCAACTCCGAGGCTTAGGATATTGTTTATCTCGTATTGCAGTAATGCTTTTGGAAGCCTGTATTCAGGTATTGCAACAGCAAGCATCCCCCCTGCGACAGGTAGTTTTTCAAAAATAGTAACTTTATAACCTTCAAGCGCAAGATAGTAGGCGCATGTAAGTCCGGAGGGGCCGGAACCGATGATGGCCACTTTTCCTTCTTTTACTGTACCGGGAACCGGCATGCCATCCATCTTATTTTCCATGGCATAATCGGTAAGAAATCTTTTTATTTCCCTGATTGCTATAGGTTTGTCTATCTTTCCTCTTCTGCATTTGCTTTCACACGGATGGTGGCATACCCTTCCGCATATAATTGGCAGAGGATTTTCGCTGTAAAGTATCTTTACTGCTTTATCAAATTTTTCCTGAGCTATAAGGCCTATATAGGAAGGTATCCCGCTGCCGCCGATAAAGCATGAATGCTGGCACGGTGATGAGATTATTCCCTTGCAAACTGCAGCAGTACATTTTTTCAACTTCACATGTTCGTCGTATTCATTTTTAAAATACTTCATTGTTGTCAGTACCGGGTTAGGCGCAGATTGTCCGAGTCCGCAAAGTGCAGTCTTTTTTATAAGATTGGCAAGTCGCATCAGATTTTCAATATCTATTTCTTCCCCTTTTCCGGAAGTTATCCTGGTAAGTATCTCAAGCATTCTTTTGGTCCCTTCACGGCAGGGCGTACATTTGCCGCAGGATTCGTTTTGAGTAAACTCAAGAAAATACCTTGCAATGTCTATCATGCAATCATCTTCATCAAGCACTATCATTCCACCGGAGCCCATTATCGAGCCAAGTGCCTTTAATGAATCATAATCTACTTTACTGTCAAGAAATTCCTCAGGAATACAGCCTCCGGAAGGTCCGCCTGTCAGCAATGCCTTGAATTTCTTATTATCTTTTATTCCGCCGCCAATATCATAAACAATCTCCCTTAAAGTAATTCCCATCGGAACTTCGATAAGACCTGTGTTATTGACCTTGCCTGAAAGCGCAAAAACCTTGGTACCTTTGCTTTCTTCTGTGCCGATTAAAGCAAAATTCTCATAACCATCAAGGATTATAACGCCAATATTTGCAAATGTTTCCACATTATTTATAAGTGTCGGCTTGTTCCAAAGCCCGCTTACCGCAGGATAAGGAGGTTTGGTAGTCGGGACGCCTCTGCCACCCTCTATCGAGTGTATCAGCGCGGTTTCTTCGCCGCAAACAAATGCGCCTGCACCAAGTACAAGCTCTATATCAAAGCTAAAATCTGTTCCAAGAATATTTTTACCCAGGAAACCATTCTTTTCAGCATCTTTTATTGCTATTCTTAACCTTTCAATTGCAAGAGGATATTCGGCCCTGATATAGACAAAACCTTTTTTTGCGCCTACTGCATAGCCGGCAATCACCATTCCCTCAATGACGATATGCGGATCTCCTTCAAGGGCACTTCTGTCCATAAATGCACCCGGGTCACCCTCATCTGCGTTACAGATTACATATTTTTCCTTTTCTTCTTCTTTTGCGACAAGCTTCCATTTAAGTCCTGTTGGGAAACCGCCGCCGCCTCTGCCTCTTAAGCCGGACTTTGTTATCTCTTCCACGACCTGTCCCGGAGTATAATCTGTAAGAACTTTGGCCAGGGATTCATAGCCTCTTACTGATAAATAATCATCTATGCTTTCAGGATCAATGATCCCACAGTTTCTAAGTGTTATTCTTTTTTGTTTGCTGAAAAAATCAACATCTCCGAAGACAAACTTTGACCTGTCAGTCAGTACAAAAGGATCCGTTTTTAAATTTACTGATCTTTCTGCAGACTGGGCGCTGTTTTCGAGAAGGTGTTTTTTTATAATCTCTTTTGCTTTTTCACTGTTTACGTTTATGTACTTGAAAGGTACCTTTCCCGCCTGTAAAACTTCAACAGTCGGTTCAAGATTGCATCTGCCCGCACAACCTTTCTGTTTTAACTGTACATCTTTTATTGAATTGTCTGCGATTTCTTTCTGAAAAGTATCCCATACATCTTTGCTTCCGGCTGCAATCTCGCAAGTGGACATACCCACATAAATTCGAGTGGCAGACAGCAGACCTTTTTCAATAAGGTCCTGTATAGCATTCTGTTTGATACTTTTCAGGTTTTCTATAGCTGTAGCCATAACTAAACCCTTTCTATCTCAAATATAAACTCATTGCCATTATCTTTTGTTTCAACCCTGATGCTCCCGCCGAGGCTTTCGATTATATCATTTATTATAAACAGCCCAAGCCCTGTTCCTTTTATTTTTTTATCCTGCTCTCTTTCAAGTCTCGAAAATTTTTTAAACAATTTTGATTTATCTTCCTCTGTTATCGGTATCCCGTCATTATATACACTAAAGCTGATATTATTTTCAGTTTCCCCATCATGGGTATCTATAACTATATTGCCGCCATTAACGCCGTATTTGATTGCATTACTGACAAGATTATTAAAAATAGTCATAAGAAGGGTCCTGTCTGAGACTATTACCAGGTCCTTTGGTATCCTGTTTTCAAAAACGACCCTGTTTTCATAAATCTCAGTTAAAAATGCATCTTCAACCTCATTTATAATTTCTTCGGATACTTTAATACTGGTTTTCCGCACTTTTAATTTTCCATTTTCCAGCCGGGATATGTCCAGGAAATCTTTAATTGTCGATTCAAGCCTTCTTAAGTTTCTTATGGTGGTCTCCACGCTGGCCCTCTGTTTGAAATTAAGCATTCCCAGCAAACCATCCCTTATTGAATACACACATAGAATCGTGGAACCAAGAACTCCTTTTAATTCATGTGACACAAACTCTATTGTGTTTATATCACTGGAATTGGTATCTTTACTTAAAACAGGATTGACGGTTGCAGATTTAGAGGTATCCGATGCTGCTTTATCAGCAATGGCCAGAGGCAAAGAATTATTATCAGCTGAATCTGCCGGTTGGTCCATGCTGCCGACATAGCTTCTTTTTATATCTATAAAATATTTTCCAAGCCTTATTCGCATTTTATTTTGCCGTCAAAATATTTTTATTTGTAACATTTTTGTAACTTTTCAAAACCATGCAATATTATCACTTCTAAATAATTATAGCAATAATAAAATGTAAATTTGTAATGAGTTTGTAACAATACCTGACTGCTTGTCAGGAGCCGCTTAATTGTAAATATTTGGGGTTTAAACTGTACCGGATAAAGTTGATTTACTGATGGCATTCCTGAAAAAAGCAGCAGGTTACTTTACACCCTGCCGGATGATTTACCGGACTCAAGCCTTCATAAAAAATTCAGGGTCAAATGCTGTCAGATAATTCAGCGGTGTCCTCCTTATTGTTCAAAGACTGAAGAATGTTTTTAAAAACTTAAACGTATTAAAATTAGACCCTTTTTAAAAAGCTAATATATTTTTGAGCCGAATTACTTTTCTATTTTGCCGCTGATTTTTGCTGCTGCTTTTTTCTCTATCCAGCTTATCCAGTCACCGAATCCCTGGCCATTTTTACTGGAAAGCCTGATTATTTCAATTTCAGGATTTAGTTCTCTTATCTTTCCGGAAAAAAAGTCATCATTAAAATCACTGTAAGGAAGCATGTCAGTTTTATTCAGTATGACAAGATCCGTTTTAATAAAGGCTTTGGGGTATTTTACAGGTTTGTCATCCCCCTCACTCACAGAAGAAAGAAGCAGCCTGCAGGACTCTCCGAGGTCAAAACCTACTGGACAAATCAGGTTTCCAACGTTTTCTATAAATAATATATCAATCTTTTTGATGTCCAGCTTTTCAACAGCTTTTGCAACCATTGAAGCATTAAGATGGCACGTCCCGCCAGTGTTGATCTGTACTACATCATCTGTCAATGATTTTATTTTTTCAGAATCGTGAGTTGATGAGATGTCTCCCTCAATTACTCCGATATTATATTGTTTGCCAATCCTCCTGATGGTCTCCATTATGAGAGTTGTCTTGCCTGCACCCGGAGCTGACAGTATGTTTACGACAAGCACTTTGCTGGTTTCAAACAGAACCCTGTTAATGTCTGCTTCTTCCTTATTGTATTGCATTACATTTTCAATGACTTCTATTTTCATTTTTCTCCAAACTCATCCACCTTATTATTATAAAATTACGCTCTTTTAAATGCCTGACAGATTATGAATTATACTATTTTAACTGCTTTATTCAACCTTGTAAAAGCTGACACAAAAACTTCTTAATTGCGGTAACAAAGTTTTATGATACATGCAGATACATAACATTTTGACTGAGGGATTAAGGTTTTATGCAGCAGTTACACCTTAACTGCAGCAGCAGGGTTTTCTAATACAGGCTGCCACAAAAATATTTTAACTGCAAAAATAAGGATTTATGATACATTCAGAAACAATAATATCTTAACCAAAGCAAGCACAGGGTTGATGCAGAATCAGAGCGTTCCCACTTCCTGCGTGATAAAATAAAAGGCAGAGGATTATCTGCAGGCAAAATATTTAAAGCGGACATTTCAACTTTGCCGGGAACAGGATATTTCCAGATGGCTGTTACACTTTAAAAAATAGTTGTTATAATTTCAGCTTTTTTAAATTATAATTTATTTGAAATTTTTCAAAAGACTAAAAAGGAATTAAAATAATGGTTGACATACTGCCTTTTAATGGTTTGCGTTATGATTTGAATCTTGCAGGAGGTTTGTCTAAAAACATTGCTCCACCATATGACATCATTTCACCTTTGCAAAAACAACAGCTGAAAGATCAATCCCAGTACAATATTGTAAACCTGACTCTTCCTGATGACACAAGCGACAGGAGTCGATACGAAAATGCAAAAATAATTCTTCAGGATTTTATAAAAAAAGGAATATTAAAAGTTGACCCTGAAAAATGCTTCTATATCTTTGAAGAGTCTTTTACGGGCGATGATGGAAGTTCCAGGAGTTTTACCGGACTTATAGGTCTTTTAAAAATTGAAGACTATGGTATCGGGAAGGTGTTAAGACATGAAAAAACCCTTGCCAAACCAAAGGAAGACAGGCTTAATCTTCTTAATGCCTGCAGAACCAATTTTGAATTTATATATACCATCTACAATGATTCAGATTCAAATGTTCTGGATATCATCGATAAGGGAAAACAGGCAGAGCCCATGATATCTTCCGGTGCAGATTACGATTCACTGCTTAAATTTAAATTCTGGAAGATATCTGATAGAGAAACTCTGTCTTCTATTATAAAAGCCATGAAATCAAAAACATTGCTGATTGCAGACGGTCACCACAGATATGAAACATCCAGGCTTTACAGGGAATCAGTCCCGATAAAGACCCGTGCTTATACCGACAATAGCACAGAAGAAGAAGATATCAGGCCTGAAGACTTTATACTTTCACTTTTCGTATCTGCAAACCAGAAGGACATATCAATACATCCGACTCACAGGCTTGTAAAATTTGAAAGGAAAATCAGCCCCGAAGAAATGACTGAAAAAATCTGCAAATATTTTACAGTAGAAATAATTCCAGCAACAATGCCTGACATATCCGAAAAAATGTCCTCCTGCCTGGCTGCGGGACAGAAAGGTATTTGCATTGTTTTTTCTAATCAGGAATGCATTTTTGCAGTTTTAAAAACAAGCATTGAGTCTGCTTACAGGGATTTGGAAATCAGCCTGGAACAATTCGATGCGGAATTTGAGAATCTTGATGTAAATATTTTGCATAAACTGCTCCTTTCAACTTTGCTGAAGGATAACGAAACAGCGGAAATAAAATTTATTCACACTGTAGGTGAAATCCTTGAAAGCTTTGACCCTGAAGCGCAGCAAACAGATTTTGATGCCGGATTTATAATTAATGCAGCTTCCATACAGACTGTTGAAAATCTTTCTGAGAAAGGGCTGGTAATGCCTCAGAAATCAACATATTTTTATCCCAAACCCTGCAGCGGTCTTGTAATGTATGCATTTGATAATTAGTTTCTGCCTGACAGGAAACTAAAATTTACAACTTCAAAAAAAAATTATTCAACATGAATTTGTTAATTATTTCAGTCTTTTAACAAGGTTTGCAAGTTCATCATTCAGTTCCTGCGGAATCCTGCCTTCAAATTTATCGTAAAAACTTTTTACTTCCTGTGCTTCATTGGTCCAGTCTGAAATATCTATTTCCAGCAGTTCTTTAATGGTGTCCGGGGACAGATTTAAACCTTCAAAGTCAAGATCTTTGGCTTCTGGAATAAAGCCAATGCAAGTCCTGTCTGCATCAACCTCTTTTTTGCATCTCTTTATTATCCATTCAAGAACCCTCAGATTATCGCCATATCCGGGCCATAAAAATTTCCCGTCTTTACCTGTCCTGAACCAGTTTACGTGGAATATTCCGGGTTTGTTTTTTATCTTTTTTCCGACATTTAACCAGTGTGAAAAATAATCAGCCATGTTGTATCCACAGAATGGAATCATTGCCATCGGGTCTCTTCTTACAGCTCCCTGCGCTCCGTATTGTGCAGCAGTAATTTCAGAAGCCATTGTGGAGCCTACGAAAACTCCATGCTGCCAGTCAAAGGATTCATAAACAAGTGGGGCAACATGTGCCCTTCTCCCGCCGAATATAATGGCAGATATAGGCACACCCTGAGGTGAATCTATGTGTGGCGATGCAACAGGGCATTGCTTAATGGGCGCGGTAAACCTGCTGTTTGGATTTGCCCCTTTAATTATGTTCCCGTTTTCGTCTTTTGTTCCAGGTTTCCATGGCTTTCCTGTCCAGTCAATTCCTTCCTGGGGAACCGGACCATCTGCATCTTCCCACCACACGGTCCCATCTTCTTTTAAAAGGACGTTGGTGTATATTGTATTTTTCTGCATTGTTGCAACGGCATTATAATTGGTTTTGCTGTTGGTCCCCGGAAGGACTCCAAAAAATCCGCTCTCAGGATTAACGGCCCACAATGAGCCGTCATCCCTTATTCTCAGCCAGGCGATGTCGTCACCAACGGTCCAGACTTTATAGCCTTTTTTCTTCATACTTTCAGGCGGTATAAGCATCGCAAGATTTGTCTTTCCACAGGCGCTTGGAAAAGCGGCGGCAAGATATGTAACGTTGCCTTTCTTATCTTCAATACCGATGATAAGCATGTGTTCGGCCAGCCAGCCTTCAGTTTTTCCAAGAAAGCTTGCAATCCGCAACGAAAGACATTTTTTACCTAGAAGAACATTGCCACCGTAGCCTGAGCCCACGCTCCATATTGTATTATCAAGCGGAAAATGAAGAATGAGCCTCCTGTTTATATCAAGGTCAGCCTTTGAATGAAGACATTTTGTAAATTCGCCGGTTTCTCCAAGAGCTTTTAATACTTCAACACCGGCTCTTGTCATTATCAGCATATTAAGAACAACATAAATGCTGTCAGTAAGTTCCACGCCAATTTTGCTGAACTCAGAATTGACCGGACCCATTGAAAAAGGTATGGCATACATGGTCCTGCCAACCATGGAATCCTTAAATATCTCGCCGGCTTTTGCATAAGCTTCATCAGGGGCCATCCAGTTATTTGTAGGGCCTGCTTCATTTTTGTCAGGGGTGCATATGTATGTAAGATGTTCAGTTCTTGCGACATCGTTAAGTGCCGTCCTGTGAAAAAGGCATCCCGGGAGTTTTTCCTGATTGAGCTCCAGTATTTCGCCAGTCTCTATGGCCTGTTTTTGCAGCTGGTTCTTCTGGCTTTCTGAACCATCTATCCAGACAAAGGAATCAGGATTGCACATTGAAGCCATTTCTTTAACCCATGCTGATAATTTTTCATGTATTATTTCCATTTAAACTCCCTGATAATGATTTGATAAAATAATTTAAAAAAAATTTATAACCTTTGTTTTTTTAAACAAAGATACATTAATCTGTAATTTACCCCTGATTTTTTAGAAACAACTATAGATATAGCTGTTTCTGCCTTTTATTTGCCAGTTATTAGTTCTTTACTCTGAAATGTCAGTCTTACTGCAGATTTTATTATTCTAAATAAAGTAAAGCAAATATTCAATCACTTTATTTTTCATTTCGAAATTTTTTTGTGTTGTTTTTAAACTTTTGACAGATTCTCACTGAATCTTTTTGTAACTGCACGATGAATCAGGAACAGATATGGGAGCCCAAGGTTGGTCTCAAGAATAGAATTAACTATCAGCGGTAAAATCCCTACCGGCCTTATCCCTGTGACAAGCAGAACCGATTCCCATGAAAACTGCACAAGTATTCCTATGGCCAGTATCCACAAAATATTTATTTTCTCATGCTGAGAATAACTGCCGGAAACCATGCTGTCAGGCGGAATAATTGTTTCAGGATTGTTTTTTTGAGAAATATTGTTTTTGGTATTGCTCCCGGCAGTAATTTTGCTTTGCAGGCTTTTAAGATAAATACTTTCACCTGTATTGTCAGCATCCCGGTTACTGTATATGTGCACATTATTTACAGTTTTTATGTTTTTTATTATCAGAATTCCGTAGCCAACCAGCAATATTAAAGCCATAACGCCGTGATAGCTGGAAGTTCCCCGGGAAATTGAGATAATTTGAAAAGCGCTGCCAAAGTTATTGCTCAATAAAGCAGTAGTGAGCCACCCGAAGATTATAAGGAGGGACCATTCAAATGCATGGCTGTCTCTGTCAAGCCACAGCCATATCCAGGCAAAATTTGTAAAACCGTAACTCACGCTGAGCCATAGCAGCAGGATTAGGGGTGGGGCGCCATCAACAACTCTTGTCCCAAGCGCAAGATAAAATATGCCATAATCAACGGCGAAATAAATCAGTCCGCCGATTAATCCTGCAATTATTGCCAGATATCTCTTTTTTATTAAAAATATTATAAGCAATACTATCAGCCAGGCACTGTCAAGATAAACATAAAGCAGATTAAAAACCCTTGAAGTTATTATTTCCATAAAGTAATGCTCATTTCTCTCATTATGGTAAGGTATTTTGTATTATATTAATAAAATAATTAACTCAGCAATAATCTTATCAGGACCCGGAAATTATATAAATAACATAAGTAAATAAGTGATATGGGCAAATAATTCAGCCTCACAATAATGCAGGGGTTGATGGCTGCAAATACATTTAACCGGGGTCAGCGGCAGCTGATTTTTTAAGTTTTTTCTTAAACTGATACATTTTCCTGTCAGCGCTTTTTATGTATTTGTCGATATTTTCCAGAATATTTTTTTTAGTTTTTACCGGAAGTTCAATTAAACCGTAGGAGATGCTGATGGTTTCATCAATCAGAGCGATTGCCATATTTGTTCTTTTCATTGCATCTTCTGCGTCTGCCTCACTGCAGTTTGTAAGGATTATTATGAATTCATCTCCGCCAAATCTGAAAATAAAATCGTTATCTTCTCTTAAAAAATTTTTTAGGATTCCTGCAAATTCCTGCAGCAGTATGTCACCTGCTACATGGCCCTGCTCATCATTTACTCTTTTGAAGCTGTTTATGTCAATGTAAGCAAGAACAAGGCTGTAACCAATGCGCTTTGATTTGGCAATTTCTTCCTTTATCTTCTCATAAAAAAATTTCCTGTTAAAAAGCCCGGTCAGCACATCTATCCTGTTTATCTCTTCCAGCTTGAGATTCAAGCCTTCAAGTTCAAAATTTTTCTTGGCAAGCATCCTCTGATTATTGGCAAGCTCATTATTGAGTAAACTAAGCTCATCATAAAGTTCTTCGGTTTTTGAAGCTGAGGTTAGATTTTGTTTATTTTCTTTGACAAGGGACCTTATGCTGTTTGTCTGTTCATTTACTATCCTGGTCATCTCTTCTAACAAGCCATTGACACCGGTATAAGCAGTTGTTGCAATAATTAGTATATTATTAACAATGTTTAATCCTGTAAAAAGCAGCTGTATATCTTCCTGTCCGATGCAGATACTGAATTCCCAGTCAAAAGCGTAGCCATTAGTCTTAATAGTATTAAAAAAATCGTTTATTTTGGAAATACCGGTAATTTTTACCAAATCAATAAGCGGACTTCCCAAAAGATATTCTTTTCGAACAGGCAAATCCAAACTGATTATATCCTTAACATAACCGTTAAGGTCGCAGAGCAGTATTAATCCCCTTCCGGTATTCTTGCTTTGTGTTTCCATTTATTTATTCAATGAATATATTTTGCTGTTTTATAAAATTTTAAAAAACAGGAGGTAAAATCAGATTAATTTAACAATGCTGTTTATTTTTACAAGAGACTCCTCTGCATCAGTCGCAAATCCGTCAGCGCCTACCTGTCTCCATAGTTCACTGTTATTGTTAAAAACATATCCTCCGACAAATATCTTTATTTTACCGACTATTTCAGACTGCCTGACTGTTTTTATAAGTTTCTCAACTTTGCCCAGATGAAATGTCATTGTCGCAGAAATTCCCAAAACATCTGCTTTATTATCTATCAGTGTCTTTACAATGCTCTCATCAGGAACATTTGCTCCCAGATACATTGTGTTCCAGCCATCAAGTTCAAGCAAATCAGCCAGCATCCTTATACCAATTTCATGCATTTCTCCATTTATGCATGCCCCTACAAAAAAATGTTTTCCTTTTTTCGTTTTAAAAATATAGGGGTAAAGCTGGGACATTATAAGCTGGGTGGCTGCAGTGCAGTAATGTTCCTGAGCCACATTGATTTTGCCTGATTGCCACAGTTGTCCCAACTCATACTGGGACATCTGAAATATGTCAATGTAAATCCTTTTTATCTCTACACCCTGTTTTACAAGGTCCATTATCAATTTTGAGGCTGCAGCCTTATTATTCTCTATGAGATAACCCAGGTATTTCCTGCATGAGCTACCGAGGTTTTTTCTTCATCTATCAAGTAAGGCAATTCAATTGAAGTATCATTTAAAAACTCCAGGCCTCCTTTTAAATAAATCTCTGGTATGTTTTTAATATTTTCCGGCATTACCCTGTCTAAAGTATTTGCAGTCACTGAAAGAGTTACTGCCAGATCTCTATCAGGAACTTCTATGGAAGCAAAAAGAGTTTTTGCCCATTTTAAATATTGATAGAAGAGCTCTGGCTTTGAGTATGAGATGCTTTCTGCGAGATAACCTATATGATATTTTATGCCCTTAAGGGCATATTCAATCTGGGCCTCGTTATGGCCTGTCTTGGATTTCTTCTGAATCCCGTACTGAGCATTAAGGATTTCACTGGCTATCATATCAGCATTTGATCTGATAAACTGTGACGCCTCTTTATTTAATTACAACACACTACCCGCTTTCTTTTATTATTTGTATGCTTTTAACTGCAGAGCTGTATGTAAAACTTAAGTTTTTTTAAACTAAAATCTTAAAATGCTTTATCCCATGGTATGAAAATCTCAGGACTCTAAAACCCAAAATTCATCCGGTTAACTATGCAAAAATACCGCAATACTTTTCATTTAAACCAGTTAATACAAAAAATCAGCAAATCCAAATAATAATTAAGTATATCGTGATAATAATACACCTTAAGTATTAAGTTTGCTAACTTTTAAGCCACACATTTTTTTCTATGAGTGCCATTTTCAGAGAATGCTTTACCGGAATAATGCCATAATTACTGTCAGCTTATCTATTTGGAATATTATTGACAGTAACCTGGCTACTTGCCAAAATAAAACAATATTCCTCTTTTAAGTAACTAAACTTTTTATTTAATTAATTAAACTTTTATTATATAATAAAAATATCACTACAAGATATTTATAATAGTATGGGGTAGGGAGTGGTAGAGAGTAATGGAAGCAGCTTTGGGTAATAATAGTTTTATAAATAACAACTATGGCACAAAAACTGTTCAAAATACTCATTCGACATACCGATTTCCGGATGGGCAAAATAACTACTCAAAAAAACGATTGTCGGCTCCTCCTTTGAATGATTACAATGAACAATTATTCGAGACATACAGGAATCTGGATATTCTTATTGATGCTCTGGAAAATAAAATATATGGGTTCCAGTCAATCGAAGGGCCCGGCGGAATTCTGGATGAGTATCTTGACGACCTCAAAAACCTTGTCTGCAGCCTCAGGTTACTTAAGGAAAATCTAAGTTCAGGCAACCTTGACCAAACCTTGATGGATTTAAAATCTCTGGGCAATGACAATTACGAATTGCTTGAGCAATTATTAAAGACACAGAATATTAGTTCAAATAAAAAATCTGCTCCAATACGCTCTTACATGTTTTCTTTTTATGACAAAGTAAATGAAAAAAAACCTCAATCGCTGGGTATTGATATTTACTATTAGCCACTAGGATAAAACCACTGCAGCTCCTGTGATTTATTCTTTTTACAGAGCCCTGCCTAAGGTCTGGTATACTGTCCGTTCTTTTAAAGCCACATAAAAAACATTTAAACATTATATTAAATAATTAATTAAAAATTATTTTCAAGATTTTTTCAACTAATGCCGATAAATATTATAGCCTGGGCAATAATTTCTATTGAGAAGACAGGTCCTTATGAATTTTATTTTAGAGCCTGTCCGGTATTTTTTGTTCAGCCTTTTTATCGAATTTTTATATTGTAACTGATTACTATTTTTAACAAACAGCGCTTTTTAAGGGTTATACAAACATATGAATCTCAAAAACTTCTTTAACAGCTTCTCAAAAAAAAATAATTGGATTAATTTTGCCTCCGTTGCCTTCCTGGTTATATTTATTCTGATGATTATAATAACCGCAGTTGTAGATTCTGTTACGAACAGGAGTACAAATTTTTTTAAAAGTCTTGTCACTTTGAATGCTTTTGAAATATTCGTGGCTGTTTTACTGCTTCTGCTTTTAGGTTTGACGACAATAGGTTTTACGCTTATCAGAAAAAATGTAATTATCAAAAATGAAAAGAGATCTTTGGAATCCCTTATAAAGGCCGTTCTTGTTTTTGTTGAAAGCAAGGATGACTACACTGCTGAGCACCACAGAAATGTTGCCAGGCTTTCAATAAGGATTGCAGAAAAAATGGGACTGCCGGATGAAAAAATCAAGCTTATATACCGAACTGGCCTTATTCACGATATTGGAAAGCTGGGCATCACTCCGGATGTTCTTAACAAAACAACCAAACTTGACGAAGCAGAATTCCTGCAGATAAGGTCCCACCCGTCTGTAGGTTATGAAATAATAAAAGGAATACATAATTTTGATATTATGGCCAGAATAATACTTCAGCATCACGAAAGGCTTAACGGTTCCGGATATCCTGAAGGGCTTAGCGGTTCTGAAATAATGATAGAAGCAAGGATAATAGCAGTAGCTGATGTTTTTGAAGCAATGACTGCCAAAAGGCCGTATGGTGGCGCTTATGATGTGCAAAAGGTTTTTGAAACACTGGAATCAAACAGTGGAAGGCTATATGACGAGGAAGCAGTTGATGCATGCATAGAGCTGTTTACGAAAGATAACTACAGGTTTAGCTAGAATCTGACAACAATCCAGTTTCGCCCAGAATCTGTTACGGTCCCTTTTATGATTTAATTTTTAAGCCCTGATTTTAATTTTTCCAGGTATCTCTCCTTGTAAAGTATGTCCTGGCTTAAATTTTTCTCGAGCTCTACAAAGAGGTCCTCTCCCACCAGTGTTGCCCTGTTCATATCTTCCCTCCATGAAAACCATTCAGATTTCTTTAATTGGGCTTCTTCCTCAATAATAAGCTTTAATGATTTGTTTATGGAAAGAAGTTTCCTGTTTAAGCTTTGGACAGTATCATTTTCACCGTCAACAAAAAAATCAATCTTTTTAAAAGTACTTAATATTTTTATGTCATTTTTATCATAAGCAGTGTTGATCCTTTTCATTATCTTTTCAAGAATTTCTCTTTCTTCATTGTTTTTTGCGAAATCCGGATGATATTTCAGAGCAAGCTGCTTCCAGATTTTTTTAATACCGCTGCGTTCTATCTGGTAAACATTTTTTAAATCTTTCTCGATCTTGGTCTCATCATCTATTACTTTATATTTGCCTTCAAGTTCATCAAAACGTTCCTTTATTTTTTCCCGAACTGATCTCTTGGCGCTAACCTCGGAAAATCCCTTGTTTTTCATCCTGATAATCTTTTTGAACTCCAGTATTTTTAAATCTGCGTACTCCATATCCAGGTAGAGTTTTTCGATCCTGAGGTCATACTCCCTTTTTATAAATAGCAGGTCAGTTTTTAAGTCTTCAACTTCCTCTACCAGGTCAACGAAAAACTTTTTTCTCTCGTTTATTATTGACTTTAATTCCTCAATTTCGAATAAGCCAGAATCATCAAAAAGCTTTATTCGTTCCACAATAGAGCTTTTTTCTTTTTCCAAAAACTCATCCGGGTCGTAATTTTTAATGCTGAGTATATTCAGGATCTCCTCATAGCTGTTAAAGCGTTTGGCCTGTGATTTTGAAAGAGATCTTTTAAAAATATAATTTAAATACTCCGGAATGTTGTCTTTTATTTTTTTAAGGTCCGGAGGTATTTCTTTAATATGTTTGTATAGCAGCCCCCAGGAAGTATCGGAGTTAAAGGGAGTTTTTCCGGTCAGCATCTCAAAAAGAAGAATTCCAAAAGAATAAATGTCTGACTTGAAGTCAATTTTTAAACCCAGGGCCTGCTCTGGAGAAATGTAGCAGGGTGAACCTAAAAAAAGCGTTCTTCTTGCAGTGACAGTATTTGAAAGCGCCCTTGAAATAGAACTCTCCAGAATACTGAAATCTGATATCTTTACTCTTCCTCCTTCGCCTACAAGTATATTTAAAGGTTTTAGGTCCCTGTGAAGTACATTATTGCCGGCTGCATAATTTAACCCACGTATTATCTGTTTTGCCATGTATTCAATTGTAGCTGTAGGCAGCACCTCTTTGGCTTTAAAAATATCCAGAAGGGTCCGTGATTCAAAGAATTCATAGACCAGGTAGTAGGATGATTCTGCCTTACCGTAATCCAGTATTTTTAATATATTAGGATGTACAAGCAGCCTGAAATTTTCAACTTCCTTGATAAAATAATTCTCAAGGATATTTTTATCCAGTGAAAGATCCCCCCTAAGGAATTTGACAGTTACAGGCTGGCCGTTATTTATGTTCCTTGCTTTATAAACGGTGTAAGTGTTGCCTACTTCTCCTTCGGAAAGGATCTCATAATAAGAAAAAAATTTATCTTTCATAAAAACAAAATGCAATCGGGTTTTGAAAACAATTTTGAAATATATTTTTGAATTATATCTTAGTATAAATACAATAGTTTGGAAATAATTAAAAGGACAAAGTCTGTGGGTATCATGTTATCGGAAAATCGGCTTCTTGTATAAAACCCCGGTAATTAAATATTCCGCCACTGCCTTAAAAAGCCGGGATTAAAACCTGATCTGATCCTGAGTAGATCCACAGTCGGACGGAATAAAAACAGATTTGAAAAAACTGTTTTTTAAATCTTTAGTCATTTAGGCAAATAATAATGGGGGATTAAGTACAAGTATAAGATCACCTTTTGCACTAATAACTGCCCCGGAAGCAACTTCAATATTACTGACGATGCCTGTTAATGGCTTTACCATAAAGCTGCTTTCATCAAGAACTCTGTCCACTTCCATTGCGATTGTGTTATTATTTATTTCCAGCATTACGACATTTAAATTATTACTTTTTTTACTGCCCGAAGCTGCCTCGTCCTTATTATTTCCATTATTTCTTGCCAGGCCAAGCAATTTTTCCAGCCTGAAAAATGCCACGAGCTTGTCCCTTATCATAATGATTTCCATATCCTTGTGTTTTACTATACTGTCAACAGGGATTTTTACAGTCTCTATTACATAATCCAGTGGGAGATAGAAATTCTGGCCGCAGCACTCCACATTTAGTCCCCTGCTTATTGAAAGAGTCAGTGGCAGTACAAGGGTAATTGTCGTTCCAACGCCCAATTCGCTTTCAAGCCTTGCAGAACCGCCTATTTTTTCAATGTTGGTTTTAACCACATCCATACCTACGCCCCTGCCCGACACTTCAGTTACAGCCGCAGCAGTTGAAAATCCCGGCAGGAAGATAAGATTTTTAATATCGCCTTCCGACATCTTGTTTAAAACTTCTTCAGAAAGCAGGCCCTTTTCCAGTACTTTCTTCCTTATGACTTCGGGGTTAACACCTTTCCCGTCATCAATTATTTCTATTATTACGCTTTGGCCAAAATTATACGCTTTCAGCCTGATGGTCCCTTCTTCAGGTTTGCCACAGTTTTGGCGATCAGCCGGCAGTTCTATGCCATGATCGACGCAATTTCTTATAAGGTGGACCATTGGGTCGCCTATTGCTTCTATGACTGTTTTGTCAAGCTCTGTTTCCTCGCCTTCTATTACAAGATTTATTTTCTTGTTCATTTTCTTGGAAAGGTCCCTTACCATTCTGGGGAACTTGGAAAACACACTGTTAACAGGGATCATCCTGGCCGACATGATGGTAATCTGAAGTTCTTCTGAAACTCTGCTTAATGAATCTCCAATGTTTTTTATTTTTTTATTAATGGATCCGATATTATCTATGACAGAAAGCTCTTTGTAAACATACTGGAAATTATTCTTAAATACCACGAGCTCACCGACAAGGTTCATCATTTTATCGAGTCTTTCAAGCGGTACCTTTATGGTTGTTAACTCTGTTTTTTTATCAGGACCCTTCTCAGCATCTTCCTGCTCGCCAGCAACTTTTTGAGCAGTTACTGAAGCTTTTCTTCTTTCACCTTTTTCTTTTAATGTGTCAAGATTATTAGCAAGCTCTGTTATGATACGGTTTTTTTCAACATCATCTGATTCAGGATCTGAAAAAATGTTAATCAGCTCGATTGATTTTTCACTCGTCTCAATTAGAAGAGTATGAGATATTTTTTTACCGAGGTTTAAAAGAGTCTTTAAACTTCGGCTGATTTTTTTCTGGGATTTGTCCATCTTCTCGATATCATTAAGGCCATCTATCCCGTCTGCAAATGCTTCTATGCATTGAATTATTGTATTTGCCACTGCAAATTCTGTAGCTGACTGTGCGCTGTTAAAAACATTCTCCAGAATTGCATTATCGTTTTTGCCCTTTGGATCTTTCTTGCTTTCACTGGCGCTTTTTAAATTCTCTATGACCGCCACAGGATTAAAGTTTAAACCTTTACCATTTTTAAATTCACCCAAAAGTATTTTTAAAGCATCACAGGCTGAAAAAAACAGGTCAAATTCCGGTAAATTTATAGGATTTTTTTTGTCTCTTTTTAGCTGAATAATGCTTTCGGCTTTATGCGCAATCTCCCTCATGTAGTTTAGGGGGTGGCTTTTCTTTTGCTCCTCATCAGTTATTGTCGAAATTACGAGGTCCGTATTTCCTTTGATACTGTGCAGCGCCCTGAACAGGTCGTTGTACAATTCAAAGTCTTTATTATTTGTCTCCAGTTTTAAAAGCAGTTCTTCTATATTTGTAACATGCTCTTCGGCTTCCTGTATATAATCGGTTTTAAGGCTTTTATCGAATTCAAATTTGACAGATGTTTTTTCTTTTGGTGGTTCGGCTGCCACTTTTTCTTTTGCTGCTGCCGGAGTTTCAAGTGTTTTTTCCGTACTTGCCAGCAGTTCTTTTATCTTTGTTTCCGATTCAGAAAAATCAACCTCTTTTATATTCAGTACAACTTTGCCTTCCTTATCAGTTTGTGAGTCCGGGCTGTTAAGTGCCGCCTTTAATTCAAGTATCATTTTAAAAAGGATATCGGCACCCTCAAGAAGTATGTCTATAATGTCAGAGTTAATCTCGATGCGGTTATTTCGGAC
Source organism: uncultured Actinomycetota bacterium (assembly GCA_964481885.1). Classification (GTDB taxonomy): domain Bacteria; phylum Actinomycetota; class Humimicrobiia; order Humimicrobiales; family Humimicrobiaceae; genus Fen731. The sequence goes on along the minus strand of CAYZUS010000010.1, from coordinate 36,444 downwards.
TTCATCAAGAAGCGTTTCAAGCTTATGGCTGAAATACTCGATTTCTTTCAGGCCCAGAAATGAGGAGGTTCCTTTCACTGTGTGAACTGACCTGAAAATACTGTTTATAAGCTCGCTGTCTCTTGATTGCTCCAGCTGAAGTATCTTTTCTTCTATACCTTCAAAATGTTCAATGGATTCTTCAATAAATCCTGCTAAAATTTCCAGATCGCCTTTGTCTACATTAAGTTCCATTTTAAGATTTTACCTTTTTACCTGTTTGGTTGCTTTGGCTTTGTATAAATGCGTGTTATTTATTCTTTGTACTAAAGAACGACTAATTTTAATTTCACCTGTATGCCCCCGCATGCCCTTTTTTATCAGGGGCTCTGATTTTAATTTAAGGCTCCGGCTCTTTAAAATGTACCCTTAAAATACTGCTTGCTGCCTGCCAGAGATGTGCGTCTGCCTGTTTCTGCATAAAGAACCGTCTGTGCTGATTTCCAACCCTATTCTTCCATTAAAAGCTTTACACTTTCAACCAGCTGTTCAGGAGCAGTAGGCTTGACTATATAAATATTGGCACCTGCATCATACCCTTTTTGTTTGTCTTTAAGCTGATCCTCTGTGGAAATAATAATGATGGGTATATCCTCAAATTCATCTTCCATCCTTATTTTTTCAATCATGGAATATCCGTCCATATTTGGCATATTTATATCTGTTATTACAAGCCCGATATCTTTGTTGAGCCAAAGCTTCTCCAGGCCATCCGCGCCATCTATGGCGGATATGACTTCAAACCCTGCAGTTTTTAATATGTAATAGTGAAAATTTCTCACCATTTCAGAATCATCACAAATTAAAACTTTTTTCATATTATTTACACCTCAGTCTTTTGATAAACAATCAGATCACCTTTTCTTTTTGTTGTAAATGCAGTTGATATCCTGCTTACTGACTCAGAATGTCCAAGAAAAATATATCCGCCCTTATTCAAACTTTCAAAAAAATTACCGACAACACGCTTTCTTGAAGCTTCATCAAAATATATAAGAACATTCCTGCAGAATATAAAATCAATACTTTTAAATGCCCTCATTTTAAAGTCGTCTATAAGATTTATATTTAAAAATTTTACATATTTTTTGACCTGTTCTGAGACTTTCCACTCGTCCCCTTCACTGGTAAAATACTTCTCCAGATATTCCTGCGGCACGTCCTTTACGGAACGGTCCGAATACAGCCCGACTTTTGCCTTTTGAAGGACCTCAGTGTCTATGTCCGTTGCATAAATAATTATGTTCCAATAAGTTAAATTGGGAAGCATTTCCTGGAGTATTATTGATAATGTATAAGCCTCTTCTCCGGTTGAGCAGCCGGCGCACCAGATATTTAAATTCCTGACAAATTTCTTCTTTTTGTCCTCAATAATCTCAGTAAGGCAGTGTTCTCCAAATACTGCAAGCTGATCGTATTCCCTGAAAAAATATGTCTCATTGGTTGTAAGCAGATTTGTCAAAGTCTGCAGCTCTTTTGAACTTTCCCTGGAAGTCTTTAGCATCCTCAGGTAAGTAGCAGCGGAATCAAGGTTTAATTCAATGAGCCTTTTTTCAACCCTTTTTTTTATAAAATATATTTTTTTCTCTTCGAAAAAAATACCGGTACTCTCATAAATAAAATTTCTTAAATTTATAAATTCCGAAAAACTTATTTCTTCCATTTTGCTGTGTTTATTTTCTGTTTATTATTGTTTTAATCTTGCTTTAATTTTCATCACGGCGTCGCCTATAGCTTCAAGAATATCATCAGACTCAGACTCAGAGGCCACATCTTCAAGTTTGTCAATGTCGCAAAGACTGCCGGTATCTGCAAGTATCTCAATTGCCGAAAGCAGTATCATTTCATCTTCACTTTTAAGGTTTTCTCTGGCATTCTGCGACATCTCGTCACCATCATCTTTAGCCAGAAGTTTCATAATCTCATATTTGTCATTGCTTGATGCAGTATCAACTCTTTTTATAAAGGCATTTTTCAAATTGTCCGGCATTTTTAAATCACTATTTACCAGAATTGACTCAACTGCATCAATTACATTCTTCAAAAAAAAGGTTTTCTCATCCAGTAATATATTTTCAAGGAAGGAAAAAGATTCCTCTCCTCCGAAAGCTCCCAGAATTTTTAAAAACGAAAATATCATCAGGTTATTCGGTTTTTCAGTAAGCTCCTTATAAACCAGGTCAAATTTTTTGGGTTTTTTCCCGATTTTTGCAACAGATTCAAGGCAGGATATTTTCAGCATCGGGTTATCTGTATTTAAAAAGATATCTGTAATTTCATCGCAATACTGCTCGGTCTTGAAATCCCCCAGGTAATCAACTGAAGTTATCCTGATATTGATATCTTCATCTGTTAAAAGCTCATGTATTATTTCAATGGATTGGGCACAGTTGTCATTACTTAAAGCATCGATTACAAATTTTCTGATGTCCTTGTCGTTGCATCTTGATAATTCTCTTAAGTGTGAGTAATCCGTCCCGTCACTTCTTTTGATAAGTGAGATTATTCCGTTTCTTATAAAAGCATCCTCAGCAAAAAACATCTGTTTTATTGTTTCAAAGCCAAGTTTGTTAAAAGAACCAAGCTTGTTAAATAATTTGCCGATCGTAACAAGTATTTTTTCCCTCATGGCACGGGAGGTCTCCCTCTTTAAAACATCGACCATCACGTCTGCAAGCTCGATAATTTCATCTTCATATATTATATCCAGCGCTTCAGAAACATCTGATTTTTCTGAAGATAGTAGTTTTTCTCTTAATTTTTCTATGTCCATTCCAATTTCCTTTTTTTAGTTACTTTTCACGGATCTTATTATTTCATCAGCTATCTTCCATGATGGCAGAATACTGTCAATACAGCCAAGCTTGATTGCTTCAGCAGGCATCCCGAAAACTATTGCGCTTTCCTCACTTTCAGCGATCGTAATTCCGTCTGCCTCCTTTATTTTGGCCATCTGCGCTGCTCCGTCATGACCCATTCCTGTCATGATAACTCCCACTGTGTCCGCCTTGTAAGTTGACAGTACTGACTGCATCATAACATCCACCGAAGGTACAAAAAGATGCTCAGGCCTGTCAGGTGTTCTTATTATTATTTCTCCGGTACTTTTTTTAAAAAGGGTGAGGTGCCGACCGCCTCTTGCCAGATATATGACGCCCGGTTTTACCAGCATGCCATTTTCAGCTTCCACACACACCATTTCAGATGCAGTATTGATCCTTGCAGCAAATGTTGCCGTAAAATTAGGCGGCATATGCTGCACCAGAAATATTGCAGCATTTAAATCTTTCGGCAGATAAGGCAGTACATTTAAAATTGTTTTAGGCCCGCCTGTGGAGATGCCTATTGCTACCGCCTTATATCCAAGACCTGCTCCTTTTCTCTGTGTTAAAATTCTTGAAAGAGCGCTTCTGTCTTTTTCTTTTTTCAGTTGTCTGTCAGATCTGTTTCTTACGCTTTCATAATAGTCTGTGCTCTTTCTTAACTTTCTTAAAACATCTGAAGTGGCAGCAGCCTTTATCTTTGATCTTAATTCGTCTGATATCACATCTAAGTTTGTAGAAATCGTACCGCCGGGTTTTGCAACATAATCAAAAGCTCCCAGTTCCAACGCTTCAAAAGTCGCCATGGCGCCTTCCTGGGTAAGTGACGAAAGCATAATCACAGGAGCAAGTCCTTCAGAAACTATTTGCTGCATCGAAGTGATGCCGTCCTGCCTGGGCATGTTGATATCCATCGTTATTACATCAGGTTTGAGGTCTCTTGCTTTTTCTACAGCATCCAACCCATCCCTTGCTGTCCCGATAACAACAAGCCCAGGATCTTCTTCTATTATTGATCTTAAAATCTTCCGCATCAATGCAGAGTCATCACAAATCAATACATTTATTTGTTTTGTATACATTGTCTAAAATAGCTTTTCCAAATACTTTTACTAAAAAATCCACTCTTCAGTTTGAATTGCTCATTTATTATTGTTAAAGGCGTTTACTCATTTAACAATAATGTTTAAGCTATTCAGACATTGTAAAACCCGTATCCTTGTCATCGTCATCTGCAGCTTTTTTCTTTGCACCGTTTTTTGCGCTTACAGCTTTTACAGGTTCTGCTATTGCTTCCGGTTCTTCAGATTTCTCCTCAGAAATTTCTAATGCCTGGCTTTTTTGTTTTACTTCTTCCACCGGCTCTTCTTTTTTTGCCTGAGGTTTTACATTTTTCTCTGATGAATCACTCTTGTCCATTGACTTTAAAGCATCGATTTCCTTATTGGTAAGGATCTTTTCAACATTTAAAAGTATTATCATCCTCTTACCATTATCGATTTTCCCTATTCCTTCAATGAAATCAGAATCAACATTAGTTGAAATGATGCCCGGTGCTTCTTCAATATCACTTCTGTAAAGGCGCAGTACTTCGTTTACCATATCGACTTTAAGGCCCGTCTTTTTTCCTGCGATATCGACTACAATAATTCTTGTTCGGTAATCGTCTGTTTTGATATCCATGGCAAATCTTTTTCTTATATCAATGATAGGGATGACATTGCCTCTTAAATTGGTAACTCCATCAATAAAATATGGAGCTTTTGGAATAGAGGTGATTTCTGAAAGGCGGTTTATTTCCTGAACCTTCATTATCTGTACGCCATACTCCTCATTTCCAATTTTAAATGTCACGAACTGATCCTCGTCCAGATCTTTTTTTGCTTCTGAAACATTCTTATCCGATCCTGAACTGCCTTTGGCCATCTCGTTTAACATTTGTTTATCACCTTTAAAAAGTGTTTTTTCATCCATTATCATGATTATTCTTTTGCCGCCGTTCATCTTTGCAACGCCGCTTATCTCCTTGCCTGAAGAAGCAATTATTGAAGGGGTCTCATCAATAATATTTTTTGGTATCCTTACTACTTCATTTACATGGTCAACAACAAGTCCTATGGTCGTACCGGCTGATTCTATAACAAGTATCCTCTGTTCGTCTTTGATTGTAGAATAAAAACTCTCAACAATCTTTGTAAATGTATCCAGTATGTTGTTTTTCAGCGGGATAACTTTGTCATTTATCATCTTGAGTGCGCCCTCTTTTGATTTTGCCGCTTCGGCTGTCACCACGTCTGAATAACTATGGAGCGCATTATGCGGTTCGACAAGCTTGGCCACCATTGCTGTTAAGTTATTGTTATTGCTCTTAAAGCTTTCTATCCACATTCCGAGCCTGCAAAAGTGAGGATCTTTCTGGCCGGAAAAGCCAGTGCCGTCATTGACACATTGTTCAAGCAAAGATACCCATTCATTATGAACAGTTTTTACTTCATCAAGAACATCATATAATTCTTTACCGAGATGCTTGATTGAAAGCATTGTCCTTAAGTCAAGTATTGGCAGTATCTGGTCCCTTATGTTTAAAAGGCCGAGTACATAATTTGGAACATTAGGAACTTCCGTTATTTCTATGACCCTTAATATTTCCCTTACACTGTCAATATCAAAAGCATATTCCTCATCAGATAAAAGAAATGATACAAGCTGCTCTTCGTCCATGGCCTGCTTTGCCAGATTGGACTCTTCTGTCTCGTTTTTCATCCCATAGCTTGTTTTTCCTTTTACTTTGGCTTTTTCAGTCTGGGCCGAAAATACTTCTGTAAGATTTAGAAGCAAAACGAGCCTTTTCCCGTCATTAAGCTTTACGACACCATCAAGGAAATCTTTATCAATGCCCGCCGCCGCTCTCGGAGCCGGGTCCACGATATCCTCACTGATGCTTAATACCTGTGATACGGCATCAACAATCAGGCCCGTTGTTTCCCCACCCAAATCGACAACCAGCAGCCTTGTCTGTGCGGTTGTTTCTTTTTTTGAGAGGTTAAACCTTATCCTTGTATCAATTACAGGCAATACGCTGCCTCTTAGATTACATATACCTGCTATGTAATCTATGCTGTTAGGAATCAGGGTAATTTCCGGCAGTTTCACAATCTCTTTGACGTATTCAATACTTACACCGAATTCTTCGTCTCCGAGTTTAAATATGACCAGCTCCCTTTCCTTCTTAGCGACGTTTTTCACCTGCTTTTCAGTTTTTATTTCTTCCATTGTCTCAATCATATAAATACTCCAATTCAATAATTAAATAAAATTATTACAGGAATCTTTAGTCTAGCTAAAAATTCTACAGAGCCTGGAGTTCGTCAGCTATTCCGGCTATCTCTTCAACTGCCTCAGCTATTTCATTCATGGCACGTTTCTGTTCATCTGCTGCCTTGGTTGACTGCTCTACTGCGGATGATGCCTCTTCTGCTGCGGCTGCTATCTGTTCGGTTGCTTTGCTTACCTGCTCGACTCTTTTTACCTGTTCGACTGCTGCGGCTTCAACCTCATTGGCAACACCGGTTGCTTCACCCGAAGTTTTTATTATTACTTCAGCATCTTCAAGAATTACAACTCCTCTTTTCTGCTGTTCAATTGCCAAATCTCCGGCTTTTCTTACATCGTCTGTAACCTGGATTATCTGTGTTTCAACATTCTGTATCATAGCCTGGATCTTGTCAGCAGCTTCGGAAGATTCATTTGCCAGGGTCCTAACATCTGCGGCTACAACTGAAAATCCACGGCCGTATTCTCCTGCCCTTGCAGCTTCAATTGAACCATTTACGGCAAGAAGGTTGGTTTGTACAGCTACCATTGTTATATTATCAACAATCTTTAAAATATTTCTTAAATCGGAAACAAGTGTTGCAAGTTCTGTTGCTACTGTGAGGTTGTCATTTCCCATATCACCGACCTGTTTGACAATTTCTGTAAATGCATCTTTTGCTTTGCTGTAATCAGTCTCATTGGCCTGCAAAACTTTTGCAAATTTTTCGGCGCTTTCTCTTACAAAATTTGTCTGGGTACCTATTGTCTTTGCCTGTTCGTTTGCAGTATCAGTTCCTTCGGCAACACCACTTGCGCCTTTTGCCACCTGGGTAATGCCTGTGACAATCTGTTCCATGCTTGAATTTGTCTCTTCTATTGTTGCAGAAAGTTCTTCAGATGATGCAGCTATTTCTTCAGCGGCTTTGTTATCGGTCGTGGAGGTCTTGATCCTGTCAGCCATTTCAACCAGCTCATCAGATGCTTTTTCAATATCTGCAAATGCTTTTGTCTGCTCCCTGAGTGAGGCATCAATTTGCTTTATGGCTGTGCTTACTTCCTCAGTATTTTTAGTTATTGAGCCTGTAGTAGAAGTAAGATCACCCATAAGGGCGCTCATTTCTCTGCACTGTGTGGCCACTTCTTTTGCAACTGACTGAAGGTCATTTACTGCAGCAATTATTGTACCGAGACCTAATGCAATTTCTCCAGCCTCCGTGGTTGCTTTCTGGGCATTGTTTCCGGTTTTTGTAACCTTTTCTGCAGCTTCTTTTATGCTGTTCTGGACTTTTTCAACCAGCTCGTTTATCTGTCTTGCTGATTTTTCGCTGACCTCTGCAAGGTTTCTTACTTCATCAGCAACAACAGCAAAACCACGGCCATGCTCACCTGCACGCGCTGCTTCTATTGCAGCATTTAGTGCCAACAGGTTTGTCTGGTCAGCAATCTGGGTTACAGACTGGACTATTTCACCGATTTCTTCACCCTGTTTTATAAGTTCATTACCACTTTTAACAGCTTCCGCATTTAACTGCGCAGCTTTTTGCACACCTTCAATTGCCACATTAATATCTGCAATATTCTTGTTTAGCAGTTTGGCAATGGTTTCAGCATAATTTGCAGCAGATGATGCTTTTACATCAGCGCCTTTGGCTGCCACGTTTCCTGCTTTAATAACAACCTCTGCCTGTTCGACTTCACTTAAAACCTGTTCCACTGCATTGGAAACCTGGTCCACTGCTGAAACAAGCTCTTCTGCACTTGCCCTTATTTCCTGGATGCTTGAAGCAGACTGTTCTGTTGCTGCTGCGAGCCTTTCAGCTATCTGCTGTGTCTTGGCAAGCGTTCTGGCTTTTGTTTTTTCCTGGGCAAGCTTTTTGGCTACGTCCCTTCTCTCAGTCAGGTCTTCCTTTTTTGCAAGATCCATGGACTGTGATCCCGGCCTGGCTAATTTTCTATCAGCTGTAATTGCCATTTCGACTCCTTTTTCTCTTTTTTATTTTTTCTATTTTTCATAGAAACATCTTAAACACATAAATGTATTTAACTTATAGAATTTATCGGCATTTTATTTAAAATAGTAAAATAAAATTTGTAAAAATGTTTATAAATATTATTCATCATTTATTAAAGATATTTTTGAATCAATATTTAAATCTTTATTGAATTCTTAAGATTAACTGTGGGCCATTCTGCAACTAAAATCTCAATATATCCATACCTGACCAACAGCTTGTTTTCCAAAATAACAATGCCAATATTACCAATATTATCCTTTCAAAAACGTTTCCTGAGCATTATCGGTGCAAGGCAATGCCCGATTGCCTGAACTGTTTCCAAAGCAACTATACATATAATATCAGGTAAATTACTGCTGAAAAATCTGCCCAATGGCTCAGATTCAGCTTATATGGCAGTAATTCCAAATATTGAAAATATATCGGGATAATTTGAAATAATAATTAATTATGTTAAAATATATTTGAATATATTATTGAAAAAAATAATTAAATTTATGTTTAAAATATTCCGATATAATGTAATGAATAATAATATAAAATAAATATTATTTTATTGGTTTTATTGATTTAATTTTATGGGAGGTAACTATGGGGCTCAATATACTTGTGGTTGATGATTCTGCAGTAATGCGAAAAATAATAAAACGGGCAATTGAAGAGGGCAAGTATGCTGATGCCACCATAACTGAAGCAGGAGACGGAGTGGAGGGGTTAAAAGTATTTAATCCAGGTAAAACTGACCTGATCTTAAGTGACTGGAACATGCCAAACCTTGACGGACTTGAATTTGTAAAAAAAGTAAGAGCCATAAGAACGAAAAAAAAGATTGTTATAATGATGATAACAACTGAGGGAAGTACCGGCAAAATGGAGGAAGCTATGGATAATGGTGTGGATAACTATATTACAAAACCCTTCACATCCATAGCTCTTGAGAAAAAAATAGACAGATGTTTTGGGTCATAAAAAAATAGTATAAAACGCAAAGGATAAAACATAAAATTGTAATACTAACTAAACTTTTTATATTGGAATAAAGTAAAGATATCCTGAGACGCAAAAAAAATAAAAAAATGCAGAGGCATAAAATATGTTGGGAGCCGTATGAAAGAAAAATATATAGCAGCAATCATAAAGATAGTCAAAGATGTTTTTGGTACAATGATAATGATGGACCCTAAGGACAGCCTTCCTTTTAATAAAGACAAAATAAAACTGCGCAGTGAAATAACAGGTATAATGGGTTTGACCGGTAAGGTTACAATGTCTGTTTTGTCGCATTTTGAAAAGGCTGTTGCGTTAAAAGTAACTTCAAACATGCTTGGAATGGAATATAAAGAAATTGATGGAGATGTAAACGACGCCATCGGCGAAATATCCAATATGGTAGCCGGCGGAATGAAAAATGAGATAGCGCTTATCACCGGTGAGGAAATGGCTTTATCTCTTCCCCTGGTTATACAGGGAAAAGATTTTGAAATACCGCCTCTAAACGAGATGGAGCCTATTGTAATACCTTTTGAGGTCGATTGCGGAAAATTTTATATTGAATTCAGCTATAAAGTAAAATAACATTTTATGTTTTAATAAACTTTAATAAACATGATTTTTTAAACTAAAATGATAAGAGACACAAGACAAAGAATACTTGAAAAAATGCTTGAAATCGACTCGCTGCCTATACTGCCGGATATTGCTTTTGAAATTATGGGCATGTCTGAAAATGATATAAGGTCAATGAAACAGATATCTGACCTTGTCTCAAGAGATCCTTCTATTACAGCAGGTATATTGAAAGTGGCCAACTCGGCATTTTACGGCCTGAAAAAGAATGTCGGCTCACTTGATTCCGCACTGATAATACTTGGACTTAGAGAGATCAAAAACATAGTTTTCATGATGTCGCTTTTTAAGCTGTTTCCCCAGGACGGAGAATATGCTTTTGACAAAGCAGACTATCTGAAACATTCAATAATGACTGCAATTACTGCAAATAAGCTTGCGCAGGTTTTAAATATCGAATTCAGTTCAAGCCCATTTATATGCGGGCTTTTACATGATATTGGCAAGATTTGCCTTGACCAGTATGCGCATGTTGAGTTTCTGGCAGTTATTAAAGAAACAAGGAAAAAGAATATTTTCTTCTATGAGGCTGAAAGACAGATATTGGGAATAGACCATGCAGAGATAGGCGGGATGCTGTCAAAAATATGGCATTTCCCAGATAATATATCAGATGCCATAAAATATCATCACAGCGAGTTAACAGATATCAATGACACCAGCATGATATCAATAATAAAACTTGCAGATCTTCTTACTAATGCCAAAAAAATTGGAGTCGTCCAATCCAGCAAAGGAATGGATATTAAAAATAATCAGGGTTGGATGAATCTGGAAAAGAGCTCACCTTACTTTAAAAAAATAGATATCGAAAAAATATTTTTTGAGGTGGACGATGATTTAAAAAACTCTCATGACGTAATAAAAATGTATTCGTCAAAGTTTTTTTAAGCAATGCTTCTTTGGGAAGTTTTCTGAATACATTTTTTATAATATTAATTGGATTGTTTGTTTCGGTGGAATTGTATGATTTGGTTGAGGTGGTTGGGTTTGCCGGAGTTGATTAAGGTCAACGGAGATCGTGCGGTTATTTGGACCATTTAATTTTTCATTAAACATTTTAATAGTCAAACAGGAATAAGCAGATGAGTATAGACATTAATAACGATATTTCGGAATACAATGATAAACTTTTCTTTGGATTCAGGAACTATTTATATGAGGAACATGGCATTTTCATTAATCTTGATAAAAAAGAATCAGTAACAGCAAAACTTCACGAGAGAATGGAGCAGCTGAACCTAAAAGCAATAAACGATTATCTCTACCTTCTCAGCAGAGATTTCGAATATGAAAGTGAAAAAAACAGCCTGTTTGATATACTGGATTTCAATGAATATTATTTCAAATCTTCTCCTGATCAGACAGATGCTGTAATAAGTGAAATACTTCCGGATATTTTCGAAAATTATTCAAGGCAGAAAGACAAAATAATCAGCACTTTGGTAGTCGGGAAAAGCAGTCTTATTCAGTCTTACTCTGTATTTTTTGCCTTGGAAAATGCCTTCCGAAATAAAAAACCCGACTGGTCCTTTCAGATACAGGCTTGTAATCTGGATGTAAACGCTGCAGAAAAACCATCCGATGTCAGTTATAATAAAAAATATCTCCAGAATATGGATGCCGCCGATGTAAAAAAATATTTTTTAAAAAGCAGTGAAACTGAATACAGAATAAAAGATGATTATTTGAATGCTGTCTCATTTTTAAATTTTGATTTTCTCAGCCCATGCAGAAAAGAATCATTAAATCTTTATGATTTAATATTTTGCAAGAATATAATGCTTTTTTATGAAAAACAGTATAAGACTTTGTTGGCCGAAAACCTTTATTCTTTACTAAAGCCTGGAGGATTTCTGTTCCTTGGCGAAGAGGAGTCGCTGCACGGAGTGACACCTGATTTTAAATTATTCTTATTTCCCGGGACCTTGGCATATAAAAAAGAGTAAACCTTGTGTGGAAGCTGTTTTATCTTATGATTTGCCCGGTCTGTATTCTCTTTAATAACCGGGAAAATTGCAGTAACAAGAAGAATACCCCTGAATGGAAGCTATTTCATCTTATGAATTACCCAGTCTACGACCTCGGCAATAACCCAGAAAATTGCAGTACTGTACAGGGCCCTTATCAGAGCAGTTTCGAGGGATACGCCATTTAGAAGGCTTAGATAAATCACAATGACGGCCACTGCAAACACGGCCACCCAGTGCCATTTAAAATTCACCATATTTATTTTGACACTCGGTTTTGACGGCGGGCTGTCCGTATCATTGGGCGCGTTAAATTCTCCCGGCTTATTTGCCCCGGCAGCGTTTTCATTATTTTCTTCCATATCGTTATTATCATCCTCATCATCCTGGAAGTTCTTAATAGGATTTTCTGCCATGTTTACACACCTCTAATATTTTCGAATCGCCGGGACCAAATTCTTTAATCTGCAGGACTAAAATTCTTTAATCTGCAGGCAAATATTTAATAAAAAGTAAAAACATTTAATAATGTCCTGATCTCATTTTTAAGTTCTTGCTTAAGTTCTTGCTTTTGAGAATTCCCTGAATCTTATCATTCCTACAGGCTCTATTTTTATATCATTTATAATCTCATCATATGACAGGACAACGACTTTTGGTTTTATCCTTTCAGCAATCTGCTTGAACTGTGACCTTACCGGAGTAAGGCATAATATTATCGGCACAAATCCCTGGACCGATACCCTTTTTGCTTCTTCCTCTATTTTTGTCATCAGGTTTTTAACGTATTCAGGATCAAGTATGCTTCGTATGCCGTGCTCGGTCTGCTGCAGTGAATCGATTACTTTCTGTTCAACTTCCGGGTCAACAACTATAACTGAAAGAGCACCGGGAGGATTCTCATACATTTTGGTAATCGACCTTGCAAGGCCCTGCCTTACATATTCAGTAAGCACTTCGACATTCTTTGTAACCTTGGCTTTTGAAGAAATGGTTTCAAGAATTGTTGCAAGATTCTTAATAGGAATTCTTTCATTTAAAAGATTTTTAAGAACCAATGCCAGGTCGCTTAAACTAATAAGGTTTGGTATTACCTCTTTTACAACAACAGGATTAGTCTCTGACAGTCTGTCAAGCAGTTTCTGGACATCCTGCAGACCAAAAAGGTCGCTTGCATATTCTTTTATTATTTCTGTCAGATGGGTTACCAGAAGTGACACAGGATCTATGACCGTATAACCTTTTATATCTGCCAGCTGCCTGTTCTTTGCGCTGATCCATCTGGCAGGAAGATTAAACACCGGCTCCACAGTATCCTTTCCTTCTATCTCAAAACCGGCGTTGTCAGGATTTAATATCAGATAGTCCTGGATAAAAAGTTCGTTTTCTGTTATTTCAACACCTTTTATCTTGACAACATAATGGTTGTCCTGAAGCTGGATATTGTCCCTTATCCTGATTGGCGGAACTATAAATCCAGTTTCAGAAATAATCTGTTTTCTTATAAGGTCTATCCTGAAGGATAAATTCCCATGGTCCCCTGATTCGACTATGCTTACAAGTTCATATCCCAGCTCAATTTCTATACTGTCAACTTTCAGTACTTCCTCATAATCATCTGCAGGCAAAGCTTCAAGTTTAGCCTGATCCTCTGTTTCCTGTTTTTTTGTTGCTGTGTCTTTTTTAATGCGCCTGAACTGTAAAAATGCAATTCCGACAAGCACCAGTCCAATAACAAAAAAAGCTACTTTGGGCATACCCGGAAGAAATCCCACCATAAAGACTATTACCCCGCTGATAGAGATCGCTCTTGGCTGAGCAAGGAATTGCAGTGATATCTGGTCGCCAAGGTTGCTGTCAGATGCTGCTCTTGTAACTATCATTCCGGTGGCCACTGATACAAGAAGTGCCGGTATCTGTGTTACGATACCGTCACCAACCGTCAGAAGCGCATATTTCTGCAGAGCTTCCATTATTGGCAGCTTTTGCTGAATGGCTCCTATGGCCACTCCTCCTATAAGATTTATTACAACAATAAGGATGCCTGCTGTTGCATCTCCCCTCACGAACTTGCTGGCCCCATCCATTGCGCCATAAAATTCCGCCTGTTTGGAAATATCTTTTCTCTGGCTCTTGGCTTCTTCGTCGGTTAAAATGCCCGCATTTAAGTCTGCGTCAATAGACATCTGCTTGCCTGGCATTGCGTCAAGGGTAAACCTGGCTGCAACTTCTGCCACCCTGCTTGCGCCCTGTGTTATTACCACAAAATTAACTATAATAAGGATAATAAATACAACTATTCCTACAATATAGTTTCCGCCGATAACAAAATTACCGAAAGACTCTATTACCTTGCCGGCATAGCCGTTTAATAATATGAGCCTTGTTGTGGATATATTCAGGGAAAGCCGGAAAAGTGTCGAAACCAGCAAAACAGATGGAAAAATAGAAAAGTCCAGGGGTTTTAGAGTGTAAAGAGATATTAGAAAGATTACTACACTCAACGCTATGTTAAATGAAAGCAAAAAGTCCAGCAAAAATGCAGGCAACGGAATAATCATCATAAGGACGATCATTACGATCATAAGGGTTATAAGCACATCCCTGTTTGAAACCAGTAGTTTTCCGAGTGAGACTCTGTTCATATACTTCTTTGCCGCTTTCTATTTTTTAAAAACTATTTAATGTGCCATCGAAAAATTATTTTTCATCTTATAGACATATGCCAGGATTTCCGCAACAGCATAATATAAAAATGGCGGAACCTTCTGGCCTATCTCCACCTGCCAGTATAAAGTCTGCGCAACAAAAACGTTTTCCACAACCGGTATTCCATTTTCAATTGCTATTTCTTTTATTTTCTCTGCAACGAGCCTGATGCCCTTGGCAACGACTACAGGCGCTTCACTGTCAGCCTCATACTTTAATGCAACAGCAAATGTTGTCGGGTTCGTAATAACAACATCGGCTGTTGGGATTGCCTGCATCATTCTCTTTCTTGCAAGCGCACGCTGTTTGCCTCGGATCGTTGATTTGACCAGCGGGTCACCTTCCTGGCTCTTAAACTCATCTTTTACTTCCTGTTTGGTCATCATTATGCTTTTTTCAAACTGTTTTTTCTGGTAGAAATAATCAACAAAAGCTATCGCCAGAAGTATAAAAGCGGCCCTTGATCCAAACTGATAAATAAATTTGCCAAGCTGTTCCATCACCACTGAAGGTTCCTGGCCTGTAAAAAGAATAATCTGCAGAAGATTGTTTTTTATAAGGTTATATCCTACAAGTATTACAAGCGAGACCTTGACAATATCTTTTGCAAGTTTTACAAAAATATTTAGGGAAAACATATTTTTTATCCCTTTTGCCACATTAAATTTCTGTGCCCAATCATCCATATATTTAAATGATACCAGCCATTTGACCTGGGCTATGTTGGCAACAAGTCCGATAAAAACTATTACAAGCAGAAAAGGAGCCGTAGCTTTGGCAAAGACCAGCATTGTGTTGGTCGCCACCTCATTTAAATATTCAAAAGAAAAGGTTTTGTATGGAAGGCTGTTGATGGTCTGAAACATATATTCTTTAAGGCTTTCAAAAATATTTTTTCCATAACCGTTTAATAATACAAAACTCATCAAGAGAATAAGGGCAGGGCTAAGCTCCGCTGTTTTGCATACATGCCCTTTTTTTCTTTCTTCTGATCGCTTTTTACCTGTTGCCGGTTCAGTACGGCCGTCATTTTCTGACATATTTAAAGCTCACTATCCCCTCAGGCGCATCGCTTTTAAAAAATAATCAATGTTGATAAAGCTGTCCTTAAAAAGTACTTCAAAATACGGAACAGTATTAACAAGGGTAAATCCGGTTATAAGGACCGAAACTGCAATTTTTATGGGAAAACCAATCACAAAGATATTCATTGACGGGATTGCCCTGGAAAGAAGCGCAAGCACCACCTCTGTAAGAAAAAGTGCGGCCATTAAGGGAGCTGCAATTTTTAATGCGACTAAAAATATTTCTGAGAAAGACCTTGCCAGCATCTGCATACTGGTGGAGTTTATGGTAAAAGTGCCTAACGGCACAAGTGTATAACTTTGCGCGATACCTGTTATCAGTGTCCTGTGCCCGCCAATCGTAAAAAAAAGTGTGGTTGCAATAATGGTATAAAAATCTGATGTCACAGTAGTATTGGAATTATTAATCGGGTCAAGCACCGAGGAAAAACCAAAGCC
>CAYZUS010000010.1:0-20325 GCA_964481885.1 uncultured Actinomycetota bacterium | reverse complement strand
ACAGCCGCAACCCTTGTAAACACCATAAAAAATGGCATTATATTGGCTGATACTGAATTTAAAATAAAAAATAAATTTCCCATTAATTTTAATCAAACCTGTTTGATAAACTCAAGATAACCCGGCACAACAGAGCAGTTACAAATCTCAGCTATGAGCCAACCAGGTTAGGGATAGCCATAAATAACTCAGTTGTAAAACTTATCATTTTGGTGCCCATCCATGACCCCAGAAGAAGCAAAATGACAGCAACAGCAACTATCTTGGGAATAAATGTAAGCGTCATTTCATTTATCTGTGTGGCCGCCTGGAAAACTGCAATAACAACGCCTATAATCATTGAGGCAAGAAGTACCGGACCAGCAACCTGTGCCACAACCATCAGGGCCCTTGATCCGAGATATATTATAAATTCCTGGTTCATTTTACTCCCTGAGTTTGCTACCTGAATGATGATACGAGCGAATTAATAAGAATATACCAGCCGTCGATCATGACAAACAGCAGTATCTTAAACGGAAGCGATATCATGACAGGCGGCACCATCATCATACCCATTGACATCAGCACCGTCGAAACAACAATATCTATAAGAAGAAAAGGTATATATATTAAAAAACCCATCTGAAAGGCTGTCCTTAATTCACTGATTATAAATGCCGGAATTAAAACTGTAGTAGGAATATCTTCAACTACAGATGGTTTTGGTGTCTGCGAGAGCTTGATAAATAGTGCAATATCCTTGCTCCTGGTCTGTTTGAGCATAAATTCTCTTAAAGGTTTTTCGGCACTTTTAATTGCCTGTTCCTGCGTTATGGTGTTTTTCAAGTATGGTTGTATGGCCTCCTGGTTGATAATGTTTATTTTTGGACCCATAATAAATATGGTCAGGAAAAGTGCTATACCAACAAGTATCTGGTTTGACGGCATCTGCTGTGTACCTAATGCGTTTCTTGTAAATGACAGGACTATTATTATCCTTGTAAATGAAGTGGTCATGATCAGGATAGTTGGTATAAGTGCCAGAACTGTCATAAGGACAAGTATCTGCATCCAGTTTGAGCTGCCAGCTCCTGATGAAGTTTTTAGAATGTCTAACATTTTTATTTATATGAACTGTTTATTACTAATTTAAACTATTTATTATTTAATTTTGCTTGTCCACTATTTGTAGAACCTGTTTATTATTTTATTTTACTTTTTTACTATCCAAACTTGCCAAATGCCGGGTTATTTTTTAGAATCCAATTGTTCACAATGTTCCCTTATTTTTTAAAATAATTTGAAAGCATACTTTTAAAGCTTGTTTTGGCCGGTTCTTCGCCCTGTGTATCCTGTAAAAATTCTTCAACATCTTTTGTTTTTCCGGGAGCCACTTCGGAAAGAAAACTGATTGTGCTGTCGGTTACTCCAATTATTATCATCTTGCCGGCAACACTTACCAACTGTATGGATTTGTTTGCTGAGATGTTTGCACTGTCTAATACCTTTATAAGGTTTTTACCTGCTTTTAGCCTGACTGCAGAATTTACCTTGTTTTTATTAAAAAAACGGAGCAGGAAAACTGTCAGGTATATAAGTACAATTATTACTGCAAGCCCGAGAATTACTTTTAAAAAAGTATAGACTACGCTGCCTGCCGCCGGTTGCGGCTGAGCCGCTGCCACTGTACCAGCCTGTGTAGTTTGCGTAAGTTCATTATTGATTTCACTTAAAAGCTGGTTGTTTGCAGCTGCAAGATCCGTTGTTGTGACTGAGCCTGCTGCATTGGCAGTTGACAGGGTATTCATGCCCAGTCCTGCCGAAGAAGCAGCCGTACCGGAACTATAATAGAAATATATAAAGCCAATCAGGGCAATAAAGAAAAAAATCCCGATATATAGCCACTTCCTGTTTAATTTTTTAAAAAAATTAAAAAATTTATTATCGTTTGGATAATTAATTTGCATTCTCAGTTCCTTCGTTTTCTCTGCCCATCGCAACATCACTTATCCTGATTGCAAAATTTTCATCAATTACAACTACTTCACCTTTGGCCACCAGACTGCCATTTACCAGAATATCAACCGGCTCACCGGAAAGCTTGTCCAATTCAATTATGGAGCCAGGTCCAAGTTCCAGTATATCTTTTATCTTAAGCACCGTTCTCCCAAGCTCGACAACAACTTTCATCTGGATATCAAACAGTAAATCAAGTGAGTTCTCAGTTTTTTCCTTCATGGCTCCTTTGAAGCTTGGGAAACCAACCTTCTTGATTTCACTGTTTACTGGTGTTGTTTCAAGGGCCTCGTTTGTTGGTTCCTCGATTGTAATCTTTCCGTTTGGATCATTACTTTTTGCCATTTCTATCTCAACCTTTCTTTATGCAAATTCCCATGCCTTAATTATAACTTTCATAATCTGTAATTATCCGGCTATAAATATTTTCCTGTTTTTAACTGATTAATTATTTTTTTAAAAATTCAGGAAACTTCCATTACTTTTACAATCTGAACAGCAAGATTATTGCTGATTTTCCCAGCCTGCACCTTAAAAACCTGATTTCCCTCAATAGTTAAATCAAGGTCCCTGTAAATATTCTGGTCCAGTTTTATAACATCTCCAATTTCCAGGGTTTTTAAATCATGAAGAGATATTTCAGTCCGGCCAAGGATTACACATGCAGGAAGCTCTGCGTCCACCAGGCTTTGGAGCATAAGCGCCCTGTTTCTTTCTTCAGAATTTTCTTCACTCTCAGCAAACCATCTTCTTGTTGTCAGTTTGCCAAGCACTGACTCAATTGCCATAAATGGCAGGCAGAATGAAAATTTTCCGGCCTTTTGCCCTATCTTCATTTCAAATTCTATAACTGCACACATTTCATTTAAGGGGATTACCCTGACGAACTGCGGGTTTGTCTCTTCGCTTTTTATTTTAAAACTTAATTCAACAATATTTGTCCAGGCATCCTTTAAGGTGGAAAGAAATTCATTGATTATTCCCTGAACAATGCTAACCTCAATGTCTGTAAACTCCCTGTTCTGTACCTCTTCTCCTTTGCCACCCAGCAGCCTGTCAAGTATTATAAAAATCAGTTTGTTGTCAAACTGCAGGATTGTATCAGCTTTAAATGCGGTAGATCCAATTATGTTTAAATAACAAAGTTCCGGAAGAGACTCTATGTATTCCGCAAAAGTTTTCTGCTCTATGCTAAGAATCCTGATTTCTGCAAGTGTCCTTAATTGTACCGAAAGGTTAGTTTCCGCAATTCTTCCAAACGAGTTATAGATCATTTCAAGAATTCTGAACTGATCTTTTGAAAACTTTGCCGGCCTTTTAAAGTCGAAAGTTTGTACCTGCAGGGATTTTCTTTTCTTGTTGGTAAAGATTTTCCCTGATATATCTACATTTTTACTTTGAACTTCTTTTTTTACCTGCATATTTTTACCTGCATATGTATTAAAAATTAACCTTTAGTAACAATTTATTACTTGTCTTAACTTGTCTTTAAAATTCCCGGCTGCCGGTTTATCTATCTGTAAATTATTATTTTAAAAAACTTTATAAAGTAATTGCTTTTAAAAATCACTTTCAACAAATAAGGCCCTAAAAAAATTATCGTGAAAATTTAATTTTTATTGCACCAGCACATTTGTAAAAAACACCTGAAGGACTTCGCCTTCCGGAAAATGCTCATTTATTCTTTCCATTATCCTTTTTTTCAAATCATTTCTTGCGTCCAGCGACAATATCTTTTCAGATGTTTCGCCGCTTAATAGCTCAACAACAATATCCCTGATAAGCGGGTCCATCTTGGTTGCTTCTTCCAGTGTTGTTTCAGCGTCAAGCTCAAAGGCCACAGACATTTTTGCATATCTTGCCTGGCCCGCATCTGAAAGGTTAACTATGATCTCCCCCAAATCAAATGTCGGCCCAAATTCTTTCTTTTCCTCTTCCTTTGTCTCAGGAGTTTTGGCAGCTTCAGCGGTTGTTACAGCTGAACCGTCTGCATTTGTTACAGCTGAACCGTCTGCATTTGTTACAGCTGTTGTAGTCTTTTTCTTAAACAACGAGCAGGAGCTTGAATTAATTGCAAGGAACATAACAATGCCCACAATCACTATTACAATTATCAGGTTAAAAAACTTTTTTTTACTTACTGTTCCCATCTTAAAGGCTCCATCCAAATTACTTGTTTTTATTTATATATAATTTTGTATAATAGATTTATTTAACTTTTACTGGTAATAATTGTTTTATTTTAAAGTTGTATTTTTTCCTGCAAATCAAATATTTTAAAAAAGTAATTTTTTAATTTAACAGCAGCTCTGAATATTCTTTATTTAAAACCAGTATTTCAACTCTCCTGTTTTTTGCTCTGCCTTCATCTGTATTATTTGTCATCATGGGCTGAGTGTCCGCAAAACCCGCTGCCATAACATTTTCGGCAGCTACCAGTTTTTTTTCGAGCCAGTATTTCAATACTGAAGAGGCCCTTGCTGTAGATAATTCCCAGTTTGATGGATATGCCAGAGTGCTTATCGGTATATTATCAGTATGGCCTTCAATAATTACCATTCCCATATAAAACTTTAAAGACTTTGCAATAATGTCAAGAAGAGGCATTATCTCTGTGCGAACATGTGCACTGCCTGAATCAAACAAAATTCCTTCTGACTGAATCCTTATAATAAGTCCCCGGTTTTCAAGTGAAAGATTGACATTTTCATAATCTCCTGTACCTTTGACATTATCGAGAATTGTTTCAGCAATAGTTACAAGCTCCTTATCTACTCCGGGTATTTGCAGCGCTTCTTCGGCAGTTACAGTTTTCAGATCAACCTCATTATCTGCAGCTTCACCTGCGGCCTCATTTGGCATGGAGGCTTCCTGAGCTGCATCTGTAGTTTCAGTTTCCTCACTGGCTGTCTTGTTTTCAGGCGTGACAAAGTTTTCAAATACCAGGACGCCCTCCGTTGAAACTCCACTGTTGCCACCACCGAAAACTGATTTTCCACCAGACAGTATCCCCGGAGTGTCTGCCCCGCCAAAAGCCTGTTTAAACCCTGACGCTGCTTTGTCAAACTTTTTCATGTCAAGCATGGACATTGCGTACATCATTATAAAAAACACCATTAGCAGTGTTATCATATCAGCATATGTTAGAAGCCATCTTTCTGCATTTTCGTGCTCTTCGTGTTTTTTCTTTTTTGACATATTTTAAAATTCTATTTTTTCTTTTTATCTTTTCCGGGCTGGTCCTTTTTGCTTCTCTCTGATGGCGGGAGAAATGATAGCAGCTCTTCTTCAATTATCCTCGGATTGACTCCGCTCTGTATGGCAAGGATGCCTTTCATCTGCAGGTTCTTCATTTTTATTTCCATCTGGCTGTTAATTTTAAGTTTGTTCCCAATAGGAAGAAAAAGCAGGTTTGCCGATGCAATTCCATAGAGAGTTGCAATAAAAGCAGCCGCAATATTTTTTGCCATTTCTTCAGGATTTTCCAGATTGCCAAGTGCAATTACCAGGCCGATAACTGTACCGGTTATACCCAGTGTTGGGGCAAATCCTCCCAATGTTGCAAAATATAACGCATACTTTTTATGTCTTTCTTCCATTTGCTCAATCTCCGTTTCCAGGATTTCAACAATCTTGGTGGAATCAGTTCCATCTACTGTCAGCCTTATTCCATTTTTTAAAAACGGGTTTTTTATTGCTTCTATCTCTTTTTCAAGTGCAAGCAGTCCTTCCGTTCGTGCCATATTTCCCAGCCTGACTATATTTTTTATTTCTGCCGCAAAGTCCATCTTGTCAGGAAGAAGTACTTTTTTGAATACTTTTATTAAATTAGTGGTGTCTTTGAGGGAAAAACTTACCATTGTGGCGCCAATAGTGCCTCCGAATACAATTACAGCAGCTGAAACCTGGATATATGAAGCTATATTCCCTTTTTCCATGAAAATTCCCGCTACAAGCGAACCAAATGCTGCAAGTATTCCAATAATTATGGTAATATCCATCTGTAAAATCTCCTGTTTTGTATCCGTGATCCTTTGCCCGGATATCTTAGTGCTGATCATTGGCCAAAATATTCTGGTTTCAGCAGTTTATCCTGAACGGTCCTTACTGGTTTTTTCCCGGCACCCTATCAGTATGCTTTGTCCGGATGTTACTGATCCCGGCAGCCTGACCGTTGGTATTTTGTTCCATTAACTTAAAAAAGTAATTTTTATAAACATTCCAGCTCTGAAAATATTTAAACTCAAATTTGTAACCTATTAATTCAAAAGTTAAGAAATTACGCTAAAAAATATCCTAAAATATAAAAGATAATTTAAAATAAAATAAGATTTATAACATTAACAAATTTATCGGCAATTAATCATTAAAAATAAACAAATAATTAAAATATTTTTGAAAATATTATTTATTTATTTATTTAAATAATCTTTTAATGTTTAGATCTCTTTACTTGTCTTTTAAAGTCTTGATAATAGTTACGGTTGGTTCTTCAAATGACTTCCTTTTATTCTCTACCGGTGTATTTTTCTGTTCGTCTGCGTCTACAATAATTAGTTTTTTGAAATGTATACTGCATTTGAAATCAACTATTTTTTCTATTATCTCGGGAATTTTTTCTTTGACCACATATTTGTGTTCATTAGTCAAAGTGACAACCGTATCGGGGGTTTCCTCAATCAGCTCTATGAGATCCAGGTTTACGAGAATCTTTGTCCCGTCAATTCTGTGTAAATCAATCATCGCTTCTTCACCTCTCGTTTTTATATGGAGGAGATTTTATGTTTTAAACCCCCTCCATATAATATCATTTCATATTATTACTCACTGTCTCTTTAATTCTATTTCACTGCCTTCTTTATTATTTAATACCTTCGTGAAAGACTATGTCTGTTCGTCTATTAAATATTTGCGTTCTCTGCTGTTATTTACTGCCAGTCCTGATCATTAAATAACTGCAGGCTTATTTATTACCCTTTCAGCCTGACAAGATCCATCAGCATTTCATCAGAAGCAGTGATTATTTTTGAATTTGCCTGAAACCCTCTCTGGGCTATTATCATGTTTGCAAATTCTTTTGCCAGGTCGACATTGGACATTTCAAGAGTACCCGGGACTATCTGGCCCCTGCCCCCTGAATTCGCCTCTCCGATTATTGCGACACCGGAGTTATTCGATTCAGAATAAAGGCTGCTGCCGGTTTTTAAAAGGCCGCTTGCGTTTTTAAATGATGCAAGAGCGATCTGCCCAAGCAATCTGTTCTGGCCATTGGAGAATATGCCGGTAATTTCACCTTTTCCACCTATCGACATTGACTGCAGCCCCCCGGAAACATTTCCGTTCTGGCCTATGGCCGCCACTGTTGCATCTGAAGAAAACTGGGTTATTCCGTCACTTAAGCCGGCTGTTCCAAAATCTGCTGTAATTGCCATTGCTGTTGCTCCTGCAGGGGTGTAAGTAATTGCAGTATCCACTGTAATAGTGGAAATCATGCCATCAGCACCAAACGCAAGATGGCCGGCTCCGGCTGCACTGGAAGGGCTGGTAACTGACCAGTCCCAAAGGTTTGCAGTTGCAGTTTTCTCGAATTCAACAGTAAGAGTATGCTTGTTTCCCTGTGAGTCAATCACATCTATTGATGTTATTATACTTTCTCCGGCAGCAGTTGTTGCAGGAAGATTTCCTGTATAAGTTACTGTACTTGTCGGCGTGGGCTCGACTATCTGGTCAACAGGTATCTGTAGATTTGCCACTGACTCACTTGTGTTTATATCACCAACATTATCGGCCACCCATCCCTGCACAATCATTCCATCTGCAGGATTTACAAGATTTCCCAAAGAATCGAATGTGAAATTACCGGCTCGGGTATAATATAATCCGGCTGGCGACTTTAACACAAAGAAACCATCGCCTTGAATAGCCATATCAGTCACCTTGCCTGTTGACTGCAGGTTGCCCTGTACAAAATTCGTATCTACACTTCCCATTTGTGCGCCTAACCCTACCTGTATCGGATTGCTTCCTCCGGAATTTGCGGTAGGGGTTGAACCACCTTTTAGTGTCTGGTTCAACATGCTCTGGAAAGTCAGGTTATTGGTTTTATAACCAATCGTATTTATATTTGCAATATTGTTTCCTATGATATCCATCATAGTCTGGTGAATCCTGAGTCCGGAAACACCGGAGAACATTGATCGCATCATTTTAATCCAACCTCCAATTATCTTTTGCAAATACACATTAAATGTATTTGCCGGCCCCCCTTAAAAAGGTCCAGGCCTTACAGTTATTATTCTAAATCATTATTGTGCTGTCGATATTTGTTACGACATTGTCTTTAAGACTTTCACGCGTCATGGCTGTAATTACTGTCCTGTTTCTGACACTTACAATCAGAGCAATGTCATTTAGCAGTATCAGCGATTCTTTTGAGCCCTTGTCTTCAGCTTTTTTTATTGCATTTCCCAGATCTTTGATATCATTTTCAGAAAAACTGATATTTCTTGAATTCATCCTTTCAGCCGCATGCTTTGAAAGTTTAATTTCCTCGAACATGGAGTTGTCCAGGATTTTTCCCCTAAATATATCCTTAAAGCCCATGGAAGTGAGTTTTATTTCAGGCTGGTCCAAACCCGAGTTTACTTTTCCGTTAAAACTGCCTTTACTTATATTATTTAAATTATTTAATTGCTCTATTGAATTTATAATGTTTATACACCTCCTCTTTGCTTTGCTTTACCTGTAACCATAAATTGCTTTCTCTGCGGGGGAAATATGAATTGATTTCTTTTCCCCAGGAAATTTAAAAGTTCCCTGATCATTCCCGGCCCACGCAGCTTTTTACATGCATCGGGCTTTGCCAACTGCTTTTATGCCTTTGGCTTTGTAACACCTTACCCGCCGGTACTCAGTGACTGATAAGTAACATTGATTACCTGGTCAAGGCTGACTTCTTCGTAATTTACAAGAAGAACAGGTTCCCCATCATTAAGCATGACCTTTGAAACTATGCCTGACTTGACAACATCATCAGCGTCCGCCCATGTTATCTCTCTTCCTATCATGGTATTTGCATATAGCTGCTTGTTTGAAGAAATAAGCTCAATGACTTTGGCATTTAAGTTTGTCATCTGTTCAAGAGAGCTGAACTGGGCAGTTTGTGCAATGAAGTCCAAATCATTTGACGGTTCCATGGGGTTCTGGTACTTAAGCTGCGCAACCATCAGTTTCAGGAAATCATCCTTTCCCATATTCTGGTCACCCTCTGTTACAATTTCAGATATAGTATTTGAATTTTTTATCTGGCTTATTGAATTAATAAGCATTTTATTTCACCTCCTTGTCAAGCGTCCATTTTTTATCAGGCTACAATATCGACGCCGTATTTATTATTGACCTCATTGCTTAAAGCATCGATATCAGTGTTTTCTGCTTCACCGGCTTTGTTAGAATCTTCAAAGTTTCTGTTCTTTGCAAGCTGGCCCTCTTCAGGGTGCTGTTTTGGGCTGTTACTCTGGTTAAGAGCATCTCCAAATCCTGAAAATCCTTCGAATGACTTGCCACTTGCGCCGGTGTTTAAATCCATGAATACTGACAGGTCCTTAAGCAATACACCTTTTTCTGAAAGGTTGTTTTTCAGCATATCAAGATTACTGCTGATTATTTCTTCAGTGTGGGAATACTGGGTCTGAATTTTTATATTCACACCATCTCCTGCTGCTTCAACTTTTATCCTGATTGTTCCAAGAGATTCAGGCTTGAGCATTATTTCCAGCTGCCTGATAACAGGGCTGTCTTTACTTATTATCCTCGAACT
Source organism: uncultured Actinomycetota bacterium (assembly GCA_964481885.1). GTDB lineage: Bacteria > Actinomycetota > Humimicrobiia > Humimicrobiales > Humimicrobiaceae > Fen731. The sequence continues at coordinate 10,508 of CAYZUS010000010.1, read as the reverse complement.
TATCTGCATTATGACATCTGCAAGATTAACAGCAGTATTGCCTGTTACAGGATTTGTGCTTACTGCTCCTGAGCTGCTTATAGCCGGATCAACGGTGGGCTGGAAAACAAAAGGCTTTAATACTTTGTCAGCATAAATATCAAAAACTTCTGAATTCCTGAGTGATTTAGCCAAATGGCCGTTTAATCCAAACTTTCCCTGAGTCTGGCCAGTTTCAAGCTTTGCTATCAGCTCTTCAAGGTTAACTGTAAATTTTTTTGAAAGCTGGGAGAGTTCAACAGTTATTATTTTTGCGAGGTTTAAGAAATTCTTCTTTCCCAGCTCCAGTTCTTCACTGTCCTGATCAAGGCTTCCAATGATGCTTTCGATTTTCGAATCAATCATGTCCCCGGGTATATCAAGCTGTTTTAAGAGCCTTCCCAGAGCCTGCTCGAGTGCTACTATCCTTCCGTCTTTTTTTACGTTTGAGCTTTTGGAAGCATCAGTCAGGGAATTATCAACTATGGTGTTACTTGCATTAACAAGAGACTCAGAAGCCTCTCCAACAAGTTCGATAACTTCTGGTTGAATTTCCTGAAGAGAGTTTCCCAGCCCCTGTTCTTCTGCCAAAGTAATGATTTCTGGTTGTAAAACAAGCAGTTCTTCACCGGAAGCTACCTGCTGCAATGATTCACCAGTTTCTCCAGTTGCTGATCCACCTTGAATTTCCTGGCTCCCTGAAGTTTTATTCAGCGCATCGAAAATAGCTTCTGACAAAGCATCTTTTAAAGTCATGCTGCCTTTCCAGTTACCCTGTTCTGCCGGGTTGCCAATTTCAAAATAAGCTGCCATACCTTTCATTAACTGTTCAAGATTTGCAGTTAAGTTTGCTGCCAGTGAGTCAAAAAATGCAGAGTTTATTACGATCTCTTCATCTCCCAAAGAAGCAATGACCTTGCCGTCCTTAATCCCAATAGTAAGATTATCAGGTTTTTGTTCGCCGGATGAATTTACCAGAATGAGAAAAGATGCGAATTCGAAGAGCTTCTCATCCATTTTTTTTAATTGCTTTGCAGAAAGGCTTTTACTTTCAGTGTTTTTGAGTTTCACTTTTTCATGAACCTCGTTCTTATCTGCGATCTTATCTGTGTCTGCAGAATTCCTGCTGTCTTTTACCTTCGGCCCACTGCTTGTGGCTTTGATGCTGTTGTTATTTTCAGACAATTCATGCTTTTTAATATCACTCATGATCTCTTTGAACTTGTCATAAGCTGGCTCTCCGGCCTTTGCAAATTTTGATATTTGAAGATCTGAAACAGGCATCAAACTGGATTTTTTAACATTCGAACCCATAAATATATTTATATTCATTTTTGTCACCTCCTTTTAATGGTTTTTATCTGAATCCTGTTTTTTTCAGGATTCATACATACTAAGAACTTGTTTGACATAATTTTGTGTTTCAGGTATAGGCGGCACGCCTCCGGCATCAATGACTCTTTTTGAGCCTGCATTATATGCTGCCAGGGCCAGTTCAGTGCTGCCTCCAAAACTGTTAAGTAAAGTTTTTAATAACCTGGTACCGCCATCAAGGTTTTGAAAAATATCATACGGATCCGTCACACCCAGGCCCTGAGCCGTCTGCGGCATCAGTTGCATGAGCCCCATTGCTCCTGCATGAGATGTTGCATCAGGGTTGTAATTTGATTCTGCCTTTATGACAGACTTAATCAGTTTGGCATCAACTCCATACTTGGCGCTTAATTCGTCAACAATCAGGTTAACACCTGTAAACAGCTCTGAGTCCTTTACTCCAGAAACAAGGTTTTGTGAAAAATCCTGTATGCCAAGTAAAGCCTTTTCAAGAATATTATTGTCTGTATTTACTGTGCTCCCACCAAAAATATCTTCAGTTCCGGTGTTAAAAATATCATTAATTTCAGTATTTTCAGTATTCTCAAAGAGTCCGCTAAGAGCCTGTGAGCCCAGGGACGTATATTTTAAGTCATTGATATTGATATTATCAGTAAGGCTCTGCCCGGACGGTGCATTTAAATCAAGCATACCTTCAAGAACGTTTTTAAACTTGTCGATTCCAAGCTTGTTTTCTATAGTTTCTATTTTGGCTTCTATATTTGTAATACCGCTCTGTATGCTCTGAAAAGTCACCTGGGGGAAATTAATTTCCACTACCCATCACTCCTTTTTTATATATAAATCTCTGTGTGCCTATTTCATCAATGACTTTCTGCTCCTGCCTTAATACATCACTGTTGTACTCTGTGAGCTTTCTGCCTTTTAATTTGTCCATTACATTTTTATCTTTCATTACTTTTTCGAGTTCTTTTCTCTTGATGGCAACAACTTCCTCCATAAGCATTACAAGCTTTTTTTTGTCCTTTATTTCCTTGTCGATAAACCTTAAGTAATCATTAAAAAAGGATATTTTTTTCAAATCCAGGTTTTCTGTAAGCTCTTCTTCCAGGCGAAGGCGTGTATCATTATAATCATTTTTAAAGATCTCAAGCTTGTTTTTTTCTGTCAAAAGTTCCCTTAATAATTTGGCCAGGTCCTGTCCAAGCAGATCCTCTTTCATCCTGATCAAGTCAAGTACTCCCTGAAGTTTGAAATCAAATCTTTTAACCATGTTCTCCGCCTGTCTGTTTATTCAAAATTAATTTTCATACCCTTGGCCAGAATATTATCTTTGGCTGATTTGATAATATCCAGGTCCGTTTTTTCTTCGTACCCATATTCAGTCGGCATTATGCCTTCAAGTTTTATAAAAGTGGATTCAAATGTCTCCTTATCAGAAACATCCTGTTTTAAAAACTCATTTATCTTTTCAATGTGCCTGATTGCAAAGTCCAGTTTTGGATTACTGCCTTCAACATAAGCACCAACCTCGATTAGGTCCGAAGATTTTTTATACATTGCCATCAAATTTTTTATGCGGGAAGACAGGTCCCTGTGTTCTTCAGGTACTATTGAATTCATGAGACGGGATATACTTTGAAGAACATCAATTGCAGGGTAGTGGTTAAGATTTGCAAGATCCCTTGTAAGCACTATGTGGCCATCGAGAATTGACCTTACTGAGTCGGCAATGGGCTCATTCATGTCATCGCCTTCAACAAGCACAGTATACAGGCCCGTGATGCTGCCTTTTTCTGCAGTCCCGGCTCTTTCAAGAAGTTTTGGCAGTTCAGCAAAAACTGAAGGAGGATATCCTCTTGTAGTTGGAGGCTCACCTATTGATAAACCGACCTCTCTTTTAGCCATGCAAAACCTTGTTATACTGTCAAGCATGAGGTTTACGTCATGCCCTTTTTCCCTGAAATATTCTGCTATGGTCGTGGCTATATAAGCGCCCTTTATTCTTAAAAGTGCGGGTTCATCAGAGGTTACTGCCACAACCACGCTTCTTTTCAGGCCCTCTACTCCCAGGTCGCCTTCAATAAACTCCCGGACTTCCCTTCCACGCTCACCGATTAATGCAATTACATTTATATCTGCCTGAGTGTTTCTGGCTATACATCCGAGAAGAGTTGATTTGCCAACCCCGCTTCCTGCAAATATCCCTACTCTCTGCCCTTTTCCGACAGTCAGCAGGCCGTCTATTGCCCTTATTCCAAGGCTTAGAGGTTCTGTTATCCTCTGCCTTGTAAGGACATCCGGAGGTTTGTTTATGACAGAATAATACTCACCTGTTATTGGACGATCCAAACCATCTATAGGGTCACCGAATCCATTTAAAACTCTTCCAAGCAGGCTTTCGCCAACTTTTACTGAAAAAGACTTGCCTGTAGAAATAACCGGACTTCCGGGGGAAATTTTGCTCATATCCCCGATAGGCATCATAAGTACCCTGTTTTCACGAAAACCAACAACTTCTGCCAGCACGGACTTTTCAACCCTGCTGGATTTTATCTGGCAGATCTCTCCTATTCCGACATTTGGACCCGTTGATTCGATAATAAGACCGATTACCTGAATGACTCTTCCGTCCATTTGTATAAGATTTGCCTTTTTTAACCTTGTCATGTGTTTTTCAAGGTCAAAAATTGTACTCGAGTTAATACCATCAGAAGAATGGTCCTGACGGCTTAAGCTTTTAAGTTTTTCATCAAGCAGTTGTAATTCAGTCATTTTTTTATATATCTTTGGAACCTGTATTCTAAATTTTTATATATTTGTTTCTTAAACTTCAGTCTCTGTAAATTTGGTTTTTTTATTCTTTTTTTGTACCCTCATCTCTTATGATGTTTATTGTGCCTTTTAATTTAAAATCTTTTAAAATTATCAGTTGTTTACTGATTCAAAAGCTTTTTCCAGTTTTTCAATCTGGCTGCTCGGCATTCCGTCTACATTTCCAAGCTCAGTCTCGACAACAACCCCGCCTTTTTCAACCCTTGCATCATCAACAAACTTTACTTCTTTATATCTCTCCATAATAGTTTCAAAATCATCACTGCTTTTTTTAATTTTTTCATATTCCTGTGGATTCAGATAAATAATCAGATTGTTTACCTGGGGAATTGTTTTTAAAATAAATTTCAGGGAATTAAGCACCACATCATCATCTGCAGCTATTTTTTGCCTGATTATTTTCTCAGCAATTGCAATTGAAAGCTTCAAAATATCTTTTTCTGCACTCTTGTATATTTCATCCACTATGACATTTATCTGGGCAGGGGTCCTGTCAAGGATATCCAGGCTTTCAGAAAATTTATTAAATGCCTCTGATTTGCCTTTTTCAAATCCTTCTGAATAACCTCGTTTATCCCCCTCGCTGAATGCGTCTGCTTTTATTTGCTTTGCTTCATCTTTAATGCTTTTTAAAAACTCATTTTTTTTCGCATAAGCAAAATTTATGAATTTTGTTCTTGAAGACACATCTTTAAAATAATCGATATTAAAATCAAAAAAAACCTTTTCGTCAGCGGATGAATCGTTCTCGCCATTATCTTTTTCACTGGTGACTGACTTTTCTTTTAATATATTAGCCAATTGCACAGGCTTAAATTTAAGAAGAAGCTCTTCTTCAACGGCTTTTGGCTCAGGCTTTTTAATTACTCGGGATCTTTCTTTTAACATTTCCACCAGGTTCTTTTAATATGTTTTTACTTCTTATTTGCTGTTATAAAATACAATCCTATACCAGCTTTTCACTGTCTCCACGAGCAATCACTATTTCACCTGCATCATCAAGTTCTTTGATTTTTGCTACAACTGCAACCTGTGCCTTTTCAATATCGGTTACCCTTGACGGACCCATTACTTCCATGTCTTCCTGAAGGATATCTGCGGCCCTCTCGCTCATGTTCTTAAATATTTTATCCCTCAGCTCCCTGCTTGCATTTTTCATGGCCAAGGAAAGCACATTCTGGTCTATTTCTTTTAGTACCCTCTGGACCGCCTTATCGTCAAGCTTTAATACATCTTCAAATACAAACATCAGGCTTTTAACTTCTGCGGCAAGAGCTTTATTGGCTTTTTCAAAGGAACTTAAAATAACTTTTTCTGTACCTCTGTCTACATTATTTAAAATTCCGACAATTGCTTTTACTCCTCCTACTATTCGCAGATCCTGCCCGGCAATCGTTGAGATCTTTTTTTCAAGAATTTTTTCCACCCTGTTTATTACTTCAGGTGTGGTTCTGTCCATTACAGCTATTCTTTTTGCAACTTCTATCTGTAGCTCGGGCCTTAACGAGCAAAGCACTTTTGAAGCCTGGTCATAATTAAGGTATGTAAGTATCAGCGCAATGGTCTGAGGATGTTCACTTTTAATAAAGGTTACCAGATGGTCAGGCTCAGTATTTCTTAAAAAATTAAACGGACCCACACTTATGTTCTCGCTCAACCTCTCAAGCATCTCTTCAGCTTTTACTTTTCCAAAAGCTTTTTCAAGGACTTCTGAAGCAAAATTAATTCCGCCTTTGTCCAGGCTGTCCCTGGCAAGGTAATCCTCGTAAAACTCTTCCATGATTAGTTCTTTTTCTTCCTGTGTCACCATATTGCAATTGGCGACCTCTACCATCAGAGTTTCAACTTCAGGTTCAGAAAACTCTGAAAGGATCTTTGCAGCAATTTTCGGACCCACAGAAATTAAAAATATTGCTGCTTTTCGCTTACCAACTTTAGATTCGTTTAATTTTTTGATTACCGGCATTTTTTAAAATTCCTTTTCCTTATCTTCCAACATCTACCCAGTTTTTAATAATCTTACGAGCCGTATCCGGATTTACATCTACGCCATCTCCTACAAGTTCCCTTAGTTTGGAAAACTTGCCCATAAGAGCCTCAGGAGGCACGTAATCATCTTCCTGCTGGCGAATTTTTTTGGCGATGCTGTCGGCCGCTGTTTTACTGTTCTGCTTTTCCATATCCTTTAGTCTGTTCTTTATCTGTTCCTGTGAAGCTTTGCCGGATTTGGGATTATTTGAATCGGCAAATCCTGCCATATCGTTTCTTTCGGGTATGGTGGATGCGGTGAAATTTGATTCAAGGCTACCAGCGCTGTAACTATTTCCAATCGATTGCGGGGAATATTTAAGATATTTTCCTTTTGGATTTGGCGAGTTATTTTTAAAAGCCCTTATTGTTAAAAATCCAAGCATAATTAGTAAAATAATCCCGGGGAAATACTTTTGGAGCATAGGCAGCAGCTGATCGGTCAGGGGCACTACTGCGGCTGCATCGTCGCTTGAAATCATATTATCTTCAATTGCTGCAAAGCTTACACCCTCGATTGACAGAGTGTCTCCGCGATCAGCCATGATCCCTGAAGCTGCAGAAACAACAGCAGTTATATTCTTTTTCTCTTCCTCTGTAAGATTACCATTAACAAATATCCCGATGGACATTTTGTCAAGTTTGCCCCCCTGGGAGCTTATTGTTTCAATTTGCTTTGATACTGCATACTGAGTTGTAGTGTCGTCCTTTAAGTATGTATTTCCTGCAGCAGTTGAGGAATCAGATGCAGTGGTCCCGGTAGTTTCAGCATAAGAAGGAGTACTTGTGGCAGTATCAGTTGCGCTGGGTATATTTGAATCTGTCCCTGCGGCAGTATTTGATCCCACGGTAGCATCAGCATTGCTTTTATCATAAGTCTCTCTTATGACAGACTCACTTAAGATAACTCCCATCCCGTCATCTTTTGGAATGTATGTTTCAAGCTGCGATTCTTTTTTATCAAAATTAATATCTGCGCTTACACGTACGAGCACATTTCCTGCTCCATAAACCTGTTCAAGCATATATGTCAGGTCTTTCTTTATGCCATCTTCAAATGTGGACACCATACCTGTATTGTCGGTGGCCTCTCCGTCTGCTACATTGCCTGAAGATAAAAGCTCGCCTTTAGTATCGACAATGGTGATGTTTTCTTTCAAGAGTCCCTGAACGGAGCTCGCAACAAGATTTGTGATAGCCTTTACGCTGCCGCTTTCAAGTGTGCTGCCATTTTTCAATTGCAGGACTATGGAAGCGCTGGCATTTGAAGCGGTGTCTGTAAATACTTCACTTTGAGAAAGTACCAGATGCACGCGGACACTCTCAACTTCTTCTATGCTGGCTATGGTCTTTGACAGTTCACCTTCAAGGGCCCTCTGATAGTTTACCTGTTGTGCAAAATCTGTAAGGCCAAAAAACTGCTTGTCAAACAGTTCAAATCCGACTGTCGAAGAAGCGGGCAGTCCCTGTTCTGCCAAAATCAGCCTGGCGTTTGCTATCTGTTTCTGGTCCACTTGTACGGTGGCGCCATCACTTGAAACCAGGTATTTTATACTTGCCCCGTCAAGCTGTTGGACTATTGCAGCAGTATCTTCAGCTGCAAGGTTGGAATATAATACAACGTATTCCGGCCTGGAACTCCACTTATATACTACATATATTCCGACAATCATAACGACTGCAATAAGGCCTATTGAGATTTTTTGAGCCAGAGTAAGGCTTGAAAGCATACTTACTACATTAAAACCGCTTTTCTTCCCACCGCTATTTTTGTTGTATAAATCCAGATTATTGCCTGCCATTTTTTCCTTTTATATATTTTTTAAGAATAGTTTATTTTTAAGAATAGTTTTAATAATTACATAAGCTTCCCTGTAACATCCAAAAGATCTTAACAACCAGGAAAGTCCTTTACCATCGAAACGGACCGGCATCAACAAATCAGATTTTCAATGTTCAATCAGACCTGCATCCTGATTATTTCCTGATATGACTCCACAAGCTTGTTTCTAACCGCTAAAGTGAACTGCATCTCAAGTGAAGCTTTCTCAGCAGTGATTAAAACATTTGCCATTTCAGCACCCTGTCCGGAGACAAGCTGGCCGATTTTAGCACTTGCGTCTGCTGATGATTGCTGAACATTCTGCAAGCTCTCCATGATTGTTGACATAAAAGATTTCTCCGGCTGGCCTGATTTACCTATACTCTCAGCTATTCCGCTGCCTTTTGATAATGCATCTATGTCTTTTACAAGATTTATTCCTATGCTGCTTATGGGTGCTATACTCATGGCTTGCGGCTCCTTAATCTTTTTATATTTTCAAAAATTTTTAAATTAAAAAATTAATCAGGCTTTTTTCTGCCTGATCGAGTCAATGCTTTAACTATTTGATTATCTCAAAAGTACTCTTTACAATGGATTTGGTTGATTCTATTGCAGTAACATTGGCCTCATAGGACCTGGTTGCAGAAATCATATCAACCATTTCATTTAAAACATTTACGTTTGGAAGCCTTATAAACCCCTCTGCGTCTGCATTGGGATCAGTGGGGTCATATTTCAATTTTGGCAGTGCTTTATCGTCTACTATTCTGATAACTTCAACTCCCATATTCTTGATATTTGCCTGCAGGTCCATAGAAAAACTTGTATCTGTTTTGCTTGCAAGCACAACTGATTTCCTTGTATATGGTTCCCCGTTTACGGACAATGTTGTGTTTGCGTTTGCAATATTGTTTGCAATAACATCCATCCTTACTCTTTCAGCAGTAAGGCCCGATGCACTTATATCCATTACCTTAAACATAGAGTCCATTTAAAAATCACTTCTTTCCTTCTGAGATCACTGTTCTCAAACCATCAAATTTTTTTGTCAGCAGCTTGATATACATGCTGTATTCAAGAGTGTTTTCTGCAAGTGACGTCATTTCACTGTCAATATCCACTCCATTTCCATCAAGCCTTACGGAGCTTCCCGTATCATTTAATATCTCCGGAGTACTGTTCTCAATTGCCTGCATGGCTTCGCCTTTCTTGCCATCCTGCAGATTTTTTACAGCAGCTTTAAGAGATGTCTTAAAATCCACATCAACTCTTTTATACCCCGGTGTATTTACGTTAGAAATATTATTGACAATGGCAGTATGCCTTATAGACGAGCCGTATACTGCTTTCTCCAGCATCGATATTATCGGGTCTTCAAACATATTTACCACCTTTATAAACAAAAAAAGGACAACGCCTTGATGCCGGCTGTTGTCCCTCCATGGACTTTTAACTTCATAATGAAATTATTAACTTTTGTATATATAATATTTCGGTAATTTTAGTTAATTACTTTAACAATATAATTTAATATTATTTTATTTATATTTATATTATTAATTTTTTAATCTTAATATAAAGTATATTTCTATTTTTATATGATATTTGACAATTTAGCTCCTTCGTTCCGGGCGCACTATCGGCTGAACTTGGTATCGGCAGCATGTGCTGATCGATTGTGTATCCTTTTTTTATGTAAAAAAGAGGTTATGAGCTTTATGGTACAGGAAAGCATTATTTGCAAATTGAAACTCTTTATTAAAAACAGCCTGGGTTTTCTGTTTTAAAATGATCTTAAGGCCGAAACCATAGTGTTACAGCCAATATCAGACAACCTTACGGACCATACTCGATTACAGACTATACTGGAGCATCTTTAAGCTAATGGTTTATAATCTTAAAGAATATTCCGGAGAATCTTAAAGCCTATAATTTAAAACCTTTAAGCATATATTTCAGATGTTTTTTCTGACATTACATTATCCATCTGGTGAGGCTGATGAGGACGTTCAAAAACTTTATAGCTGTCTTCGATTATGCTTAAAAAACTCTGCACAGCTTTGGGACAGAATTGTTTTCCTGAACCACTTTTTAATTCGTCTATTACAACTTCAATAGGAAGAGGACCTCTGTAAGGCCTGTCAGAAGTCATTGCATCAAATGCGTCTGCTATGGCAATTACCCTGGCACCTATTGGTATTTCTTCAGCTTTAAGGCCATCGGGATACCCGTGGCCGTTGTACCATTCGTGGTGATGTAGAATACATGGTATTGATTTATTCATAAACCTGATGTGTTTTAATATTTTTACTGCAATCTCCGGATGTTTCTTTATCTCAGAAAACTCACAGGTGTTTAGTTTGTCCTTTTTAAGAAGAATCGTATCGCTTATACCGATTTTCCCGACATCATGCATAAGTGAAGCATTTTTAATGATATCTGTTTCCCTTTCGGATAATTTCATTTT
>CAYZUS010000009.1:71440-77861 GCA_964481885.1 uncultured Actinomycetota bacterium | reverse complement strand
CAGTTGCAGCTTCAGCCAGATTCTTTGCTATTATCAGTTCCTGCTCTGCCTGCTTTTGTCTTGTGATGTCCCAGTTAGTGCCGATCATTCGCAAAGCCTGTCCTGAGTCGCTGCGCTCTACAACAGCAAGAGCTTTAAGAATATGTACTGAGCCGTCTGCCCATATCACGCGAAACTCGGTATCAAATTCTTTTTCTCCGCTTATTGCCATCTGTGTCTCTTTGTCGCCTCGCTCAACATCGTCAGGATGAAGGCCTGCCTTCCATGCTTCATAAGCGTGGCCGAAATCCTTTTTATCAATGCCATAGAGCAAAAACATCTGGTCGTCCCATAACAGATTATTATTGACAATATCGTATTCCCACACACCCACACCGCCGGCACGCGTCGCCAGTTCAAGCCGGGCAGCTATTTGCTTCAGGGCCTCCTCAGCTTTTTTGCGTTCTGTGATATCAATAAATGTTTCCAGTATCTTTTCCTTACCCCCGACTTGAACACGCTTAACCGATTTTAGAATCGGTATCTGGCCTCCATCAGCGCACAGCAAGACACGGTCTGAGTTATCCACTTCCTGTCCCTTGTCAGTAATAGGGCATGCTCCCAGTTGGGCCGGACAAATAAAATTATGACAAATTTGACCAATAATACGTTCCTCAGGGCAGCCGAACAGTCTTGCAGCATAGGGATTTGCCTGTTCAATTATATGTGTCTGGGTGTCAACTATTATAATACCGGCGGAAATACTGTCTGTGAGCAAATGCTGAAGGCTTTCGCTGTCACGCAGGGCCGTATCTGCCTTTTTGCGTTCTGTGATATCTCTTACGGCTGCCTGCAGGAACATCTTGCCGTCCTGCACTATCCTCGACAATAACACCTCTGCAACAAACTCCTCTCCATCTGTCCGTTTGTGCACCCACTCAAAAAAATGGGAGCCTTCGCGCATCGCTGTTTCAATCATTTCTTTGGCCTTACCGTCAGAGGCACGTCCATCCGGCTGTAATTTGGGAGATAATGTCAATGGCTTGCATGGCAAAAACTCTGTTTCATCTTTTACCCTAAACATTTCAAATGCTGCCGGGTTACCGGATGTAAAATTCCATGATGGTGGCTCAAGGGTCATAATAGCGTCACGGGAAGAGGCAAAAAGACTTCGGTGCCTGTCCTCACTTTTCTGAAGTGCTTCTGCTGCTCTTTTGCGAGTAATAAGCAGCCCCACCTGCCGTGTATATATTTCAACATAATTATCATTTTCAAAGCTGACTTTGCCGGGCATAATTAAGGTGAAGTCCCCGAGCATTACATTTTCCTTTAAAATCTTTACAAGGACCACTTCACCTATGTCAAAAGATTTTCCTATAAAAGAACTTAATGGTTTGGAAAGGGTCGACCCCGCAAGCTCACTTAAGCTTGAAAAATGTGTTATTGTGGAGAGTTTTATTTTCTCGGCGCGGACAGGGTCGTAATCCCATTTCTTGCCGATTAATTTAAAGCCAAGCAATGATGATATTTTTTTAATTATTCCATTTGGCGCAGAAAAAGCGACGGTCCTGAATTTGCTGCCATCTTCATCGAAAAGGTTGAAAGCAGCATATTTGGCACCGGAAATATCCAGAATATTATCAGTGATTTCCTGATAATTTATTTCACCTCCAGCAGACTGAAGAAACTCTTCAGATATGGCAACAATTCGCTCCAGTATCAGCTTCTTCTTTGCGTCATCATCAATTAAAACAGCCTGTAGTTTGGACGGTTCATCCATCTCTTATCTTCCTCTTAATTTTATATTCATTTTGCCAGTAATTCTCTGCAGAAGGTCCTTCGCAGTCTCAATATTAAAACTGCTGATATTTTCAGTTATTACTTATATTTCCAGACCAAAAATATATCTTTCCATGTATGCCGCAGGCAGATATATTGCCTGAAACTTCTTTTATGCTATTCGCTGGTTTTAAAGCCGCGCGATTGCCAGTATTAATACCTGTTTATTGTGTTTTCTTCCTGCTTTCTGCTGCCACTGGTTTTATCCACTTGCAAATGACAGAAAACAGGGTGTAGGGCTCTATCGGTTTGCTGACATAGTCGTTTAGTCCTGCAGCAAGACACTCCTCCTTTGCCCCGGCCATTGCATGCGCCGTCATTGCAATAATCGGCAGATCCCTGTATTTTCCATTGCTTCGGATAATTCTCGTTGCTTCATAACCACCCATCAGAGGCATCTGCAGATCCATAAGGACAATATCATAGTTAAAGCCTTCCACAGCTTCAACGGCCTGTAAGCCGTTAATGGCAATATTAACAATGGCCCCCGCATCGCTGAGTATCTCTGTGGCCACTTCCTGATTTAAGATATTGTCTTCAACCAAAAGCACTCTTGCGCCATTTATTTTGTCAAACAAGCCAGACTCTTTCCTGTCTGCTTTTTGAGTCAAAGATTTTTCAATATTAGGTCCAAGAACACTCATGAGGGTATCAAATAAAAGAGACTGGTTGACAGGCCTAACCAAAAATGCATTTATACCGATTTTTTCAGCTTGCTTGACAACTTCCTTTCTTCCGAAGGCTGTGACCATAACAATCGCGGGGGGCTTTCCAATATTTTTATTGGCAGTGATTGCTTTTGCTGCCTCAAGCCCGTCCATGCCAGGCATCCTCCAATCCATAAGCACCAAATCATAGGGCTGTTTTACAGAATTGTTCTTAATCTCCAAAATAGCTGCAGTTCCGCTGTCTACTGCAAAGGCATAAATACCAAAATCGCCCAGCTGTTTTTTCAGGACATCTCTAGCCAAATCATTATCATCAACTATCAGCACTTTTAGTTTTGAAAGGGCCTGTCTGTCAATTATCATATGTTCTTTTGAGTCTGGCTGACTTTTAAATTCTGCTGTAAAAGTAAAAGTGCTTCCTGCGCCTAATTTGCTTTCCACAAATATTTCGCCATTCATCATTTCAACAAGGCGCTTTGAGATAGTAAGACCAAGACCGGTTCCACCAAATCTTTTGGTCGTTGATGAATCAGCCTGTGTAAAAGCAGAAAATAATCTGCCCATCTGTTCATCTGTCATTCCGATTCCTGTATCACTTACAGAAAACTTAATTCTGCAACTTGCAGAATCCTTGCTTATTAATTCAGTCTTCAGAAGAATGTGTCCTTTTTCAGTAAACTTGACCGCATTGTTTGCAAGATTTACAAGCACCTGCCCAAGCCTTAAAGGGTCCCCTTTAAGTGCAAGAGGCGCTTCTTCTGATACAACACTTAGAAGTTCTATGTTTTTTTCTGAAGCTTTTACAGAAATCATGCCTAATATATTGCTTATTACCTCATCAAGGCGAAAGCCTGTTGATTCCATTTCAAGCTTTCCTGCCTCTATTTTGGAAAAATCAAGAATATCGTTTATTATCCCAAGAAGTGACTTTGCTGAAGCATCTATTTTATGGGCATAGTTTGTTTGTTTGGGTGTCATATCTGTTCTTGTTAAAAGCTCCAAAAACCCCAGGACCGCATTCATGGGGGTTCGTATCTCATGGCTCATATTGGCCAGAAAATCACTCTTGGCCTCGGTTGCTGCTTCAGCCAGGTTTTTTGCTTTTATTAGTTCCTGCTCGGCATCCTTCTGTTTGGTAATGTCCCAGTTAGTGCCAATCATATGCAAAGCTTGTCCTGAGTCGTCGCGCTGGACAATGGCAAGTGCTTTGAGAATATGTACTGAACCATCCATCCATATTACACGAAACTCGGTATCAAACTCTTTTTCGCCGCGTATTGCCATCTGGATCTCTAAGTCTCCCCGTTCTTTATCGTCAGGATGAAGACCGGTCTGCCATGCTTCATAAGCGTGGCTGAAATCTTTTTTTTCAATGCCGTAGAGCAAAAGCATCTGGTCGTCCCATATCAGAATATTATTGACAATATCGTAATCCCATACACCCACACCGCCGGCACGCGCAGCCAGTTCAAGCCGGGCAGCCAGTAGTTTCAAGCTTTCCTCACTCTGCCTGAGCAGGGTTATATCGCTTACAACAGTAAAGCGGTATTTTTTATCCTGAATGTAAATATTTTCTGAAGATAAAATGACGTGTTTGATATCGCCATTTTTTGTTTTTAAATCAGCATAAACATTAGTTGTGTTTCCATCCTTGTCGGCTTTAAGGAAAATGGCATTTATGGCTTCTGTGGTTAAAATACCCAGGTCCGTTGGAGTTTTGCCTATTACTTCATCTTTATCAAATCCAAACAAAGTGTAAAATGCTTCATTTACTTCAATATATTTGTGGTTTTCCAAATCACTTAAACCACACGCTAAAGGATTGATATGAAATAATGTTGAAAATTTCTCCTCAGATATTTTGATTTTTGAAACGTCCTTGGTGACTCCAAAAAGCACAGGCTTGCTGTTCCATATTCCCTTGGAAACTCTTGTTTCCACCGGGATCTGAATACCGGATTTCGTAATAACGGGAACAGGGCAAAATTCCGCAGTACCCGCCAGCATTTCACCGACAATTTTACCCGCCTCATCGCGTCGTTCAGGTGGATGAACCATGAGAATTGATTTTCCTGAAAGTTCTTCGGCCGTATATCCCAATCTGTCAATTACTGTGGCATTGGTATGCAGTATCCTGCCTTGTTCATCCAAAATAAAAAGGAATTCATCTATACTGTTAAAAAATAATTCATAATTTTGCCGGGTCTGCTCCTGTAAATCCTCAGCCTGCTTGCGCTTAGTAATATCTGTAATAGTCGTAAGACTGCAAAGCTTATCTTCTACTTCAACAGTATCAACCGATAAAATACCGGTATGGATGAAGCCATCGTGGCCCTTTAACCTTACTTCCAAATTAGAAACTCTGCCTTCTGAGTCAAATATTTTTTTAACTGCTGCTCTTTGTCCTTCGTCAGCGAAAATATCTATTTCAGCAGATGTTTTGCCAATAAATTCCTCTCTTTTAAAACCCAGTGTTTTTAGAAACGTGTCGTTTGCATCGATAAAACGGCCATCTTCACTTCCTGATATTGTCATTAATACTGCTCCTGATTGAAAAGCCTTTAAAAACTTCTCCTCAGACTTCTTTATATCTGACATTGAATTTACAATTTCCTCTTTTGCCAGATATAATTTATCCTTTTCTTTCTTAAGTGCCTTATTAATATTTAAGAGCTTATAAAGGGCCAATATGAGCAAAAGAATGGCAACAACCACAGACCCTGCCTCAAATGCCTGGACCAGAGCGGCATTGTTCCACTTTTTTGCAGGGTAGTCCATTCCAAAAACTGCTTTTGTTTTACCTGTTTTTAAATCATTTAGCGGAACAAGGACGCTGACCCATGTTCCCCATCGATCAGTTACCGGTTTTGTAATCAAAGCCTTCCCGTCCTCTAATGGCTTAAAGTATTCCTTGTCAGCTTCAGTGTATTCATGGCCCGGTGGGGAGTAGTCTTGCGAGTAGGCCGGTTCAGAATCAGCCATAAAATAAATCTTTCCCGCCTTTTGAGTGTAAAAATATGCAAACCTGATATCGCTATTGGTACTTGCAATTTCCATCAGCCTCTTTTTTATACTTTCATAGGCCGATGTCCCCAGGTCCTCAGGTACGGCATTTAGTTTATTTAACATTTCTCCATCCAGTGAGACGGCTGCGGCTGTGGCTATTTTTAATACCTGTTTTGAGGTTTCACTTTGGGCCGAATTCCATGAATAATATATATACAGAGATCCTGAAGCAGCCAGGACAATTAGCAGTATAATGAGCAAAGTTTTTGGTTTGTTAATTCTTTTTATCGAATTTACAATAATTCTGGTGATCCTCTTCATAATAATGCCTCTGAAACCATCGGTCTATACAAAAACTGCACATATCTTAGTGATCTCTTGAGATCTTTTTTGTTATATTTTGGTATCCATCTAAATATATCGGATAAATTCTGCCTTCCTTTAATAGAATGCGGTTATTTTTAATAAAAAAGCATATTTTAAATTGCGGGCCTGGCTGCTTAAAAACACCCCCAGTAATTGTAGCACTACACAATTATGGCAAGCTGAAGAAGTGAAGTGATTGGAAGGAAAGTATCTGGCAGCTTCTAACAACAGGGGAAAAATGCAGATAAAGAGTGCCATAGTTTGGAGTTGTAAAAAGTTTTATACTTTTCTATTTTTATAAGATTATAATATTCATGGCAAGTCTTATTAATCCGGGAAGGGGAGCTTAAAATGAAATCAGGCGATTTTAAATTTTTTACTGAAGACAAAACTGAAATATTTACTTACAAGTGGCTGCCGGATGATAATACAAAAATAAAAGCAGTGGTCCAGATTGTTCACGGCATGGCCGAACATGCGGCAAGATACAGCGAATTTGCCGAATTTCTTACAGAAAACGGGGTTGCTGTTTATGGCAATGATCTCAGGGGCCACGGCAGGAC
>CAYZUS010000009.1:3549-71340 GCA_964481885.1 uncultured Actinomycetota bacterium | reverse complement strand
CCGCTTCTTGACAAGCTTTCTTTTGGAAAGTTTAACAGTTATTTTAAACCAAACAGAACTGCTTTTGACTGGTTAAGCACTAATGAGGAAAATGTTGACAGGTATATAGCAGATCCATATTGCGGCAGTGTTTTTAGCGCTGGGTTTTTTTATGATTTGATATATGGAGTAAAAAGGGTAAATCTATTTAAAAATATACTAAAAGTAGCTAAAAATTTGCCGATTCTTATTATTTCCGGAGAAAAAGATCCTGTCGGAGATTTTACAAAAGGTGTAATGAAAGTTTTTAATGATTACAAGAAAGCAGAACTAACCGATTTGAATGTTAAATTTTATTCAGGATTCAGGCATGAAATACTAAATGAGACAAACAGAAACGAAGTTTATAAAGACATAGCAGGCTGGCTGAATAATCATATTCTGGCCGGCAATTAACGGGAAATAATATTTTTGGCGGCGAGTTGTCCAGTACCTTAAAACCATACTCCTTCCAGGTCTGCAGCTCTTTTTCATGGTTAAGCTGCTGCCTGTTAACAAAGGCAAGGGGCCGGTCAGGTGGGTAAATACCAATATGTCGGCCTGTTATTATGCTGTTGTGTATGCTTGAATCTTACCATAATAAAAGCATTGGAAAGGCAGAGAAAAATTTTATTAAAGGACATAAAAAGCAATCATGAGGGGCAGAAGCAAAGTGGCACTAAAGGGCAAAAAAAGGTGTTCTTGTGGGGCAGGAAAAAAGTGATATTGAATGTAGCTGGTTTTTTAGTTATTCCAGTGGTTATATATCTGGTTATTGCCTCTGTGATGATAATGGTCGGCAAACTCGGCAAATCGGCCACTACGGTCCAGCAGAACCTCGAGTTTAAAGAGTTATATTTTAATTATTCGGGCCTTCCGGAATTGGAGAGTTTTCAGGCAAGGGATGGCAAAGACTTATATTATCGTTATTACCCGGCAAAAACCAAATCAGACAAGACTGTAATACTTCTGCATGGTTCGGGCTGGCACAGCCAGTATTTTTTACCTCTGGCAGATTATGTCAGCTCAGAGAATCTCGCCAATGTCTATACGCCGGATCTCAGGGGCCATGGTTCCAGTCCCGACAGAAGGGGAGATGTTGATTATATTAATCAGCTGGAAGACGATATTGCTGATTTCATTAATGTGATAAAGCAAAAAAATCCCGGAACTACGATAATCCTGGGTGGTCATTCTTCAGGCGGAGGACTTGCAGTGCGGTTTGCAGGCAGTAAGTATAATGATCAGGTTGCCGGCTATCTGCTGCTTTCTCCTTTTCTCAAATACAATGCTCCGACAATCCGCCCAAACTCAGGTGGTTGGGCAAAGCCCTATACCGGACGTATTGCGGGGTTGAGCATGCTTAACAATCTTGGGATACGCTGGCTTAATTATCTTACTGTAATTGAATTTAATATGCCACTGGAAGCCCGAGATGGAACTGAGACGCTGTCTTATACGTTCAGGATGAATACCGCTTTTGCCCCTCGTGATTATAAAAAAGACATTGCTGCTATCTACCAGCCTGTTCTTGTTGCTGCAGGCACCGGCGATGAATCTTTCTATGCGGACCAGTTTGAACCTATTTTCTCAAAATATACAAAAGCAGAAGTGGTGCTTCTTGATGGCGTAACTCACATGGGCCTGGTGGTTGGCCAGGAGGTGCGGCCCGTAATCAAAGAATGGCTGGAAAGCTTAAAGTAAATTTTGGCCTGGGAGCTGATAAAGCCGACTCGGCCTTATTAATCATTTCCAGAAAGTCCAAAGGATTTTCAATCACCAGATACGCATTTGTGAGAATATCTGTAATCCCTCTTATTTGTTCCATAAAAACATGGGGCTGAGAAATATTTTTAACATAATTTCCATCCATCAAATCTACATGAAAGAAGTCTGCTTTCATGTTAAATGTATCGATTTGATGTTTGAAATCCAGGAAATTCATGTATATCTGCGACAGAGAAGAATATATAGATCACAATAAATATCCTCTCTTTCACGGTGGTTTAGGCGTAAAATACCCTTTTCCCCCTTAGTCAAATTCCATAATTCTGCTGGACATAACGCAATGAGATCAGCACTGTCAAAAACAAAACAAACATTAAAATATCTGCCCAGTGTTCTCAAGTTTCTCGATCATTTTTATCCTTTCCAAATGCCTTCCATATTCGAAAGGTGTTTCCAGCCAGATATCGATTATCATTTTTGCCAGTTCAATACCAACGACTCTGGCTCCCAAAGAAAGAATGTTGGTATTATTATGCATTCTGGAGAGCTTGGCAGAATAAGGTTCACTGCACACAACTGCTCTTATTCCTTTTATTTTATTTGCACAGATAGACATGCCAACTCCGGTACCGCAGAACAATAACCCTTTTTCAAATTCTCCCTTTGCCACTGCTTTCGCAACCGATTCCCCAATTAAAGGATACTCGACTTTTTCGTTTAAATTACTGCCAAAGTCTTTGGTTTCTATACCTTTACTGAATAAATATTCTATTATTGATTCTTTTAAATCAAATGCCGCGTGGTCGCTGCCAACTGCAATCATTACAATACCTCCTATACAAACACAGCAATTATATCATTGAATTTGTTCATTAGATTTTATAATTATATCTCATTTTATTAAACTGTTTTAAGTCATCTTTAAAGTAAGTTTTTTCATGGTATAAAATACATTTGACAACTGCTATCATTTTTTGTACAACAGAACTTATAAAAATGTAAAAGGCGATTGAATCATTTTTATTATTCACCAATTATTATTCAATTTTAAAAAAAAAAGGAGATATTTAATGCTGATATTACATGTTTTTTGCACCGTAAAGCCTGAAATGATTGAAGCTTTTAGGGAAGCAACGGTAAAAAATGCCTCAAACAGTATAAAAGAGCCGGGAGTAATTAGGTTTGACCTGTTGCAGCAGCAGGACGACCCTGCAAAATTTGTTATTTCAGAAGTATATAAATCTGCAGAAGGAATCACCGCACATAAGGAAACAGCACATTATGCTGAATGGTGCCAGTATGCGCAACCAATGTTGTTGGAGCCCAGAACCAAGATGATATATAACAATATTTTTCCTGAAGATAAAAACTGGTAATTTGCAGGTAAAGCTCTTTTGGCACTGAACCGCTTTGGTGCAAAATTAAACTTAAATATATAGTATATTTTGATGAAAAAATCTGGAGGAATTATGCTTCTTGCAATTGATATAGGGAATACGCAGACAGTAATAGGGCTTTTCAAAGATGATACGTTGATGCGTTCATGGAGGATGTTTACTCCAAGACGTGAAACTGCAGATGAAATAGCCGTAGTGATACTGAGCTTTTTGCAGATATCCGGTTTCGATCCGGGAAAGGTAAAAGAAATAGCCGTCTCCTGCGTGGTGCCAAGGATATTATTTGAGATAAGCCGGATGGGCATGCAGTATTTTAACTTAAAGCCCTTTGTGATTGACAGTACCGTAGAAACAGGCCTTGTGTTCACGGAATATGATTACCCAAAGGAGATTGGGGCAGACAGGATCGTAAATGCTGTTGCCGCAAAAGAACTCTATGGATGCCCGGCAATTGTGCTTGATTTTGGCACAGCAACCACTTTTGATGTACTTTCTGCCAAAGGCGAGTATCTCGGCGGGGCGATAGCTCCGGGAATTGAAATTTCTTCGGAGGCCCTCTTTAATTACGCCGCCAAATTAAGCAAAGTCGATTTGAGCTGGCCTTCCTCGGTTATCGGCAAAAATTCATATGACGGCATAAGATCCGGAATTATGTTCGGGTCTCTTGGCCAGGTGGATTTTATAACAGAAAAAATATTGGAGGAAATGAAGGCAAAGGATAAAAACTATGCGCCAAAAATAATTGCTACAGGAGGGCTTTCGGTTCTTATGGTTTTGAACAGCAGGTTTATAAAAATACATGATCCGGATCTGACATTGAAAGGTTTAAAGATATTAGTTGAAAAAAACAGATAGAACCATTCAGGGGCAACTTTCCGGGGAATTGCTGCTTGAGCTAAGATCAGTTGTCTTAAGCTACATTAAAGAGTTTACTCTGTATCACCGACCCTATTGTGATCCATGCAGCATTGATTTTGAAGCAGTAGAAGCAGTTGGAGCGGCCAGAGCCGTTTGGGATGCCGGCGGAAGCGTTGAAGTCAGCAAAGCAGTTAAAGCTGATAAGTCCGGTGGAGCCAGTGAAGCTATTGGAGCCAGCAAAGCAAGTGCGACCAAAGAAGCATGTGAATCCCGTAAGACCGCCGGAGCCTGTAAAGACGGGGAAACTGCTGTGGATGCCGGTGAAATTAATCCTGATAAAGATTTTACAGGCAGGCTGAATTACTCCCAGCCCCGCCACTGCTTTAAAATAGGCAGTCTGTTAATTAAAAACCCCGTGATTTCAGCGCCGCTTGCAGGGATAAGCGATAGCGCCTACAGGATATTTGCGACTGCTTTCGGATCGGCTTTAAACTTTACCGAAATGATTTCCTCTTATGGCCTGCATTATAAACACAGTGAAAGTCTGTCGCTTGCCGGAATAACAGAACACGAGAGACCATGTGCAGTGCAGTTATTCGGGTGTGACCCTGACATTCTTTGTGAAGCAGCAGAAATTGTGGAGCAATATGGGGACATTGTGGACATAAACATGGGATGCCCGGTGCCAAAGGTATTAAAAGCCAAAAGTGGCGGTTTTCTTTTAACTGATGAACAAAACATTGCCAAAATAATATCCACAGTGACCGGCAGGATTAAAAAGCCTTTGACGGTCAAGGTCAGACTGGGCTGGGATAAAAACAGTATAAACATTGAAAATGTAGCAAAGATTGCCGAAGCCTGCGGAGCAAGCGCAATAACAATTCACGGAAGGACAGTTAAACAGGGATTTTCAGGTGAAGCTGATTACAGTTATTTAAGCAAGGTCAAGAATCTGGTGAAAATCCCGGTTATTGCAAGCGGCGATATTGACGGTCCTGCAAGGGCAAAACAGGTGCTTGAAGAAACAGGATGTGACGGCGTGATGGTCGGACGGGCCGCAAAGGGAAATCACTGGATTTTCTTTGACATACTGGCTGCGCTCGGGATCGAAGGTCCCAAAGACGGAAGTGGCTTCACTGTTACAGCTGACAGATTCTTTAAACCCTCAGTCGGTCTTAAACAAAGGTTTGCAAAGCTCTATATCAAGGTGCTCATAGAATTTAAAGGTGAAGAAAAGGCTGTCAGAGAATTCAGGAAACATCTTGCCTGGATATTTAAGGGAGTCCATAAAATCAGCAGGGTAAAAAATGACTTTTTTTCAGTGAGCACTTATGAGGATACCCTGAAAGTCATAAACGCAATCACCTGATTGGCCCGATATCATTCGTGCTCAGTCAACAGTCTTTGTGCGGTATTTTTATATAATGTTTTATAAAGCATTATATAATCCTGCACAAGTTATATTCCAGGACTGGTTTTTAAATAAAAACAGTCAATATGTTTTATTTATCAAATGACAAAATAAAAATATCTGTTAACTCAAAATACAAAATAGTATATAATTAGAACGTCCTATGTTAAGTCGGGATGTAGCGTAGCTTGGTAGCGCGCAGCGTTCGGGACGCTGAGGTCGTGGGTTCAAATCCCGCCATCCCGACCATCCACTAAACCAAATGCGAATCTTTTATTGATTCAGTGTACTTAGTAATAGTCATTTGCTTTATAACCAAATCCATCGCTGATGATCTCTGAAAATATTGCTATTGCCCACGGAATATCCGGCACGGATCATCATATCTTTTATAAAAATCTCCCGAAAACTAATATTCAAAAAAAAATTCTTTTTGGACATTTACATAATTATGCAAAAGAAATATAATTATGGTCGAAAATTAGAATGCTTGCTTTGTCTATAGAGCTCTTTACCAGAGTTTTGGCAATCAGCAGGCTTATAAAATAGGATCCGGTAAATACGTAGTTTATAAGAAAACATGAAAAAAAGTTATTTACAGTTATAGAGGATTGCAGCAGCGGATATGGTTTTTTTGATTAAACATAAACAGGAAAACTAGTTTTATGAAGTTATACAGGATAACAGCTGAAGGAAGTGTTTTTTTAATTTCCAGTGATATAAAAGAAGCGGATTCATTTATCAGGAAGTTATTCGGGCTTGTGTTTTCAGCTCCATTAAAAGAGGGTGAGGGACTTCTTATTGATAACTGCAGCAGCGTCCACACGTTCTGGATGCGTTACCCTATTGATGTCTTATTCCTTGATTCTGATAACAGGGCCATAAGGTTTTTTGAAAATTTAAAACCATTCAGGGTAACACCATTTATAAAAGGAGCAGCCAGGACAGTAGAGCTGAAATCAGGTAGCGTGAGAGCCTGCTCACTAAAGACCGGCGACTGCCTGAAGTTAGTTTAAAATTATTTATCTTCTTTCTCAACAGCAGACTCCTTCTCATGAGCCTTTTTTTTCCTGGCTTTTATAAACTCAAGAAATGCCGGGATAGCCGAAACCACGACTATAAGAAGTATTATGAGGATAAGGTATTTATCCACACCATCCTGATATTTTTCAGGAAGGATTTTTATTAAATAATATCCGATAAGCGGAACAGACAGCGCCCATAACGCGCCACCCGCAACGTTATAAACAATAAAAGTCCTGTACTTCATCTTTCCAACTCCTGCAACAATAGGAGCAAAAGTCCTGATTATGGGGATAAACCTTGCAAGCACTATCGTCTTTGAGCCGTGTCTCTCATAGAAACTTTCAGCCTTTAAAAGGTTTTCTTTTTTAAAGATTCTGGAGTTTTCCCTCTTAAAGAGCATTGGTCCGACTTTATGGCCGAAAGAATAACCTACGCTGTCTCCTGAAACTGCAGCGACAAATGTTATGGCAACAAGTATCCAGATATTCAAAACCCCTCTGCTTGCAAGCAGTCCTGCAGCAAAAAGCAGGCTGTCACCCGGAAAGAAAATGCCTATAAGCAGCCCTGATTCTGCAAAGATTATGGCAAATATTATAATATATCCTATTCCTGCGACCTTAAAAATTGTCGTCAGTATTGCCATTAAATCAAGATGTAAAATTGCTTCCATTTGTATCCTTTTTTAATTTCTATTTTGTTTGTTATTTCTTTAAGACCGAAGCTTTATTTTTTTTTGGAGTTTTTTCGGTGTAAACCTAACTTATTAATTTTTTTAAGCAGAGAAATATATTATGCCATGCCATAATTCGCAAATCCAATCAGTTCGAAAAACTGATATATCAATCTTTTCCAGCATGGAAATATACCATGTAAAACCATAAGTTGCAAGCCACGCTATAATTTAAGCTATGGTTTGCAAGCCAAGCTATAATTCACAAACCTGGCTTATTAATTTTGCCTGGGAGTGCAATATGGAATGCCAAACCACAATTTACAAACCAAATAAGAAGCTGGAAAACTAACTTGTTATTGTTTTAGGGGGAAAATATAAAAAGGTCACTGCAGGCAGTCGACCGCAACAAAGACTGCAAGCTTCAAGATAAATCGCAAACCTCAACATAAACTTCAGTGCTCAAAAAAGGTTTTTCTTATAAAGAAGAGTCATTGCAATACCAGAGACCAGCAGCGCCAGCCCTATTATGCTTACAAAGGCCCATCTGAAATCCCCCCAGGGCATAGGTACGTTCATACCAAAGAAAGATCCTATTATCGTAGGTATTGACATTACAATTGTAATCGAAGTCAGTATCTTCATAACCATGTTAAGATTATTATTTATCAGCGAAGCAAATGCATCCATTGTTCCCGAGAGAATATTGCTGTATATATTTGTCATTTCAATAGCCTGGTTATTTTCAATCAAAACATCCTCAAGCAGGTCCTGGTCTTCAGGATATCTTTTCATCATCTTAAGCTTCATCATTTTTTCCAGCGTGCCCTGGTTGGATTTTAATGATGTGGAGAAAAAAACAAGGCTTTTTTCAAGGGAAAGCATATCGATAAGTTCTTTGTTCCTCATAGATTTGTGCATCAATTGTTCGATTATTTTACTGGCCTTGTCGATCTGTTTTAAAAAGCTCAAATAATATTTGTCAATCCTTAAGAGGATCTGGAGTATAAACCTTGATTTTTTATATGTGTAAAAAGTCTTTATCTTCTGCTCTATAAAGTCGTCAATGATGTTGTTTTCCTCCAATGAAACAGTGACAATATATTCTTCATTTAAGACTATGCCCAAAGGCACGGTGCTATAGCTTGCAACAGTACCCACAACTTCCATTATTGGTATGTCAAGAATAACAAGTATCTGCTCATCTTCTATTTCAAGTCGGGAACTTTCTTCCTTATCAAGTGCGGCTTTTAAATAATCCTTGGCAAGTCCTGTGCTTTCTGAAACCATTTCAATCTCATCAGAATCAGGATCATATAAATGAACCCAGCTTCCTCTCTCGATTGTATCAACTTCAAAGGTCTGGTTTTCCTCATTCGTTTTAAAAATCTTTATCATGTTCCCTCCTTCCGGTTTTATGGCAGTCTCTTAAAATAAAAACCGTATTTAAACTAATTGGCCTCCAGTGAATAATAAGCCAGTCAGGGTAAATTGAGAAAATTATAATCCTGAGTTAAACAAATAATTTCCTAAAAACTGACTTTTCACCTGTAACCTGTTACATTAATAATAATGTCAAATTAGTAATAATGCCAATAATTAATGATTAATGTAAAAGCCAAAAAACTTTAAAGATTTAGGCAATAAAAATGCTAATACACATGCAGGTCGTGAATTAAAGAAGCACATATATTAGCTTTAAATGCTCTTAGAGATAAAAACATAAATAATCAATAATTGCAATACTTAAGAGTGGAACTGCTGTTTTAAACACAGGCAACCCTTAAGGCCCCGGGTCAGCAGTCCGCTGAAAATACAGTACTGTTTTTAGCTGTTTTTTACTCTGTTGTAGTTTCCTTGGCAGTGTCAGGATTGTTAAATACAAGCGAATCGAGAATTCCTGAATATACTGAAAGTGCCATATCCCCGTAAATTGCATCATCTGAAGCGATATGCAAAATATAAGCATTGCTGTTATTTTCAATAAAACTATACGCTATTACATATTGTGCTTCATCCCTGTCCCGGTAAAGGAACGTCAGTTCAGTTGCGGAAGCCCCGTTTTTAATCTTATACTCTCTTGATTTGGAATCAACCAGCGTCCAGTTGCTTTTTTTTGCGAAACTTTCAGCATCCTTTTTGGCAAAAGCATCAAAAGGTTTTAACTGTTCTGCAGTAGTAGCAATAAATCCAAACGCAGCATCTATGATCACAGCAGGCCTTAAAGTAAGCGTAACCATTTCGGCTTCAGCCTTTTCTTCATAGGTCCAGTTATCAGGAACTGCAATTTTAAAGCCGAATGCTTCATTAGAATAAGTTGCGCCTTTTTCAAAAGTTGCAGGTGACTCTTTTACCACTTCAAAATCCAGTGTTTTGTCAAGTTCGCCATCAAGATATATCTCAACTCTGTATTTTCCGGGGGTCGCAGGTTTTGCACTCTCGCCAAATTTTGAAAGTTCAAGGCTAAATCCCAGATAGGACGGCTCGTAATAGTTATCTTTTATATCAATGGAATCCTCTTTTATCAAAGAGGCGTCACTTTTTTTCCACAGTGCCTTGAGGTTATGACCTGCGACCAGATAATCTGTCTTGACGCTTGCATAAACGGTATCGGTAGTTTTAAACTGCAGCATGGAGTTGACCGGAGTGCCTCTTTCATCAATCTCATTTGAAGTTACTGCCTCCAATACCTGCATTTGCGGTTCTTTTACAATAAAATCCGTGATTTTTTTTAATTCTCCATTATAGTAAAATTCCACTTTATACTTTCCTGCAGGCACTATTTTTGTATCGTCAGTTATGTAAATGTTGGATGCTATTATCCCCTGGAAATATCCTTCAGGAAGCCCTTCGTTATATTTTTTTCCGTTATCCAGAATAATCTCACCCGTTTTTACATATATCCATTTGAATCTCCAGTTGTCGGAACCGGTCACCCCCGTGTATTTGATAGTGGCAAAGATCTGTTTTGCCTTCATGTCGAATTCAGATTTAGGGTTGACTGGCATATTGGTATTTTTTTCAGCGCCCTCTGAAATCACTATTTCTCCAAAACTCAGCTTCGGCGTGCTGCAGGCAGCCAGGTATACCGGCATTGCAATTGCAAATACCAGGATAAGGGAAACCAAAAAATTGATTTTGTTTTTTTGTATAGATCTGGTTTTTTTTGCGATATTTCCCGAACCTGCCTTGCACATTGTCTTTTTGCCTGACAGTATTATTTTTTGTAATTTTTTAGTTTGTGCCTCTAAACTATATAAAGATTGCATCGATTGCTCCCTTAAATTTAAACATATTAAAAAATGGCGCTCAGCAAAAATTATAGTTATCAATAACTATTTTTAAACCGATATAAGCATTATCATAATAATATCGTCAGTTTTGTGTGTAATACTTACAAATATTTAAAATTATTTGAAATATTATTACAAATATTATTTACAACATTAATCATAACATATCATTAAAAGTAATCTGTTAAATTAAAACTACTGGCAGATTGGGACTATAGATTAAATTTTAGCGCCATTAGGTAATTTACTGGCATAACCAGGGGAATTTAAATAAAAAAAATTCTGCAAATATGATTAAAAAATTATCCCTTATAATACTTATTACATTTTTTATTGTTGCCGCCTTAAGCTTATTTTTTTGTAAGCTTTGTTTTTTAACACGGGCCGTAAAATAGCATCGATAGTAAATTTAACTTTTTTAAAGTCCCATCCGGCTAAAAGATTTGGCAAAACAGTTCTAAACGCAGCATGTATTATATTGCTTCATCTGCTCTAAACCTTTAAAATATCAATAGTTTTAAATAATCCAGTGAAACAGTCAGAGGAGTCATAAATGGAAGAAATTCATCCTGTGAAAAGTACAAAGTTTTACAGACTAATCCTTTTTATATTATTTTTCATTTGTGGTCTTTCAATATTTTTATTTGGTTTTAATTTTATTTCAACCTTCCTCACAAACAGCAGCACTCTTTACAGGATAATTATATCTGCATTTTTTTTGGTACTGACAATCTCAGCTTACTTTATCAAACCATTAAGAAATTATTGGAGGGTATCTTTTGCCTTCTTTATTGCATCCCTGGGAATGCTTCTAAACTGGGTTATTACTGACCTGCCTGTAAAATTCCTCTACGAAAGTATTACTGTGATCGAGGGACAGTGGATGCTGGATAAATTTTCCCAATTTATAGCAATTGCTGTTCCAATACTGGTTTTGACCCTGGCTTTTGCCGACAAATTGTCCTCGCTCTATATTCAAAAAGGCAAGTTCAAATTATGGATAATAATTGGTTTATCGGCTTTTGTTTTTTTTACTGTCACCGGCCTGTTGTTAGCGTTGCAAAAAAGCAGCCTGCAAAAGATATTATCAATACTTCCCTGGTTATTTGCTTTTTCAGTACTAAACGGTCTTATGGAAGAGCTATGGTTCAGGGGATTGTTTCTAAAGAAATTCGAGCAATTTCTGGGAAACCATTTATCCATATTTCTGACATCTCTGATATTTTCAATTCCTCATCTGTTTGCCAGGTATCTGTCAGGTATTGGAATGTCTTTAATATTCTTTTTTGTTGTTTTTTCTTTGGGAATGGCTTCAGGATATATTATTTACAAAACCAAAAGTATCTGGGGAGCGGTTATATTCCATATTGGTTATGATTTATTCTATGCTTTGGCATTTGGTTTTGGTTCAGTTAAATAATTGAGGATCAGCTGTATGCTTGTTTCAGTTCAGTTTTTTTGGCCCGTCCAGTTATTTAATCTCTGGAACCCGGAAGTGATTGCATTTTTAGTAAGGATTAAAAAACAAAATGGTGGTTTTTAACATTATTTCGGCATTTGGGCTTTCGGCAAGTGCGGGGTTGAATGCTTATATCCCCCTGCTGGTAGTTTCGCTGCTGGCAAAGTATACCAATTTAATCAAACTAAGCTCACCGTGGGATGCCATGACTTCCTGGTGGGTAATTGGAGTATTGATCTTTCTCTCGCTCATTGAAATAGTGGCCGATAAAGTTCCTGCGGTAAACCATGTTAATGATATAGTGCAGAGCTTTGTGCGGCCGACTGCAGGCGCCATTGTTTTTGCTGCCAGCGCAGCCAACATTTCCCATGTAAATACAGTCCTGGCCCTGATTGCCGGTTTGCTTGTTTCTGGCAGTGTCCACGCTGTTAAATCACTGGCGATTCGTCCGGCCGTTACAGCTTCTACCGGCGGAGCCGCCAATGTTCCGGTAAGCATTGCCGAAGATGTAACCTCTGCATCAGTCTCAATTCTTTCAGTGATTGTACCGATAATTGCTGCCTGCCTGCTGATTTTAATCGCTGCTATTGTAACAATCATTTTAATCCGTCGCCGCCGGAAAAACTCACCCAGGTATCCAAAATAATCAAAGGGCCAAAAGAGCTGCAATATAATTACAGCTCGTGGATTATTTTGGACTATTCTGTTTTAACACAGTTAATTATGATTTCAGCGGCTGCTGAGGCTCCATTTTCGCTCTGGATCTTTGCCCCCAAATCTTTTGCCGCATCTTTTATTTCTTCAGTTAAAACAAATTTAATGGCATCAGCCAGTTTTTCTGCTGTAAGAGTTTTTCTCGGAATAGGTTTTGAGGCAACCCCAAGTTCATAAGCGCGGCGGCCCCATGCAAACTGGTCATTACTGAAAGGAATTATGATGCCCGGCACCCCGGCCCTTAAACCGGCGGCAGTGGTTCCTGCACCTCCGTGGTGGACGACTGCTGACATTTGGGGAAACAGCCATGAGTGCGGTGCGCTTTCAAGTATGAAAATTTCTTCAGGTATATTTTCAATTTTGGTCATGCCGCCCCAGCCTGTTGCCAGAATCCCGCGCAGCCCGGAACGTCTAAGGGCATCAATAACCAAATCTGTTGTTTGCGCCGCCAAAGCGTGATCTGCTATGCTGCCAAAACCAATATAAACCGGTGGTTTCCCTCTGCCCATGAATTCCATTAACTCACTTGAAGGCTTCCAGTCAGCCTGCTCATCCAGAAACCAGTATCCGGTGTTATAAATATGCTCCGGCCACTCAGATGGCCTTGGAAAAACATAATTGCTGCATGAAATAACTGTAGGCAGCAGCCCGGTGTTTTGCATTCCAAAGGGACATGTAAATCCTTCAGGAATTCTGCCGAATTCTTCCTTCCAGAATTTTTTAATATTTGCGCCGGAAGCGGACCACATAATCTTCTCAAATATTTTATGTGTCAATATATTATATCCCTTTCCAAGCCGGGGCAAATTATAGAAAATCAGGGCCGGATAATCTCTTGTAGGCGTCATTGGGAATGGAGTTGCCAGGATGCTTGGGATATTAAAATGCTGTGCTGCAAAATATCCTATCGCTGCACCGGGATGGTACACTATGGCATCTGAACCGTCGCAGGCATTAAAGAAATCCTTTTGCATGTCAAATGCAAGGCTCTTAAGCTTGTTAAAGCTTAATAATAACTTGAGAGGATTATCAGCTTCTCTGGCACCTTTTGTGCCTTCGCCTGATGCAACAGCGGAAATATCGCCTTTTACTTTATAAAACTCCAGGCCAAAACTTTTAATAAAGGCCTCATCGTTTTCAAATGTCGCAATGCGGACATGATGGCCCGCTTTTTTAATCTCAATCCCCAGTGCGATATACGGCTGGAGATCTCCTCTTGTGCCGGCTGCCAGAATTGTAATTAGCATAATTGTCCTCCCTGACTGTATGACTGAAAGGTCATATTTTTGTCATATTTTTAAATGATGATTAATAAACTACATCTAATAATAAACACTCTCTTATAAAATCTTACCTTCTTCGATTGTATTTTCAATGGATTCTGTTGTTTTGTCTTTTTTAATAAATAGCGCAACTGCAAAACCTATACACAGTAAAACCAACCCTACAAGAAACATTATATTTATTGCGCTTGAAAATACATTCAGTATACCATCAAGCAGTTGCGGAGGCATTTGCTCTTTAATCCCAGGCTGCATCAAAACCTGGGGGTTTGTAAATACCTCGAGCTTGTCCTTTGGGATATAATCGAACTTTTTTGCCAGTTCCCGCATTCCTGATGCCATTTTATTATTCATCAAAGCGCCCAGGATGCTGACGCCAAACGTTCCCCCTATTGCTCTGAAAAAAGTGTTGGTGGAGGTGGCAATTCCCCTGTGCTGTGCTGTAGCAGCGTTTTGGACAGCATAGGTTAATGTTGGCATTAGCAGCCCCATACCTATCCCAATAATAATCATATAAATAATCACTTGTGACACCGAAGTAGCAACGCTCATCCTTGACATGAAAAAGAATCCGGCTGACATAAGTCCCATGGCGCAGACAACAAGCAATTTTGTGGAAATCCTGTTGATAAGAAAACCACCACCTATGCTTGCTAAAATAACAGCAAGCATCATGGGAATCAGCATATATCCTGAATTCAAAGGAGAAACCCCGATAACAGACTGGACAAAAAGAGGAACATAGCTTATTGCTCCAAACATACCGAGTCCCATTAAAAATACGATGATGCTGGTTAATGTTATTGTCCTGCTTTTAAATAAAAACAGTGGAAGGATAGGCTCTTTTGCTTTTCTTTCCACCAGTATAAATACAGCGGCCAATATAAAACCTGCAGCAAAAAGCCCTATGATCTGGGGCGAATTCCAGGCATATTTGTTTCCGCCCCAAATAGTTGTTAATAGCAAAGTAATTGTTGCCGCACACAGAAGGACCGCTCCCAAAATATCTATAGCCGGCTTTTCTTTCCTAAGAGGTTCTTTTAAGGCAATTGCAAGGATGATTGCAGCCGTAATTCCAAAAGGAATGTTAATATAAAATAGCCATCGCCAACTCAGGTTTTCTGTCAAAAATCCACCGATTACCGGCCCTAAAATGCTTGCAACACCAAAAAACCCGCCGAGAAGACCCTGCATTTTACCTCTTTGCTCGGGAGGATAAGTATCACTGATGATTGTAAGAGCAAGAGGCATTAGTGCACCGGCACCGAGTCCCTGAATTGCCCTGAAAACAATAAGCTGTGTCATGGTCTGTGAAATGCCGGACAGGGCTGAACCAAGTATAAAAATTCCCATACCAATCAGATAGATACGCCTTCTTCCAAAAAGGTCAGAAAGTTTCCCAAAAATCGGTGTCCCTGCAGTCTCCAAAAGCATATATGCTGAAAAAACCCAGCTGTATACTGACATTCCTCCAATACTTCCAACAACTGTAGGCATTGCAGTGGTAACAATTGTCTGGTCAAGCGATGCCAGAAGAAGGCCCATCATCACGCCAATTGTTATAAGTTTTCGATTATTTATTTGTTTCATAATTCTATTGTTTTACCAAAAGTACCTTCTGGGAGCTATTCGGTAATGGCTTTAATAATCAGTTTCTGCCGGATCACTAAGTGTCTTGTAAAAAAGTTTATTTTATCCGGCATGGATTTCTTTGAAATCGTAAATTTTAGCCAATCAGTCAGCAATATTTAATTAATTTGTATTAAACTATCAATAAGTATACAATATAAACTAATATTAATGATATATAAATATTGATAGTAAATAAATATTTACTTATAAAATAACAGATTGATGGAACGTTTGTCAAGAAATAATTATAAAATAATTTTAAGAGCAGTCAGGAGTTTTCCATGAAAGAAAAAAATATAGATGCAATTGCAATGGAATTATCCAAATTGCTGCCGGTTCTTCAGCAAAAACTCATTAAACCATTTGAGCAGTTTGCCAAAAGCAAAATAAGCCCTTTGCAGTTTCATGTAATGTTCATGCTGGAAGAAAAAGGCGATTTGTCAATGTCCCAACTTTCGCATGAAC
Source organism: uncultured Actinomycetota bacterium (assembly GCA_964481885.1). Classification (GTDB taxonomy): domain Bacteria; phylum Actinomycetota; class Humimicrobiia; order Humimicrobiales; family Humimicrobiaceae; genus Fen731. The sequence goes on along the minus strand of CAYZUS010000009.1, from coordinate 55,386 downwards.
TGTCGACTTCAAAGCAGCAGATGACTCCCATAATAGATAAACTCATAGAGTGTGGGTTTGTTGAAAGAGAACATGATAAAGTGGACAGGCGAGTGGTTAAAATAAATCTGTCTTCACCGGGCAGACAATTTCTTGAAAAACAAAAAGTGGAAGTATTTGATATGCTGAAAAAGAAAATTATGAATCTGGCAGATGAAGATTTAAGTGTTCTGAACAAAGCTTTCCTTGAAATCAGTAGGGTGGTAGACAAACTACCTTAAGCCGGCATTATCATCCACTCACGCTTTAGTTTAGCGGTTCAGTAAGTTAAGTGTGGAATATGTATATGGTTCCTTTCGACCATTTGAAGAGGTTTGCTGTCCACAATTTTATGATTTTTCTGCGACATATCAACATCCTCCAATCACTTAATTTACGGTAAACTATTGTAGATATTAAAAATATATCAGTCTGAAATATCATCTGATTCACTTCTTTATGGGTTTTAGTATATACTGAGTGAAGTTGTATATAATATTTCATCAGTAATGTAAAATTTCATCAGTAATACAAAATGTAAAGATTTTCAGAATAAATATAAATAAAGGTATTGGCAATATGGAACTTGAAAAACTAAACGACATCATTAAATCAGAAAAACCCTACAGGATAAAGCAGATCCAGAAAGCGCTTTACTGCGACATGGTTGCATCCTGGTCCGAGGTGACTGTCCTGCCGCTGCCTTTAAGGCAAAAGCTGCAGGATGAGGTGCCGATAAAATTTGACTTTGATTTTGTGCAGTCCCTGGAGAAAAACACTTTTAAAGCAATTCTTAAGATGCATGACGGGCTCAATGTAGAGACCGTGCTCTTGATGCATAAAGGTTCAAGAAACACGGTTTGTGTGTCCTGCCAGGCAGGCTGCCCAATGAATTGTATTTTTTGCAGGACCGCAAAGCTGGGCTTTAAGAGAAATCTTTCCACAGATGAGATAGCAGAGCAGGTAATGTTTTTTGCTTATTACCTTAAAAAAATGCAGCAAAAAGTAACAAATATAGTTTTTATGGGCATGGGGGAGCCGTTTTTAAATTATGATAATGTTATCGCTGCTGTAAGGCTGTTAAATGATAAGTCCATGTTTAATATCGGCGCAAGGAAAATATCAATATCCACATGCGGGATTCCTGTGATGATTGAAAAGTTTTCCGGAGAAAATCTTCAGGTAAACCTTGCAGTTTCCTTAAATGCCCCAAACAATGCATTGAGGGCACAGCTGATGCCCTTCAGCAAAAAATATCCCATCTCAAAACTAATCAGTGCGGTTAAAAAATACACTGATAAAACCGGTAGAAGAGTGATGTTTGAATATGTGATGATTGATGGCCTAAATGATGGACTGCATCTTGCCACGGAACTTGCCGGGCTCCTGAAAGGTATGCTATGCTTTGTAAACCTCATTCCGTTTAACGGCAAACTGAAAATGAAGCCCCCTTCAACCAAAAAAATAATTGAATTTAAAATGGCTCTTGAAAGGGAGCATATCACTGTTACACAAAGGTATGATTTTGGAAATGACATAAATGCCGCCTGCGGCCAGCTTGTCTACAGCAGCGGGTTAGGCGGTGCGTAAAGGTCCCGCCAAAGGAGAGCATTTCTTGCTTTCCTGCAAATATGGAGTTGCGGACCCTGGTGTAAAAGAAGAAAACAGATTTTTTAATCTGAAATCCCCTAGTAATAAGGACCGGTTCCTGATCAGACATCGCTATAGGGAATATTTATAAAAATTTTCCCGAAATGACTTATCTAAAGAATTCCCGGAATCATATTTGACAGTAGCCGGAGAAAATACTAAAATAATGTCATGACATTATAAATAACTGTAAGGTTTAAAAATGGTTACATCTGCACTTGAAAAAGAAAAAGATATAAAAGAATTAAGAAGCACATTGGGTTTTACCCAAAGAGTATTTGCGCAAATATCGGGTGTTAGTGAGCGTAATGTAATCCGCTGGGAAACAAAAACCGTTAACCCAAATACGCAATCGCGAATTGTGCTGGACAGAATTGATGAGCTTTGCAAAATCCTGCTGGCTGTTTTTGGAACGCAAAGTAAAATATCAGTATGGTTAAATAAGCCTAATAAGTCCTTAAATGGCAGAACACCTGTAAAGCAAATTATTTCAGCGCAAAGCACAGAAGAAGGCCTTGAAGAAATAATAGACCTGCTGAATGGTTTTAAATTAGGCATAGCCAGTTAACAATCCGCTGACAATTGGATAAAGACTTTAAGAAAAAACTCCAGAGTATTAGCCCAAAGGGAATCAATTGTACCTGCTACAGGGCAATTGCCAGGCAATACAATGACCCTCTTTCCACAGAAGGCAATGAAAAAGTATCCGGCAGATGGCATATAAAAGGTGAATTTAATTCTTTGTATCTTAGCGAAAGTAAGAAAGTCTGCATTGAAGAACTAAAGAGAAAGGTTGATGATGAAATAATAATTGAAAATTTGTTTAAGGTGTTTGAGCTGGAAATAAATTTTTCTTTAATTCTTGATTTAACTTCACAGGAAAACTTAAAAATACTTGATCTGACAGAAGATGATCTTTTGGCAGGCACGGTATACAGATCAGATGAAATCGGTTTACCAAACATCTTAGCCAGGGCTGCTCATGAATCCGGATTTGAAGGAATACTGGTAAAATCTGCGACAATGACTGGAAATAACATAATTCTATTCCCAAAAAATCAATTAGTGAAGTCATCCATAAAAGTGAAAGTGTAAAATATCTTTTTTCATTAATAGCTTCCTATTGGGCCATTATCACAAAGGTCCTGATTTATCTCACTTTATATTTGAAACAATTACTTTTAAGGCATGAAATAATAAAAAGCATTTCTTTTTAGACTTTAATCTTAGTGCAATTATTTTTCAGCAACCACTAACATTTCAAAATCTTCAGTGCTCAGCTTGTCATTTCTCGAAAAAACACCTAGTTTCGCACCAAAAATGTCGATTGTTTTATATCCAAGTGTTTTTAACAGCCAGGAAATTTCACTGGGGATGTAGTATCTCTCGTTGCATTTAAGTTCCTTTTTATTTCCGGAATCATCTTCCACTTCGGTAATGTTGTGGTCACGAAATGTCATCAAATCAAAAGTATTGCTTTTATAGGTGGCATTGCCTTCTTCGGATTCTGAAGCACAGAATTTTTCAATCGAATGATACAATGGAAAAAGCCCATTTAATGTTGTAAATATCAGTTTTCCACGACTTTTTAATGAATTTGTTGCGTTTTTTAGTATTTCATAATTCATTTCGTCAGTTTCCATCAGAGGGAAAGCGCCCTCGCAGAGCATTATTGCAGCATCAAACTCATTATTAAAAGGTAAATTTCTGGCATCATGCTTTTGAAAATCAATTTTCAGACTATGCCTGCATGCTTTTTCTCTTGCCTTTGCAAGAAGAGAATCGGATAAATCAATTCCTGTAACAGAATACCCTCTTTTTGATAATTCAATTGCATGCCTCCCGGTTCCACAACCAATATCCAGTATTTTTACCGTTTTGTCATGTCTGAATTCATTTTCAATAAAATCGCACTCGCCAATTGTGCCCTGAGCAAAAACCTCACTATCGTATTTCTGGCCGTAGTTCTCAAACAATAACTCATACCATTGTTTCATGTTTAAATCCTTCCGTTCAAAATGCCTCTGCAGTTTTAATCCTAAAAGGCTAATTATGTATTGTTCTAATTTTAACAGCTCTGATATTTTATTAAACCTGCTGATATAAAAATCAGTAAAAAGTTATAATTTATTTTTATTATTCATTTGCATAAATAAATAAATATGCTATTATATAAAACAACAATAATAAAAACCTAAGGCGGGCAGAGAGAGCATGAACAGGATAAACCTGATAATCAGGCAGAAAATCTTTATTATAGCCATAATACTTATGCTTGTATTTGCAGGATTTCTAATCTACTGGTATTTGGCCGGTTCTAAAAATGAAAATCAATATGCTGATGGAAACATGGATATCTACACATCCAGAGTTGAAATAAAAGCCGGCATTCAGATTACAAAAGACATGATTGAGAAAAAAAGCATCCCGGGAAATATTTTTAATCAAAAATTTATTACTGATGTCAGTGAAATTACCGGAAAGGCGACAGCACTGGACATAGCAAAGGGAGAGATCATATCAAGCGATAAGATCCAGGGTGTGGAAAGTGCAAAGGACTCAAGCTATCTGGCTTTCTCTTCCTATATACCGGCAGGCTTAAGAGCAGTATCAATTCCTGTAAATTACTATGGCGAGAAATCCCTGTTAAGCGTTGGTGATACTGTCGATTTGATATCGACCTTATTTGAAAAAACAACAGATTCAATTACAAGCCGGACTATTATGTGGGGCAAAGAGGTAATTCTTATAGACGGCAAAAGGTCAGGCAATGATCTGACAGATTTATCAGGCCGGCAGGAGAACACCGGCGAAAGTAGTGATTTGCCGGCATTTGACAGCATTCTTGGGGCGGGCACAACAGAAGGTTTTAGATCCGGAAACTGTATCCTTACTTTATATTTAAAGCCAGTGGAAGTCGAAACAGTTTTTCTGGCACTTCAGACCGGGACAATAAACCTTTCTATTTGCCCAAAAAACATCCCGGAAAACTATAAAAAACAGTAAGGAAATATAAAAAGAAATAAAAAAATGAGCAGTAAAAAAGGAAAAAGCAAAAAAATAAAGAATAAAAGATTAAGAATAAATAATTTGGAAATAATGCAAATTTTGTAAAAAGCTTTTAAGTTGCCAAAAGAAGGGAAACAGCAATGGATGAAAATGATTTACTTTTAAAAGAAAAGTTTAAAAAAGGGGAACATGATTATTACCCTGACGATAATTATGGCGCTGATGACTGGACGGAAAATGGTGAGCCTGGCGGTCAGCCTCGGGAAAAAGCGATGCACTTGGCTGCACCGAAAAAAGATTCAAAAATACTGTTTTTTACAGGCAGTAAAGGCGGCTGCGGGTGCAGTTTTCTCTCCAATGCTGTTGCTGCTTATTATGCAAAAAGTAAAAACAAAAATATCCTTCTGGCTGACCTTAACTGTGGCAAAAAAGATTCAAGGCTTCTTTTTAACCTTTCGCTCAAGAGCAATTTAAGAGACATTGGTGACATTGAGTTTGATTTTAAAGAGATTGATTTTAATGTTTTAAAGCGTCTTGTAATTAGCCTTGAGGACAGCCTTCATATAGTTCTTCCTCCTTTAAAATTTGAAAAAGCTCCCCTGATGACCGGTAAAAATCTTAATATTTTACTTGACTCGCTCTCCGGTTTATTTGACCTGATAATTGTTGATGCGCCGTTTTATCTTCTTCAGGATAAAAGCATAGATTTCCTGGAGTATGCAGACATGTTTGTGCTTGTAACACAGGCAGATTTAATATCAATAAGCAACCTGGAAGTAATTATCAGTAATTTATGCCTTGAAAATATGCCGGCCAGGTTTGAGGTAGTAATAAACAAGTTTAACTCAAGGCCCGTCATTTCGCCTCCCAGGATTATAAGCATGCTTAAGGCCCCGGTGAGTAGTTTTATACCATATGACAGGGATATTGAGCTTTTGTATCTGACAAGGGGTCCGGCTCCCATGTTTGATTACAACTTAAGGATAACCAAGGCAATAAGTGATTTTGCAGAGAGCCTGTTTGAAAAATTATTTTGAGGCCGCAAAACGAATTTATGGGAAATATTACAAAATAAATTATAAGCACGGATTTAAATGAACCATTCAGATAAAAATACCAGTATGGGCATGACAGATGAAAAAAGCCAAAGCAACCTTCATGGCGGCAGCAATGACGGAAACCATGTCAGCAGCAATGATAGCAGCAATAGCAGTTACAGTGACAGTGTTTCGGATTATGTTGCCAAAAAGATTATTCAGACGGCTGATATAAATGAAATGATGGGCATGCCTTCCGGCAGGAAATATGAATTTATAAATACCGCAGTTAAAAAAATCACTGAAGAGGACAAGCTTATTATAAATGACAAAAGAATTTCAGATATTGTAAGAAAAATATACGAAGACGCTTTTGAATTTGGGCCGGTAAGCTGTCTTATGAAGGACAACCGTGTAACAGAAATCATGATTAACAATTGGAACGAGGTTTTTGTAGAGTTTGAAGGGACATTAAAAAAGACAAACGTTTCATTCAGGGACTGTCATCACATAAGAAATGTTTTTGAAAAAATAATCAGCTCCATTGGCCTCAGGATAGATGAAAGCTGCCCCATGGTTGACGCAAGGCTGGCTGACGGTTCGAGGCTAAACATGGTTATATCTCCGGCATCGGTAAATAATGTTGTTGTTACCATCAGAAAATTCAGAAAAAACCTCCTGGACATGGAGGACCTTGTTAGGGCAAATACATTAAGCGTGGAAATCTCTGAGTTTTTAAAAGAATGCGTGAAAAGAAAATTCAATATTATAGTATCAGGGGCAACCTCAACAGGTAAAACCACTTTCTTAAATGTACTTTCCAGTTTTATTCCGGCAGGCGAAAGGATAATAACCATTGAAGAAACTCCTGAGCTTAATATAAACTCTGCCAATCTTGTCAGCCTTGAAGGCAGACCTCCCAATATTGAAGGGCGCGGCGAAATTACTTTGAGAGGTCTTGTTAAAAATTCCCTTCGAATGAGGCCTGACAGGATCATGGTCGGCGAAATAAGGGGAAACGAAGCCATTGATGTGCTTGCAGCCATGAATACCGGGCACGAGGGTTCAATGACAACCCTTCATGCCAATTCACCCTTTGACCTTGTTTCAAGACTGGAGACATTACTGCTGATATCTGCAGTAAATCTAAGCCCGGTATCAGCAAGGCGAATAATTGCTTCGGCAGTTGATCTGATAATACATCTTGAAAAAAAAGCAACCGGCTGCAGGACTCTGGCAAAAATATGCAGCATTTCAACTCCGCAAAACAGGCTGGGAAACAGCGCAACGCTGGAAGTAAAGGACATTTTTTCAAGGGCCGGAGTGGAGAATAAATACAATTTTATTCCAGAAGGCAGTATTGGCGATTTTTTTAATAAAAAAAGATAAAGGAAAAAGCAGATTGTTGATAAAGATAATAGATTATTTAAACAGCATAAACATTAAAAGTAAAAGAATTCTGGCAGGCGCAATGTTTTTACTTCTGGACGTATTTTTTTATATGGTTTTTAAAAACTATATCTTTGGCATCTTCATGTCAGTCTGCATATTTCTTGTTTTTTCAGAGATTTTTTATATTTTAAAAAATAAAAAGAAGGACCTGCTCAACAGCCAGCTCGCGGAGTTTCTCTCCAGTGCCATTGTCATGCTGCGGGCAGGCAGATCTATTAGAAGCATTATCAGGGAATACTGCGCTTGGGCAAAAGAGCCTTTAAAATTATATCTTAAAACTCTGTCTGACGAGCTGGAAATGAATGTTTCTTTCGATGAAGCCGTTGATAATTTTGCCGCAAAATGTTCAAACAAAGAATCCCTGATTTTCAGCACCGCGCTAAAACTTAATAATAAAATCGGCGGTGATCTTATCTTTATTATTGAAAAAATAATAGAAACGCTAAATGAAAACAGGAAACTGGTTTCAAATGTAAAGATCCTGACGCTTCAAAGCAGGTATTCGGGAAATATCATCAGCTTTTTACCTGTGGCGGCACTTATTGCCATGTTTATTTTTATGAATTCTTCAATAACCCGGTTTTTTGCGGGTGGGCCGGGTAGTGCCTGCCTGATTGTGGGCAGTCTGCTTGAAATTACTGGTATTGTTATTATCAGGAAGGTGCTTGGTTTAAGTGATTGATAAAAAAAGGACATATTCGAAAAAAAATGTAAATATTTTTAACAGGTTCGCTGAAAAAACCGGAGCAGCTTTAAAGATATTTTTAAATGGCCGGATTTTAAAAAAATACCAGTCAATTGCAGACAGAGCATTTTTAACCGACAGTTCAAGAGAATGGATCGGGGATAACTGCAGTGATGGTTTGGCAAGGAGTTTGAATATCCTGATAGGCTACAAGTTTCTGGCAGCTTTTCTGGCAGCTTTTTTCTCGTTATTTTTTTTGCAAAATATCATGTTTATGGTTTTAGTCGGAGCAGTATCTGCGGCTGCCGGATTTTTTGTACCTGACTTTATATTAAATTATATAAGCAGGCGAAGAATTAAAGAATTCAACAAGGATCTGCCCTACATAATTGACCTTCTTCAAATCGCAACACTCGCAGGGCAGAATATTTATAACTCAATAAAAATAGTATCTGAAAAATACGATGGAAACATCTGCGCTGCATTAAAAAAATTCCTAAAGGAAATAGATTTTGGAATAGGCAGGACAGATGCTTTTAATAATACGGTTAATTTAACTGACCCCGGAAATTTCAGGAATTTTCTTTTTCTTCTTATACAGGCAGAAAAGTATGGTTCATCAATCAGTGATTTATTAAGTCTGCAGTCAAAATATATCAGATTTGAGGCAACACAAAAACATGAGGCAGCATCCAGGAGAAGTTCAGTTATCCTGCTTTTTCCATTAGTCTTTTTGATACTTCCTGCATTCATTTTGCTTGTGGGAGGTCCCCTCATTTTTTCGATTGCTGGCAGTTATTTAAACTTTGGTTAACTCATCGATTAAATATTTATTTGTATAAGGTTGGAAAGGAGGTGGTTTGCAGGTAACAAAATTTAAAAAAAAGAATGCTGCCTGCAGATGATTAAATTTAAAGAAAAAGGAGAAGGAGAAGGTGTGATTTGCAGGCAAGTAAATTAAAAAAGGAGGTGATCTACAGACGGTTAAAATTAAAAAAAAGGAGGTGATTAAGATAAATACAGTAATTTTAAAAATCGGCCAAAAACTTAAACTGTCAAACGCACGTGGACAGTCAACAATAGAATATGCACTTGTGCTGGTTATCGCAGGCATTATAAGTGCGGTTCTCGTTGCAGTAGGAAAACCCATGATAATTGATCTTATTTCAAAGGTTTTCAGTAAAATATCAGGGCTTGTCTAAAAAACAGTTGGGAGGGCTGCAGTAAGAAACCGGCATGCAGCAGTAAAAACTGATGAGCCGCGCTAAAGACAGGCGAACGACAAATATCCGGTTTATTGAAGTGACCCTCACATCATTATTATTATTATTATTATTACTACTACTAAGTCATTATTTATATTAAACATCATTGCAGGCTCAACTTGATAATATTGAGTCCTGACAAAATTAACAAATTTATGCTGAATAATTGGCTAAAACAGCCAGGAGTGAAAAGTTTTCAATCTGAATTTTAACAATTAATTCAACAAAAATTTAAATAATCAGCAGGAACTGATCAATTACATAAAACATAACTTATAGAACCGATATAAATGACATTAAAAACATTAAAATTAAATAAATACCTAAAGTATTTCAGAGAAAATAATCATAAATGGTGTAGAAGACCTGACTGTGGACAGTCATCTGTAGAATTTGTGCTGGTTCTGCCGTTGCTTATAATAATTGTGCTGGCGGTGTCGCAGTTAGGTTTCTGCACATACTTAAAGAATGTTCTTGAGCATGCTGCTTCTGAAGCTGCAAGGGTTGTTTCGACAACGAATTCAGAAAATCTGGCCAGGGAGCAGGTTTATGATATCTGCTCAAATCTTGATGCTGAGAATCTTAATTTCAGTATAAATCCTTCTTCCGGGGCAGAAAGGAATACAGGAGATTTTTTCACCGTGAAACTCAGCTATAAAAATGCAGGCATTTTTAATTTTATCAGCAAAGTCTTAAAAAGAGACCTACTGATTGAAAGCACCTGTGTAATGAGGATGGAATGCAAAAGTTAAACCGGAATTGTAGATTATCATTTAAAAGTCAGGGAGGAAATATAACAATTCTTTCGTTGGCACTGATTATATTATTTGCCTTTGTTTTTTTAGTGCTGAGTGACTTTTGCAGAATTTTTATAGCCAGGTCAGAAACAAAAAAAGCTGCAGATTCGGCGGCCCTTGCAGTATCACAAAACCTGCTTTTTTTTGAAGTTGATTCAGCAGAAAGTCTGGCAAAAAGAATTGTAGAACAAAATAATTGCAGCCTGGCAGAAGTTTATATCGGCTATGATAAAGCAACTGTATCTGCAAAAAAAGAAGTTGGGTTTGCTTTCTTAAAGTTTGCAGGTTTTAAAAGTTGCGAAATCATTTCTTCTTCAAAAGCAGCAGTAGTATATCCCTGGGACGAGTCCCTGGGACTATGCAAGTCCTACAGGTTCGGGTACTGATTATTTTGAGATTAAAAGAATAAAAATTATACATGGGAGGAAAAATTGGCTAATTTAAATCAAATCTATTTACTTGGAAATTTAACAAGGGATCCGGAATTAAGATACACAAATGAGGGTATGGCCATCACAGAAATGGGCCTGGCTGTAAACAAAAGGTGGAAGGACGCAAATGGTGATGAAAACAGCGTTGTGGATTTTTTTAACATTACTGTTTGGAATCATCTTGCTGAAAACTGTGCCGGCTCTTTAAAGAAAGGCGACAGGATAATGGTAGGCGGGCATTTGAACTTAAGGAGCTGGGAAAACAAGGATGGCAAAAAATACAATATTGTAAACATCACGGCAGATGTGGCCGCACTAAGCCTTGAGTTTAACAAAGCAAATAATTATGAAGGAAGAATAAACGCAGCAAACAATAATGAAGGAAGACCGAACGGAACAAATAACTATGAAGGCAGGACAAATGGAGAGAATAGCTTAGAGGGCAGGCCGGAAAGAATAACTGGCGAAGAATGCACAGATAAAACAGATAGCGGTGAGAGCAGGGCGGATGGAAAAAATAAAAAGAAGGAACAGGGAAAAAAGCCGGACAGCATGTCGATTGCACAGGATTTGGCAGCAGACTATTCACTGGAAGTCATGAGCAGGTAAGCTGGTTTTTCAATAACTCACAAGCTTCTGCATCTTAAACTTTAATATAAGAATTTTTTTAAGGCAAAAGCAGAAAGCTTTAAGATTTATGAAATACAATATGGTGAAGTATTAAAAAATGAGGAAAACCATCTAAAAACAAATGCCTGAGTTTTGAAAGCAGTGGCAGGTATTCAGCATCTAATGCCTGGCTATAAATTTAAAACAGCCAGCCTCTCTGAAAATGACAGGCTGGCTTTTTTAGTAAAATATAGTATCTGAAAATTGTATAAAAGCCTTTGGAAGGTTTTTATAAATTGCTTTTTAGTGGTAAAATTTTCCGGACAAAAGGAAAAAATAAAATAAATTCTCCCTTGCAAGTTAAAAGTCTAAAAAGAAAATGCTTTTCATCATTATTTCGTGCCTTTAAGGGAATGGTTATAAAAATGAAAAATAAAGTTTTACCGGTAATATTAATATTTCTGGCTTTGGTTCTTGTTTTTACTGGCTGCCGGACAACAACTCAGGCAGACATTGACCAGCAGGCTTCCAGGTGGACCGTCCTGCTTTATAAAATGACTGAAGATGAAAGCAATGCCCGGGCATATGAGGCCATATCGCAAATTGAAGAAACTTTAAACCAGGAATTCAAAAAAGACGGAAAAACTTTTGCGGAGCTTTATGACGCAGGGGGTATAAATGACAAGTATAAGATCCTTACCAGGCAGAATCAGCTCATGGAAGAAGCATTGGTCGCACTCAAAACAGAAGAGGCATTAAAGGAAGTTGAAGGAAAATACACCGTTGAAGAAGTCCCTGCTTTATTTGAAAAAGTCAGCAGGAGGATATCTCAGGGAAATACTGATATTTTTGCTTCCGGTTACCGGTTCTCATCTCCCCAAAAGACTGCTGCGGAAGAACTAATTGTCATAAATCTGGCCACCACTGAAACAGAGCTTATTGCCAAATTAAAAGAACAGGGTTATATAAGGAACGAATGGGCATTTGGGTTTGTTTTAAAAAGTGAAGGATGGCAGGAGAAGATTCAGCCTGGCGGATACAATGTTTCAAAGGCAATGAATGCCTGGCAATTAGCAGATACCCTTGCCAATAAGCCATACCAGAAATGGGTCGTAATACCGGAAGGACTAAGAGCAGCAGAAATAGCTGAAAAGCTTCAGGAAAATCTCGGTTGGCCAAATGAAGTAAAATCAGAATTTCTTAACAGCAGCAAAGAAGGCTACCTATTCCCTGATACCTACCTTCTTAATCTGGATTATACAGGAAAAGATACCACAAAAAGAATGGAAAACCTGTTTAATGAAAAAACAGCGGGTCTTTTTGCAGAAGCAACAGAAAATAACATTCTAAATGACACACTGATTGTTCTTGCATCCATTGTCCAAAGAGAGGCGGCCAGTGAAGAGGAAATGCCCCTGATTGCGGGCATAATCTGGAACAGGTGGCTGATAGACATGAATTTTGAGATAGACGCAACCATCCAGTATGCTTTGGGAAAGCCCGGAAACTGGTGGCCCGTTATAAAGGTTGAGGATTATAAATTTGACTCGCCCTACAACACTTATCTTTACAAGGGCAGGCCGCCGACTCCAATCTGCAGCCCCGGACTGGCAGCAATTGCTTCAATAATTAACCCAACAAAGAGCGAATACTTTTACTACCTGCATGACAGCGAGAGGCAAATTCATCCTGCCAAAACTTATGAAGAACATATCGCAAATATCGAGAAATACCTGAAATAATAATCGGTCCATAGCCAATGTTTTATTTTTTTGTGCTATCAGTTAATAATTTATTTGCAAGGTTTTTAATTATTAATAAAACTTTTTTAATACTTTTTTAAATAATTTGACTAAAAAATTATTAAATTTTATACTAAAATAAAATATTAATATATTTGGAATATAAAGAATCAATAAAACTGGGAACATCGATTGTAAAACTGCTATTTAAAACTGGAAATTTTTGGATGTGTATAGTGTATATTATATATATAATATATATATAATATAACTTACACATTTTATATGATATAATCTGCGTATGGAATTACTTGGCTTCGGGAAATTTTGAAAGCTTAAAGCGTACTCTTAAAACTTGAATCTTAAAGCATGCTCTGAAAGTTTAGAATACGCACTCCTATATTAGGGCATGATGTCAAAGCTGTACAAACAATACTAGCTGGATTTTTATAAGAGTCAATAATCTGGCCGGGCATTTGAAGCAGGGTAGGATAAGAGTCGAGGAAAATACAGAGATGGCAATAAAAAAAGCAATCAAGCTTTCGGCAATATTTCTAGGGGCGTTTCTGCTTCTTGCCATTTTATTCCATTTTTCAGTCGCTTCTATTTTCGCAAGGACCGAAAAGATTCCAAAAAAAGTACTTCTGCTCTATAGCGATAACCAATTCCTTCCCGTCAATATGATAATGGAGCAAACAATCTCAAAAATCCTGAAAAATTCTGACATTTTTTCGATTTCTCTTTACAGCGAATATCTTGAAGTAAACCGGTTTAAATCGGAATCCATTCAAAAAATGACGATGGAATTGCTGAAGGAAAAATACTCCGGGTATGACCTGGATCTGGTAATGGTTATGGACGATATATCCTGGGATTTTATTGCTCAATATGGGGATGAGTTGTTCCCCGGACTTCCTTTTGTCTTTTGCAGTATTACTGAGGGAAAGCTGAAAGCTGCGGACTTAAAGTCAAATGTAACGGGCAACTTTAAAAGCCTGGATATAAAAAGTAACATAGAGATCATCCTGAAAGTGCAGCCGGACGTAGAAGAAATCGTTGTTATCACAGGGACAAGCAAACAGGATCTGTTTTACAAAGATGCAGCAAAAAATGCTCTCCAGGAATATACTCAAAAAATTAAAGTCACTTTGCTTGAAGATTTTAGTATCGATGAGGTACAAAAGAAATTGGCCTCACTACCGGCCCGGACCGCAGTGTTTTTTGTTTCATTTAATATGGATGGCGAAGGAAAAGCTTTTATTCCGCTGGAAGTTGTGTTGCAGTTAAGCAAGGTATCCAGGGCGCCAATATATGGGATGTACGATACATTTATAGGCAAGGGTATTCTGGGGGGAAATCTGATAAGTTATGCAGACATCAGTGAAAATGCTTCAGGGATAGCTCTTCAGATATTAAGCGGAAAAAAACCATCTGAAATTCAGGCCGTAACCAGCAAAAACAAAAACTATTTTGACTGGAATGAAATGAAGAGGTGGGGAATTAAAGAAGCGGACCTTCCTGCCGGGAGCATTGTAATTAACAAAAATCTGAGTACCTGGGATTTATATAAATGGCAGATTATTACTGCGATAGTTTTCATTATCTCCGAAACGCTGCTGATCATCTTTCTGCTTCTCCAACTGTCTTTAAAAAAGGCGGCTGAACTCAAGCTGAATAATCTCAATGTTAGATTGGTAAATATCCTTGAAGGCACTAATGTGGGGACATGGGAATGGAACGTTCAGACCGGAGAAACAGTATTTAGTGACCGATGGGCCGAGATTATAGGATATAAGCTCGCTGAAATATCACCTGTCAGTATAGAGACATGGGAGAGATTTGCGCATCCCGATGATATTAATAAATCCAATGAGCAGCTGGGTAAGGTTTTTTCAGAGGAAATAGATTATTATGACGTCGAATGCCGAATGAGGCATAAAGATGGAAGCTGGGTTTGGGTACATGACAGGGGAAAAGTAATTTCCCGGACCCCTGACGAAAAACCACTATGGATGAGTGGAACACACGCTGACATTAACAAGCGTAAAAAAGCTGAGGAAGCCTTGCGGGAGAGTGCCGAGAAGTTTTCCAAGGCTTTTAAGACTTCGTCTTATGCCATCACCATTACTAGTGTAAAAGATGGAAAATTCATTGAAGTCAATGACGCTTTTGCGTCTATTTCCGGTTTTACCGGGGAAGAGGCCATTGCTGATTCATCAATAAGTCTTAACATGTGGGTAAACAATGAAAACCGTGAGATGGTGGTATCTGCACTTAAAGAGGGTACTGAAGTCAAAGACAAGGAGTTTCAGTTTAGAAAAAAGAATGGAGAAGTCATAATTTGTCTATTCTCTGCACAAATCATCCATATCAATAGTGAAGCATTTATTCTGTCCAGTATTAATGATATCACCGAACGTAAAAAAGCAGAGGACGAAATTATCTATTTGGGTTTTCATGACTATATGACAGGACTGTATAACCGCAGGTTTTTTGAGGAAGAATTAAAAAGACTTGATACAGAAAGACATCTTCCTATTAGCTTTATAATGTGTGATTTAAATGGCCTTAAGATAATAAATGATGTTTTTGGCCATACCGAGGGGGACAAGTTACTAAAAAAGACTGCGGAAATATTCAAAAAAGTATGCCGCCCTGACGACATACTTGCCCACTGGGGCGGAGATGAATTTGTATTGCTGCTGCCTGAAACTGCCATTTCAGATACTGAAGAGATTGTGGGAATGATAAAAAAGGAATGTGCCAAGACAAACAGCCAAAAGATCCCTGTAAGTATCTCTATTGGTACTTCAAGAAAAGAAAGACCTGATGAGGATATACAGACAGTTGTCATAGATGCGGAAAGCAATATGTATAAAAATAAACTTGCCCAGAAAGAAAGCCTGACAAGCTCGATTATTTTTGCCCTCGAACAGGCTCTTTATGAAAAAAGCAACGAAACCAAGGAGCATGCTGACAGGATGCATGATTTTGCAACAAAACTGGGAAAATCAATCAAATTGCCCGCCCATCAATTAGATGAGCTTGCACTTCTTGCATCACTTCATGACATAGGCAAAGTTGCCATCCCTGAAAAGATACTGCTTAAAAAAGGCAAGTTAACTGAAAAAGAATGGGCAGTTATAAAAAGGCATCCTGAGATAGGGTATAATATTGCCCAGTCCTCACAGCAGATTTCCCATATTGCCAAGAGCATTCTTTCCTGCCACGAAAACTTCGATGGCAGTGGTTATCCACTGGGAATAAGCGGAGATTCCATACCTGTTATTTCCCGAATTATACTTATTGTCGATGCTTACGATGTCATGACAAGCGGTCGGGTGTATAAGCCGGCAATGAGCAGGGAAGACGCAATCGCAGAGCTTAAAAGATGCGCCGGCACCCAGTTTGATCCTCGGCTGGTTGACAAGGCAATAGAAATATTGTCAAAGTGAAATTGGATTTAGTAAACCTGAAATCCAAAACAATGTACAGGCATAAACTCCGAAAGTCCGGTAAAAGCTTTTGTGAATTAAAACCTTCTGTCGAGTTTTGTACGTATATTGCTGCGATATAGTTATGGTCGAAATCCATCCGGCTAAGGTACGCACTATGTTTAACATTATTTCAGGAAAATAATTAATGCCACCTATAATATACGGCGGATAGCTTAGTGATGTGAATATCTGATCGGTTTAATTAATTTGTATCAGGGGCGTTTTGAACAAAAAAATATAAAAATCAACATCGAAGTTTTTACAGCAAGTAATTAAAAACGGACAAATAAATTATAGTAAAATTTATCTTATTTTTATTGCATTTTGTTTTTTTTAGAATTAATATTTCACCTAGAATTATAATTTAAATTTGTAAGGAGGTTTAAATGCCAGCTAAGAAAGAAAAAGCAAAAGGCGGAAAAAAGAAGTAGCTTCGTGTATAAATAAAAGTCCTGTATGAAAGTACAGGACTTTTTGGTTTATGAGGGTTTTTTATAAGGAGAATAATTGATAAAGCAATCGGATTATGAAAATTATGATTACAGGCAATTCTGGCAGGACGATAAAAGACTTTATGAAGACAATTCAGAAAGAATTGTTATAAAGAAATTTATAGGACCCCTTGAAAAGCGCGGCAGGATATTTGTTGACCTGGGCTGTGGCTTTGGCAGGCTTTTTAGCGAATATAAAGATTTCGAAAAAATATTTCTTGTGGACTTCTCAGTCAGTAATTTAAAAAATGCAAAGGAGGCAGTAGGCAAGTTCTTAAATTACGATGCGGCTCAGATGAATAAAGTTTCCTATGTGGCTGCAGACGTAACGAGTCTTCCATTCAAGGCGTCTTTTGCGGATGTGGCCATGACGGTCAGGGTAATGCATCATATTGATAATGTTGGGAAGTTTATAAGTGAAGCTTCCAGGATTCTAAAGCCGGGCGGCTGTTTCCTGGTTGAGTTTGCAAATAAACGTAATTTAAAAAATATTTTAAAATTTATGTCTGGCAGATTGAAGCAGTCACCTTTTGACAGCAGGCCGCTGCAGATAGGTGCCACAATCCTTGACTACCATCCAGGATTTATTAAATCACTCTTAAGGCAATCCGGATTTAAAATACTAAAGCAGGTAAGTGCCTCCAACTACAGGCTGGGGTTTTTAAAGAGGCATATTAATTTAAAAGTCCTGCTTTTTTTTGAGAGAATATACCAGAATGTTTTTTCATTTATAGATACCGGCCCGAGTATTTTTCTTAAAACAGTAAACGCAGGGACACTGCAGGCGGGCCAGGCGCAAACTGATCTGACAGGCCTGAACTTCAAAAGTGCAACCGAAAATTTTGAGGATTTTAAAAACTATTTTTGCTGTCCTGCATGCAGAGATGAAAACCTTGAAATCAATTCCGGCGGAAAAGTTGTATGCACCTCATGCAAACGTGAATTTTATATGGATGATGGCATATATGTTTTTAAATAAAAGTTTTTAAACGGCCTTGTTTAAAATATAAACGCCTGTAGTGCAATTTCCGATACTCTGTTTGAAAAAGTATCTTAAAGCAGTATTGTTAAACCGGTCCATATTTGTTACAATTCTGCTACAAAGTGTTTTTTAGTACTTAAGGGAGTTTTTTATCCATGGAAACAAAGATTCATTCTGAAGGCATAATAGCAAGGCTTTCGCGATACTTAAAATATACAGTAAACCTCAAAGATACAGGCAAAAGGACGGTCACATCCCGGGAGATTTCCGCCCATACCAAGGTCAACAGTGCTGAAGTGAGGAGGGACCTTATTTACTTTGAGCTTAAGGGTAAAAGAGGTGTGGGGTTTAATATAGATGACCTTATCAGCTCTTTTAATAAAATACTTGGATATAACGGAAAGTCCAATATAGCATTGGTCGGGGCCGGCAATCTGGGCAAAGCACTTTTAAATTACAGGTTGCTCAGCAAATTTGGTTTTAAGATTGAAAATGTCTTTGATAACGACCCGGAGATCGTAGGCAAATCAATTTTTGGCAGGAAAGTAAAAGATATTTCTGAAATTAAAAACATTGCTTATGATAATCTTATAGATATTGCAATACTGGCCGTGCCGGAAGATTCAGCTCAAAGGGTCACAGACCTGTTGGTAATATCAGGAATTAAGGTTATCGTAAATTATACTTCCGCACCTATCAAGGTCCCCAGACATGTAAGTGTTCAGACAAATGATCCTATCGAAAAACTTCTTCATACGCTCTATTATTTGTCAAACACCTCCCGCAAAGGCTATAATTAAGTCATGAGTAAAGCCAGAGGTTGTTTTATAGCTTTTATTTTAGTTTTTATTCTGGGGTTGGTTATTGTACTTTTGTTTATCGTTCCATCACTTAAGGGTTCTTCTTCAGGAGGAGACTCCACAGAAGTCGCGGAAAAAACAGACAACTCAGGAGACGAAACCACTGCAAAAGAGAATACAGGCGACACACTTGCGACAGGCGCAAAAAACTATCTTTTTTTAGGAGTTGATGAGAGAGGCGACGTTAAGAATTTTAAGGGCCGTACAGACACTATAATGATACTGCATATTGCGCCCTGGGGAAAAAAGGACCTCTTAATATCGATTCCAAGGGATACCAAAGTTAACCTTCCTGATCATGGCACTAATAAAATAAATGCCGCATATGTCTATGGCGGGGAAGAAATGCTGGTCAATGAAATATATGAACTGACCGGTATTCCCATAACAAAAACAATGCTTGTTAATTTTGAAGGTTTTAAAAGTGTGGTAGATGCTCTTGGAGGAGTATACATCACCGTAGATGAACCAATGCATGACCCGCTTTCAGGTTCAGACTTTGAGCCCGGCACACATTTAATGGATGGCGAGCAGGCTCTTGCATTTGCAAGAGACAGAAAATCAGCAATGGGTGACTTTGACAGGGTCGACAGACAGAAATACCTTATTAATGAAATTTTTAAACAAAAGTTTAATGTTTCGATAATCGGCAAGGCACCACAGCTGTTAAATATTTTGGACGAAGACACAAAATCTGATTTTTCAACCATTGACTTTATAACTCTGGGTACTATTCTGTTTTTTTCCAATAAGGATTTTGAAAGGATAACCATTCCCGGGAAAACTGCTACAATCGATGGTATTTCATATGTGGTTGTGGATGCGGCCCAGGTAAAAGAGTTCTTGCAGGGCTATCTGGAATAAGATGTAATTTAGGTTTTGTAACAAGACGTAAATTAGGTTTCTTTTTCAATAAAATTTATAGCAATTATTTTTGTTTTGTGATTAAATTTTTTATTGTACTGAAGAAAAATTGCACGGTTTATAAAGTGATAAGGTTAACAATAAGATTATTTTATTTTAGATCAGAGGTAAATTCATGACTAAAGAATTAGACTTTAGTATTGCAAATCTTTCATATCTTTTCGAAGATGAAAATTTTCTTTTGCAGGTTTCCAGGAAATCTGAAAAATTAAGTGAATTCATAAAGGACAGTATTCCTGCTTCAGAAAAAGCCTGGCTTTCAGATTTTAAAAGCTGGGAAATAAAAAACATCTGGCTTAAAAGCATTGGGGATATCTGCATTGATGAGTATGACCAGGTTTTTTTTGATATGGGCGAGGACCTTTTTGACTTGAAAGACTCCAAAAATTACAAGGATTTCAAAAAGAAAGTTTTGGACAAACTGGAAGACGGCAGTCTGGAGCCATAAATGATACCGCGCTATACCAACCCTGAGATGGGCAGGATCTGGGAGGAAAATTCAAAATTTACTTACTGGCTTAAAGTTGAAAAAGCCGTGAGCTGTGTTCAGGCTGAACTTGGAATAATTCCCGCCAAAGCAAGCAGGGACATTGTTGAGCTTTCCCGTTTTGATATAAAGAATATAGAGGAAATCGAATCAAGAACTCATCATGATGTTATTGCATTCCTTACAGAGGTCTCATCTTATATTGGCGATTCTTCAAAATATCTTCATTTTGGATTAACCTCCTCCGATGTGGGTGATACGGCCCTCAGCCTGCAGATGGTGGACTCTGTCGAAATCATATTGGAAAAAGTAAAAAAGCTTTTGGCCGTGCTTATAAATCAGGCAAAAAAATATGCCGGCACAGTAATGGTCGGCCGGACACACGGAATACATGCTGAGCCTGTCACACTGGGCCTTAAAATGGCAGTCTGGGCATTTGAGATGGACAGAAATCTTGAAAGGCTTAAATCAGCAAGGGATACCATAAGCTACGGGAAGATTTCGGGGGCCGTCGGCACATATGCAAATACCAGTCCCCAGGTGGAAGAAAAAGTATGCACACTTCTCGGACTGAAACCTTCTTTGGCGTCGACCCAGATACTTCAGAGGGACAGGCATGCAGAAATGTCATGTGCGATTGCAATTTGTGGCGCCACACTTGAAAAGATAGCTCTTGAAGTCAGGGGTCTGCAGAAGACAGATATAAAAGAAATAGAGGAGCCTTTTGTCAAAGGGCAAAAAGGATCATCGGCAATGCCGCATAAAAGAAATCCTATCATTTGTGAAAGGATCTGCGGCCTTGCAAGAGTGCTTCGGTCAAACTCGATTACGGCGCTTGAAAACATCGCACTGTGGCACGAGAGGGATATTTCCCACTCTTCTTCAGAAAGAATTATCATTCCCGACAGTTTCATTATTTTGGACTATATCCTTGAAAAGACTGTCTTTGTCGTTGAAAATTTAAACGTAATACCTGCAAATATGCAGCGCAATCTTATGAAATACGGCGGTATTATTTTTTCCCAGCGCGTTTTACTCGAGCTTATAAATAAGGGCCTGTTAAGAGAGGACGCTTACGGACTTGTTCAGGCTGCGGCTCTCAGGGCCTGGGAGGAAGAGGGAAGCTTTAAGGAAAATATTCTGCAGGATGGCAGGATAACCGGTTACTTAAGCGCCGACGAACTTGAAAGTCTTTTCGATGTTAAATATCACCTTGGCCATATAGATACCATAATAAAAAGGCTCGATTACATAAAGACCTGATTTTATTGCCCTTGGAGGATAACCCTTGAAAAACAAGCCTTAAAAAAAGAAAGGAAAGCCATTTTGCTGCACTTTTATCGCCTTATCGATAAGAGTTTTGAATATTGCTACAATATTGAAACCTCTTGCGAATTGGATAAATCGGATATTAAAACACTTCAGTGGCTGTTGTCCGAGACTTTTGAACCCGGAAATTTCAGTATAAAATCATTATTGGACACCAGTATACTTCAAAAAAACTCATGCATTACAGAAATTGGCCCCAGGCTTAATTTTGAAACAGCATTTTCAACAAATGCCGTGGCAATCTGTCATTCTTGCGGTATCAGCAGCATAACCAGGCTTGAACGTTCCAGAAGGTATCTGTTCAGTGGTCAGACGCTGGCTCCAGCAGATAATGATAAATTTGTTGATGAAAACCATGACAGGATGACAGAGATGGTGTACGGCCTGGTGCTTGAATCTTTCCGGACCGGGATCAAACCCCAGGAAGTCTATATTATTCCCCTTCTTTCAGAGGGAGCATGTGCACTGGAAGAAATCAATAAAAAATATGGCCTGGGTTTTGATGCATGGGATATCGATTTTTATTTCAGGCTGTTTACAGAAGATTTTAAGCGAAATCCCACAAACGTGGAGTGTTACCAGTTGAGCCAGGCAAACAGCGAACACTCAAGGCACTGGTTTTTCAAGGGGCGGCTCATAATAGACGGCATAGTGATGCCTTTGACACTTATGGAAGTCATAAAGTCCACATTGGCGGCTAATCCTTCCAACAGCCTTATAGCATTTAACGATAATTCAAGCGCCATAAAAGGCTATGATATTTCAACAATAATCCCGGCAAGACCCGGATTTTGCTGCGCATTTAATCCTGCAAGTGTCAGGCGCCATATTATATTTACGGCTGAGACCCATAATTTTCCCAGTGGAGTTGCGCCTTTCCCCGGAGCGGAGACCGGCACAGGAGGAAGAATAAGAGACGTGCAGGGAACAGGTAGGGGCGGCCATGTGATTGCAGGAACCGCAGGTTATGCAACCGGAAATCTCAATATTGACGGCTATAATATCAGCGGGGAGGATGTAAGTTTTATCTATCCGCCAAATCTGGCATCGCCTTTAAGGATAATAATAGAAGAAAGCAACGGGGCCTCTGATTACGGAAACAAGTTTGGAGAACCTTTGATCCAGGGCTTCACCAGGACATTCGGCATGCGCCTTCCAAATGGTGAGAGAAAAGAGTGGGTAAAACCCATAATGTTTACCGGAGGCATCGGACAGATAGATGACTGCAATATTAAAAAACAACAGCCATCCAAAGGAATGCTTATAATACAGGTTGGTGGGCCGGCATACAGGATAGGACTGGGCGGAGGTTCTGCCTCAAGCCTTATACAGGGTGAAAATCGGCAGGACCTTGACTTTAACGCAGTACAGAGGGGCAATGCCGAAATGGAGCAAAAACTAAACAGGGTGGTACGAGCCTGTATTGAAATGGGCGAAGACAACCCCGTGCTTGCGGCTCACGACCAGGGAGCCGGTGGACCATGTAATGTTCTTACCGAAATAACGGACCCGGCTGGAGGAATAATCCAGATACGCAAAATTGCCGTTGGGGACAGCACAATGTCTGTTCTTGAGATATGGGTGGCTGAATTCCAGGAGAGGGACGCATTTCTCATATTGCCCCAAAATCTCCAAAAATTTCAGGACATCTGCCTTCGGGAAAAAGTCAATTGCGAAGTGCTTGGAGAAATTACAAATGACGGTAAAATAGTTGTCCATGACAGCCTTGATAACACATGCCCCGTTGACCTTGAACTTTCAAAGATACTTGGCAACATTCCTCAAAAAGAGTTTGACCTTAAAAGAGCAAGTATACTTCTGGAGCCATTAAGAATTCCAGAGGGTTTAAAAATTGAAGAGGCAATCGAAAATGTTTTCAGGCTGCCTTCGGTAGGTTCAAAAGGATTTCTTGTCAGGAAAGTGGATAGGAGCGTTACGGGCCTTGTAGCAAGGCAGCAGTGCTGCGGTCCGCTTGGCCTGCCTGTTTCAGATGTCAGCATCATTGCTCAGAGCCATTTTGGCAATTCGGGTGCAGCAATGTCTATTGGGGAACAGCCCTTAAAGGTGCTGATAAATCCCCAGGCAGGCGCCAGGATGTCTGCTGCAGAGGCGCTGACAAACATGGTCTGGGCAAAAATCAGCGATTTGTCCGATATAAAGTGTTCGGTCAACTGGATGTGGCCCGCCAAACTTCCCGGCGAGGGCGCTGCGCTCTGGGATTGTGCAGATGCGCTTGTCGAATTTATGAAGTTTATGGGCATTGCTGCAGATGGAGGAAAAGACAGCGTATCAATGGCTGCCCGAGTGGAAAATGAAATGGTCAAATCTCCCGGTCAGGTTGTTGTTTCTGCTTACGTTACTGTTGATGACATAAGAAAGTCCGTAACACCGGATATAAAATGTCCCGGGGAAAGCCTGCTTATATATATGGATATTTCAAGAGGTAAAAACAGGCTGGGAGGCAGCGCGCTTGCGCAAACACTGGGCCAGGCCGGGGATCAGTGCCCGGATGCTGATGACCCGGAATTGCTGAAAAATGCTTTTTACGGTATCCAGGAGATGATTGCCAGGGATCTGATTTTGTCGGGACATGACAGAAGTGATGGTGGGCTTATAACTGCCATTTCAGAGATGATAATGTCAGGAAATTGCGGTGCCGAGATAGACATTGTGGCAGAGGGTGTTGGAAGAGACTTAATATTGGGACAACTTTTTTCCGAAGAGCTCGGTCTTTTAATCGAATACATGCCGGAACAACAGATGGATATCCTGGAAATAATTAATAAATTCGGGCTCCCGCATATAATCCTTGGAAAGACTTTAAAACAAAAAGAACTGATAATTAAAAACGCCGGTAATATAGTGGCCAATATTAAAACGGGTACGCTGCTTAATTGGTGGGAATCCACGAGCGACGAACTTGAAAAACATCAGATGAGCCCTTCATACGCATTAAAACAGGCAAACTCGCATATAAGAAAAGGACCCAAATATAATATTTCTTTTGTTCCAGAAATAACCGGGCCTGAAATCATCGCCCGTCAGGACAAGCCAAAAGTTGCAATAATAAGGGAAGAGGGCAGCAACGGCGACAGGGAAATGGCTTCAGCTTTTTACATGGCTGGTTTTGAAACCTGGGATGTTACAATGACTGATCTTCTTGCAAAACAAGTCTCGTTAAAAGATTTCAGGGGGGCAGTTTTTGTCGGAGGATTTTCTTATGCGGACGTGCTTGACAGCGCTAAGGGCTGGGCCGGAATAATCAAATTTAATCCCGGTCTGTCTGAGATGTTTGATGAGTTCTATGAAAGGCCCGATACTTTTTCTTTTGGCGTGTGCAATGGCTGCCAATTGTTATCGCTTCTGGGCCGGGTGCCTTTTAAAGGTATTCCTGAGATAAAGCAGCCAAGATTTATATCAAATCCATCCGGCCGTTTTGAATCAAGGTGGGCAACAGTCAAAATCCTTAAAAGTCCTTCAATAATGCTCTCAGGAATGGAAGATACCGTTTTTGGAGTTTGGGTCGCGCACAGAGAGGGGCACATGTACTGCCCTGACAGGGAAGTATTTGAGAAAGCAGTAAACAACAAGCTCATGCCAATGGTATATGTTGATGATGAAGGCTGCACAGCTGGTGAAGATGCTTATCCTTTTAACCCGAACAGCTCCCCGGGCGGCTATACGGCAATATGTTCTGAAGACGGCAGGCACCTTGCAATGATGCCACATCCTGAAAGGGCGTTTCTGCTTTGGCAGCTCCCATGGCTCCCGGAGAGATTAAAAAAAGAGCTCAGCGCATCTCCTTGGCTTAAAATGTTCCAGAATGCAAGAAAGTGGTGTGAAATAAAATAATCTTTTTGTGGTAAGATTATCCTGAAGATAAATTACTTTATTTTGACCGGTAAGAGCGGCTTGTAGAAGATTTATCTGAATTCATTTAATGAGACAGGCACTCTGGCAATTACTTAATATTAATTTACAGATATTATATTTAACTTTGATTGGCAGTATATGACAGAAAAAATTTATTTTGGTTCAAAAAAAATTCACGATGAATGCGGCGTATTCGGCATTTATTCCCAAAACAGGAATGTTGCCGAATTTATTTTTTATGGTCTGCAGGCTCTGCAGCACCGCGGACAGGAAAGTGCCGGAATTGCGGTTTCCGATGGGGAAGACATGCTGGTATTTAAGGATTTGGGGCTCGTGTCACAAGTCTTTTCAGAACAAAACCTGGCGCCGCTCCAGGGCAAAATTGGCATAGGCCATACGAGGTATTCCACAACCGGACGCAATATCTGGAAAAACTCACAGCCGCTGTACCGGATGTTCAGGGACGAAGTTTTTGCAATAGGTCACAATGGAAACCTTACTAATACCGAAGAGATCCGCAAAGAACAGATGCGTAAGGGCATAAGATTTGAGACTACCACAGATACTGAAGTAATAGCCTCACTTATAGAAAGCTCACAGGCCGGCAGCTTTGAAGAAGCCGTCGAAGAAATCACAGGTAAAATAAAGGGCTCCTACAGCCTGCTGATACTTACCAAGGACAAACTTTTTGCGGTCCGGGACCCCCATGGGTTCAGGCCAATGGTTTTGGGTGACAGGGACGGTGACTATATAATAGCCAGTGAAACCTGCGCTCTCGATATCATTGATGCAAAGCACGTAAGGGAGATAGACCCGGGAGAAATAGTAACCATTGACAAAGACGGATTGCGCTCCCAGATGATACTGCCGGTTGACAGAATATCCATGTGTGTTTTTGAGCTTATTTATTTTGCAAGGCCGGACAGTTACCTTTACAATACGAATATTTTTGAGATAAGGCATAAAATGGGACAGCAGCTTGCAAATGAGAGCCAGGTTGAAGCAGACATGGTTATGTCGGTGCCGGATTCCGGGACCCCTGCCGCCATCGGTTATTCGGCCGCTTCAAAAATACCATACGGAGAGGGGCTCATTAAAAACAGGTACGTAGGCAGGACCTTTATACAGCCAACGCAGGAAATCCGGGAGGTAGGCGTAAAGGTAAAGTTAAATCCGCTTAGTGATGCCATCAGGGGTAAAAGGCTTGTTGTTGTTGACGATTCGATAGTAAGGGGCAACACATCAAAAAAAGTGGTGCAGATGCTTTACTCTGCCGGAGCAAAAGAAATACACATGCGGATAAGCTCGCCGCCATTATTACATCCTTGCTACTATGGCATTGACATGGCAACAAAAAAGGAATTTATAGCCAGCCACCGGACCCTTGAAGATATAAGAAAGTATTTAAATGTAGACAGCTTAAGGTATCTTTCAATAGATGGCCTCGTAAAGGCAATAGGCGAGCCGAAGGATAAATTCTGCTTTGCCTGCTTTAACGGGGATTATCCGGTGCCAGTTTCTGAAGAGGTGCAGACTGACAAATATTTCATGGAAGGCAAGGATTATCATAATAAAGAAGAAAAGAGTTCTTCACAGAGACAGGATAGCTGAAACGGCATTCATAATGAAAAGGTCAGACTTATAAAATCCCGGAAAATATATGATCAAATTAATGGAAAAACTGGAAAACAAAAAGGTTGTATTAATAAAAAAGTTGCCAACTATTAAAAGTTACAAATCAAAAAATATATTAGGCTACTATTCTCATAAAGGTATTTTTTATAAATATTAAAATTAAAAATAAAAACACATTCGGGAGTAACATGGATAAAAAAGATGATTTAAGTCCTATAACTTACAAGGATTCCGGTGTTGATCTTAATGCAGCCGCCGAGGCCATAAAGCTTATAAAAAAGCCCGTTTTTTCAACATTTAATAAAAATGTCTTAAACGACCTCTCATCCTATGCCGGTCTTTTTTCGTTTGAAAAGGACAGGTTTAAAGAGCCGGTGCTGGTTTCGTCTACCGATGGCGTGGGCACCAAGCTTCTTCTTGCCAGGACAACCGGGCTTCTTGATAATATCGGTCAGGACCTTGTTGCAATGTGCATAAATGACATCCTTTGCTGCGGAGCAACTCCTTTGTTTTTTCTTGACTATATTGCCTGCGGAAAGCTTGAGCCGCACAAAATAGAAACTATAGTAGAGTCTATTGCGGCAAGCTGCAGGATATGTGAGACGGCATTAATAGGCGGCGAGATTGCCGAGATGCCCGACATGTACAAGCATGGAGACATAGACCTGGCGGGCTTTGTTGTAGGCGCAGTTGACAGGCAGCAGATAATAAAGCCAGAACTTGTAAAAGAGGGCGATATTATTTTGGGCCTTGCCTCATCCGGGATCCACAGCAACGGTTATTCGCTTGTAAGGGAAATAATCAGTGGAAGAAAGCTTGATTTGACCGTGGATTATAAATTTAAAACAGCAGGGCTTTCAGGAAGGAATCTCGGCGAGATACTTATGGAGCCCACAAAGCTTTATTTTAAGGTTTCAAAAAACTTTAAAGACAGACAGATAAAAATAAACGGGATGGCGCATATTACCGGCGGCGGATTTTATGAGAACATAAACCGTGTTATCCCGGACAACACAGATGCTCAAATCAGGCGGGGAAGCTGGGAAATACCAGAAATTTTTGAGTTTTTACAGTCAAAGGGAAATATGGCCGCTGACGAGATGTTCAGGGTATTTAATATGGGGATAGGAATGGTTTATATTATCGGCCCTGAATATGCGAAAACAGCGGTAGCATTAGCAGAAGAATCTGGCGATGCTGCATTTATCATAGGACAAATAGTAAAAGGCAGTGGGAAGGTCAGAATAATTTAAGATGAAAAGAATCGCTGTATTCGCCTCAGGCTTCGGCTCCAATCTCCAGGCTTTAATAGATTTTTCAGAAAAAGATGGCTTGGGTGGGGAAATCGTTCTGGTGCTTTCAAACAAAAGCGGAGCATATTCGTTGCTGCGAGCGCAAAAATCTGGCATAAAGGCAGTTTTTCTGGAACCTGCACAGTTCAGCAGCCGCAGCCAATATGATGAACAGATTATCAGCATACTGGAAGAAGAAAAAATAGATTTGGTGGTGCTGGCAGGATATATGCTGCTTGTGGGCCAGAATATTGTTTCAAAATTTGAAAACAGGATTGTTAACATACACCCGGCGCTTCTCCCGGCGTTTAAGGGCTCACACGGCATAAAAGACGCTTTTGATTATGGCGTAAAGGTCTCAGGTGTTACAGTGCATTTTGTTGATGGGGGACTGGATAGCGGCCCTATAATCCTTCAGCAGGCTGTTGAAGTAAGTGAAGATGACAATGCTGAAACGCTCGAGGAAAAAATTCATGCCGTGGAGCATAAGCTATATCCGCTCGCAGTGAAATATTTCTGTACCGGCAGGTTAAAAATCGAAGGCAGAAAAGTAATTATCAGGAAATAACATTTATTAATCCACTAATGACCTCCAAAGCCATTAATCCTGAATCAATTTTATATTCTCAAACTTTTTTTAAGGGCCCTGTCAGGTGAATTTTTAAATGCTTTATGAGAAGTGCCTAAGCTTAAAAGTCATAAGCATGGTATTCAATGACATATCGAAACAAAAAAGTATGAAAACAGTTGTTTGCTAAACCGCTTGTCAGATTTAAGGTGTGCGTATGAAAAATGTCAGAACGCATTTTAATAGTTTTTGACAAGGTTAAATTTTAATGTACAATCATTATAAAGATAGCAAGGGAAAGCGGAAATAGTATATTATTAAATTTATAATAGTAACCAATAGTAATGTTGTTGAGTTTCCGGCTAAAGCAGCTAAAGGTAAAATAAAAGCTATAGAGAAAGAATTTATTGAACCTGTACATAAAAAGAATATCGAATCCATGTGTAAAAAATTGAGCACATTTGGTTTAGGCCTGACTGTAGAAAAACTCAAACGAGCTTTTCACTAAAGTTTAACTCGAATTCAATACACGGGAGCTTAGGGGTTGTGTCGGGCAAGTGGCGCAACAGGGGGTCCGGGTGCGTAAAATAATCAGGAAAATTGAAGCAGAATTGGATATATTGGATTATGAACTATTAGATGCTGAGTTAGAAAATGCTGAGGACATAGAGCACCTAAAGGGACAAATTAAAAGTTTTAAGCAAGTATTAAAATGGCTAAAGGAAAGAAGTAAATAAAAAAGATTCCTAATACCACTTATAATAAACACAGATTTGGCAACAAAATTTAAAAACAAAAAGTAATCAATAATACTTTTGAGCAGTCATAAACAATAAAATCAAAGCTGAAAAATCCATGGCAGCAGAAGGAATAAACCTGAAATAAATTCTACTGTGTCTTGAAAACTGTAGTTACAACCCTCTTATCGCCATTTTCAGTCATGCCTATACCAATAACTTTAAATGAACTTCTTAGAATATTTTCAGCGTGCCCCGGGCTATTCATCCAGGCATCCATAAAGGCTTCCGGTGAACCAAGGTTTGCCGGTTCGGAAAAAGCAAGATTTTCTCCTGCCAGTTTCCATTTAACACCATATGATCTTAATATATTAAATACTGTAGTTCCTTCAGGAGTATAGTGCGAAAAATAATCCCTGTTCAACATGTCATTGCTTCTGATTCTTGATACATCTGTCAGGATCTGGTTTTCCTTTAGAGAAGCCAGCCCGTTTTCATTTCTTTTGGAATTAATTAGATTTAAAATGCTAATTTCATATTCGCTAAAATCCACCTTGGCGTCTGTAACAGTTGCGTTGATGTTCTTCAAAACTCCTGCAGTCTCCAGTTTTGTTATTTCTGAGGAGCCCAGGACACTTATAGGATTAAAGAATATGTCTGTATCGTTTAGTTTCACTTCTGTCATTAAGAGAAATGCAGCAGTCATAAGTACGGCCATTATCAATGAAAGAAATCTTGTGGTAATCGTTTTATCTATTTTTGACTTGTATATTTTCATCTGCAGAAACCCTCCGATAATTATTCAAATCCTTGTTTTTAATACAGGCAGCCAGGATACTATTAAGACAAGCCGTAGATACCTGTGCCATACTGCATCTTTATAAAACTCATTATATAGGGCGAATATTAGGGTAATTGCGAGTTGTATGAAGGTGGTGTAAAATATAAAAATAAGGTGAAAATCAGAAGAACTATTCGATATTTATTTAAATATTGTGGATTAGGAGTGTCAAAAGAGCAGTTCAGCCGTTAAAAAGCTATACCCCATGGAAATACACAAAGGACGACAAGATTATTAGTGAGGCTGCAAAAGAAACCGGGTTGTTATACCCAGTAACAGATTACAGGAAGGCTACCCAATTTACTAGATGCTCAGCGCTAATTGCTGAATTTCCATCCCACCTGATTTTTGCGGCACGCTGAGCGTTCTTTTTTTGAAAGCATACAAATTATTGTCAGCCGAATTAATGTAATGATCCAGATTGTCCAAAATGTTTTCATCACTTTCCAGCGGTAGAATTACAAAACCATATGATACTGATGGATTGGAATCAATGCTTTTAAACTCGATATTTATCCTTCTTATGATTTCTCCGGCATCGCTTTTGCTGCAATTTGTGAGCAATATGACAAACTCGTCGCCGCCGAACCTGAAAACGAAATCATTGTCTTCCCTTAAAAGTTTTTTACACACAATACCAAAGTCTATTAGTACCTTGTCACCCCTGTCGTGCCCATATTTGTCATTGATGTGTTTAAAGTTATCAATATCAAGATAAGCAAGGACAATATTGTATTTTATTCTTCCCGCTTTCAATATTTCTTCTTTTATTTTTTCATAAAAAAACCGTCGATTATATAGTCCTGTAAGCTCGTCAATTCGATTGATCTCTGTCAGTTTGTTGTTTAGTTGTTCGAGTTCTTTAATTTTTTCGGCAAGCATTTTATTTTTGTCAGAGTATTCCCTGTTTTGCCTTTTGATTTTTCGCCGCAATTCTTCTTTTTCCAAATTATCAGCGATTGAAACCAGGGAAACTTTTTTATTAATATTTTTTTGATTCATAACTTTTTTATGTTTTTAAAATAATTAATATTTAAAATCAATCTATCAAATCAGCCCATAAATGTTTTCTGTGCTATTTAGCCAAATATATTTTTCATCTTGGCCCTATATAAAAATCCATCTGTTTCTTTCTGTATTTGTCTTAAAACAGCACAGTAAAAGAATCAATCAAGAACAGAACTAATCGGCAACACGTTATATATGTGTAACTTTTAAAATGTTTTAAAAAACCAACTTATTGATACAACAAAACATTTGCACTGCTTTTTCCGCCATTATTTTTTCCGCCATTATTGTTGCCGCCATTATTTTTTCCGCCATTATTGCCGGATACTGCATTTTTTAACAGAGGGTTAACCAACACAGAAACCACCTGTGATTTTTTCTTTGCTTCCTCCAGAGCAAAAACCTTTTTTAACATAATTATTGATTTGTCATCGCTTAGTTCATTGATTCTTACCACAGTTCCTGAGAATACTCCGCCCTTATTAATAATCAGGGAATCGGTCCTGACATTTCCGCTTAAAACACCAGTTTCGTTTATAATAACAGTTCCGCTGGCTACCATATTTCCTTCATATTTGCCGATTATTTCAGCATCTACGGTTGTCACATCAGCATTGACACGACCATTTTTTTGTATCTTGAGCTTTCCGTCAACTTCCAGGACGCCCTTTACTTCGCAGTCTATTTCCAATGAGTTAGATACTTTAAATATTCCATCAATTGATGCAGACTCTCCTACAATAGTTAAGAGCACTTTAACTTTTGAAGGATCAGCAATTGCGGTTTCAGTAAAAACTGGAGTTATGTGTTCCGTAAAAACTGGAGTTATGGTTTCCGTAAAAACAGGTTTCTTAGTTTCAGTAAAAACGGTTTTGTTAACTTCGCCAAAAACGGTTCTTTCAACTTCGCCAAAAACTGTTCTGTCCAACGCACCAAACATCTTTCTTTGAACCTCGTTAAATATTGTTTTTTCTCCGTCATTAAATATTGTTCTTTCTCCGTCGCTGAATATCAATTTTTCGTCTTCGCTTAACATTTTACTTTCTCCTTTATTGTGATTTTTAATAATATTTCTTAGTAGAATCACCTGTTGAACAGTATATTAAATGAATATTAAGAATATATGTTGGAATATTAAGGAAATGTAAAATAAAAATATTTTTCGTGAAAAATTGACTGTTTTTTATATTTGCGTATATTTTTTTAATATAGTAAAGATTTTGCCATCTGCAAACGCCGTTAAATTTTAATGATAAGCAGTGCTTGCCAAAGCCACAGTGCCTGAAAAATAGGAGACACAGCTAGTGTTGAAGATAAAAAATGGCATTAGTAAAGAAATTATTAATGGTTTATTTTTCGCCCCGGCAGCTTTGAAGTATCTTACACTTTGGATAATATTAAGAATTATTGAAGCTTATATCCTGAAATAATTTCAGCAGCAGTTTTAAAAAGGGTATTATTCTTTAAGTAAAAATAAAAAAAATTTACAGAACTTTAATATTTCATCACATTATCATAATAATATTCTTATATATTAAATAGGCACAGTAACGTAAAAAACAAAAAAACAATAACTCTATGGAGGTAGAAAAAATGGAAGAAATTGAATATTCAAAAGAAAGAGTGCTTTTAACTATCGTAGGAGAGTCAGCTACCATTGAGGGCAAATTCAAAGTATCGCACTCACTGGAAATTGACTGCGAAGTAAGAGGCACCCTTGAAATCGACGGAAAGCTCACGATACAAAAAAATGGTTATGTGAATGCTGACGTAAATACAGTAGATGCGGAAATAATTGGCAAGTATGATGGAAATATGGCAGCCAGTGGGGCAGTTATAATAAATGACACAGGTGTTTTAAGCGGAAGCGTAAAGACCGATTCCCTGATTATTAATCGTGGAGGAATATTCTCTGGAAGTGTAGTAAGAATAGACGAGAGCGCAAAGAGTAAATGAGATCATTAACGATAAATTACCTGGCGTGCCAATAGAAACATTGAAATGCCGGTGTGCCAATAGAAACATTGAAATGCCGGTGTGCCAATAGAAACATTGAAGTGCCGGCAGGCCAATAGAAACATTGAATTATTGAAGCTTATATCCTGAAATAATTTCAGCAGCAGTTTTAAAAAGGGGTATTATTCTTTAAGTAAAAATAAAAAAAATTTACAGAACTTTAATATTTCATCACATTATCATAATAATATTCTTATATATTAAATAGGCACAGTAACGTAAAAAACAAAAAAACAATAACTCTATGGAGGTAGAAAAAATGGAAGAAATTGAATATTCAAAAGAAAGAGTGCTTTTAACTATCGTAGGAGAGTCAGCTACCATTGAGGGCAAATTCAAAGTATCGCACTCACTGGAAATTGACTGCGAAGTAAGAGGCACCCTTGAAATCGACGGAAAGCTCACGATACAAAAAAATGGTTATGTGAATGCTGACGTAAATACAGTAGATGCGGAAATAATTGGCAAGTATGATGGAAATATGGCAGCCAGTGGGGCAGTTATAATAAATGACACAGGTGTTTTAAGCGGAAGCGTAAAGACCGATTCCCTGATTATTAATCGTGGAGGAATATTCTCTGGAAGTGTAGTAAGAATAGACGATAGCGCAAAGATTAAATGAGATCATAAACGATAAATTACCTGGCAGGCCAAAAGAGGCCGAAAGAAGATTTATAGTGCCGGTGGATCAAAAGAAACATTGAAATGCCGGCAGGCCAAAAGAAGATTTGCAGTGCCGGCAGGCTAGACGAATTATTGACACGCGGCCTATCCACGGGCATTTTAAAAAAATTTATATGCTTAATTTAAACATATAAGAACTATACGATTATATGGCTATTCGAACCATATAAGAAAAGTAAAAAGGTTTTACTTATGGATTTATTGAAAGAATATTCAGCTGGCTTAAATCAGTTTTTTGAAGCGACATCGGATTTATTTTGTATTGCTGATTTAAAGGGCCGCATTATAAAAGTAAATAAAGGCTGGGAAAAAGTTTTAGGCTATTCAGTTTCTGAACTTGAACAAAGAAAGTTTCTGGATTTGACACATCCGGATTATTATCAGGTTACTTACGATGCAATTTTAAAACTGGAAAAACAAAACAAGATTTTAAATTATATTAATCGTTGTAAAAGTAAAGATGGCACATACAAATACCTGGAGTGGAGCTTATATCTTTGGAATGATCTGATGTATGCCTCAGCCAGGGATATTACAGGTAACATGGAAGTTAAGGATTTGCTGGACAAGAATAAGGAAAACTTTTTGCAGTTTTTTAACAATACAGATGATTTTATAATAATCGCTGATACTCAAGGAAGAATAGTCTTCTTTAACCAGGCAGCCAGGATAAAATTAGGGTACAGAACAAGTGAACTGCTAAAAATGGATTTATTGGATTTGTATCCAATCGGAATCAGGAAAGATGCCAAAAAAGTAATAGGTGAAATAACAAGAGGAGAAACGACTTATTATACCATTCCATTAATTAAAAAAGATGGCAGCACCATACCGGTTAAAACCCATATGTGGTATGGCAAATGGGGTCATAGTGACTGTCTTTATGGAATATCCAGGGATCTGACAGCTCAGCAGGCAAGCCTGGATAAATTTAAAGAAGTGTTCGACCATAACCCGGAGCCGATGATATTAAGCAATATTAAAACAGAAGAGATTATTGATGTTAATGAAGCTTTTTTAAAAATATCAGGATTCAAAAAATCAGAAATAGCTGGAAAGACAGCTTCCAAATTGGGCCTGTTTGCAGACAGTGAAAAGCAACAAGCATTTATTGCCAAATTGAAAAAGGAAGGCAGAATAACCGGGGAAGTATTAGATATAAAAGGTAAAAATGGAAAAAATATCACTGGCGCATTTTCGGGCGGAACAATAGGAACAAAACTCGAAAAATGCTTTTTAATAGTAATGTCTGATCCGACGACAAGCATGAAGCCGGGAAATATCAGTAAAAAAGAAGAACTGTCATATAAAAAATTAGCAAAATGGCTTTCCAGTATGGCCGATCTTAGTTTTAAAAATCTGGATAAAAATATAAACCATCTTCTTGGAGTATCCGGAAAGCTTTTTTCGCTGGATAGGGCATATATATTTTTATTTTCGGATGATGAGATTTACATGTCTAAGGTAAATGAGTGGTGTGCCGATAAGATTGAACCGCAAAAAAATAATCAGCAGGATAGTTTAACAAAAGACATGCCATGGTGGATTCCCAAACTGAAAAAATTTGAGATCATAAAGATAAATAATATCGAAGAGCTCCCCCCTGAAGCAGAAAATGAGAAAGAGTGGTTAAAAAGCCAGTCTATTAAGTCTCTTCTGGCGGTGCCTCTGATTTATAAATCAAAGACCCTTGGTTTTTTTGGGTTTGATTCGGTACGTAAAAAAAGAAATTGGTCCAAAGATGAAATATCGATTTTGAATATTCTGTCCACTACTATATCCAACACTATTATCAGACTAAGGGTTGAAGAAGAAGCCCTGAATGCCACGAACCTTGCTCGTTTGGCAAACAATAAAAAAAATATCTTTTTGAATATTGTGAGCCATGAAATAAAGACACCATTAAGCATAATTCAGGGCTATCTGGACTTATTTTCATTGACTGAGCTGACAGCTGAACAGCTAAACAGTTTATCAAAAGTCAGATACGCCGCCGACATACTCAGGGTTCTGGTTGACAGAGTTTTTGATGTTGAAAAAATAGAAGCCAACAAACTAATAATTGACAAAAAAATATTTGATTTTAGAGAGACTGTTAACAATGCGTTTGAATACTCAATAAATAAAATAGAAAACAAAGGTCTAGAGTTTAAAAATTTCACTGAACCCGGTATTCCTGAATTTCTAATCGGTGATCCTCTAAAGTTACAGCAGATATTTACAAATCTGATTGATAACTCCATCAAATTCACAATTGAAGGTTTTATCTCTGTAAATATTATTATTGAAAGCCAGAATGACTCTGATATTGTCCTTTGTTGTTCAGTTTCGGATAGCGGAATAGGAATGACTGAAAAATTGTGTAAAAGAGTATTTAACCTTTTTACACAGGAAGAGGAAAATATTTTTGGCCGGTCAAATGGAATCCTGGGATTGGGTCTTTATATTTCCAAATCAATCGTGAAGGCAATGGGGGGAAGTATTTTGCTTGAAAGTAAAAAAAATAGTGGGACCAAAGTCTCTTTTACTTTAAGCTTTAAAAAATTTAAAGAAAATAAACTGACTGAAGGCACCAAAGTATTTCAGGAAGTTATGTATCTTGAAAACGCTAATCCTGCCAACAGTTTGATTGATGGTCCAAGAGTTCTTCTTGCAGAAGACGATGAACTCAACGGGATTTTATTCCTGGAAATGCTAAAAAAAATTGGAATCAATTGTGATTTGGCCAGAAACGGAGCTGAAGCCGTAAAAACATTTAAGGAAAACGCTTACGACCTTGTGTTTTTGGACTGTCAGATGCCGGTTATGAATGGGCTGGATGCTGCAAGGCAAATACGAGTTCTCAAGTCAGAAAAGGATTATGTGCCCATAATTGCCCTTACTGCACACACAGCCAAACCTTACATAAATATGTTCCTTGATGCAGGAATGGATGATTTTATTTGCAAACCCGTAGGCTTGGTGGCCTTTAAAGATAAAATAGACCAGCATTTAAACGGTTCAGTAAAAAACTCCGGCAAATTAAATGAAGATACAAAGCCTGATAAAAACCCGGGTAGTTTTATTACAAAAATGGGATTTGATAAAAAAACTGGCGAAAAAATTTTGCTGATGTTTGTTGAACAGGCAGGCAGTATACTGAGTGAAATAAAAAGTTATATTAAGATGGACCAAATTAAAGATGCAAGTTTTTATTTGCACAAGTTAAAAGGTTCAGCGGGTAATATTGGCGCAATGACTATTTTTAAGGAGGCCAAAACAGCTGAAAAGTTTATCGAAAATGGAGATGACAAAAATTTTGGAAAATCCATTAAAAAAATTGAAAAATTAATTAATGGGTTTTTTAATAATTGATTTACTGCTATACTCTGACTATCTAGAAATCAGGTTCGCTCGCTGTTTTTTTATTTTGGCGCAACAGTTAATAATCAGGAAATGAATTTTTACCAAAATGGCAAAAGCTAATATAAAACAAAAGATACTCATTATCGAGGACGACAACGTTAGTGCGGAATTTTTAAAAATATTACTGGAAAAAGAAGGTTTCAGCACGCTGGTCGCATATAATGGAAAAGATGGCTTAAGTATTTTAAAAGATCAGCATATCGATGCACTTTTATTGGATTTAAGTCTCCCCGATATGGATGGCATCAATATATTAAAAGATATTTATAAAAACCCATTATATAACCATATTTCAATTTTGATAATCAGCGGAAGAGAAGAGGAAATCGACATAGTTATAGGATTTGAATTTGGAGCCGATGATTACATTATAAAACCTTTTCGAAAAAGGGAGCTCGTGGCCCGAATAAAGGCCAATATTTCCAAAAAGAAATTTAACAGCAATTACGATTCAGAAACAATCAAATTTGGGGAAAATGAATTTGATTATTCTTCCAAGCAGCTCATAAGAAATGGGGAATTCATAAAATTAACTGCAAAAGAATTTTATCTTCTTTCACTTTTTCTTGCTAATCCCAATATTATCTTTACCAGGGATGAAATATTAAATAAAGTCTGGTATTTTAACTCCACTATTGATACGCGTACCATTGATGTGCATATAAGGATGCTAAGGGAAAAAATCCATGACGAAGAGCATAAATTCATTGAAACCGTTCGAGGCATAGGGTACAAGTTCAATATATAGAAATCATAAAGACACTGCTTTCAGGACATATATTCTTTCCATTTAAATATCCCGGGCTATAAAAGGCTTTATGTGTTTTTTGTTGCCAAATATTGCCTGATTAAATATTCCTGCTTTAACTGATTAAATATTCCTGCTTTAACTAATTAAATATTCCTGCTTTAACTGATTAAATATTCCTGCTTTAAACTTCTAAAAAAAATATATTATATATTAATGATTTAGTCATAATAGTTATTATCAGATGACTGATAGGGTGGAAAGATAATCTGGACCAAAGCGTTTCATTGCGCTGACTCCGGATAATACAAATGTTTAATAACACCTGATTAAAATTTTAACAATTTTTAAAAACAAGCTGAAATTATGCGGCAAACTCAAGCCTGGAAAATGGGGAAATAATAAATTCTGTTCAAATGCCTGATTTATATAAAAAGCCTGAACAGTATTAATGCCTGTCCAGGCTTTTTATATAAATAAAAGTTTTACAGGCAGACCCTCATAATCACAATTCTTTGCCTGGTCAATATCCAGTCAGTGCCAGTAGACAGGTTCTGATTGCATATTATAACTTACAATGCATACACCAAAGTGTTATCTCGCTCACTGAAAAGTCACAAACTGATTTGCTGCCTATTTGGAGCGATCCTTGATCAGCCTCTGCAGCAGCTGCAGCTCTTTTTCAACTCTTGAATCTTCGTTATAAAATGATATTTCTCCAACCAATCTGTTGTAATGTGTAAACAATATGGTATTACCTTTATTGTCTTTTAGGTATTTTGTCAGATTGAGACGCAGATTATTCGTGTCTACTACGGTATAATTTGTTTCCATTAGATTCCCCTTTTCAATTAACTTTTTGATAATTTTATAAAAATTCTAAATATACCTTATTAAACTTATATATTATTGCGACCAGTACATTTGCAAGCCTTTTCTCCAGTCAGCTTTCCCACTGCTCCAACCGCTTGTTTTAACTGTAATCACTGAATCAAAAATATGTAATATATTTATTTAATAAGTTTAATAAATCAATGTAAAAATAAAGAGTAGTAATGTAAAATCCACGTAAAATCTTTTACTTAATTCTGGCATTAACGAGTTTTATGTCCTGAATATTACCGGGCGATGTCTTGACCTGCCGTTTTCTTCTTTTAAATTTAAACCACTTTCGCTATCAATACTTCCCGGGAGGGCCGAGATGAATCTCTCTTTTAAGGATTGCCCTATACTTGATTATTTAACTGTTTAGTTCAGAATAAGTATCCAAAAAAACAAGAACGGTTTGCAAATGATAAAAAAGCAATAGAAAATCAAGTAACTAAAGTAACGGAAAGGGTAATTATTAACAAAATCATAAAAGCTGCAACAATGGTAAAAATTTGTAATTACAGGATTTATGGAATATATTATGAGGAGTGTTGCAGATACCATTTTCAGGGGTTATGATTCACGATAGTTTTGTATTTCTTAACATAAAAATCCTGATGATGGGGCCCCTGCAGTAGTGAGAACGATTTTTTGTTACCATTATTTATAGAATACTGGAAGAATTTAATCATAGCCAAAAGAATTAAAATATTGTTGGATATAGTTGAATTTGCCCAAGATCTCAAAATGAAATAAATAACAAGAGCGGGAGTCTTTACGGGTTACTCTTATTTTTTCGAGTCATTTTAATCCCGTGAGCATAAAAGATTGAAAAAGAAAAAAGAAAAAACTTTTCCGGACTCAGATAAATCAAAAGGACCTGGAGCCGGACAAAACGAAATACATTCAACAATTAAATCATTCTGTGATAATGAGTCGGTTATCCCCCTACAGAAAAAGTTTCCAGTTGTTTGTATCGGCGCTTCTGCCGGTGGCCTGGCAGCATTAGAGGCTTTTTTTTCTGCCATGCCCACAGATATCGACACAGGTATGGCATTTATAGTTGTTCAGCACTGGCACACCGACCGTCAGAGCATTCTTGGCCGGTTAATTGCAAATTATACTCAGATGAAGGTTTTTGAAATAACAGACGGGATCATAGTTGAACCCAATTGTATATATATTATTCCACCAAACTATGATTTGGCATTCATGAATGGCACACTGCAACTACTGGAGCCGATATTAACCAGAGGATCACACTTGCCAATTGACTTTGTTTTTTGTTCCCTGGCCCAGGAGTATCGGGATAATGCCGCCTGTATCGTTCTCTCAGGTGCAGGAATGGACGGAACACTTGGAGCGCAGGCTGTAAAGAAAGAAGGCGGCTTGGTGATGGCTCAAAGCATTGAATCAGCGGAAAATGCCGGGATGCCGCAAAGCGTAATTGCCGCAGGCCTGGCTGACTATGCTCTTTCGCCTGCAGAAATGCCTTACAGCCTTATATCATACTTTGGAAGGAAACATGGAACAATCGTAAAAAACCATGCACAAAGGAATTTTAAAGAAAAGGATTCATATTTGAAGATTTTTCTTTTGCTGCGCAGCCAGGTTGGCTATGATTTTTCACACTATAAAAAAAGCAACATCGACAATCGAATAGCCAGGCGTCTGGAAATCAACCGGATCGAAGATTTGGATGGATATGTAAAATTTCTGCAAAGAGACCCGTTGGAAATTGAATCATTATTTCATGATTTTTTAATCGGTGTAACCAGTTTTTTTAGGGACCCGGTTGAGTTTGAAGTCCTTGGGACCACTGTTATTCCAAGACTATTTGACAACAAAGACAGTGAGGAACCGGTCCGAATATGGGTACCGGGGTGTTCAACCGGTGAAGAAGCTTATTCTATTGCCATGCTCATATGTGAGCATATGTGGAGTTTAAAAAAAAGTTTTAAAGTACAGATTTTTGCTACTGATATTGACGAACGGGCTCTTGAAACTGCACGAACCAGAGTGTTCCCGATCGAAATTGCAAAGGACATGCCTCAAAATCTGCTAAAGAGATATTTTACTATTGAACCGGATGGATTTTCCTATAGGATAACCAAGCAAATCCGTGATATACTGATTTTTTCCAAGCACAGTATTGTAAAAGATCCGCCATTTTCCAGGATGGATTTAATCAGCTGCCGTAATGTGTTAATATATCTGGACGAGACTTTGCAAAAAACAGTCATTTCACAGTTTCATTACTCATTAAATCCCGATGGTTTCCTTTTTCTTGGAACATCAGAGAATGTAAGCAACTTTACTGATCTTTTTAGAATACATGATTCCAGATCCAAAATATACATACGCAATGAACGCTCAAATACTTATTACCACACTTTACGGGATTTAAAGCATTCCGCCATACCGGGTAAGAATACCATGATTGACTTCACGCAAATGTCTGATGAAAATAAACTCGCACTTCAGAAAATTGCAGAAAGGACGATATTTGAACACTTTGATTCTTCCGGTGCCATTATTAATGAAAAAGGAGAGATTCTTTATCTATATGGGCACCCCGGAATGTTTCTGGAAATTATACCCGGCAAGTTCGACGCGAATATTTCAAATATGTTAAATAAAAGCCTGAAGGCAGAGCTATACCTTGCTTTGCACAGATCTTTTACCTGTAAAGAAACCGTAAACATTACAGGACTTAATGTTGAAAATAGCGGGGAAAATATAACTGTCAATCTTTGCGTCAGGCAAATTCAAAAGGATTTAAATCCAGAACAATTACCAAACCTCATGCTTGTAATATTTGAAAAGGTTTCAAACGCCGATCAAAAACATTCCGGAAAGGCATCGAGAATAAAACTGCAAAAAGTATCTGACGATGAAAATGAAACGAAAATCCTGATGCTTTTGGAAAAACTTCGCAATACTGAGGAATATCCCCTGTACACTAAAGAAGAAATGGAAACATCCTACGAAGA
The DNA here is from genome assembly GCA_964481885.1 of uncultured Actinomycetota bacterium. Classification (GTDB taxonomy): domain Bacteria; phylum Actinomycetota; class Humimicrobiia; order Humimicrobiales; family Humimicrobiaceae; genus Fen731. Next base: position 13,451 of record CAYZUS010000009.1, on the reverse strand, counting down.
ACTCCAATCCTCCAATGAGGAAATCCAATCCGTTAGAAATGATTTGCAATCTGCAAACGATGATTTGGAAACTTTGAAAGGGGCAATGCAGTCTGCCAACTTTGAATTATCAATAGTCAACACAGAGAGAAAGGCCTCGCTAACTGGTTTGTCAGGATTAAAAAACGACATAAACAATTTGCTTTTCAACTATGGGCTCTGTTTTGTTTTTGTAGATTATCAGCTTAAAATCAGATGGTTTTCTTCTGGTATTGGAACTGTAATAAACCTGGTGCAGTCTGACATAGGCCGGCATATAGGGGACATGGCTCCTGCTTTATTGACCTACAACAGAATACAACAAGATACACAAGAGGTACTGGACACCATGATTCCCAAAGAGGTGGAGGTTATGAACAGGAAGGAGAATTGGTATCTCATGCGTATTTCGCCTTGTTTTAATTTGGAGAATTCCGCTGATGGAGCAGTTATTGCATTTTTGGATATAACCGAAAATAGAAAGATGCGAGAGCGGGCAGGGGAAATAGAGAGAATTTACGGAGAAGTATTTGAACATTCTTTTCCTGCAATGTCAGTCTTTGAGATTGTTTCAGATAAAAATGGTACACCTTTGAATTTTGTTTTTACTGAAGTTAATAAAGCATTCGAAAAACAAATGAGCCTGGGTGCCAGTGAAGTCCGGGGGAAATGCCTGACTGAAGTTTATCCGGATCTTGTTGGAACAAACTTCATAAAAATCTGTAATATTGTCGCTGTTACAGATGAATCTGCTTCCTGCAATCAACATTTTGAACTTACTGGCCGAACTTTTTCAGTTTATATTTTTAAAATCTGCAAAAATAAAATTGCTGTCACTTACAATAGCACTGACAACACTAAAAATAATGAAGAGACTTATAGTCTGTTGGGAAAAGGTATTCTTAAATCTCAGGAAGGTGTCTGATAATGGCTGCAAAAGATAACAAGCGTAAAGTATCTGAAAAACTTCGGCAACGAGCTGAAGTAAGCTTGAGCCTGGATAATGCTGCAAAATTTGGATCTGCTATTATTCTTAAAAAAGAGGAATTGCTTCATGAGCTTAAGGTTCATCAAATTGAGCTGGAGATGCAAAATGAGGAATTGCGTGTTGCACAAAATGAGTTGGAGCTATCACGAGCACGATATTTTGACCTTTATGAAATGGCGCCGGTAGGCTACTGTCTGCTAAGCAATAAAGGGCTGATTCTGGAGGCTAACTTAATGATGTCCATCCTGCTTGATATTTCCAGAGACAGAATAATAAAAAGATCGATGTCCAGCTTTATTCTGAAAGAGGACCATGAAATTTTCTATATGCATATAAAAAAGTTTTTTGAAAAGAGTGAGCCAGGCACATACGGCCTGAGCACATTGCGCCTGCGATTAGTGAAAGAAAATGGAAAGCATTTTTGGGTACGAATTGATGCTTCAGAAGGCGAACACAGAGATGGCTTGCCGGTATGTAATCTTGTTATTATTGATATCAATGAAATTAAGAGAACACAGGATGAACTAAAAATCAGCGAAGAAAAGCACAGACTGTTGTTTGAAACAATGGTGCAGGGTGTAATTTACCGGGGATCTGACGGCAGGATAATATCGGCCAACAAAGCTGCAAAAGAAATGTTTGGGCTGAGTCTGGCGCAGATGGATGAGAAAGCCAGCCTTGTGGAGTGCTTGCAGGCGATCAAAGAAGATCTAAGCGATTTGCCCCGGGATGAGTGCCCATGGAAAATTGCATTAAAATCAGGAAAAGGCGTGTATGGCACAGTAATTGGTATTATTAAGCCAAATAGTGAGAAGCAAACCTGGTTAAATATAAACGCAATTCCGCAGTTTAAGCCGGGTGAGTCATCTCCTTACCTGGTTTATTCAACAATTGAAGACATAACCTCTCGTAAAAAAGCTGAAAGTTATTTACTCGAGTCTCATGACAGGATAGCTGCGGAGGAGTTAAGAAAAAGGGAAGAGAGATTCGATATAGCAATCCAAGGCTCGCGCGCAGGCGTCTGGGATTGGGATATGCTAAACGATAAAATAATTTTTTCAACAAGATTTAAAAGTATGCTGGGTTATAAGGATAATGAGGGAGATGATAGTTTTTTATGGTGGAAAAAACTGATTTATTCTGACGACCTGAAGCTTTTTGAAAAAAAAATGGAGGACCACCTTTCCGGAAGGGATAAATATTTCGAAGTTGAAAACAGGCTGCTTCATAAAGATGGAAGTTGGCGCTGGGTGGCTACCCGCGGGGAAGCTATTAGAGACTTAGAAGGAAGACCCCACCGCTGGGTTGGAACAAATATTGATATTACTGAGCAAAAAAATGCAGAAAAGAAACTTTTGCATGAGACGGAACTAAGCAGGGATATGGCTGAAAAAGCTAAAGCAGCCAGTGATTCCAAAAGTGAGTTTTTATCAAACATCAGCCATGAAATCCGGACTCCGATTAATGGTGTTATTGGTTTTGCCCAGCTTTGTCTTAATACAAATTTGACCCCAAGGCAGAAAAACTATATCGATAAAATAAATTTATCTGCAAAGTACCTGCTGATGCTTGTCAATGATGTCCTTGATTTTTCAGAAGTGGAAGCCGGCAAGACAATTGCAGCAGATATACCCTTTATTCTTGATGACGTGCTTAAAATTTCTGTAAACCAGTTTATAAACCAGAGCCAAAATAAGGGCCTGAAGTTACTCTCAGAAGTAAAAGGCGATGTTCCGGCCAAGCTTATCGGGGACCCCATACATTTGATGCAGATACTGATAAATCTTATTTCCAATGCAGTCAAATTTACCGAAAAAGGTAAAATTGTTATTGGAGTAAAATTACTGAATAAAAAGGAAGATCGTATATATTTGCAGTTTTCTGTTAAAGATACCGGAATGGGCATGTCTGGGGAACAGACAAAAAGCCTGTTTGAAAATTTCTACCAGGCTGATGCAAAAATTACCCGTAAATTTGGCGGGGTCGGCATCGGCCTGCCATTAATAAGCAGACTAGTTGAATTGCTTGGCGGAAAGATTTGGGCCAAAAGTACTTTGGGAAAGGGGAGTACTTTTTACTTTTCTATAGAGTTCGGTGAAACCAGGAAGAAGGACTCTGTAAAGGAAATCAGGATCAAATCAGAGCTTGAGGCAACCAGCCTGCTTCGCGGGGCTCGAGTTTTGCTCGTAGAAGACAATGAAATCAATCAGGAATTCACACTGGAAATATTGCGGGGAGCCGGTATGAAAGTAAAAGTCGCAAATAATGGCCTGGAAGCTGTCAATATGGTAAAAGACAGTGAATATGACATCGTGCTGATGGACATCAGGATGCCTGTCATGGACGGGTATCATGCAACTGCTGAAATCAGAAAGAATTTTGATTCCAAAGCTCTGCCTATCATTGCGGTTACTGCCAGCGCAATGAGCGGAGATCAGACAAAAAGCTTGCTTGTGGGTATGAACGACCATATAGCCAAGCCATTTAATACTGCCTTGCTGTTACAAAAAATGTCTCATTTGGTTATGGTGAAAAAAAATATTACACTAAAAGATGATTCTTTTCAAAACATTGAGCCGAAGTCGCTGGTGGTTACTGCGCCTGCACTCGGCAAGAATCCGGATTTTACTATTTCCGGTATTGATGTAAAAACTGTTCTGATTCGTTTGGGAGGTGATTATGAGCTTTTTGATAAAATATTGATAAAATTTTATGAAAATTATAAGAATGACTTCAAAGAAATTCGACAAATGGTCAGACAGGGAAATATTGAAGCCGCTGCAAATCTTGTACATGATATCAAGGGCGTTGCCGCCAATATCAGCGCTACTGATATTTACAACAATGCCGCAATCATTGAAGCTGATATGAAGTTAAAAAGTACTGAGAATCTGGAAATGCTGCTTTCAAAACTTGAGTGTGAACTTGAAGCAACACTTGACTCGATTTTGAGGTACCTTAAAGAAAGGTAATAGACGACGCGGTTATAGAAGAAATCAATAATAGACATCGACGCTTCTGGAACGGGTCTCTTTCTCGTATCCTTTTTGATAGATTGAAAACACCAAAGATCGAATTGCAAAGGATTGTTCATTTTTATGCATTTCCTGTGCTTTTGATAGTTGCTGGCGCGACGCATAGTTTTCATCACCGAGGGACTTAAGCTCTCTTAAAGCATCTCCAAGATTGTTTACGTTCAGGTTATCCCTGAGAGAACTGATTTGGGTAATAAGGTCTCTCAAATTTATCAGATCTTCACTTGGAAGTATCATATTTTTATCAATTGCCTGAAAATCACTGATTTTCTTTTCCAGAACATCGGTCATCATTTTGATGCCCTGGTCAGATCCTCTAGTTTGATAATTTGCGCTTTTTACAGAGCCAGTTACTACCGGATTTTTTAAATAGGGATTTTGCATATTCTGTGCGCTGTAGTTATTTATCTTAAAATTATTATCTATTCCGTAAACTTCCATTGCTGCCTCTTTTCAAAACATTAAAAATCTTTAAATTAGTAATATTTATTTATAATAAAAGTATAATAATTACAAATTAACTTATACAAAATATTATGTAAGCTCTACAATAAAACATTGTTTTGGTTGTGTTTTTATCAAATCAATAATTATCGTTTATAAAAAATACTATACAGGCTCAGTGTTAAGGAAATTGCGTGGAATATTAAGATAATGTAAAATAATAAATTTTCGGTGGAGTTAATATCTGAGGGAATAAAAAATACTAAAAAGAGAGATTTTACACATATTTAACAGAATCTGTTATTAACTTAACATTTATCGTTTATCATTGATTTTTGCAGTCTGATTAGCAAAGAATGCTGATTTTCCGTAAAATGCATTTTGCGGGAAGTTATTGATAGAATAAAAAAGACTGTAATTACACAAAAACAAAATATAATAAAACAAAATTTAACAAAAAGTTCTGAAAGGAAAAAAATGTATTTGGAAGAAGATCAGTTGGAAGCCAAAGAAGACAGAGTATTGTTGACGATAATGGGAGAATCTGCGTCGATTAAGGGAAAATTCAATATTTCAAAATCTATTGAAATAGATTGCGATGTCAGTGGCTCCCTTAAAGTTGATGGTAAACTGACAATACAAAAGGAAGGCAACGTCAATGCCAGCGTAGACACGGTAGATGCTGAAGTCATTGGGAAGTATGACGGAAGCATGGAATCCAGCGGAACTGTTGAAATAAACAAAACCGGAGTTGTAAGCGGCAGTATTAAAACCGGGTCTCTGATTATAAATCAGGGCGGCATATTTTCAGGAACTGTTACAAGAATTGGAAATATATAGGACTATAAAATCAACACATGAATCCAGGATGAGGATTCTGAAGGAATGCAAAAAAAACGGTGCACAAAAGTAACTCGAAAGAGTATAAGGCACAAAAGTATTCCGGCTGCGTGATTTTAGGTTGCAGTAAATATTAAAATTACTGGCGGGAAATTACTGGCGGGAAAGATTAATAAGTAAATGAGATTTGCAAGACACACTTTAGAACCTTTTTGATTTCAGGACACTGATTGCTTTTCCGCACATTCTGGTTATTGCATCAGGTGCCGTGGCAACTAATGGAGCATAGCATAAATCAAGCATATATGCCTTATCTACAGTCATATCATTTGTAATTGCAGCAGCAAAGACATCCATCCTTTTCCCCACGGCGTCTTTGCCTGCCATTTGGGCGCCCAATATCCTTCTTGTGCCAATATCAGCAATAAGCGTCACAGTGATATTTTCAGCACCAGGCAGGGATTTTACGTGGGAAGAAAAATTCTCTGTTATTTTGAAAGCATTAAACCTGTAATCAAGAGCCTGGGCAAGCCCAATGCCCGTTCGGGCTATCTCCATGCCGAATATTTTGTCTACTCTGGTGGCAACTGAACCTTCAAAAATCTCATCTGCACCCGCGGCATTTGCTCCGGCTACCCTTCCTGCTTTAATTGCGTTTCCAGCGCTTGGAATGTGATCCCAGGAACCGGTGACAAGGTTTTTTACAAGGCAGCAGTCACCTGCAGAAAATATATTTGTCTGGGAAGTTTGTTGTTTTTGGTTTACTTTTATGGCTTTATTTTTATTGACTTCTATGGCGCCTGATTCCAAAAAGCCGGTATTTGGTGTAACCCCGACAGCTACAATGACAATCTGCGCGTCAATTTCTATTGTATCGCCCGTAGCAGAATTCACAGGAGCTGCAGATACTGAAAAGACCTGACCGGACTCCTGGTTATGATTAATTGATTTAACCCTGTAAGAAGTTAATACCTGAATTCCTGAATTTTTGATTTTTTCTTCAAAGACTGAGGTTATTTCTTCTTCATAGTCTGCAAAAACCCGGTTTTTTGTTTCCACAAGTGTAACTTTAAGCCCGCAACATGCCATAGCCTCTGCCATAAGAAGCCCCACAGAACCGCAGCCTACCACGACTGCCTGCTTTGGGCCTTGCGTTTGGATATATTTTTTTAAGGCAAGCGCATCTGTTACATCCCAGAAACTAAAGACACCTTTTGCATTTATGCCGGAAATATCCGGCCTGAGTGGCGATACCCCGCTGCAGATTACAAGCCTGTCATAGGCAAAATTCTTACTGTAATAGCTCTTGCTGCTGCCCGGAGAATTGTTTTCATTTCTACCGGTCTGTCCTCCAGGTGAAAAATTTCCTGAACCTGTGTTTGTAAAAAGGGTATCCCTGTTTCTGTATTCCTGGCCCTGCGGCAAAAAACTTCCCGATCCTGTATTTGGAGAGGGCGTGTTTCCAGAAAAGATGTTTGCAGTCACTTCTTTTTTAAAAGTATTAATTGAAACGACTCTGTGATTTTTAAGAATCCTGATTTTTCTTTTTTCTTCAAAATAGGATGGTGTATAGGTAAAAAGGCTGTTTAAATCACTGACGATCCCAGACACATAATATGGCAATCCGCAGGACCCATAGGATATATATTCACCGCTCTCGAGCACTGTAATATCAGCATCGGGATTTTCCCTTCGAGCCTGGCTGGCTGCAGCAAGTCCTGAAGCATTTCCGCCTATTACAAGTATGTTTTTATATAATTTTGAAAGCATTGTATTATTTTAGCGGTTTTTGCCTGAAAATTACATTACCAAGTCCGGAATATTTTAAATCAATTGCGCCTTCAGGACATAATTCGCTGCAGCAATAACAGCGTATGCATTTTTTGTAATCAAATACAAGATTTTTCGTTTTTGTTGTAATTGCTTTTTCCGGGCAAACCATAATACAGGTGTTGCAGTTGGTGCATTTGACCTTGTTCTGGTATGGCGATACAGACAGCGTATTTCTTATAAAAGGAAAAACATAAGTGTTTAAAAACCGGTTTTTGGAAATCCTGTCAACAGGAGTATTTCTGGGCAGTTTGTAATCGCTGATGGCGAATGCTTCAAGCAATCCGCCGCATATTTCAATTTTGTTTAAATCTGCACCAGCAAGCTCCCTGGCAGTGGCGCATCTGATAAGTGGAATAGTTTTGTCCTTAAAACCCATCAGGTGAGCGGCTACATTATCCATGGCTATACCGTTAGTGCCGGCAAGCACCAGCCCTGTTTTTCGGGCACTGCCGCTTGCACCCGGACCCTCTCCCTCAAGACCCAGAATTCCATCCATGATATTTAAAGCCGGCGTTGTGCTTAAATAGACATCCAAAAGCATTTCATTGAATTTTTCCACATCAATGAATTTTGCGTGCAGGAGAGTCTTTGTCCTTCCGTGTATTATTCCAAACATATTCTTTACTGCACCTGACATTCTTGTAAGGCTGTGAGTCTTGAATTTTGGGATGTTTATAATAACATCCGCATCAAGTATCGGTTTTATTATCTCAAGCTGTTTTAAAACTTTTGCATCTTTAAAAGAGACCTGGGAAAAATCTGTATCCAGGTTTAAAGTGACACCATCTATTTCCCCAAGATATGAAAGACCACAGGTGTCATATAATTTTTGAAGGTCCTTTTTGGTATGCTTTATCGCTACACCGGGGCTGTCTGCAATAGTAATCTTAACCGGATGTTTTGCGGTTTTTTTTATAATTTCGATTATGCTCTCAATAAAAACAGGGTGTGTGGTCACTGCACGTTCAGGCGGCAATGCTGACAGCAGGTTTGGTTTTAACAAAATGTTTGAAGCATTGCCGATAAAGTTTTCAAAACCGCCTAAATCGGCAACGCACTTTTCTACTGCATCAATGACATCTGCTTTTATGTAGTCGCTGCATTTACGGATCGAAATTCTGCTGTCATATATCATATTTTCCTCTAAACCGTTATTTGCTGTTTTCATTAATATATGTGTCCTGTTCTCAAACTATTTTTAATATTTATACCTCTGGTCCATAGGATATTACCCTATTTTGTATTATTTGTTAAATATGTTATTAAATATGCTTATAAACATTGTAAGTTTGAGCATTATTTAAGTATAATGTATTTACCATGATAATTATGGTATTTCAATAACCTAGTAAGGAGATAGCCAAGTATATGTCGGCGAAAAAGCATTTTACCGCTGAAGAAGCAAAAGCAATTGGTGAAAAGCTCGAGATTGACTGGAGCAAATTTGATGTGGAGCAGTTCAGGATGGGAATGGATGTTGAACTGGAACATGGAAGAGTCAACGCTGAAACAAATGTCACCAATGATGATCCTGTACTGACTGGTAAGATCGCACTTGCGCACCTTAATGAATTCCCTGATTACTATGACCGCCTTTTTGAAATGGAAGAAGAGGCTGAGGAGTATTGGGATATTAAGGAATAGAGTTAAGATATATATATTTAACTGACAAATAGAGAATACAAATCTTTGTTTTAAATGAAGAAAAACAGGCGCAATATTGTTTTGCGCCTGTTTTATTAGGGAATTTATCGTGAAAACCGTTTATCGTCGGCAACACCATTTATCAAGAAAACAGTTGATCAATTAATTTTTTCCAAGTTCTTTAATCATTTCCACACTGATGTCCTTATAACTTTCGATTTGCATGTCTGCATCTTGCAAATCTTTTGCAGAGTAAGTATTTATAATGGCCACACACTTCATTCCTGCACTTTTTGCAGCAGTTATACCTACAATGGAATCTTCAAAAACAACACACTCTGAAGGGTCGACTCCAAAAATCCCGGCCCCTTTCAGATAAATCTCCGGATGTGGCTTTACATTTTTGACATTATCCCTCGCAAGTTTGATGTCAAAGTAACTGTCAAACTCCAGCTTCTTGAAAATTATATCAACTTCCCTGTGCCTGCTGTTTGTGGCAAGGCCCACTTTAAAATTGTCCTTAACCCTGCCAAGCAGGTCGTGCACGTGGGGCACAGCAGTTACCTCTTTGCTTAAATGTCTTACGTATCGCTCTTTTAAAGTATTTTTAATGCTTTGTTTATATTCAAGGCCCCTGCTTTCAAGAATTCTTCTGATAGATTCTTTCCAAATCAACCCATACAGCAGCTTTTCTTCTTCATGTGTTACGATGATATTTCTTTTCTGCATAAAATCACGGGTGACTTTCCAGACTATCTTTTCACTGTCAGCAATTGTACCGTCCATATCAAAAAATACTGCTTTAATCATATTCACTCTCTTCTTTTTGGTGATTGATAATTTTTGTAAATATTAATTGGCAATTTCCAAAAAATTGCTTCTCCAATTTAAAAAAACTGTATTTCCAACAATGCTTTCATTATATAAAAAAATAAATTTATTAACACTGCTATATAAAAATTTCATAGTTTTTTAACATCCTGTAAACATTCTTAAACAAATAATCATAAAATAATACCTGAATTGTGGTGACAAATTATTTCAAACAAATAATCCCAAAATAATACCTGAATTGTGGTGACAAATTATTTCAAACAAAT
>CAYZUS010000009.1:0-3449 GCA_964481885.1 uncultured Actinomycetota bacterium | reverse complement strand
ACAAATAATCCCAAAATAATACCTGAATTGTGGTGACAAATTATTTCAAACAAATAATCCCAAAATAATACCTGAATTGTGGTGACAAATTATTTCAAACAAATTGTAAAATAATCTTAAAAAGCATACAATTCTTTTATAATACAATCAGAATTTAATAATAATATTCAAGTAAATAATTACCAGTAAAAAGGGGAGATCAAATGGAAAATCTGCAGGATTCAGCCAGCGGCAAAAGAGGACTTGGAAACAAACTTTTAATCTTCGGGGTCATAATAGGGCTTTGCCTGATAATTGCAGCAGGCATTGGCTCTTATACATTTTATTTTATCAGGACAAAGGGCGACACTCTATGGGTGACGGGTTCAGTAAAACAAAAAGTGGTATCTGATCTTGCCAAGTGGACGGGAGGGTACAGCAGGAATATACCTATGGTGGACCTGGCCGCAGGCTATGTGCAGATGAAACAGGACGAGAATATCACTGTAGAGTTTTTTAAAAGCTATGGATTTACTGAAAAAGACATTCTGATCTCCCCTGTATTCATGGAGGCGCCGTTCCAATACGATCCGAATGCTCCAAAAGAGTATATATTGAGGCAAAATGTGGAGATTCAGTCAGGTGATATTGCAAAAATCACTGAAATGACAAAAAATGCACAGATAATTATTGAAAAAGGTGTAATATTTTCAACTTTTTCGCTTGAATATTATTATACAAAACTACCTGAATTGAGGATTGCGCTTTTAAAAGATGCTGCCACGGATGCAAAAATGAGGGCGCAGAAAATTGCTGAAAGCACCGGACTCAGTGTGGGCTCCATAAAGTCAGCAGATGCCGGAATTGTACAGGTGCTGCAGGTTAATTCCAATGCGGTTTCGGACTGGGGAACTTATGACACAAGCACTATTGAAAAAGAAGTAATGGTAACAGTTACAGCTCAGTTTAACCTGAAATAGACCCGGCTGTGCATATCCTTATAAACCACGGCATCTGTATAAGATGTTTATAAAATAAGGTGTTTGTAAAAAGTGCGAAATAAAATATAAGAATCGCGCAGGATGAGGGTCGCGCATGATAAGAATCGCTTAAGAATATATAATCAGCAGATCTATATTTTACTCAAGAAAGACTCAATGAAGAATTTGTACAGGAATTTAACAGATGCGGTAATATAAATAATATTACCGCATCTGTTTTGATATGATAGTTCAAAAGCAATCTGCATCTTTTTAATTAAAATTTAATTAAAAATAACTTCGGTATTACTAATTAATATTCTTTTATAAAAAAATCTTTTAAAAAGCAGGACGGCAAATTGTTCCCAAATTTTAATACTATGAGTTAACTGTTATTTCCTCTGTTGCCTGTATTGTTATTTATATGCCTTCTGAAATATTATTTATATTCATCCTGTTTATTTTTTTTCAGTTGTCCTCGGCAGCACCAATTCGTTTGACCATACGGTTTTTTTGGTGGCCAGCGAAACAATGTAAGCTACTAGAAATGACAGCGGAAAAGCTATCATTATCGCGTCAACAGAATTCCAAGGGAACCCTACGAGAGTATCCCTGCCAAAAATAAGTTTGCATATTCCTACCTTTGACGCTACCCCGGCATTAACAAAAAGCATCCAGGCAAGGCTTGAAAAAAGCCCGGTAAACATTGAAGCCACCGCTCCCGGCCTTGTTGCGCCTTTCCAGAAAAGGGCAAAAATATAGACAGGCAGAAATGTTGCTGCGCAGATGCCAAAGAACAGTGAAGTTCCTTTGGCAATTACACTTGTCGGCAGGAAATATCCAAGTGCCACACTCATTATAATCCCTATCAGAATCCCTATTTTCGGGTAATAAAGAGCACGCTTGTTAATCGCACTTGTACTGGCGGCATCTTTTTCCGGAGTTTTATAGTCATATCTCCTGAAAACATCCCTCGCAAAGGAAGTACCTATTACGTGGAACTGGGCACTTATGGTAGACATTGCCGCTGCCAGCAAGGTCAGCATGAAAACATAAACAAACCAGGGCGGCATTATTGAATTGATAAAAGTCGGGATTATCTTGTCTATATTGGCTCCTGCAGCCTCAAGTGAAAGCTTTCCGGTTGTGTTGTAAAAATAAACATTTGAAAGGGAGCCTGTCACATAAGGTACAAAAGTCATCAGGAATATAAAGATACCACCAATAACCACAGCTCTGTTAAGATCCTTACTGCTTTTGACAGTCATAAACCTTATTGAAAGCTGGGGTTGTGCAAGTACCCCTATTCCAACACCCAAAACTACCGATGACACAAGGGTCCACCAGGATACTGAGCCAGCTTTTGGCATGGTAGTCCAGCCAAGGAAACCTTCTGCGGCTTGTTTTGCAGGAATATACTGGGCAAGATCCGTAAGAGCTTTGTGTGCCCCCGTTATTCCTCCGAGTTTTACATATGTTATAACCAAAAGAAAAATCATGCCCACCCACATTATCGTTCCCTGAAAAGTGTCTGTATAGAGTACCGCTTTTAAACCCCCGGTGATTACGTAAAGCGCAATGATGACAGACATTATAAGAAGGGCGATGTTGAAATTCAGGTTGAGGCTTGTTTCAAGAAATCTTGCTGCGCCGATTAATACCACCCCTGCATAAAGAGGCATAAAGAAAAATATGACAATTCCCGCAAATCTTTGTATCAAAACAGAGTTGTATCTTTTGCCAAGCAACTCAGGGAATGTGTGTGCATCAAGTTTTGCACCTATTTCCCTTGTCTTTTTTCCAAAAACAACAAAAGCCAAAAGGATTCCAAACAGTATGTTAAGAAAGGGAAGCCAGAGTATGCCCATACCATAAACACCTGCCATACCACCAAATCCGACAATGGCAGAAGTGGATATAAAGGTAGCCCCATATGAAACCGCCATAATATAAGGATGGGTCTGCCTTCCGGCAAGCATGAAATCTTTAACGCTCCTTGTGCCTCTGTAGCCAAGATATCCTAAAAATACAGTTACAGCCAGGTACGAAATCAGTATGATATTAAATAGCAGCATGTTCATATTATTCGGGTTCCTTTCTATTTGCATTAGATTTTTTTGATGAATGCAATCAACATTAGATTATATAGATATTTTTAATAATTGAAAAATATATTTATGAAAAATTATTTTGATTATTTTCAAATAATTCCAACAATAATGCCACAGACAAATAGATAATTTCTTTGATTTTCAATGAACGAAAAGCTCTGGGTGTGAGCCCATCTTTAAATAGTACAAATTATTTAAAATTGTTATTGCATTTTAATTTATAAGTAATTAGAATACTCGATTAGTGCTACAAACTTGTTGCAAACTTTCTGGGGACATAACGAAACAAACTTTCTGGGGACATAACGAAACAAACTTCCTGGGAACAGGCCTAGGTCCTGCAAACAATTATGCCCATAAAGGAACCATGTATGTTTCA
>CAYZUS010000008.1:58690-78065 GCA_964481885.1 uncultured Actinomycetota bacterium | reverse complement strand
CTGTTGATAATTACCAAAAGCTCCAGATCAAATGCGTATCTTTTTACGAGTACCTGTGAAATACAGTTTTTCAAGGCCTCCTGCTTAAATAGTTTTATGCCAGTCTGCGTGTCCTTTACTTTCAGCCTGAAAAGGACCTTTATGAGCAGATAGTATGAAGAGCTTAATATTTTTCTTAAAAACGGGTAATTAATCTTTGAATCTTTGTGCATTTTGGACCCGATTACAACATCTGCGCCGTTTTCCTGCATTATCCTGTACATTTCCAAGAGTTGAGACGGATGAAGGTCAAGGTCTGCATCCAGAAACAATATATGGTTTCCGCTGGCAAAACCTGTGCCGAATTGAAGGGCATGGCCCTTCCCCCTGTTTGGAAAATAACTCTGGACTTTAACTTTACTGTTTCCGGAATTGACAAAATCTGCAACTTTTTGGCAGGTATTGTCGCGGCTTCCATCGTCGATGACTATTATCTCATAAGAAGGGTTGAATGCTTCAAGAACATTGGCAGTTTCTTTAATTGTGGCAATAATATTACTTTCCTCATTATAGGCAGGAATTAGTATTGTAAAATCTACCGGGTTATTTAAAATGTTTTGCTGCATTTCATAAGCTAAATAATATTTGTTTCATTTTTAAAGCTAAATAACAATACAAATGAAAGAAATAATAATAAAAAAGAATAATATCAGTAAAATTTTTTACTTACAATTTAATTTACATATTCGAATTATCTGCAAACCACTTATAAGTCATTTCAAGACCTTTAGCAATGCCGGTGGTCGGCTCCCAGTCCAATACTTTTTTTGCAAGGCCATTTGCCAGAACACTTCTGTACTGTTCACCCGGTTTGGCGGGGCCGTGGGACTCATTTAAATCGCTTTTACCTGAGGCTGACTTTAAAATACTAAAAAGTTCGTTTACAGTTGTCTCGGTTTCGGTTCCTATATTGACACAGCCAACAAAGTCGCTTTCGATTGCTTTTATGTTTGCTTCGACCACGTCACCAACAAAAACGTAATCCCTTGTCTGGCCGCCATCCCCGTTTATAACCGAGCTCTCGCCCTTCAGGATTTTTCTGGCAAAAATTGCAACAACTCCCGCCTCACCAAGCGGGTCCTGTCTTGGTCCGTATATGTTTGCATATCTTAGTGCCGTGTACTTAAGTCCGTATGCGTTATTAAAATAATTAAGGTATTTTTCGGATGCAAGTTTTGCAACACCATAAGGCGATATGGGATTTGTGCTGTGGCTCTCATCGGCAGGAAACTTCTCCTGTTCACCGTAGACTGTGCCGCCGCTTGATGCGAAAATGACCTTTTTTGCCCCGCACTGGCTGCTGCAGTTAAAGACATTGAGGCCACCAAGGACATTGACGCTTGAATCATACAGGGGGTCCTCAACGGAAAGCCGGACACTAAGCTGCGCCGCATTATGAATGACTATATCAGGAAGTTCCTTCAGAAAAATGTCTGCAAGGTGTCTTTCACGTATGTCATACTCATAAAAGACGCAATCCTTATTGATGTTTTCTATTTTTCCTGTTTTAAGATTATCAATAACAACAACGCTGTACCCAAGCTCTATTAACCGGTCTGCAATGTTTGAGCCGATAAACCCTGCCCCGCCTGTTATCAGTACTTTCATTTTTCCTCACTTTCGATGGTTTCTCTTGTTACGCTTATTTGGCTTGTTGCGTTGGTTTTACTGCCTGCGCCGGTTTGGCTGTTTTATTGGTTTCCCCAGTCATACTACCAAAAAGGCTTTCCCCCGGTTTAGTTGCTTTCACCGGTTCCACCGGTTTCACTTGTTAAACTTGTTTCGCTTGTTGCGTCGGTTGCGCCGGTTTCGCTTGTTACAGTGGTTTCACTGCCTGCGCTGGTTGCAGTGGTTTCCACTGACTCACTGCCCACGTTTGTTTCGCTGGTTGTGGTGGTCTCGCTTGTTGCAGTGGTTTCGCTGCTCTCCCCGGTTTCCCCGGTTTGAACCGGAATATATTTCTCATTTTTTATTGCAGGAATTGACAGATCCACGCTGCCATATAATTTTATTCTTTTTCCGTCAATTAAGAAAATAACACCCTCAACTCCCGGGATCTGTGTTACCGTATCCACAATGGTATATATCACATAATCGTCAAGTATCCCTGATTCCAGGCTGTTTTCGAGAAATTCCTGGGAAAGGTCTATTTTGGCAATGTTTTCATAAATCTGGACGCCTAAAAGCTTTGTGCCGGGTGGAATGACAGGGTAATGAAAAGACTTTGAAGGGCCCTTTATAAGCTCACTGACAGCATTTTTTACGGCCACCTGAGGGCTGCCGGCATTTAGAAGTCTCTCTTCATAAGAAAACACCTCGTCCTGCCCAAGCGCTGCAAAATAAATCTTTGTATTTAGTGTTCCCGGAAAATTATTTGCCTGGCCGCTAATTTTTTGTTTAAAAAAAGCAATGATTTTTTGCCACAGCGACTGGGCCGTTCCTGTAATGCTGCCTGTTTCCTGGTTGCCTGTATTTGTCTGCTCCACGGCTGATGAGCCGGATGAGGATTGGGAGTCTGTGTCCTCGGAGGCATTTCCGCTGGAATCTGCGCCGGACCGGGAAACTGATTCAGCATTTTCCTGGCCTTCCTGGCCGGCTGCTGTTTCGGTGTTACTCTGGCCATTGGCATTGGTTGATTCAGCATTGGCCTGCTCACTGCCGGAACCGGACTTGCCTGATGACTCGGATGTAAAAATTGCAGTAAATTTATCTTTAAGCCCTGCATATGCAGACGGATTATTTAAAAAGTAAAATGCCAGCACCAGAAAAACAATAAACAGTATGAGGGTAAGAACAAATCTGCCAAACCTGCTTCGGCCTTTTTTCTTTTTTTTTAACAGCTTTTCCTGATTCCTCAATTACCCAAGCCCCACAATCAGTAACTTTTCTTCCGGACCCAATTATCCAGGACTCATCATCAATAACTTATATTTTATTAGCGCCCAAGATAATCAGGCTCCATGCTTGATGGCTTCTCATAATACCTCAAGCACTCCTGCCACATATTTGGCAATTTTCTTCGTTACCCAATTACTCAAGACCCATAATTGATTTTAAATTATCATAGGCTTCTATGGCATCTTCATATTTGGGATATATGGCAAGAGCTGCCTCAAGTTCACTTTTTGCTTCTTCATAACGGGTTTCATACTCAAGCTGCATGGCGTTTCCAAAGTGGACAAGGGCAGTCTCTACAATGTTTTTGGATTTATTGTACTTGTCATTAAAAGAGTCCTTAAGCTCTTGTTTGGCGTCGTCTGACAAATCTGATGCATCTATTGCAATTATTGCTTTTCTGTAAGTGCTCTTGGAAAGCCCGTACTGGCCCGAAGAATAATATCCGTCAGCCTTTGTTATAAGGGCGGTAATATCTGAAGGGATTGCCTCAGTAGATTCTGTTGCGCTTTCCGTGGCTGTCTCGGCTGCTGTCTGTTTGGCAGTCGTTGCTGCAGTTGTGGCGGCAGAAGTTGTGGCCGATGAAGATGAGCCGGAGCCTGAGTCTGAGTCTGTGGTTGAAGCCGTCGCAGTAACCACAGCCGCCGATTCTGTCGCAGCAGCAGCGCTTTCCGACGCTGTTTTACTTTTACATCCCGATATTAACAGCAGTGCTGAAAAACTCAGAATAAAAACCAGCAGCAAAGCTGCGATTTTAAATAAGGGATTATTTAGTTTTTTAACTGACTTAAGGTCTGATATTCCGGACTTTACGGGCCCTTCGTATCTTGCTGAACTTCCAGATATGGTAAACTCTCCGGACCTTTCGAATCCTTTGATTCTTCCGAACTCTGCGAGTCCTTCATTTATCTTTTTGCTGTTTGCCGGTTTCATTTGTTTCCTCTTTCCTTTAATATAGTTTGACTGTCGGGGTTTGTAATTTAAAAATAAATGTTGTGAAATATCCCTTAATATCCCTAAAAATACCTATAAACACGATTCCAAATTAGTTTATAACATCCATATGATAGCATTTAATCCGGAATATGGGATAAATTATAAAGAGTTTTCAGAGAAGTTTCCAGAAGCCGCGCCAGAACCTGATTCTTATTATTATTTAAGCAAAATTAACCTATTGACAATAACGACTAACTAATTGTAGAATTCTATTATATCACGATGGTAGGTTATACGTAAGACGGAGTGCTTGCGGTAATGCCTACCTTTTTTTATACTCAAGTTTTTCTTTTAAAGTATTCATAAACACAATTTTATTAACAAATTTTTTTAACAAAGAAGAATATTTGTATCTATTAGGAATAATCAAATATAGTAATTTGTCTTGTTTGATTAAATACTCTATTAAACAGTGGTAATCTCCATCTCCTGATACTATTATTGCCCTATCATAATTTTGCATTTCAATAACTGAATGCAAAACCAATTCAGCATCAACATTTCCTTTGGTCCCACCACTTTGTAAATCAAGAGTTGGTTTAAAAATCAGTAAATAACCATATCCCTGTAAAATATTATACAAATTTTCATTTGAAGGAATGTAGCCTATAAAAAGAAAAGCTCGTGAAACATTATATTTTTGCTCAAGATATTTTCTAAATCTCTTATAATCTAAAATCCATGCCTGATCACGAATAGCTAAGTTTAAATTTTGACTATCTATAAAAGCATAATTGTTAGCTCTATTTGCTAAACTCACTTTCCTCAACTCTCCCTTTACTACATGCCGACAATTGTTATATTTTATTCTATTAATAATATATATTTAATTTTTATAATTTTAGTATATATTTTAAATAATTGTAAATATTAAATATTACAATTAAATAAATATATAGGAGAGACTAAAATATCTCAAGGATACATGACCTTTTGTTATTTTTAGGGGAAATGCGTTATTATATTTAGTCAGGTGAGTTATGTGGTTACTTTAATTTATTATTCGCTTTATCTGACTCGACTTCCTGGATTAGAAAACCCAATTTACCGTTGCAGCAATCATCTTCTATTTGCTTATCCCATTTTTCCCAATCGCTTTTAATAAACCATTGCCTTAAATGCACATAATCATCCCTGGGTAGTTTTTCAATAGCATTTTGAATTTCTTTAAGACTATTTATCATTTTCATCATTTCAATCATGTAGCCCCAACAAGCCACACCACGTTATTTTTATTATTTTAGTCTGCATCATTTGTCCTCTTTGCCAAAAATATCCTCGTATGTGGAAAATTTTGTTTTACCTTCTGCAGCAAGACTGGCTTGCTCAAGCAGACTTTCCACAGCAGGACGAATCCGGTTACGCGCTTCTTTAAATCCTTCAAGAAGCTCCTGTCCTGAAAGCCCCTGTGATATTAAATCCGCAAGGATTTGTTCATCAAACTCTCCATAGTTCTCCTGCACAGGACGTATAATAATGGTGTTGTTTTGTACATAACATTCGACTTCTTTACCGATGCCAATGCTGTTAAAAAACTCAATGGGAATTGTTATCTGGCGTTTTTGCGATACTGAAATTCGTTTTTTTAACATAGTGCTCACCCTGGGTTGGATTATGTGCGGTATAAAAATTTTTCCTTAATAGTAAATGTAAAAGTATAAAGGCTCAAACTCATTTTCTTTGATTTCTTTATAACAAAGAAACCAAGCATTGTCAAGAATAGTGAGGGGTCAATGATGTGAAGGTGCTAGAGTAGTTTGCTTCCATGTACAACTGTAAGTATTTCTAAAAAATCCTCTTTTGCCTGATAAATAATTCTATAGCCCTTATATATTATTTCTTTAACTTCAGGATCATCAGCTTCAGGAACAGGCCGGCCCATTTCAGGAAACAATTTCAGATGTTTCACTATCTCAAATAATCTGTCGTTAAATATCCTGGCATAATAAGGCGAATCTAAAGCAATAAATTTACATATTCTCTTTAAATCTTCAATTGCGTCTTGGGACCATTTTACTTTAACCATGCTTCCATTATTTCCTTAGCTTCTTCATGAGTATAAAACTGACCTGTTTCCAACTGTTTCTGTCCCTTTAATATTTTTTGTTTTACATATAAATGTTCCATAATATCTTCTAAGGTGGAATTCTCAGGCAGCTTTTCTACTAGTGAAATTACTTCTTGCTTTGTTGTTAACAATTAAATCTCCTCCTGCGAATTATAAATATTATCGCAATAATTTTATTTCTTCATTATAGCAATATATTTCCCAGTCGGCGATACTATTTATTGCTCTATGTTTTTATTTAAAGAAAGACACTGCTCTGGCAAAAAGCATTGCGGAGAATAGCAATTATATTCTCCGCATATTATGCGGTGAATACTTGACTGTCCATATGATTACTGATATATTTACCCTTAAGAATAAGGAGACTGAAAATGTATATATATGAACGCCCGGGTTGGCCGGAATTTAAATGGGATACTGATGTAATATTGTCATTATTGATAGAAGTGAGCAATTTACAGGGTAGAGTTGTTGGCCAGATGGGAGCATTAGGATTTGATTTGAAGGATCAGGCGAATTTAGTGATCCTCACACAAGATGTATTAAGATCATCAGAAATTGAAGGGGAATTATTAAATCCTGAGCAAGTTCGTTCATCAATTGCCCGCCGATTAGGATTAGATATTTCAGGCTTGGTACCTTCTGACAGAAATATAGACGGTGTAGTTGAAATGATGATCGACGCTGCTGAAAATTTTAATAAGCCATTAAGTAAACAGAGACTTTTTAGTTGGCATAATGCACTATTTCCAACAGGATATAGTGGAATGCATAAAGTGCTTGTTGGGAAATGGAGAGATGATTCGGCAGGTCCCATGCAAGTTGTTTCAGGACCAATAGGAAAAGAAAAGGTTCATTACCAGGCGCCACCTTCAAGTTGTCTGGAAAAAGAAATGAAAAAATTTCTGGAATGGTTTAATCACAGCCAGGATATTGATTTGGTAATAAAGGCAGCATTGGCGCACTTATGGTTTGTAACACTTCATCCATTTGAAGACGGAAATGGTCGGATTGCCCGTGCACTAACAGATATGATTCTTGCCCAATCAGATGGACAGTCTTACCGGTTCTACAGCCTGTCGGCACAAATAATAAACGAAAGAAAACAATATTATGAGATTTTAGAACTAACAACAAAAGGGGAACTTGATATTACAGAATGGCTGCAATGGTTTTTATATTGTTTGCTGAATGCTTTGAAATTATCTAAAAAAATATTAGAAAATGTAATTTTTAAACATAAATTTTGGACCAATAATGCTTCAGGAATTGAAAATGAAAGACAAAAAAAGATATTAAATAAATTACTGGATGGATTTGATGGAATACTAACAAGCTCCAAGTGGGCAAAGATCGGAAAGTGCTCACAGGACACAGCGCTAAGAGATATTAATGATTTAATTGATAAACAAATACTATGTAGATTACCGGAGGGTGGAAGAAGCACAGGATATGCTTTAATGAAAAAGTTATAGGACAACAGAGAAAATTACCATATTGTTCTCTGCAATTTAAAATTCCTCACCCCCCTTTTAAGACCAGTTAGTGTTATTTTTCCTGCTTAATAATCTGCTTCATTTTCTGCTTAATTTGAAGCAGATGAAAATCTCTTAAATATAACCTTGGAAAACTCTAATTTTAAAAAAACATGTTGCTCAAATGCGGCTGACTTAATTGTGGAAATCTGAAGAGGAAGTTTTGCAGATGTCGGCATAATCTGAGGCGTTTTTATACATTCTTTCCATTTCATCAATGAAGTTTTTATCGGAGCGCCAGAATGCAAGGGCTCCCAGACGTTTGGCAATAGCGCCGTGTAACCTGACAGGTGTAACACCGCTTTCTGGTGCAGTAACAGCTGTAAGGGAAGGATTTTGCCCCCAGAACAAGCCATTCTCTAATGGCAGTGGTTCCGGATTGATTTTAGATTTTGCGCCTGTATTCTTCCCGGACGCGCTCATGGCTGCATCCCCTGCTGATTCTGCGGCTGAATCCCCGGCCTGGCCGCTATCCTGAAGCGCATTTAAAAAATCTTCCCGTCCCATGCCTCGCAGCTTAAACAGCAGGAAGGGATCTTTATCGAAAGCTTCTGCCATAAGATAAAAGACTGCGGCAATGTGCTTGCAGGGGTTGGACCGGTCCGGACATGAACACTCTGTTTCCAGGTCTTTCTGCTTCTGGGGAAACAGGGATAGCCCTGCTTTTTTAAATACCGATTCAATTTCCTTTGGCATCTCATTGCCAAGCAGCTGCGCTGCAAATATGGGTTTTCCCATGATCCCTGTTATGATTTTGCGCCATTGCTCTTCAGTAAAATCTTTAAGCTTAATGGAAATACTGTAGGCTTCTGAGCGGGAGCCTTGCACTTTTGCAGTAACACTTCCTTTGCCGATTTCAAGGCTTGCCACCTGGCCCAGGCGGGCATACGAACGTCCGCGGGAAAGCCTGGAGCCAATATTAAAATTTTCAAGTGTGTTAATCCAGAGTTTGCCCCACCACTTGTCACTGAAAGAACCGCGTTTGCTCTGAGCTTTAATTCCGCCCTTTACTTCTTTGGGAACAGTCGGTTCATACCAATCGCGATATTCATGATAATCATAACGTCTGCTCATATTTATTCTCCTAAAGCTTCGCTTCCAAGCCTTATTAATTTACTAAAATCTTCATTGGACAGTTCGCTTAAGAACTGTTCGCCGCTGCCGATAACATCAGAAGCAATGCCGGCCTTTTTTTCAATCATCTCATCTATCCGTTCTTCAAGAGTGCCCGCAACAATAAACTTGTAAACCCCGACATTTTTTGTCTGGCCAATCCTGTAAGCCCTGTCCGTGGCCTGATTTTCCACTGCCGGATTCCACCAGCGGTCATAATGTATCACATAATTGGCGCGCGTCAGTGTCAGGCCTGTCCCGCCGGCTTTAAGCGACAGAATAAAAATATGAGGAGCATTTTCATCGTTCTGGAAATGCTCCACCATTTCGTCACGCTTCTTTTTGCTTGTGCCTCCATGCAGGAGAAAAACTTCTTCTGCAAAAAGCTCCTGCAGATACTTCTGCAGGATAATGCCCATCTCAGCAAACTGGGTAAAAATAAGTGTGCGCCCCTGTAATTCCCGGGTTTGTATAAGCATGTCTTTTAGTCTTTGCAGTTTTCCGGACCTGTCTGCAATCGGGGAATTATCCTTTGCAAACTGAGCCGGATGATTGCAAACCTGTTTTAACTTCATAAGTGTGGCAAGAACCAGCCCTCGCCTGCTGATACCCTGCGCCGATTGCACCTGTTCGAGCATTTCATCAACAACTGCCTTGTAAAGAGATGCCTGCTCTTTGGTTAAAGTACAGTAATCTTTTATTTCCATCTTTTCCGGTAAATCCGAAATAATGGATTTGTCAGTTTTTAAGCGGCGCAAAATAAAGGGGCTCGTAAGCGCCTTAAGCTTGTTTATTGCATCCGGCTTGTGATAAATCTGTATTGGTTTGTAAAAGTTGTTTTTAAATGAATTCTGGCTGCCTAACAGTCCCTGATTTAGAAATTCCATGACTGACCACAGATCACCTATATGGTTTTCCACAGGCGTGCCTGTCATAGCTATCCTGTAATCTGCAGGTAACAACCGCGCAGCTTTTGACTGGGCTGTTTCAGGATTTTTTATATTCTGAGCTTCATCTAAAATCATCCCGGCCCACCCGACTTCTTTCAGGAAATCTATATCCCGCTGCAGCAATCCGTAGCTGGAAATAACAATGGCGCTG
Organism: uncultured Actinomycetota bacterium; assembly: GCA_964481885.1. Taxonomy (GTDB): domain Bacteria; phylum Actinomycetota; class Humimicrobiia; order Humimicrobiales; family Humimicrobiaceae; genus Fen731. The sequence continues at coordinate 68,318 of CAYZUS010000008.1, read as the reverse complement.
CTTTGCGCAGCTTTTTTAAAAGCTCCCTTTTTCTGTCTGTCACTGCCGTGATGCACCAGGACTTTAAGATCAGGGGTAAAAAACTCTGCCTCTTTGCGCCAGTTATTAATCACAGTTGTGGGGCACACCACCAGCACGGGCCTTGTTTCACCGGCAGCACGTTCTCTTTGAAGCAGGGCCAGGGTCTGAACAGTTTTACCCAACCCCATGTCATCTGCAAGACAGGCGCCCAGTCCCCACTGGCGAAGAAATGCCAGCCAGGAAAACCCCTGTTTCTGGTAAGGCCTGAGTTCTCCCTTAAATCCATGCGGCTGAGGCAGCGTGACATACTCAGCTCGCCCTGTTAATTTATCCAGCAGATCATTTAACCAACCGTCTGCCTGAACCGTATCAACCGACATACCTGCAACCTGCCGACCTGCACCGAGGGCAAGAGTCAGCAGCTCGCGGGCCGAGACTTTCTGATTTTTTTGTTTTTCAAGTAAAAGTATTGCAGAATTAATCTGCTGCGGGCTTATCTGTGTCCACTGGCCCCGCAGTTTTACCAAAGGCGCTTTTAATTTTGCCAGAAATTTTAACTCTTCAAGACTAATCTCATCATTGCCAAGTGATGCCGCATAATTAAATTCCACCATGGAATTCAGTGTCAGGATACCGCCGCTGCCCTGCATTTGCGGACTTTTGGCTTTTACTTTTAGTCCAAGATGTTTAACAGTGGCTTGCCCGACCCACCAGGAAGGCAGCAATACCGTAAAATCACTGGCCCTCAGAGCTTCAGAGTATTCCTTCAGAAAATTTAATGCGCCGCGGGAATCCAGGTCAAATCCGCCGGGGTCTTTCTCTTTTAAACTTTCTGCAATATATGGACACAAACCGGAAGCCTGCCCAAGCGCCATCAGCATGAATTCCATCAGCGAGCCTTCTGCCCTTTGTAATTGTTTTACTGTCCTGGAGCTTTTATGCCAGAGCTCTGCAAGAGGCAGCTGCAGGCTCGGGTCATCTTTGGGTTGCAGCAAATAATCCAGACGCCATTTATCTTCATCGCCGGCTGGTTCTGAGAGGCGAAAGCAGAATTTGTAAGGTGAGGAGGCAATTAAATCAACAGGGCGGCTCCAGTCTGCCAGCTGTTTTGAAAAGCTTAAAATTTCCTGCTTGTCGGCCCACATAATTTGAGCATTTTCAGAAGTTAATGCAAAAATCCACGCATCATGAAGGCTGTTGTGCTGACTGTTCTTCAGGCCGATGTGCATGCTGCTGCGTGAGCCGCTGTGTGTGTCGCCGTGTGAGCCGTTTCGAGTGCCGCTGTGTGTGCCGCTGTGCCTGTCGTCTCGCATGTCGCTGCGTGTGTCGCTGTGAAGGCTGTTCATATCGACATGTGAGCCGCTGCGCAGGCTGTTGTGCTGACTGTTCTTCAGGCTGTCGTGCATGCCGCTGCTGTGCTTTTTGCGATTATTAATATCTGCCAAAAGACCGGCGCCTCTGATAATGGCATCAAGGCTTTTTACGAGCAACATATTTAGAACTGTTTGAGCCGGTACTTCGGGAGCTTTTTGGGAATCATTGCTTAGGCAACGGCAGACCGCAGGCATGCCTGCGGATAATTTTTCAAGCTGTTTATCGCTTTCATCGAAAGGTATGGGCTGCCAGCGGGCCTCGTGGAAATCGCCATCCCGGATTATCGTTGGCAGAAAATTCTCCTGCAATGCAAGGTCAAGAGCTATTTTAAGAAGATTACATGTCCAAATAATCGAATTGCCAAAAATTACTGCACTTTCGGCAATATTACCGCCCCGGGCTATCGATGCAAACTCAAGCGCCTCCTCTGTATTTAAGGGTCTTGCCAGAACTGAAAAGGCCCTTAGGCTGACTTTTTTCTTTTTACCAGGTTCCGGTGCAATTAGTGGTGAGGAAGGCAGAGGTTTATTTTCAGTTGCCGGCAGCCATACAGTAAGAAATTCTACATTGCTCCTGCGCACTTTTATGTCAAAACCAATTGCTTTGAGGGCAGTTTGCAAATCCTTAAGGGCGCCGACATGGCTTGCTTCACTCCAAATATGAGGAGTTCCATTTAAAATTGAAATATGCAGTGCTATCATCAATTATTTATTTATTTATTGTAGGGTGAGACACTTTCCAGAATAAAAAATACCATCAAACAGATGTTGATGCAAGGGTCCTCCTGCATTATGTTATTGCAGATAAATAGGTCGCCGTCCGTTAGGCTTAATTTTTTCAATAAGTTTCTATCAGTTTCTATCAGTTATGCTATAATTTATATAAATGAGGTGTAAGAATGGATAGTGAGAAAAAAATTTACGAAAATGCTCCCCTTGCAGAAACTGTTTTTGAAATACGATTTCCCAATGAGCCGGCTGTCGAATGTGGTAGGGATAAATTTTATGATAAAATACGAGATGCCTACTCCATGATTTTAGTGCCTCGTTCAGTTGAAGGCAGGGCTATGGCATTTGAGACATATAAATTTGAGCGAGCAGATGGTACCTATGGAGCTATGCTTTCTATTAATAAATTTGCAATATATTGTAAAAAATATGAAGGTTTTGATTTGTTTAGAAAAGAAACAATGCGGATGGTTGATATTTTCAAAAATCTTTACAAAGTTAAGATGCTTGCTCGCGTCGGTTTACGTTACATAAATTTTATACCTTTTACTCGTGAAGAAGGAATTATTCCTTTGCAAAATTATTTAAATATAAAGATAGGTTTACCGAAGGCAATATCAACTGATTTTACTAATTTGAGTTTAATATTTGTGTCAAAAACTGATGGTGGAAGTATCACTACTCGCATTGAACCTGCGATTTCGCTTGATGGGAGTCATGAGGTAATCATTCTTGATTTCGATTATGCAAAAGAAAAGGATTTAAGTTTTGATTCTATTTCGAAATATCTTAATGAAAGTCATCAGCATACAAAATATTTGTTTGAAGAATTGATAACTGATGGTTACAAAAAGGTGATAAGAGGAGAAGTAGTATAATGGGTACTGTATTAGTTGACAGCTATGAAGAAATAAAAGAAAGAATGGAATATATACCCATTAATTACAAAAGTACCAGAGCCATCGGAGTGGGCACGGCTACAGCGATAGATCCACAGCAAGTTTTTACTGATCGTGCAAAGCCTTATATAACCCCCATGTGGAGATTGCGAAGCATGACTAAAAGATTTTATGCCCCTATTCCGATAGCTGTAAAAGTCTACCGTGATGAAGATTTCTTTTTTGCTGAAAATGAAAACCTTGTTGTTTGCGGTACAGGGTATACCCCTCAGGAAGCTCTGCAGGATTTAGAATTGCATATTACCCATTTTTTTGAATATTATAAGAATTTAGATAATTCTCAGGTGGCCGGCGATGCCTTAAGGCTGAAAATTCTCTATAAAAATTTGTTAATCGAAGAGTAATATGCAAATTGATCGCAGGCTAATTGAATCTAATCTCCCTTCTAAAGGGTTTGCAGAAGAGAATACCCACCACAAATATTTTTATCACGAATATAATGGCCGTCGTACAGGTAGTTTATACATATATCTCTTATGGTACACAATATAAGTCCTACGGGGATTCTTTGCTTAAGCAGATGAAAAAGCAATTAAACCTGGATACGACCAAACAAGTTATAGATTTATTTCAGTGCCCTCTTACAAAAGATGGGTACAACCAAATTTTAAAAAATAAGGGATTGTTATAAAGACAATAAAATATTAGAATTTGTCAGTCAAAATTCAAATACTTCTTATTCATTTACTTCCCAGAATCCGGCCCGGTCTGAGCCATGGCGTATTAGTTTGTTTTGATTTTTCAGACTTGCAATTGTTCTATAAATCTTACTGCTTGAAAATCCTGCAACATCTTGAAGTTTTTTTCGCGTAATCGCAGGTTCACTTTTAAGCGCTTTAATTATTATTTTTTCTGCTTTCTTATCTGCTTCACTTTCTGCTTCATTTGAAGCAGAAAACGCTCTCTTAAATATAACCTTGAAAAAATCCCCATTTTCAAAAACAGGCAATTCAAGTCCGGCTTCCTGCATTGCAGCTCTGATTCTATTGATCCCGGTTCCCATTCTTTCTATATAATTAATCCGGTGTAAAAGATTTGCAATAATCGGATTTCTTGTGACGCTTACAGAACCGAAATTTGCGTCAGTTATGCCCTTTGGAAGTCCGCCAGGGCTGACTATTTCCACCCGATTGTCAAATACTTCTACCATTACTCTTGCTCCTTTTTCAAAATAGTTGCGATGGCATACAGCGTTAACAAGAGCTTCTCGCAGGGCTTTTTCCGGTATTTCAAGTATATTTTTTCTCTGGACTCTTTCAATTTCATATCGCAATTTAAGATGTCGCTTCAAAAACAGCATTGCTTCATCGACATTTTCCACCATTCCACCGGAATACTCTTTTGCATCAAGGATATATACTTTATCTTTTCCTTTGTATAAAACACAAACAACTGTGGCATGCTGATATACGATATCTTCAGTATTTTTTCTAAAAAACAGTCCACCGGCATTTGTAAATACTGCTTTACTATTTATATATTCAATACAACCGAGATTTTTGAGGATAGCGGATTTATCCAGCACTTCACTAATTTTAGCTTTATTTATATAAGTCACATATGCCTTTTCATCAAATTTTTCTTCAATCGGTAAATCTTCTCTGACAATTGAGTCATAGCGAATATGCCCTTCGCTTTGAAAAAAATCTACAATTTCATCTCTTTCTAATTTTTGAGAATTGGGCCCAAAGCGTACAAAGAAACCTCTGGAACATGAATAAGGCTTATTGTTCCCCTGTGGAACGGTTATTACAATAATACTGTCATGGACCTGCATATTTACTGGCAGACGCGGCTCTATTTGATTAATACTATCTTGAATTCTTGAACGTGCTGCATTGCAGGTATCTGTACCAACAATCTTTCCGCTATCATTAACACCAATCAACACCCTGCCGCCGGAGGCATTTGCGAAAGCACACACCTCTTGAACGAGAGATTTATCCGGGTTTTCTTTAAATTCTACGGTATATCCCTCACCATCTGACAAAATAACATCTATGTCTTTCAGCATATTCTCACCAAATTTTAAATGTTTCACTAAATTAAATATTCTATCATTTTAGCATAACAGATATTTCTTAAACCTATATCTCAATCTCTGATCTTGCTTGGTTTTAATTTTACCACAAATTCATAAATATTTGTTTTAAGCAAAATCTAAAGCAATAATATTAGAATAAAAATGCAATGTTGAATTCACTCTGTTATTGATAAAAATGTTTTAATTTCCCTCCCTGAATCTGTTTTGTGGAAGAAGGCCTGTTTAAAATTTTTAAAAGTTTTACTTAAAGCACACTTTAATTACAGTAGCTTCTGGCGGGCAGTAGAACCGAAATGGCGAATATCTTCCTTCTCCTAAGCCTCTTGATACATAAAGGACAAACTTTTTAAAATAAAAAAGGCCGGAGGCGTATTTTGCCTTCATGTTACAGCCCGAAATTATTGCGCCGATGCCGGGAAGCCTTACCTGGCCACCGTGTGTATGCCCGGAAAGGACAATATCAACCCCATTTTCAGAAAGGCGGCTGAAAAGATCCAAGTCGGGAGTATGGGTCAGGCATATCTCTATTTTGTGGGTATTATTAAGGTCATGGTAGCCTTTTTCTTCCTGTACAAACAAGCCTCTATCTATTGTCTGTTCTTCCTTTAAATTATGTTTATTTTGAGGCACTTCTTCTATTTGGTCTTCATTACCATATTTTCCAAATGCTTTGGCAACATCAGTTTTATCTATTATAAAATCTTCAAGACCGGTAATATTTATACTGAAATCCTGGCTTAGCAGATGGGCCACTCTTTCATTTCTTAAGACTTTTATGCCAATTGCGTCAAGCCTGCTTATAAGGCCGGAAACATCATTTTTTTGCCGGTATTCCTTTTTTCTTTTGATCATGTTTTTTAAAAATTCAGCAGGGGTCTTGTTATAATAATCATGCACCCCAAAGACGGCATATTTCCCAGCTTTGGCACTCAGGTCCTTAAGCATTTCTATAAGGTAATCAAAATACATATCTTTTTCTACAAGATCGCCTGTAATAAATATAAAGTCCGGGTTGCAGCTGGAAAGAGAGCGCACAAATTCAAAGAGCTTCTTTCCTTTTCTGTCTTTTCTTAAGTGAAAATCTGAAAGGTGAAGTATGGTGAAATCAGGAATTTCAGCTTTACCGACCATATGCTTGGAATCAGTCAGCGTATCTGCAGATTCGTAAATATAGCTTTTGTCTTTTCCGGGGCCACCGGTTGAATTGTCCGCCATGTATGAATATGTGCCGTTTTTGTTTTGGGAACTATCAATTTCGCCTGCCGCATCATCGATCCCGGCAGAATCATCACCAGCCCCGGAAGCCTTATCGGTTACGGCAGCATTTTTTGAAATGTTTATTGTTATATTGGAAATCTTAAAATTAACAGGCTCAAACCTGAAAGCATACCAGTATACAAGCGCACAAAGCCCGGCGGCAAATACTGCGCATGATGCTATTATGGCTGTTAATATTGCTGCAGACATATTTTTTTACCTTATCCAGCATCCAAAATATATTTTATCTGGTGTCTCTTATGCACAAGCATATATTTGTGGCTGACATTATTTGTTTACTTACTTTGGTTCCATTTTTTAAGCCAGGCACTTTATTAAAACTTACTGATTCATAATACTTAAAACCGAGTAAAAATCCAATAATCCAATTCTGGTGCGTTATGTGTATCTCTTTATTGCTTATATAAAATAGCACAAACAATAATGCATATACCTTTTAAGGTATAGCTATTAAAGTTGTTAACTATTTTATACCTTATTTGATATATTTATTCAGTATTTATACCCTTATAGATATATTATAGGTTAAAATTTTCAGATTTGTTGACTTTTTATATCTTTTAAGGTATAAATTTTATATGGAAAAAGACAATCCAATCAGCTTATTTATAAAAACCCAGAGAAAGACCGCAAACCTTACACAAAAAGAACTTGCATTAAAAGCAGGTGTGGGCCTGCGTTTTATAAGGGATGTGGAACAGGGCAAGACATCTTTCAGGACAGATACATTAAACAAGGTTTTGAGGCTTTTTGGAAAAACACTGGGACCTGTTGATATGAAGCGGTGACAAATGAGTCAGCAACGGATAAATCAGTGTCAAATATGGAGGTGGATCAAGAGGTAATGACCGATTAAACTGTTAAGAAATACAAACAATAACGAATGAAGAGGCAACGAATAAAGCGGCAATATAAGAGATGGGGCATATCTAAATAAGAACTTTATTTAAAAATTTGATACAAAAACGATGGAAGCAAAAAATACAGATAGTGCGGCAGTTTACTACAATGATATAAAAGCCGGTATTCTTTCAAGAAAAGAAAAAGCATATGAATTTGAATATGATGCTGAGTATCTAAATAACATTTCCGCAAGGCCGGTTAGCCTTACAATGCCACTTGCTGAAAAAAAGTTTGAGTCTGAGAGCCTATTTTCTTTTTTTGATAACCTTCTTCCAGAGGGATTTCTGCTGGAAGTCACTGTTTCAAAACTAAAAATTGATAAAAATGACAGATTCAGGCTTTTAATGAATGTCGGCGCCGACACTTCCGGCGCTGTCACTGTCAGGCCCTTTTAATTTGATAACTTTTTAATTAAAGATAATAAATAAATATTTATTCTCCCGTTTTTCCTGATTTTATAAGAAAGCTCTTAGTGCTAACAGCGGGAAAATCAGTATTTTCTTATATTCATAATTTTCCTTTATCAGCAAGTATTGTAAGTATCAAAAAATATTTGCTATTTTAATAAAAGTACCAAGTTTTTATAAGATGAATAATTATTGCATGTGCTGCCTAAAGGAAATCACTGATTCTAATGGCAGTGGAAAAAACACAGAGCTCAAAGATAATCACCCAGGTAATCAGAAGCAATCCTTGCGACTGTTGGCTGAAAAAAGCACTGAGCTCAAAAGTAATCTCAAAGACAATCAAAAACAGCCACTGAGCCATCCGGCATACCATTCAGCATGCATAAAAAAGCTTTTTGGGACAAGCGGTGTTATCCCTTCCATTCATTTAAAAAGCACGGAACTTCTCTCTGAAATAACTAAGAACGCCGGAAGTATGTCGATTTCCGGAGTACAGATAAAGGCATTGGTCAAAGTCAATAAGATCAGCAAAACAATTGAATTTGTCCAGTCCGGTGGCACACATATTTTAAAGCCCCAACCAGGACAATACCCCGAGCTTCCGCAAAATGAAAATCTTTGCATGTGTCTGGCTGAGGATGCGGCAGGTTTTGATGTGCCCCCTCACGGCCTGTTTTATATGGCTGACGGAAAAATCTGCTACATTATAAAAAGATTTGACAAGGACCCAAGAGGACAAAAAATCCATATGGAGGATATGGCGCAGCTGCTTGAAATGCCACCTGATTCCAAATATGAATCTTCACTTGAGAAAGTGGGAAATGCGATTCTAAAGTTTTCAAGCAGGCCTTACCTTGACCTTATAGATTTTTTTGAAAGAATCTTGTTTTGCTTTCTGACAGGAAATGGCGACATGCATCTTAAAAACTGGTCATTAATTGAACGGCCCGCAAATTACTGGCGCATGGCCCCATGCTATGACCTGATTTCGTCTAAAGTCTATTTGCCGGGTGAAGATGAATCCGCACTTACTCTTAACGGTAAAAGAAACAGGCTAAATCTTGATGATTTTATTTGTCTGGGCAGTTATTTAAAAATTGATAACAGGTCCATAAAAAATGCTATAGACAAAATGAAGGGTTTAAAAGAAAAAATGATTGCAATGATTAGCGGACCGAATTATTTTTCCGGGGCCAAGGACCTGGGTGAAATAGTATTGGAAAGATATGCACGCATTACCCAGAAATAGGCAAGCGGGAAAAGATGAAGCATGTAGCGCTCGGTAGACCATGCAAATTCTGCAATAAAGCCAAGGGATACAAAAAGGGCAATAAATCCTGCAGTCAGAAATACAAAAAAAATCCAGTTAAATGCCTTAAATAGTTTTTTAAGATTAAATACGGCCAGTACGGCAAGGACAATCCATGAAATACCATATGAAGAGCCCAAAAATGCTCTTGCCGAATCAAATTTGGAAAAAAGAAATTCCCCCAAAAAAGCGCCGAGCGCATTTTTAAAATCAAACAAGCCTGAAATTTCACTTTGGCCGCCTGCCACAGTGCCATTAAAGAAGTTTTTCAAGCTGTTTTCCAAGCCGCCCGACTTAAACAGGCTTCCTGCTGATCCGGCACTAAAGCTTTCCTTTAGGCCGCCTGGCAGACTACCGCTTATTATGCTGTTTAATCCATTTTTCAGGCCCTCGATTACCGGCACCCACTCTGTGCTTGCGCCGCTGATGTTTAATTTTGCCTGCAGAATTGTCCAGGGGGCAAGCAGCAGCAAAATCAGGGCCGCCGGCAGGAGTATGGAAAATAAAGTTTTTAAAATTATATTTATTCTTTTGGAGGATTTTATTGGCTTAATATCTTTGGCTGGGCAGATATTTTTATCTTGAAGCCTCCCGGGAAGTGCCGA
>CAYZUS010000008.1:51796-58590 GCA_964481885.1 uncultured Actinomycetota bacterium | reverse complement strand
TAATATCTTTGGCTGGGCAGATATTTTTATCTTGAAGCCTCCCGGGAAGTGCCGAAAAATTGTAGGCTGTATTGATCATTAAAAATATTGCAATAAACAATATGCCTTCTGAGCGGATGGAGATAAGGATGGCAAAAAAAACAGCGGATATTATAAGGTTTTTAAGATTATCCTGAGTATTGCGCCTGGCTGTCACCTCCTGTACCATTATGTCAGGGCTTTGGGTTGGTAAAGTCTGGGAACAGTGGTTTTGATTAGATTGGTTTTGGACCGTATGATTTTGGAAGGCTTGGTTTTGGACCGTATGATTTTGGAAGGCTTGATTTTGGGCCGTATGATTTTGGAAGACCTGGTTTTGGGCCGTATGATTTTGGAAGGCTTGGTTTTGGGCAGGCAGGTTTTCCCTGCTCTTTAAAACGTAAACATAAAAATAGTAAACTCCCAAAAGCAGGATTACGGAAAATATCAGGTTGGTGTACTCAAGGTATCCATGATCCATAATAACCGGGAGTGTGGAAAGTATAAATACTGAGATGATGGCATACAGCCTTTTTACTTCTTTTCTTAACAGATAATAAACTATAAATACCAGCGACAAATAAAAAAGCGGAAATATTGCTTTAACCAGGGTCTCATTTATTTCTCCGAGCCATATATAAATCCACGTTTGGGAAAGGCTGATATAAAGAGGGTAAGTAAGGTGTGTAAAAGTATATTGATGCTGGGTATAAAATGCTGTTACATTGCCATCAAGAAAAAATGCTCTTCCTTTTAAACTCCAGCAGGAAATCGCGTCCCAGAATCTTATTGGGAAAAGAAAGGTAAAAAAACTCACCACACAAAAATTTATGAATATGAGAAAGGCAAAAACTAACTGAAAGGCTATGGATACTTTGCTGATTTTCACTGTCTGTTTTTTTTGACTTTTTTCTTCCTGCTTACTGTGCTCTGATAGATAGTTTTCATCTTCTTTCTGTTTGGCACGCTCTGACAGATTGCCCTTATCTTCTTTGGGATTGCCTTTGCACTCTTTATGGTCGCTTCCATCCCCTTTTTGATTTTTACCATACTCTGTTGAATTCCCGGTAATATTTTTTGGAAATGCCATATTCCCTGAAAATTCTGGAGGTTGCTTTAAGCCCGTAGAGTTGCCTGCACATTTAAAATCACTATTGGCGCCAGTTTCACTTCGGTATCCACTGCCTTTTTTTGCCTTGTTATTTCCAGTAATATAATGCTGTAGTTTTACTCCAGGATATTTCGCTCTTTTAGCCTTGAAAATCTGAATAAAAACAAAAGCAACGAAAAATACAAGGCCAAATAATGCTGCATTTAAAAAGCCGAAATTTATCTTCAGCAATGACAGCAGTATCAGGTAGTTTGATATTATATAAAACCCTAGATATATGCTTACAAAGAAAATAAAAATCTGCCTTGAAATATCATGCCTGCCCGGAGAGCCCGCTTCACCATTAAATTGGGAGAAATCCGGCGCCTTGTGGGCCTGCCGATAATCTTTGCTATCGCTCCCGCCCCCATTGACAAACTTTTTAGCCAGGCCGGAGTCGTGCCCGGCCATATGCTCATCATCAGGTATTCTTTTTTGTTCTTTTTTATACTCCAGCAAAAAATATACCGGCACATACCCTGCAAAATATGCTGCCAGTAAAGAACATAAAAGTTTAATAACAAAAATCAAATTCATTAATTACAGAAGTAAAATTCCTCAGGTGGTACTCATGTTATTGGAAACATTATATAGTATCCATATTATCTTGCTAGACGGTTATTAATATGGTGTACAAATTATCTTGCTGCCTTGTTACCAATATAGTATCTAAATTATCCTACTGCCCGTTTTTTAATATAGCATCCATATTGTATTACCCCCCTCCGTTATTTATTTAACTGTACATACTGTTTCGCTGTCTGAAAATCAATAAATAATCCTTCCGGTCTTGCTGCGTGGCTATCATTTTAGCGTTCACACTATATTGATGTCTGGTTACAAGGGGATTAATAGGCTCTGGAATAACTATCACTTTTTTTATTATTAAATGAGATTTTCTAATAAAGACAAAGGCCTGATATCTAAATAATGATATTTTTATTAATTATTTATTATAATTTATTATTTAAATTATAATAATTAATAATTGTTGATTTGTTTTGTAAAAAGTTTATAATAAACATTGAATTTATAAAGATGGAATTATTTAATTTAATAGTAAATAGATCACCGCAAAAAACTTATTTTATGCATATCAAAAAAAACGCAAATCAGTATTTAATCTTAAGACTGATTGGCATATGGAAAATCTTAATTTCTAGCACAAACAGACATTTATTGGGAGGTGAAAAAATGATAAGAAAAAAATTAGCAATAGCAATAATCCTGGCAACAATAATTTGCTGTACAGGCATACTTGTTCCGAGCATGCTTGTTGCAGCAAACAGCGATTCTCCGACCATAACAAGGCTTTATGCTGACAGTCTTGCAGGTCCGTGGAGCAGTTCTGCCTCAATTTCCACAAGATGGGTTCAAAAGGGCACAATGGTTAATGGACAAACTATAATAGTCATCCAGGAAGTAAGCTTTATGCGTGAAGAGTCAACAGGCGCACTGGTATTTTTCGGAGGAGCCAAAGGCGACACGGGTCTGCAGGGACCGCAGGGACCGGACGGGGTAGACGAGGAAACGTAGGTCCACCACATTAGCAAGCAGGTGAAAATTTTTTATGGAGGCAAAGTTATGAGAAAAAAGTTATTAATTGCAATTATCATTTTAACTGTAGTGGTAATAAGCAGTATCGTTGTTCCCAGCATCCTTCTGGGTGCAAACAGTGATTCCCCAAACATTACCAGGTTATATGCAAGTGAACTGGCAGGTCCATGGAGCAGCAGTGTATCAGCTTCAACAAGATGGGTCCAGGAGAGCACGACTGTTAATGGCCAGACCATAATAGTTATCCAGGAAGTAAACTTTGTGTGGGAGGCGCCGGTCGGTACTTTTGTGTTTACCGGACAGAAGGGTGAGACGGGTAATACCGGGCCGCAAGGACCGGCAGGGGCAGACTCTAGACCCTACTGATCCCATCAAAATCTTACCGTAATTAATTAATTATCATAAAATAGGGCCTCTTTTTTGGGGCCTTATTTTATGATAAAACACACTCTAAGAACCCTAAGCTCTGTCTGCCTTAACGGCAGACTATTTTTATTAATTGTCAAATCAGTAAAATAGTTCTAACATAAGTTTGTTTTATTATTCCAGATTCAGACTCTCAAAAAAAGAGTTTGATGATATATTGAAAGAATGCTGAGATATGCACTTATTTATTATTGGAGCTACAAGTTTTATCGGACCCCCTGTTTTGGAGAAAATTCTTTCGGCGCCTCCCGGGCAGGACGATATAATTACCTGCCTTGTGAGAACCGGCACTGAAAAGGAAAAACTTGCAAAACTACAAGACCTTGCTCTGGCTCATAACAGAATAATTAATTTTGTCACCGGAAATCTTTTCAGCAGCGACTCAATTTATAACTGTATGAAAGAAGCGGGTGGAATCGATCGCCATGATAACTTGGGTAGTAATAGCCGCCCCGGTAACGCTGCCTGCACCGACAATAATGGTTTCTCTGATATTGCCGATCGTTCTGACTGTACTGAGTCCCCCTGCCTTCCTGACTGCCTGGTTTATCTTGTTGATTTAAAAAACACTCCATTCATAAAAAACCTGCTTTCTGCGATCTCCAAAACAGGCATTAAAAGGGCTGTCTTTGTAAGTTCTACCTCAGTGCTCGTACCTTTTGAATATGAAATGAAAAAAGCCAAGCTTGAGTCCGAAAGTCTTATAGAGGATTTTGGCAGCCGCGTGGGCTTTGACTATACTATCCTTCGCCCGACAATGATATATGGCTGCGAAGATGACAGGAATTATTCCAAAATGCTCAATTTTATAAAAAAACGTGATTTTTTTGTTATGTTTGGAAATGGTGTAAATCTTATACAGCCTGTTTTTATAGAAGATGTGGCCGGCGCAGTTGCAGCAGTGATCAGAAATAGCAGGACTTTTAATAAAATTTATACCCTGTGTGGAAAAGAACCCATCAAATATAAAGATATGCTGCTTATAGTAAAAAGCCTTGTAAAAAAACCTTTTAAAGTAATACGGCTGCCTCTGCTGGGCAGCAAGTTACTGGTCGCGGCTTATAGCAAAATTTTCCCAAAATCCAACTTAAAGCCTGACATGATTGAAAGGATGCAGGTAGACAAGGCCTATTCCTACGAACCCGCACGGGTGGACTTCGGTTTTTCGCCCATTGCATTCAGGCAGGGCATTGAGGTCCTTATAAGAAAAATGGATTTATAGTAACTACGAATTTACTAATTCTCTGCTTAAAGCAAGCCCGGGTTACAAAACGACAACCTTAAAGTAAACATGGATTGACTAAATATTACTTTACAATAAACGCGGTTATCAGGTAGTTGCATTAAATAATCCTGCATTAAGTAAGCCAAAGCTCCAAAACACAAAGCCGAAATCGCCTGTTATCGGATTGGCGTATTATTATTTTACAACAAATTTGTTTACCAGGTAGTTACATCAAATAAACCTGAACTAAATAAACCAAGGCTCCAAAGCACTAAAACCAAAATTGCCCCGTTATCTTTAATTGCAATTATCTGCTGGTTGTGTATAATATGTTGTGTAATAATTATACACAACACTTAATTATTAAAGAAAAAATAAAGTATTTTTAAAAGCACAATAGTCAGTGAGGTGCAAAGATGGCAAGAATAAATATTTCAATTCCGGAGGAAATCATAAAGAAGTTAGATATTTATAAGGAAATAGTTCAGATAAGCAGATCAGGATTTATATTAAGCGCCTTGGAAAATTATTTTACCCAGGTCGAAAGAAAACTCCTGGAGGACAAAAAAAAGGATGCCTACGAAGGTATCCTGGGTATAAGAGAAATGGCCGCCCCTCTTTTTAGTGGATGGAATTCAACAACTGAAATAAGAAAACTAAGGGACACCAGATGGTCAGGAGATAAAAAATGACTTCAGAAGGATGCACAGAAATAGAGGAGCAGATAAATAGCGATACTTTTATGGTCAGCGAAAAAATATGGGGATTCTTAAAGAAAAAAGAGAATATCGTGGTTGATACTTCAGTCATTATCAAATGGTTTTTTAATGAAAATGAGGTAAATGCCGAAGCTTCTCACCTTATATTAAAAAGATTTCTTCATAATGAAATAGGCCTTATAGCTCCAGAGATTGCCCTGTTTGAACTTGCAAATGTTGTAAAAAATAAAGTCGGTCCTGAAAGTAATAAAATGATCGGCATGGAAATTATAGACAGGATTTATAACCTTGGAATAGTTTTTAAAGTAACAAAGCAAGTGCTAAAAAATGCTTTTATTATGGCACTTGATATTGATGAAAGTGTCTACGACTGCCTGTTTATTGCTACAGCAGAGCATTTTAAATCAAAGTTTATAACAGATGATAAAAAACTTTATTTAAGTTATGAGAACAGCAAAAAAAATATTAAAACAGGCGACTTAAACAATATTAAAAAAACAATAGATGCCGTCTTGCTAAAAGACTATCACTAATAAATAGTTTTTAAGGCAAATAATATGAAGAGATTTACTTTAAAACGTGTGATTGCGATACTTACTGCAATGATTCTTTTTGCCCTTTACCTGCTGACCTGTTTTCCACTGATAAATACCAATGTTTTTAGCTGGGAGGCAACTAGGGGTGGCGGGTCCAAAAATGGAACACAAACCTCAGACAATGCAACTAACAGCGCTAATAGCAGTAGTGACGCTGCAAACAATATTTTCACTTTTGATTTTAAAAATCCGGTAACTCCTGAAATTTCTGATTATATCCTTGTAAGTATTACTGCAAAAAACACCGGACAGGCCAAATATCCTTACGGAAGCATTGCCATAAACCTCTCCGAAGAAAAGATGGACCTGTTAAGCAACGCCGCCACCCCAGGAAATGATGCTGATGATATCAAAGGCATCAGTAATGATAACATTACAGACGACAGCTCTGAGGATATAATTGTTGATGAGTCTTACAATATTAAGGGAGACAAGGTTTTTAGCGATAACATTACAGACGGCAGCAACGCCGAAGCAAATATTGCAGGCGGCCCGGGAATATATAAAATTCAGGAGAGGACACGGATATTTGTTGATGGCATTAGGCATACTTACTATATACCTGTGGGAGAAAACAAATACTGGCAAAATGATTGGAATTTGGCCGGGCCCACACTGAAAGGACAAATAAGCAGACTTGAAATTGAGATTCCAGAAATAGAGGGCATTGACATTCAAATAAACAACATATCCATAAATAAAAGGCCCGTATTTGCCATAGATTCTTATATAAACTACTTTTTTAAAAGCTGCTTTCAGTTAAGCTATATTGACCCCTTCTTAACCCCAGCTTATGCTTTTCTTATCCTTTTTGTCGTTGTGTTTTCCCTGCTTTGCTTTCTGTCAAAAAGAACAGGAGGATTAAACATGGTTACTGCGACAAATGATTTTAAATCAGGTGACCTTAATTCTTTAAATTTAAAAAGTGGAAATTCAAGTTTTAGAACTGCAAAAGCAAATAATATTTATGCAGACAATTTGAACTTAAATATCAAAAAAAATATCGGAAGCATTCTTGAGAGCAACAGTCATGCTGGTGCAAGGGTCCATTTTAAAACTTTCGCCATGCTGGTTCCCCTTCTTCTTCTTGTCTTTTTTTCCTT
>CAYZUS010000008.1:13290-51696 GCA_964481885.1 uncultured Actinomycetota bacterium | reverse complement strand
ATTTTAAAACTTTCGCCATGCTGGTTCCCCTTCTTCTTCTTGTCTTTTTTTCCTTTTATTTTGTCAGCAACTATATTTTTACTGTTAAAGGTTATTGGGATTCCTATAAGCAATATATTTTAAACGGCCGGCTTGATGAGACATACTACGGTTTTTCAGACTTTGAAAAATTTGTAAACTGGGTTGGAGAAAAAGTACCGCAGAACCAGAATGTTATTGTTCTTGTAAAGGGCGAGCCCATATACATAATGGCGCAGACTGCATATGGACTATATCCGAGGGATGTAAAGTTTTTGGACATCAGCAGCATGTCTGCAGAGGAAGTCGCAGATAAAATAACAAGTCTTGATTTCACTTATGAATATATTGCCGTTCTTTCAGAAGCAGATAAAGTATTTCTGGAATCTGTCAAAGTAAGACTCGAATACAGCTATCGGGAAAACGCTGGGTTTCTCTATAAATTAATCTTAAAATAAAACAGCTTGGATCTTGCCCAGAAACAGATAAATATTATGAAATGGCGTATCTGCAAGATTCTTATATTTACTAACCACAACATCTTTGAATTAGTATAATATGAGCAGCCACCTTTATGCTGACCAGCTGTCTTAGTAAAATGTACGCCCATATATTTTTATTTATTGTAGAATGGTAATATTATAGACAGTTAACCATTGACTGTTGATTTAAAAATTTACTCTGATTTAACCGAGATGATAAAAAACCAAAAAGTTTTTCAAAATTTTGAGAACAATTATTTAAAAAAAAGAAAACTCAGCTATGAAGAGAAGCTCCAGATTTATGAGAGCCTTTACAAAGAGGCCCTTTTGCTTGGTGTCATTCCCGGAGAAAACCCTATGGAAGGTATTGACGTTAATATAAGACTGGCTAAAATTTTGAACTCATGTTTGAAGAAACCTTAATTAAAATTTCAAATTTCTTAAGTGCTTTATCTATTCCATACATGATAATTGGCGGACAAGCCGTACTGCTATATGGTGAGCCCAGGTTAACCAGGGATATAGATATAACACTTGGTATTGATATTGATAAACTTGAATTAGTTTTAAAAAACTTATCACTTTATAATTTAAAGCCTTTGCCCGAAAATCCCACTGAATTTGTTAACAAGACTTATGTTTTGCCTGTAGAAGACCTGGATTTAAAAATAAGAGTCGACTTTATTTTTTCCCAGACACCCTACGAAAGACAAGCAATTAACAAAGCAAACAAAGTCATTATAAAAGATAAAGTAATCAGTTTTGCAACTGTGGAAGACCTGCTGATACACAAAATATTTGCAGGACGCGCAAGAGATATTGAGGACGCAAGAATAATTTATTTAAAAAACCCTGATATTGACACTAAATATATTGAAAAATGGTTAAAAGAATTTGATAATGCACTGGAAGTAAAAAACTTTCTGGTCGAATTTAAAAGATTAATAGAAGGCACTAATTAAATAATATCTCTTCTGTATATACCTTATTGCCGGAACTGTCTATTACATCCATTGTCCAGCTTTTAGTCTTAACCTGAACTTTTATGAAATGATAAAAACCGCCTTTGTCTGCAGGCGCGTACAGCAAAGAACCACTGCCTCCGGTAATTATATATTCGACACCGTCATGTTTCTGCTTGTCGTATAAATGCTCATGGCCGCAAAATACTGCGTCCACTTTATATCTGGCAAACAAAGCTCTTATATTGTCCTGGTTTTCCCTGTCTGAAAAGCCAACATGCAGACTGCCGTCTGTTATGCAGTCTGGATTTAAAACTGAGTATGGCGGCGTGTGCATAAATATAAGGACCGGTTTGTCCTTTAATTTTTCAAGCAATTGCTCGAGCCATAAAAGCTGGTCTCCCTGTACCAGTCCCCAATAACCTTTTTCGTAAGCGTTTATTATTACAAAATAAGTTCCGCTTTGTTCGAAATAATAGTAAAAGCTGTTTTTTGCGGTGTCATTTTCTATTTTAGTTTCGTCGTTTGCTGCTTGTTGTGAATTTTCCCCTGAAAGCTCCTGGCCCGGTAAAACTGGATTGATTTCTATGTCTGCCAATGCAGCATTATCGAAAGCTGGCTTTTGTACCCATTCCAAAAAATATTTTCTCGACATGTCGTTGGCAACATCATGGTTTCCGGGGGCAATAAAATTTATAACACCCAGATTTTTTAATTCATCAAGGTAATCAGAAAACTGTCTTTTGATTACATTTTCATTTTCAGTATTGCCCATGATGACATCCCCGGTGTTTATATAAAAAGCAGGGTTTTGCAGTTTTATATATTTCAAAAGTTTGGAAAATACTTCCGGCTGTGGTTCTTCATTGCTTTCGGGCCTGTTGTCCCCGGAGATGACAAATGTCAGCAGTATTTTATTTTCATCAACTGTAGTGCCGCTCTCATTACTGCTTTCGGAGGCAACTGCAGATTCATTTTCGGCACTGCTTTCATTGCTGCCTGCAGATTCAGACGAAGTTTTATCTCCTGTTCCAGTCTGGCTGCTGCTTTCAATTCCTGTTGAAGTCTCATTTTCGTCATTTGCCTGGTTGTTACCTGTTGATTCGCCAGAAGAATTGTTTTCATTGCCTACTGAAGTATTCCCTGATGTCTCTTCTTCCTGGCTGCTGCCGCTGTCAGAGCCGGAGTGCTGTGCTGCCGCAGCTGTATCATTTAAATCGGTCCAGGATACATTCGAAGTTGCCCGGCACCCAGTAATTCCGGAAGCGGCCACCAATATAGTAACCGACATTATACTTATCTTCGTGATCATTTCTCTTAGAGCAATTTTTCTCATAAAGTAAAAATACCACACATGTAAATCTGTATAAAGTTTAATCATCAAAAGATTAACTTGGATTAATAAAAATCAATATTAAAATCAGATATTTTTATTTGGATGAGAATAGATCATTTCAATTGGCTATAAACAAAATAATGAAAAGACTTGAGTATTATTATTTTTAATATTAATATTAATAATAATAATTATATCCCCTATCTGCAGCATTGCTGATATAAAGCTTATAAGTAAGGGGTAACAGATTTTAACGATAAGGAGGCTGGTATTTTGGAGAAGGATAGGACTTCTGTTCTTTTAGACAGGGAAATAATGTTAAAGTTAAAAGCTATTTCTGCTGCTACCAAAAAACCCATGAATTTTTTAATTCAGGAAGCTGCGACTGAATATGTCGCAAAATTAGCTCCAAAGAAAAAGATGGAAATAATAGGCATGGTTGACAGTGGAGACCCGCATTTTGCAGACAATATTGAGGAATATTTAAAAGAAAGTGGTTTTGGGGAGGATTAATTGATAGTAATGGTTGACACCTGTGCAGTAATTGCAGTGTTTGACAGAAGACATCCATCAAACACACAACTAAAAGAATTATTATTAACTGAGGATAATCTGTATATTATTCCTTCGACTGTCGTTACAGAGGCCTGCTATATCTTAAACACCAGGTTCGGAGGTAAATTTGAAATAAGCTTTATAAATGAAATCATTGAGACAAACTTTATTTTCGAGCCTGTTCAATTCGAGGACCTGGCAAGAATAGTTGAGCTGCTTGAAAAATACAAAGACTTAAACCTGGGATATTGTGATAGTGCAATCATTGCCATTTCTGAAAGACTTGGGACAAATAAGATACTGACTCTGGATAGAAAGCACTTTAATGTTGTGGTCCCTAAAGGTTTTGAATATTTTGATATTCTTATATGATTGATAAGAGTTGGTACTTTTAACAAATGTAATAAGTGTTATAAATATAGTCTCGGCCAGCGATAAAAAATAAAGAAATTAAATAACTGGTCTTTAGATGCTTTTTAAATAAGGCAAAAGGAGAGCTGATTGAAGCAGGCAGCGACTTTTTGTTTAATTGGCCCCTTTGCCGCCGAGCGCCGCAAATACTGTCAGGAAGAGTATTTTCATGTCATATAGAAATGATGCTTTTTTTACATACAGGCTGTCATACTGAACTTTTTGAGGAATTGAGAGGGCATCCCTCCCGCTAATCTGGGCAAGCCCCGTAACACCCGGCTTGACCCTGTCTACTCCCTGTTCTTTGCGAAGACTTATAAGCAGTTCCTGATTGTAAAGCGCGGGACGCGGTCCGACAAAGCTCATCTCGCCTTTTAAGATATTGTAGAGCTGGGGGATTTCATCAATGCTTACCCGCCGTATAAATTTGCCAAATCTGGTGTTTAGCTTCTCCTGGTTTTTGACTTCATCAGTGGGAATATCGGGTGTACCCTCCCTCATTGAACGGAATTTGTATATTGTGAAATAGCCGCTGTAAAGTCCCACCCTTTTTTGCGTGTAAACAACACGGCCAGGTGAGTCGATTTTTATTAACAAAGGAATTAAAATCCAAAATGGGATAAGCAAAATAAAAAGCAGAATTGAAAAAATAATATCAAAGCTTCTCTTTAAAAACTTGTACAACATGGGAAAATTATAAAACAAAATCCGCCTGAATCAAAATCATTTTATACCTAGTCCCATCTGTACCAGACTTCGGTTTCATCAAAATCCGGGATCACTCTTCGTATATCCTTGAAAAGGTTGCTGTAATCATACATCTGCATTTCTCTTTCAATGCTAAAAAGGATGTTGATGAGCTGCTCTTTTGAAATATCATGTTCCATGCCATTATTCCTGGCTTCAAAAATATATTTAAAATCAGTCTCCACAAGGACTTCATTGTCTGCCACAAGCTCTTCGTTTAACTTCTCGCCATGCTTGGGACCGGTAAATACTATTTCTATATCTTTTCCCGGCACCATTCCGTAAAGCTCAATCATATTATTTGCCAGATCAAGAATGCTTATCTGCTCTCCCATGTCCAAAACGTATATCTCGCCGCCGCCGCCCATGACACATGATTGTATAACCAGCTGCGCAGCTTCAGGTATTGTCATAAAATAGCGTTTCATGTCAGGATGAGTGATCTTGATAGGACCTCCGGCTCTGATCTGCTCCTTAAACAATGGCACAACACTTCCTTTGCTGCCGAGCACATTTCCAAACCTCACAATCATAAACTTGGTACCATCCACCCTGGAAAGCCCCTGCAGATATTTCTCAGCCAAAAGCTTTGATACGCCCATTATGCTTTTTGGGTTTACTGCTTTGTCTGTCGAAAGCATCACAAATCGGGAAACGTTGTTCTCTATGGCAAGCTTTGCAATGGTCTTTGTCCCCATGAAGTTATTCTGTATTGCTGCCTCCGGATTTAGCTGCATAAGTGACACATGTTTGTAGGCGGCAGCATGAAACACTATAAACGGCTTGTATTTTTTAAATATGCTTTTCATCGCCTGCTTGTCCCTGATATCAGCAACACATGGGACAATGGATGAAAACCCGAACTCATTGGCAAGCTCCTGCTCAATTAAAAAAAGGTTGTTTTCCGTATTGTCAACAAGTACCATTTTGCCTGGGTTAAACCTGATGACCTGCCTGCAGATTTCTGAACCTATTGAGCCGCCGGCCCCGGTTATAAGGATGACCTTATCTTTGATTTCTGATAATACTGCCGGAGTCTGGATATGTATCGGGGTTCGGCCAAGTATGTCTTCAATATCAATATCCCTTACCTGGTAAAGGTAGACCTTGCCATCTATAACTTCATAGAGGCTTGGCAGCGTTTTGCATGCAACGCCGATTTCTTTTGCCCTGAAAGCAATTTCCTTTCTGAGTTTGCCCGGGGCGGAAGGAATTGCTATGATTATTTCATCAATTGAAAGCCTGACCGCCACTTCCTCGAGCTGCGATATTCTGTCAAGCACCCTTACGCCATGTATCTGGTGCTTTAATTTTGAAGCATCGTCATCCAGGAAACCGACCGGTATATATTCACTGTTTCTCTGCCTTATCATCTCCCTGACTATCATTTCACCGGCATCTCCCGCCCCGCAGATTAATACTCTTTTCCTGATTCCGGGACGCCCGAATTTCAGTTCGTTAAATAATCTTTCAGAAAACCTGGAAATTATTACAAGCAGAAATGAGATTAAAAAATCAATAATCAGAATACTTCTTGGAAAATATGGCAGGGAAAAAGTGCTGCCAAACCACGGAAAGGGCTGGCTCAACCCATAAAAAACCACACCCATAACGATAGTGCCAAGAGCGGATGCCTCGACGATGGCAAGCATGTCTTTTATGCTGGCGTACTTCCAAACCCTCCTGTACATTCCAAAAATAGCATACATTGGAAGTTTTATTATAAAGATTACAATCACATAAAAGAGGATGAAGTTTGCATATCTTGAAAAAACTTCGGTATCAGCCGTAACATTTATAACACCCCTTAGAAAAAAGGATATTATAAAGGATGAAAAGACAATAAATATGTCAAATATAAACAGCCTGATTATTTTTAATGATGAACTTTTTCTCATAAGGTAATTATAGCACAATTTCCATGGCCTACTGCCATTTCATATTTTCCTCGACATCCTTGCCAAGTATTATAATAATGTCAGCTCCGGAATCGTACCCTGCCCATGTTTCGCTATAAGGTTCGAGCTGATAGCTGTTTAGTATCATTGCCATTTGCTCTGCATTTGACGATTTATCCGGTTTGTATATTACAAGGGTCTTTTCAAAGTCACTCGTTTTTGCATTAGCCTTTCCACTTATCTTAAAACCATATTTTGAAAGATAACCAGCGACTTTTGTTGCTGCTCCTGCGACAACGCTTCCATTATAAACAAAAACGGTTGTCTTTTTTACAAGAGATGTGTCAAGCGTATATCCCACATCAATATTTATTTCCATTGGAATAACTCCCTGCTGGGAAAACCAGGTGACAGTTTCGTGAACAAGGTCATAGGCAAGCACATATCTTCCGGCCTTTTGGGGTGCTGTAATTATTATGTTTACAGTTGCCGACTCTCCGTGATTTACATTGTTTGGCAGCTCCCCGCTGTCTGCATCATATATAACTACTTCCCTTGTGTCCCTGTTATACCAGTGGGCCCCCAGATCGATCCTGTCTTCTGCCTTGTTTATCCACTCCATAAACCCGTTATTGGTCACTTTTACCTGAGCTGTAAACTGCTGCCCGGGAGCAACCTTATTAGGGGTAGTGCCCATGTCATCATAGGCTGCAGCGTAATCAATATTTACGGACACATATTTTTCAAGAGGCGGTACTCCCTGGTAAGAAAACCAGGTAAGTCCTTCATGCACCATATCCACCTGCAGAATATAATTGCCGGGTGTGTCAGGCGCCTTTATTTTTAAATCCATTTCAACTTCTTCACCAGGCAGGATTTTATCCTTGACAAGAAGTGACCTTTCCCCGTCAAATATAATTGATTTCTTGCTGTCAAAGTCTATCCAGTGATAACTTAAGTAAAATGGTGCATTGCCGCCTCTTTCCCATGCGGTTGCCCCTGTGTTTTTTACTTTGATTTTTGTTATATAAATTTTATCCTTGCTCATTGATTCCGGGATATTCTCTGTGCCTCCGGTATATTCTATTCCATAAGTGCTTGTGGGCTGGTTAAATATTATTCTCTGCCACATTGCCCTGGCTTCTTCCGTGTCAGGAATCTGTACACTTACGGTCCCATTGTCTGTCCAGTCGGGGCGGGATGGTATTATTGCAGAGCTTATATTATCTGTCCCGAATGAAAGCGCCGATTTGGCATATGACATAATAGTGAGCAGGTCCATGTCTGTGCGTATATTATCTATCAGGATGGTTAAGTATCCTTTTATATTGGAAATATATTTAATATCAAGTTTTTGCTTTATAAGTTCTTTGAAAATCAGCTGCTGGCGCTGGATCCTTCCTATGTCACCGAATTCTGTAGACCTGCTCCTGGTAAATGAGAGCGCCTGTTCGCCGGTAAAGTGGTGATTTCCTGCGGCGATATAGGCATTGGTCTTGGGATCGATTATTGGCCTGTCAATTGTTACATCAACGCCTCCAAGCTCATCAACAAGTTTGACAAAACCCTCAAAGTCTATTGTTGCATAGTGGTTTATTACTGCATCCAGAAAAATTGAAACGGTCTTTATCATCAGCTCTTCCCCGCCATAAGCGTATGCGGCATTTATTTTATCCTGGCCATACCCCGGAATATCAACCAGGGTGTCCCTTGGAATGGAAAGCAGCGAAGCGCTTTTCGCTGCCGGATCAATATGAAGGAGCATTATTGTGTCTGCTCTTCCCTGTTCGGTCTCAGCATCCCTGGTATCCCTGCCGAGCAGCAGTATGGTAACCGGTGCATCCATGGTTTTCTCGGCAGCAGTCTCAACAGGTGCAAGTACATTTTGTATCTGTGTAGTTGTACCTGAGCTTAAAGTCTTGTTAAGAGAGTCCAGGTAATAGAAAAAACCGCCAGTGCCACAGGCTCCAAGAAAAAGTATGGTTGAAAAGAATATTATAAGGAACTTCTGGTATGTTCTTAGCCTTGTCCACCTGTTGTTTTTTGGGGGTTTGGGTCCACCGGATTTAGGTCCACCGGATTTAGGGTCGCCTGGTTTTAATTCAGCTGAGTTAGAATCGCCTGATTTTGTTTCACCGGATTTTTCCACACCGGGTTTTAGTCTTGCAGTGCTGAGATTGCCGAGCTTTGGCCTCCAGCGACTTGGTTTAACGAATTTGTCTCCATTGTTTATATCTTCTCCGGATTTGGCCCCATTAATTATGAACGAGCCAGGTTTTACCCCTCCATTTGTGGATGTGCCGGATTTGGGTTCATCAGGCTTTAACCCTTCGGGTCCGGGCTCAACAAATTTGGATTTACCGGGTTTTATTTCTTTTTTTATTTTTCTGTCAGAGGCGCTGTAGTCTACTTCTGGTAAAACCTCTGAGTTTCGATCGATTTTTTCTGACATTTTAAATTATAATCATAAATCTTACATTTTTGTTTGTTTGCCGGTGATGTCCGAAAATAACTATCCGGAATGCTTTGGCCCAATCCTTGAGATACTCTGGTCCTCCCCTGGAATGTCATTGTCTGCGCCGGTTTATCCGAAACTCGAATTGGCACAACTTGTCATTATATATTCATTGTAGATTAAATTACAATACATTGACCACAAATGCGGGTCATGGATTATTAAATTAACCCTGTTTTTTACATTAGTATATATGAATATTTTATAATAATATCCTGGGGCTTTTTATGCTTCTGTTATGTCTGCCCCCAGCGCCTGAAGTTTTGACTGAAAATTTTCATAGCCTCTCTGTATGTGCTGTATGTCATAGACTTCAGTCATTCCTTCTGCAGCAAGGCCCGCAAGTACCATTGCCGCACCTGCACGCAAATCAAATGCTTTTACAGGTGCGCCTGAAAGCTTATTGACTCCTTTGATTACGGCATGATGGCCATCTATTTTAATATTTGCTCCCATCCTGTTTAGTTCCTCCACATACATAAACCTGTTTTCGAAAACATTTTCAGTAATTATGGATACCCCTGGTACAACCGAGAGCAAAACTGCGACCACGGGCTGCAGATCTGTGGGGAATCCAGGATAAGGAAGAGTACTTATGTTTACCGGTTTTAAGATTTTTTTACTGCGGCTCACAATAACTGTTCTGTCGTCGACAGGTGAAATATCAATGCCTACCTCTTTTATCTTCTGGCAAAATATCTCTATATTTTTCCACACAGCATCCCGTATCACGACTTTTTTACCGCACAAAGCTGCAGCTGCTATAAATGTTCCTGCCTCTATGCTGTCCGGCATTATCGTGTAATCTGTTGGGCCCGAGTTTAATTTGGAGACGCCGCTTACTTTAATACAGTCTGTTCCGCCGCCTTCAATTTCTGCACCTATCGCGATTAAAAAATTTGCCAAATCAACAATCTCTTTTTCACAAGCCGCATTGTTTATTACCGTTCGGCCCTCGGCCATCACGGCAGCCATCATTAAATTTTCAGTTGCTCCCCTTGAAGGAAAGTCCAGATTAATTACAGCTCCTCTCAGGTTTGCTTTGCCTGCGGTCCTTGTGCCGTTGAAATCTGCGCTGCAATTTATGTAGCCATGCTCGATATAGTTTTTGGCTCCCAACTCTTCAAAACCTTTAAGGTGGATATCTATCTGCCTTGCCCCGATATTGCATCCGCCGGGGATTGCGACTTTTACCCTGCCAAATTTTGTAAGCAGGGGTCCTGCGACAAGTACTGATGCCCTCATTTTCCTGACCAGCTCATAGGGAGCTTCATAGCTGTTAATACCTGAGGGGTCTATTTCAAGGATATTGCTGTTCCTGTCGAATTCAAGACGGACATTTATGGTTTTTAATACCTCGACCATCGTGTTTACATCTTCAATATCCGGTACATTACGAAGAGTAACCTTTCCGTCAGCCAATATGGCGGCAGCAATGATTTTGAGTGCTGAATTTTTAGCGCCGCTTATCTTTACTGTTCCATTTAGCGTTTTGCCGCCGTTTATTACATATCCTGCCATAATTTCCAAACCGATAGTTTTACAATATTATTTTAAGTACAGAAGTCAGTATAGCAAAAGAGGGGAAAAATATGAACCCTGCGCCAAATACAGCCTGTGCCGACAGTAAAAATGAAAGAAGAGAAAGCAGACTGTGGTCCAAGTTAAATTCTTCGTCTATGACGTAAACGTAATTTTTACCCTGCAACACAAGTGAAATTTTTAGCCTGCGGTACAAACATAATTACTGCACTGGGGTTAAACCGGTTTTATAAATTTTCCAAGTCGTCCGGTAGAATCTTCAGACATGCATCTACCACGGCACAATCATATAAAGTAGCCTTATTCTGTATTACTTCCTGTATCGCCTTATCCCTGCCAAGTGCGGGCCGATAAGGCCGGTGCGATGTCATTGCTTCAACAACATCTGCAACTGCAATTATTTTGGACCCGAGAAGTGTATTGTCTCCATTTAGCCTGTTAGGATAGCCGGAGCCATTGAGCCTTTCGTGGTGCTGCAGCACCATTTCCGGAATTGACGGGGAAATGTCCATTTTTTTTAATATATCATAGCCGATTTTAGAATGCTCTTTTATAAGCAAAAACTCTATTTCCGTAAGTTTGCCGGGTTTAACCAGGATTGAAGTGGGTATGCTTATCTTGCCTATGTCATGAAGCATGCTTCCTATCCTTATATTATCAGCCTCCTGGAACGTCAGCCCCATTTCCTCTGCAATAGCGAAAGCGATTTTTGAAACCTGCTTTTGATGGCCGGAAGTATACGGATCCTGTATCTCGCAAATACCTGCGATTGTCTCTATTGCTGAATCCAGGCTATTCTTTAAACGCGCTTCTGATGAGCGAAGTTCCTTTTCTGTATTCTCGTGCAGGACGATTCTCTTCTCAAGTTCAAAAGTTCGTTTGGCAACAAGCTCTTCCAGTTCATAATTCTTTTGGCGCTTTAAATCATTTGCTTTTTTTATTTTAAGCATTGCACTGATCTGAGCGCTTAACTCCACAGCCTCAATTGGTTTGGAAAGAAATGCATCTGCTCCTGCATCCAGCGCTTTAAGCCGAAGTTCCTTATCAGTTTTTAAAGCAGTCAAAAACACTACTGGAATGTGGGCAGTGGCGGTACTTTCCTTAACTATCCTGCAGACCTCAAACCCGTTAAGCCCCGGCATTAAAATATCAAGAAGAATGACATCCGGATTGTCCTTTTCTGCCATGCTTATACCGTCATAGCTATCCTGGGAAGTTATAACTTTTGCATTTGAAAAAGTCTCACCTATGATTGCTTTTAACACAACCAGGTTATCCTTATTGTCATCTATTGCAAGTATTACAGGGCCGTCAGTTATCATTTATCGCCTCGCAAATTGTTTTTTGAAGCAATTTCTCATCAACAGGTTTGGATAAATAAGCATTAAAACCATAATCAAGGATTTGCTCCAAGTCGCCTTTCATTACCCTTGCTGTTAATGCCACAATTGGGACATGTTTTAGGAGCTCTTCTTTTTTTATCTCATCATAGACTGCAAAACCATCCATTGCAGGAAGTGATATGTCAAGGAGGATAATATCCGGAACATACTGCCTTGCCCGGATAATTCCTGACTCACCGTCAAAAGCTTCTATGATTTCAAAATTCTCCTGCAGAAGAGCCCTTACAGTTTTCATATTGTCTGCATTATCCTCTATGACAAGTATTGTGGCTCTCCCTTTTTTTTGCGGTGTTGATTGTTTTTGTGGCGGCAAACTTTTCTTTCTTACGTCCGGATACAGCATGCTCCTTATTATATCCAGCAGCTCCTGTTTGCTTATATTGCCCTTTTGAATAAGCTCATGGACATTATTACCCTTAAGGAAACTCAATTCTTCCTTGGTTATATGCTTTGCAGTCAGTATAAGCACCGGAATATCCGCAGTTTTATCATTGTCACGAATTATTCTTAAAACCTCAAATCCATCAATTTCCGGCATCATCAAATCAAGGATTATGGCATCCGGCAGGTTTTCTTTAATTTTCTCAAGTGCTTGTTTTCCATTGCGCGCAATACTCAGGCCGTAACCATGGCCGCCCAAAATATCACTCATCTGGATAATGGCAGGTTCACTGTCTTCCACAAGTAAGATAGTTTTATCGTCTTCGCGGAAAGAAGAGCGGCGGTTTTTGATTTGGAAGGGCACCGGGTCAGCAGTTAAATCTTCCGGCAAAGGTTCTTCCAAAAACCCTGAAATCCTTACAGGCAGGCTCACAGTAAATACAGAGCCTTTGCCAAAGTCGCTTTCCACTGCGATTTCTCCATGAAGAAGCTTTGCATATTTTTGTGCAATTGACAGCCCAAGCCCCGTACCGCCGAATTTCCTCGAAGCGCTCTCATCAACCATGCGAAATTCATCGAATATATATGGCAGTTTATCCTGCGCTATTCCAATGCCTGTGTCTCTGACAATAATATTTATCGAATCCTCAGACGCAACCGCAGAAATCTCTACAAAACCCGAACTTGTAAATTTTACCGCATTTGCGACAATATTTTGCAGGATGTGCCGGCATTTTTTAAAATCACTGGTGACAAGCGGCATATCAGAATCCTTGCTTATAAGGTTTATAAGCTTCAGACTTTTTTGTCGGGCCTGGGGTTCGATTGTAAACAATACTGAAGTTGCAAGCTCGGATATTGAAAAATGCGAAAGGCTTATCTCCTCCTTGCCTGCTTCAATGCGCGACAGATCAAGAATATCATTTATGAGCTCAAGAAGCTGATTTCCACTTCGCTCTATTACATCTATATAGCTGTATTCCTCATCAGGGATTTTACCCAACAGCCTTCGGCCCAATACTCCGGAGAGACCTATAACAGAATTAAGCGGTGTCCTTAACTCATGGCTCATATTTGACAGAAATGAACTCTTTAGTCTGTTGGCTTCATCAAGCTGCTTTTTCTGCATCTCAAGCTCGGTATTCTGCTCGCTTAATTCACTTGCCTGGCTGACCAATTCTCTGGATGTTTCTTTAAGTTCTGTGTTCTGGATTCCAAGTTGTTCAGCCATTCTTATCTGTTTCTCAAACGAAAGCACTCCGGTAAGTCGGGCGGTCAGCATGGCGCTGATATTACTTATCAGCAGAACGGCGCCGTCTGTATATTTATGTACACTGGCAAGAGAAATCATGGCAATTACTTCGCCGCCGGAAATAATCGGGACAGTTAGGATTTCTGAAGGCAAAAGGTCTGCAGATACTGTACGCAATCCAAAGGCAGTGTCTGCAGGAATTTCTTTTATATGCTGGATTTGCCGGGTTTTTAATGCTGACCCGAATTCTCCTTCAAAAGAAAATGCTGAAAATGTTTTTTGGCTGTCGGCTTTAAGACCAATCGATTCAAACAGCACAAAATCTTTTTTTTCATCATTTAAAAAATAAAAAGCGCCGATTTGTGAACCGGTTTTTTGCAGAAGCGCAGAAAGCACTTCCCTGCAAAAACTACCCAGCTGCTCCTCGCCCAGCATTATGTCCGCCATACCCGCAGAGTTTTCCCTGATTTTTATCTCGCCCTGAATTGTTTCTGCAAGGCTGTTGAAAGATTCTGAAAGCGTGCCAAACTCATTGCCGGCATTATAGCTGCTGCGTGCGTTAAGTTTCCCAAGCCTGAACTGCTCGGTCGCCCTTGTGAGTTCTTTTAACGGGGTTCTAATGCTTCTGATTAAAACATAAATTATAATTATGGAAAACAGCCAGATAACACCTATCATTATTCCGAGCCCGAGCCGCAGATTATTATATTCATTTTGGGCGGACAGATATAGTTCGTTACCTTTATTCAAAGAAAAAACATTTATTTTTTCGATACTTGCCATCAGGCCGCTCAAGTGTATGCCTTCCGGCCCATCCGGCAGGGTTCTCCTTAACGCTTCGGCTGAATTGCCAAGTCGTGCAAATGCGAGTGTCTCATCACGAAGAGCTTTCCACTCAACAAAGTGTGTGTAGGAATTTTCATAATCAGATTTTGGCCCCAGGTACTTTGAGGATATTACTGCAAAATGCTCAAAGACATCAGTTTCTTTAGTATCAATATCTTTGGTATACACCAGCATATCTTCACTGTTTTCTGCCATAATACTATTTCTTAAACTTGCCTGCATCATTAATATATCAGCCTTGATTTCCCCTAAAGATCTTCTGATTTGAAGCGGATGATTATATAAAGTATCAGTGTTTTGCCAAAGCATGGAAATCTCGTAAAATGCAACTCCTGCAAGCACAATTACAAAAACAAGCACAATAATAAAACCTATTGTAATCTTTGAGCCTATTTTAAAATCTTTGCGTTTCACTCTTTTCCCATCCTTTTTAGGGTTACCTTCCTTTTTAGGGTACCTGTCAGTTCAAAATGCCTATATGTTCAGAATATCTGCCTGTTTCGCATATCTTCCTGCTCCGGACTTTTTAAAAATTGTATTTGGAAACTCGGCCCGTGTAAGTGTTTTTGTTTTTTCAACAAGGGATCTTTCTGCTTCTCCTGTAATCATATACCCTCCATCAACAAGACAGTTTGCGAGTTTTTCCAATATGGATTCATATGCGTCCGGCCTGTAATAAAAAAGCAGGTTGCTGCAAAATATAATATCAAATTCGCCATATATGCTTGGCGGGGGGCATACTGAATGTTTTTCCAGCAGGTCATATATTGAAAAGTCTATATGCTCCTTAAGCCTTGAAATGACTTCATAAGCTTCGCCTTCAAAAGTAAAATAACTGCAGATATGGCTCTGCCTGACATTACCAAGCGCTTCCACTTTGTAAATTCCTTTTTTTGCCAAATCCAGCATGGCTTGGGAAATATCAGTGGCAAATATCCTAAAAGAAATATCACGGTCTCTTGCCAGGTTTAATTCGTCCAGTAATATTGCAATCGAATAAGCTTCCTCTCCCGCCGAGCACCCGGCGGACCATATCCTTATTTCCGGGTTGTAATCTTTTTCCTTTTTATTTACGAGGTAAGGAAGGATATAGCTGTCCAAAAGTGAGAAAGCAACCTGG
Source organism: uncultured Actinomycetota bacterium (assembly GCA_964481885.1). Lineage (GTDB taxonomy): Bacteria > Actinomycetota > Humimicrobiia > Humimicrobiales > Humimicrobiaceae > Fen731. The sequence continues at coordinate 36,228 of CAYZUS010000008.1, read as the reverse complement.
CTGCGAAAGAATGTGCTGTAGGTAATGCTTAATGAATCTATCAGCTTTTGCACTTCACCTGTGTTTTGTGAAAGCAGGCCCGCGTAATCATTTGCTGTTTTAATCGAAGCCAAAGTCATTCTATTTTCAATGGATTTAAAAAGAAATGCTTCGCTGTAGACGGAAATATCCGTATCAGGTCGGAGATTTAAAACTTCAATAATCTCTTCCAGATCCTTTTTATTTAATTCTGCGCACATTTTTTACATCTTTCCTAAAAAGTTTCCTGTTTAAATTTTTTAGTCAGATTTTGATTTTAATGTCATAGCAATATCCTGATTTGAAACATTCTGTCATTATATAGCTTTATTTAATATATGAATACAATTATTAAAAATTTTATCACTAATTTCTAGCTATAAATATTAATGTTTATTATAATATAATTTTAGATTATTTAGAGATTAATAATATTTCCAAAATAATGAATTATTCTGCAAAAATTATTTAGGGGAAAATTCAGACTCTTAAGGGAAAGTTCAGATATTCAGACCAGCAATTGCCTGCACAACTTTTTTTGTCTCTTCTGTTATCTCATTGGTGATGTCATGCTTTTTCTTTAAATCTGCAATTACTGCTTCCCTGTTATCAGCATCTGTTAAAATTGCGCTCTCGGTCAAAACATAGGCTCTGCTGTCAAGCAACTCAAAATATCCCCTGCAAACCCCTATATATATGGGCCTGCCATCACTGACAAGTTTTAAAATGCCGGTCTTTAGCTGAGCTATAATAGGGACGTGCCTGGGTAGTATGCCCATGCTTCCGCTTTTGGCAGGAACGCTGATAAAATCAACATCCCCTTCAAAAACCTTCCCTTCAGGAGTTACAACCGTTATTTTTATTTTATTTTTATTTTCTTTGGCATCCATATAAACCTGATTACTAAAAATTATCCTTTTTTAGTCCTGAAACACTTGAGTAATATTTAAAAGTACGTATCCCTTAATTTTTCAAAACACAAATCAATACAAATCACTAAAATTTTAGATAATATAAACTAATCAAATTCAAAGCGCTAACACTATATAAACTGCTGACCTTGAAAAGCATTACAAACCTCTCAAATTTAAAACGATAAAAATCCTCTAAAATTTAATGCATTAAGGCAATAAAATCACTAAAAAAATAAAAATTCAAGCTGTATGAGTGGCTTTGCGGCCGCTACACTGTCTGCATCTTGGCGGCTCTTTGCTCAACTTCTTCAATATTTCCCGCCATATAGAACGCCTGCTCAGGAATGTTGTCATATTTTCCTTCGGCAATTGCCTTAAACCCCTTTATGGTATCTTCCACCCTGACATATTTGCCTTCCCTGCCGGTATACTGCGCCGCAACAAAAAACGGCTGGGACAAGAACTTCTCTATTTTTCTTGCACGCTGAACTATTGTCTTGTCCTCTTCAGAGAGCTCATCAATTCCAAGTATGGCTATAATATCCTGGAGCTCCTTGTTTCTCTGCAGCACTTCCTGGACTCTCCTTGCAACCTGGTAATGCTCATCGCCTACATACTGCGGATCAAGTATACGCGAAGAGGAATCCAGAGGATCTACCGCAGGGTAAATTCCTCGCTCAGAAATCTGCCTCGATAAAACTACAGTTGAATCAAGATGCGTAAAAGTTGTAGCCGGAGCAGGGTCCGTAAGGTCATCTGCAGGAACATATATGGCCTGTACAGAAGTTATAGAGCCTTTTTTTGTTGAAGTTATCCTTTCCTGAAGCTCGCCCATTTCAGTTGAAAGTGTTGGCTGATATCCTACTGCTGAAGGCATTCTTCCGAGCAGTGTTGAAACTTCCTGGCCGGCCTGGACAAACCTGAAAATATTATCAATAAATAAAAGCAGGTCCTTTCCTTCGAAATCCCTGAAATATTCAGCCATTGTAAGGCCCGTCAGGCCCACCCTGAATCTGGCTCCCGGGGGCTCGTTCATCTGGCCAAACACCATTGCCGTCTTGTCAATAACCCCCGACTCCTTCATTTCTCGCCAGAGGTCGTTTCCTTCCCTTGTTCTCTCACCAACGCCTGCAAACACGGAAAATCCTCCATGCTCGGTCGCTATATTATGTATAAGCTCCATTATTATTACGGTTTTCCCAACGCCGGCACCACCGAACATCCCGATTTTCCCGCCCCTCACAAATGGGCACAAAAGATCGATGACTTTTACGCCGGTTTCAAACAGCTCTGTGGTAGGCTCAATATCCTCAATATCGGGAGCCTCTCTGTGGATAGGCATTCGCATTACACTCTTGACTTCTTTTTCAAGCAAATCAATCGGCTCGCCAAGGACATTAAACAGTCTTCCCAATGTATCCCTGCCTACAGGCACCTCTATGGATTTTCCGGTATCGGTGACCTCCATGCCTCTTTGGAGCCCGTCAGTTGAGGACATGGCAACTGCCCTGACCTGATTGTTGCCTATTGACTGCTGCACTTCCACAACAACCCTTTTTCCGGACTGGGCTGATTTGTCTACAGGCCTGATTATTTCAAGGGCATTGTAGATATCCGGCAGTTTGCCCGGAGGAAATTCGATATCCAAAACCGGTCCCCTTATGCTGATTATCCTGCCCTTATTTACCGGTATTTCAATCTTATCGCCAATATCTTCAACCATTTATATCCCGCCTTTTTAATTTAAAAATTTTACTTTTATTGTACTACACCTTCGCTTAAAGCATTTGCGCCTGACACTATCTCAGCTATCTCCATCGTAATTTGCTGCTGTCTTGCCCTGTGATACATCAGGCCCAGCTCTTTTATCATATCCTCTGCGTTATCACTTGCGCTCTTCATTGCTGTCATCCTCGCCCCGGTCTCGCTTGCTGTAGACTCAAGAAGAACTCCGTATACAATTGTATAAATGTATTCCGGAAGGATAGAGCTTAAAACATCATTCTGCGACGGGTCATACAAAAATTCCGCATCCGATTTAGAAACTCCTGTGCCGGCTGATCCCGTTTTTTCATCCAGAATCGGCTCATCTTCAGGCAGTTGTATGCCTTTTCCTGCAAACTCCATGGGCAGCAGCTGCAGCCTCGAAGGCACCTGTTCTGCAGGATTTTTAAATTTTGTGTAGCATATGATAACACTGTCTACCTCGCCGGAAACGTACCTTCTTATAATCTCCCGGGATATTTCCCTTGCATCAAGAAATTTTGGATAATCTGACAGGTTCTCATAGACATTGTCTATTTTGTATCCCATGTACCTGAAGTAATTCCTGCCGCGTGTGCCGGCAATGTCAAGCTTTACGTCCCTGCCTCTGGCCTGGTTTTGTTTTATTGTCTTTTCAGTCAGCCTTATGATATTTGAATTGTAGCCTCCGCAAAGTCCCCTGTCTGCCGTAATTCCTATAACAAGCACAGAGTCATTTTTGTCATGTACAGTCAGGAGAGGGTCAGTTATGACTTTTGAGTGATGCGCAATATCAACTATCACTCCTTCAATACCGGATACAAATGCCCTTGCTTCAAGAATCCTGTTCTGGGCCTTCCTGATCTTGGACGAAGAAATCATTTCCATCGCCTTTGTTATTTTCCTGGTGCCGCTTATGCTTTTTATCCGGCTTCTTATTTCCTGAGATTTTTCCATATAATAATTAAATTATTGTTTTTGCTAACTTGCACTAACTAAAGGATTTTTTAAAACGCTCTGTTATGGCGATTATCTTTACCTCAAGATCCTTGCCAATATCTTTTGTCTTTTTTAACTCTTCCAGAATATCTGTTCCGGTGCTGTGTATAAACTCAAGGTATTCTTTTTCAAATCTTCGAAGCTTGTTCATCTCTACGTCATCAAGATGGCCCCTTGTCAGCGCATATAAAATGAGCACCTGATCCTCAACATCCATGGGGGCATACTGCCCCTGTTTGAGTATCTCAACCGTTCGCTCTCCTCTTGAAAGCTGCTTTCTTGTCTCCTTGTCAAGCTCGGTGCCAAACTTTGCAAAAGTCTCAAGCTCCCTGTATTGTGCAAGGTCAAGCCTAAGCATACCGGCAACTTTTTTCATTGCTGGTATCTGTGCATTTCCACCTACCCTTGATACTGAAACTCCCGGATTGACTGCCGGGCGTACGCCTGCATTAAACAGGTCTGCCTCAAGATATATCTGTCCGTCTGTTATGGAAATAACGTTTGTTGGTATGTATGCTGAAATATCCCCGGCTTTGGTTTCGATTACAGGAATAGCTGTAAGCGAACCTCCGCCCCTTTCATCTGAAAGTTTTGCTGCCCTTTCAAGCAGCCTTGAATGCAGATAAAAAATATCTCCCGGGTATGCCTCCCTGCCTGGAGGGCGCCTGAGCAGAAGTGAAATCTGCCTGTAGGCAACAGCATGCTTTGAAAGGTCATCATACACTACAAGCGCATGCTTGCCGTTATACATAAAATATTCACCCACTGCGCACCCTGCGTAAGGAGCAATGTACTGCAGTGATGCCGGGGTTCGGGCAGTTGCGCTGACTATGACTGTATAATCCATAGCCCCGTGCTCCTGAAGTTTTTCCACAAGCCGTGCTATTGTTGAAGTCTTTTGTCCTATGGCAACATATATACAGATTACATCCTTGCCTTTCTGGTTTATGATGGTATCCGTAAGGATCGCTGATTTGCCCAAACTTCTGTCCCCTATTACAAGTTCCCTCTGGCCGCGGCCGATGGGAATCATCGAGTCAATTGCTTTTATCCCTGTCTGCAGCGGTTCTTTTACAGGCTGCCTGTCAACAACACCCGGGGCCGTAAATTCCACCGGCCAGAAATCTTTATTTTTTATGGGACCCTTGTTGTCCAGCGGGTTGCCGAGCGGGTCAATTACCCTTCCAATAAGTTCTTCTCCGGCAGGAATCTGAAGAATATTACCTGTGTTTTTCACGGGGTCACCTTCCTGAATCTTTTCAAAGCTTCCCAGGATTATTGCCCCAATCTCTCTTCTGTCCAGGTTTAATGCAACACCAAATACTTTATCAGGAAATTCCAGCATTTCGCCGGCCATTGTCCTTGGAAGCCCGCTTACCCGCGCTATTCCATCGCCGGATTCCAGCACAGCGCCAACTTCCTCAATTATGACTTCCCTTTTGTATTTCTCTATTTCCGAGCTTATTAATGCTGCGATTTTTTCGGATTTAATTTTCAAAGCCAAAGTCTTCACCTCTGATTTCCAAAGCTTTCAATTTTGATTTCAAATCTTCTATTTTATTTTTAATACTAAGATCAATTATTCTTTCACCGATTTTGATAAGTAACCCCCCAATTATGCTCTTGTCAATTGTATTTTTTACCCGCACATCAAGGCCTGTTTTACTGTCGACGTCTTTCTTGATTTCCAGAAGCATTTTTTCGTCAAGCTCTATTGCGCTTATAACCTCAACGGACAGCTGTTTTTTATACTGGTTAGTAAGCTCAATGTAGTCTTTGTATATCTGTTCCGTGTAATCCAGAGCATCAAATAATATTATCATAGCCGAAACTGTCTTTATGGAACGGGTAGAATCTTCGCCAAGGATATTGAGCATTGACTTTATTTTTTCAGTACCCTGGATGGCTGTGTCTGAAAGATATTTTTTCAGGTCCAGGTTAAAAATGACTTCATCTTTTAATTGTCCAAGCTCATTTTCAACCCTGTCAATGGCATTTTCTGCCCTCGCCAGATTAAAAACTGCATTGGCATAATAATTTGATGTAAATTCCTTTGTCTGATCGCCTTTTTCCAATTTTTAGGACATCTCCTTTTTTTTAAGCTTAAATTCTTTTTTAAGCTTATATTCTCTGAACTTCCTTCAAGCTCTCCTCAATAAGTTTTTTATGCTCTTCTTCGGAAAGGCTTTTGCCAATTATTCTTTCAGTTGCATCCATCGCGATTTCAACTATCTGATTTTTTACTGCAACCACTGACCTGTCGCGTTCTGCTCTTATTTCTTCAAGCGCTGAATCCAGAATGCTCCTGGATTTTTCTGCTGCCTTTTCTTCTATTTCCTCTTTTATTTTTCTGGCTGCGACCTTGCTGTCTTCAATTATCTGCCGGGCCTCTTTTTTTGCTGCTTCCAGCTGCTGTTTCTGGCCTTCTATGAATTCCTGAGCCTCCAGCCTCTGTTTGTCTGCCATATTTACAGAATCCTGTATCTCTTCCTGCCTCTTTACAATTATCTTGTTTACAGGTTTTAAAACAAACCTCCACAAAACGACTATCAGGAGTATAAACACCACTATCGACCAGAAGACGGTACTGGTCATTGGATTTATTATATTCAGTACTTCTTCCAAGTTATTTCCCACCTCTTGATAAATTAATTAAATGCAAAACAAACTAAAAAATTATAACTTCACCAAACATACTTTCAGGTTTTCAATATTTCAGGTTTTCAATACTCCGGCAATACTTATGCTGCATCTCTCTGTATTTGTGATGCATCTTCCTGACTAATCTTCCTGCTTTGGCCAATCTTCCTGACTGATCTTCCTGCTTGGCCGCTGTAACTATTTTCCTTAAACACGCCTCTTGCTGTTTTATGCTTTTCCGGACCTGTTTTGCGCTTTTTTCTGACCGGCTTTATCCTTTTTTTTAAAAATCCTTTTCCCTAACATCTCAATCTGTGCTTTTACGACCATATTCTTCTTTTACTGGGCCGTCTTAAGTTTTTCGTCAAGTCTCTGCTTTCCATGCCCCGTATTTTTGCAACAGTAGCCATAAAAACTCGATAACCTGCTGCCTTGTGACTGATAACCTGCTGCCTTGCTGCCTTTACTGCAAAAAGTTTTTGCTTCATCCCGGCTTTTGTAACTGCTGGCCGGCTGGCATCTCTTTGCGGCCCTTAAAAAAATTTTACTGCCGCTCAGCTTTACAAAAGCCTCTAATTAAAAAATATTTATGCTACAAATATCAGCAAAAATGCAACAACCAGAGCATACAATGAAATAGCTTCTGCAAAAGCAATTCCTATAAACATTGCTGTATTTATCTGGCCCCCGGCTTCAGGCTGCCTGGCAATTCCTTCCACTGCCTTGCCTACCAGGTTTCCTATAGCGATGCCAGGGCCTATAGACCCAACTCCCATGCAAAATCCGGCTGCCAATAATGCTGCTACTTTCGGATCCATAAAAATTCCTCCTAACCTTATTTAAAGTATCTTTAGTTAACAAAAATAAATAAAACTATAATCTATCAATGCTTCGGATTAACCGCCTCACCTATATAAAGAGCAGTTAAAATTGCAAAAACATATGCCTGCACGGCAGATACAAAAAGTTCAAGGATCATCATGACAAGTGCAAAAGGCACTGCTGCAATAGCTATAAAATATGTCTTGAAATAAATTATCAGGCCAAGAATGACGTAAAGTATTGTATGTCCGGCAAGCATATTGGCCATAAGTCGGATAAACAGTGAAAACGGCTTTGCTACTGCGCTGATAAGCTCAATAGGCACCACAATTACAAGCATCCATTTCGGAACTGATGAGGGCGCATATGTTTTTATATATCTCCAGCCGTTTTTTGCAAGATTTGTAATATGTACCGTTAAAAAGACTATCAGTGCAAGCGTCAGCGGCACTATCGGATTGGAAGTCGGGGTATATGTTCCCGGAACCAGGCCAATCATGTTATTTGCCAGCACAAAGATAAATACACCTGCAATAAACGGCACCCATCTTTCAAATTCTTTTGGGCCTATCATATTAAAGCAGATACCCTTCCTGACAAAATTTATCAGAAGCTCAACAACCACCTGTCTTTTGCCCGGGACTTTTTTGGGATTTGCTGCAAGCACTATTAAAAGAATCAAAAAAATTCCCACACCGGCAAACATGGAAAGGGTGAGATTTGTAATGGAAATATCGAAAGAACCTATCTTTATGGGTATTAATACTTTAAGATAAAAATGCTCTAATACTACCAATTAACTCTCCATTTATATTTAAGTTTGTATATTTTTTAACAGGTATATTTCCAGGACTGCCGCAGAAATTCAAAAAAACTCCGACAAATCTTAAAAAAACTTTATAAATCCTGTATATTTATATCACTATTTGACCTTTTACAGAACTTTAATATTTATCGGCAGACTTCTCTCAGGACTTGAGCCAATAATCCCGCCTTAAAATGAATTTGCCTCATTTTTTGTCAGGTTCTCTTTATGCCAGAATACCCCATTACGGCTTGTTATCGGCAACGTTTCAAGACATAGCTATCCAGTAATGCCACCACCAAGCCATAAAAAACACCATTTTTTACTGGAAATCACTTTTATACCGGCTTGCACAATGTTTAGTTTTTATAGAAAAGCACCCTTTTATATATCAGAAATATTTCAAGATTTAAAAATATTGTAAAAAAGATCAAAAAAGAAACCAGTAGATACATTACATTAACTTCGCTAAACTGCCCGACAATATAAAACACCGCTGCAGCCACTACCATTTTTGCAAAAAGAATTATCATCAGGTATTTTAACTTGTTTTGCGGATTGGCCTTTGCAGCCTTCAGGTAAACCGCCAGAGTTGCCATAAAGAAAATCAAAGTCAGCAACCCGCTTATAAGAATGCCCAGAAAATCCCAGCTTCTGCCCCTTAAAATAAAAAAAAAGGCCGCTTCTATTACTGCTGTTGCTGCAAAAGTAATTATTGCAATATTTCTGATTCTGATAATATCCTTGTTCATTAAAATAATTTTAAGTATTTTATAAAATCCTGTTTTCCGGTAACTATTCTTTAATATTCAGGCATTCAGGCAAATCGCAATTCCTGCAGCATTATCGCCCTTAAGAGTTGAAACCACGTTTACTGAGTGCCTTGCTACGCTTGTCCAAAAACAAAATAACCCCAAATCCCTCATATCTCTGCAATTATAAGGGACAGTCGTGAATCGTCAGACTTTAAAAAAATCACCGGCCTTCATATATTCTGCAGTATATTCAGGAGTGGTGATACATATGTCTATGCCCGTAGCTATCTCAAAACCTGCTTTGATGCTTAGCTTTGGCTCAAGTTCCAAATGCCAGTGGTAATGGCTGCTGTCTTTTGCGCTGCCCAGAGTCCCTGTATGTATATAATAATTAAAGGGAGGGTTATTGAGATCAAGATAGAAAAAGTCCACCAGCATTTTAAGACACTGGGCAAATAAACCTGCCTGCTGCGCAGAAATATTCTCAAAATTTGAATCATGGAACTTGGGTATTATCCATGTTTCAAATGGGTTTCTTGAGGCATAAGGTTGAAGCACAAGGAATTCTTTATTTTCATAAACAACCCTCTTGTCTTCTTTTATTTCAAAATCAATTATATCGCACATTGCGCATCTGTGATTGTGGTTAAAATAACTTCTTGTCCGGGAGATTTCGTTCATCAGAATGGGTGGTGTAAGCGGAAGCGCAAAAATCTGGGAATGGGAATGTTCAAGTGATGCTCCGGCTTCTTTTCCCTGGTTTAACATTATGACAACGCTTTCAATCCTGCTGTCTTTCTTGATTGCCTGAAGTCTTTTTACATAAACCGAAACAAGCAGTTCCATTTGCCGAAGGCTTAGTTCGCTGATATTGGTAATATGCTCAGGACTCTGCACTACAACTTCATGGAGCCCGAAACCATCCATCAGCATGTACGGTCCATATTGCTTTGAAAAAGGCTGGGCATTTGGCACCAGTGCAGGAAATTTATTCGGTACAACTCTTATCTGCCATTGGCCATCCTTATCAACTTCATTGCCAAAGCTGTCTATCCTCAAACTTTCAGGAGGTGTCATGGCCTCATTGCCCATGTCAAAAGGACAGACACTCAATGACTTGTTTTCCACTTTGATGATTTGTTCCTTGAAATTCTCAGGCCTTTTTGCACGCTCAGTGGCAATTATAACCCACTCGTCCAAAATTATGTCTTTTCTGTATTCAGGCAATTTTTTCTCCTAAAATATTTAAACTTTCAGCCGTTTTGTCAAACAAAGCCATTCTTTTTTGAAAACACCGGCACGTTATGATGCTTTTGAAAAAGTTCGCTCACTCTTTTGCTTTTGCGGGAGCGAGCCGGACCGGTTGTCTTTGCAAAAACTCACTCACTCTTTTGCTTTTGTAAAAGTTCGCTCACTCTTTTTTTAAATTCCGTCAGGTCCGATGATTTCACCAGGTACTCGTCAGCTGCCCATGTGGAAAAATTCTGGGTAAACTCACCGTAAGCGGAATAGATGATAATAGGAATCTCCTTGTTTTCTTTTCTTATCTTGTCAAGAAGTTCCAGTCCATTCATGTTTGGCATTTTGATATCTATTGTTATAAGGTCAGGCTTCTGGCTTTTAAACATTTCATACCCGACTACTCCATCGGGTGCAGTTACCACATCGTATCCTTCATCAAGAAGTTCTTCTTTATATAAATTCCTTATAGGCATGTCGTCTTCGACAACAAGAATCTTTTTCATTTAAACCCCCAAAATATTAAAAGCTTTTCATCACTATTCTATACAATATTTTTATTAATTCAATCTAATTAATTAATGTAATTAATTAGATTGCAGAACCGGCAGCTTTACAGTAAATGTTGTCCCTGTCTTTAAGTCGCTGAAAACTTCAATTGTGCCCTTATGTTTCTCTATTATTCTTTTTGTTATTGTAAGGCCAAGGCCGGTACCTTTTGACTTTGTGGTATAGAATGGAAGAAATATATTGTTTACATCTGTTTCACTTGTCAGTTTTGCTTTGTTATTTATCTTTATTATAAGAAAGCTGTTTTCATTTTCATCTTCATGCAGAATCTCAATGCTTACAACATCCCTTGTTTCACTGGCTTCAATTGCATTGTTTATAATATTTATGAAGGCCTGTTTTAAGCTGTCATAAGAACCATAAATAAGGATATTGTTGTTTTTTATGAGATCTGCGCCTGATTTGACATCAATAGTTATATTGCTTTGCTCGGCAGCGGTGCCTGTAAGGCTTATGCAATCAGCAAGAAGTTCAAATATGCTGAAATTTTTAAATTCTGTTTTTCTTTCAGCTGCAAACTCAAGTGTCTCATTTACGATTTTTTCCAGCCTTGCGACCTCATTTATTATAACTTCTATGTTTTCAGGGTTTATCTCTCCATTTTCAAGATATTTCTTTTTTATCCTGTTGGCATAACCACCGATTGCAATAAGCGGGTTTCTTATCTCATGTGCAACTGTGGCAGAAAGTTTGCCGAGCTCCGATAACCTTTTTGCCTCATTTAATGACTTCTCGAGCTTTACTGTTTTTGTGACGTCTTCTATTATTATCAAAACGCCTTCAGGTGTTTCCTCAGAAAACTTAAACGGTACAAGCGTTACATCAAATACACCCTCGCTTTTACTGCTGCTGAATTTGACATTAACTTTATAAAAACCCTGAGCCCTCTTATTGGACAGTACCAGGTTGATTTCATCCATCAGGTCTATACTGTCTATGACAATCATCCCGGCTTCAATTTTTTTTCCACATATCAGCGTTTTTGCGGCGCCCATTATCTCTGCGCTGTTTTCATTGCACATTGTTACAAGCATATTGTGGTCAAGGACAATTATGCTCACCGGGATGCTTTCGAGTATTTTCTCATTATACTCTTTAAGGTATTTATGCTTGAGATTTAGCTTTGCAAGAGCATTCAGGCTGTCTTTTAAGTCATTATATATTATGGTATTTCTTATTGAAGATGCTGCAAACTGGCTAAGCATCAGAAGGAAATTTATATCTTCACTTTGTATCTGGCGGTGGCTGTATTTATTATCAACTATCATCACCCCGACTTTTCTTGAACGGCTTATCAGGGGTATGATGCAGAATTTGGGATAATCAAGGTAATCCAGCAGGCTCTGCTCAAATAAATAAATATCCGAGACTATATCAGTACTTTCCGGGTCGGGAGCGCTTTGTGTCAGATCAATATTTCTGGGAATACCATCCTGCAGGCACATGAAAAGGACTTTATCCGGGTCTATATCTATCCTGATTTTCCTGATTTCTTCATCCAGTTTTGAACTTTCATTCCGGGAATCGAATTTTTCCGACATCAGAAATTCTTCAAGCGTCAAAGTTTTCTGCTGAATATCATCCCAGATCTTCGCTGCATCCTCAGGAGTTGCGGGCCCTATTGCCATTCTGCCGACGAGATGCTTTGCCTGCCTGTCTATCAGAAACAGAAAGGCCCTGTTAAAGCCAAATCCATCTCCAAAAGTAACTCCTGACAGGATAATCCTTAATATTTTATTTAAATCCAGGGTTGAGGATACAATCTTTGCGATCAGGTTTAAGATACTGTATTGCCTCAGGATCTCCTGATAATTTTTTATTTGTTCATCGCTGCTCAAAATGATCTCCCGGGCCTGATAACTTTTAGTTTAGCGCCCAATACTTTCATAGAGCTCCTTGTATTTTCCTGCAGAAAAATCCCAGGAAAAATCACAATCCATCCCGTTTTTAACTATTCTGTTCCATAATACTTTGTCATTATAATAGTCAGTCGCAGTTTTCAGGGCTTTGTAAAATTCTTTGGTTTCATATTCAGTAAACATAAAGCCCTGGCCACCCTTGCTGATATCCGCGGGATTTTTTATATCAGTTATCGTGTCGGCAAGACCTCCGGTGAGTCTTACAACCGGAATAGTACCGTATTTAAGGCTTATGAGCTGTCCCAGTCCGCATGGCTCGTAATTTGACGGCATGAGAAAAATGTCAGAAGCTGAATATATTTCCCTTGAATATTTGTCGGAATACCCGATAGTCACGCTTAATTTATCTTTATATCTTGCCTGCATTTCCAAAAGGATGTTATGGTATTTTTCTTCGCCGGTTCCAAGTATCACAACATAGACATCATTTTTCATAATATCTTCCATTGCGTTTGCTATCAGGTCGATTCCTTTCTGTTCAGAAAGCCTTGAAACCATTCCGATCAAAGGCTTTTCCGGTATGGCCGAAGCGTCAGCTGGTCCGCCTGCCTGTGTCATTTTGCCTGAGTCCTCCTGCATGCCATCGCCTAAAATCTCCTTGGTGTCATCGTCTGAGCCATCATTGATGTCAACGTCTGAGCCATAAAGGGCGCCGCGGCCGGATTCCCCTTCGGTAACCTCTTGAGCTGCCACGTTGAAGGCTTTTAATATCAGGTTTTCTTTGCACTTTTTCTTGCCGGCCAAATCACCTGCGCCATAATTGGCAAATATTTCCCCGTCTTTTGCAGGGTCCCAGACTGTATAGTCTATTCCATTTATTATCCCTGAAAGATCCCTTCCCTTGCTTTTTAATACATCCTCCAGACGGTAACCGTATTCTTCTGTCAGGATTTCCTTTGCATATGTCGGACTTACCGTAGTTATCTTGTCAGAGTATACAATGCCTGCTTTCATAAAATTGACACTGCCAAAGAATTCCAGTCCCTGGAATGTAAAATATTCTCTTCCTATGCCGCATAACTCAAGAGTTTCCATGCCATAAACTCCCTGGTATGCAAGGTTGTGTATGGTAAAGACCGCATTTGTATTTTTATAAGGGGAATTCCTGTTGCTGGTTTTAATATCGTGAAGGAGAAGCGCAGCAAGACCGAAATGATGGTCATGCAGATGGATTATGTCCGGGACAACTGATATGGCTTCCAGGACCTTAAAAATCGCTTTGGAAAAAAACCCGAATCTTATATTATTATCAGAATAATCACCCTGCGGCGTACCGTAAAGGTTTTCCCTTCCGAAAAGGCTGTCATTTCTTACGAAATAATAATCAACACCATTTAAAACAGTCTTATAAAGGTCAAACTCCATAATGTCAGTGGTGTTCATCTGCACTTTTTCACCGGCAGATACCAATTGCATTGGGTAATCTTTTTTAAATATTGATTTATAACCTGGCATTATAACAAATGTATCAACACCCTTGTTTTTTAGTGCGGCTGGCAGGGCGCCTGCAACATCGGCAAGCCCTCCGGTTTTGGCAAAAGGCACTGCTTCTGCTACACACATTGCAACCTTCATTTTTAATCTCCTCTTTTAATTCTTGTCCTTATAGTAGCTCTGAATAACTATTTTTTTATAACTTTATACTACAGCATAATCCAAAAATAATTTCACAAAACAACCTGATTGTTCCATATCATACTTCAATCAGAATTTCACAAAACAACCCAATCAGAATCACGTCCTATCGCTGATAAAGAGACCTTATGGCTCCTTAACCTGATGAATTTACCTGGAATATCAGGCAAAAGTCTGAACCTTTTTATCTTAATTACTTTTATCCTTTAATGTTTATTTACGATATTTTTCATAAACTATAGTTAACTTAAGTTATTAATAATTTTAATATACAAATATATATTATTATAGTATTCTTTTAGATAAATTGAAAATATATTATTATTTTTTTGTTGTTCAAATGGAAAAAATAAACACCACTCTCAATACTGACCCAAAAAATTTCAGTGATTACGATATATTCCTGTTTAAAAGCGGCAGACATTTCAAGCTCTATGAAAAATTTGGCGCCCGCCTGAAAACTGTTGATGGCGTCGCTGGAGCCTATTTTGCGGTCTGGGCACCTGCAGCAAAAAAAATATCTGTTATAGGAGATTTTAATGGCTGGAACCCGGATGCGGCTCCCATGAATGTGCGATGGGATAATTCCGGAATTTGGGAAGCCTTTATACCGGGAGTTGAGGAAAAAGCATTATACAAGTTCCACATAACCGCAGCCTACTCAAAGTTTTCAGCTGACAAGAGTGATCCTTTTGCTTTTTTTTCTGAAGTTTCACCGAATAATGCATCTATTGTTTATCATATAAACGAATACGCCTGGAGCGACATGGACTGGATGGAAAAGCGGCATTTAAAAAACAGCCTGGGCAGCCCTTTTTCCATATATGAGCTTCATCTTGGTTCGTGGAAGAGCCCTGCTGACTGCAGATCTGCAATATCCGAATTTTCTGAAACATCAAAAACGCCGGGAACATCCGACGCATACAGCGTCACTTCCGGGGTGTCCCGGGAGGATGGCGCGCGCAGCGTTCCAAAAAGATTTGCAGGCTACCGTGAAATTGCACCCTGCCTTGTAGATTATATTAAAAAAATGGGGTTTACGCATGTGGAGCTTATGCCGATTATGGAGCACCCATTCTTTGGATCCTGGGGATATCAGGTGACAGGATATTTTGCCCCTACTTCCCGCTATGGTGAACCACAGGATCTTAAGTATTTTATTGATTTGCTTCACCAAAATGATATCGGAGTAATCCTTGACTGGGTACCTTCTCATTTCCCTAATGATGTCCACGGCCTGGGCAATTTTGACGGCACCTGCCTGTATGAGCATGAGGACCCCAGAAAAGGTTTTCATCCGGACTGGAAAAGCCTTATTTTTAACTATGGCAGAAACGAAGTAAAAGAGTTTCTTGTAAGCAGCGCAATGTTCTGGATCGATAAATACCATGCGGATGGACTTAGAATTGATGGAGTTGCATCAATGCTGTATCTGGACTATTCACGAAAAACCGGTGAATGGATACCAAATAAATATGGAGGCAGAGAAAATCTTGAAGCGCTTGATTTTATAAAAGACTTAAATGAGGCTCTTTACGGGAGCTTCCCGGATATCCAGATAATCGCGGAGGAATCAACTGCCTGGCCCGCAGTTACAAAGCCAAAATATGGAGGAGGTCTTGGGTTTGGCATGAAATGGAACATGGGCTGGATGCACGATACTCTTAACTACTTTTCAAAGGACCCGGTTTACCGTAAATTTCACCAGAATGACCTGACTTTTGCTTTCTGGTATGCCTTTTTTGAAAATTTTCTTCTTCCTCTGTCACATGACGAAGTCGTTTATGGCAAAAAATCACTGCTTGAAAAAATGCCTGGAGACAGCTGGCAGCAGTTTGCAAACTTAAGGCTTCTTCTTGGCTACATGTATTCTTTTCCCGGTAAAAAGCTGCTGTTTATGGGAATTGAATTTGCCCAGAGAAAAGAGTGGGATCACGAGAGCTTTCTTGAATGGTCCGAGCTTGAACATGAACCGCACCGTGGAATACAACGGCTCGTTGCAGACTTAAACAGGATTTATTCAAAAGAAGCCGCACTTTATACAAGTGATTTTCAACCGAAAAACTTTGAATGGATAGACGCTGGTGATGCTCGACAAAGCGTAATTATTTTTTTAAGGAAAACTGTGCTTACCCGGGACGAGCCGTCAGTAAAAAATACTTTTTATACGCAGGCCCAATCTGTGATGCAGGAAAGCATAAAAAAATCTCCCGGCAGACAAACAGATACGGGAGCGGATGGCAAATCAACGGATAATTCCGGTAAAGATGAAAGCATTAAACAAAATGTTAACGGCCACTGCGTTAATGGTGAAAACCAGGACGGCAATAAT
This sequence comes from uncultured Actinomycetota bacterium, assembly GCA_964481885.1. Lineage (GTDB taxonomy): Bacteria > Actinomycetota > Humimicrobiia > Humimicrobiales > Humimicrobiaceae > Fen731. The sequence continues at coordinate 19,837 of CAYZUS010000008.1, read as the reverse complement.
GATAATTCAGGCAGAAATATTGAAAGTGACATTGTAATTGTTTGCAACTTTACTCCGACTCCAAGATATAAGTACCGGATAGGGGTTCCGCAGGATGGAGAGTGGATTGAAATCTTTAACAGTGATGCCCAGGCCTATGGCGGAAGCGGGCACGGAAATTTCGGAAAAATAGATGCATCAAAAAAGAGCACCCATGGCAGGCCGTATACTATTTCAGTTACGCTGCCCCCACTTGCAGTACTTTATTTTAAAAAAAACATTGTCTGTTGATTAAGGATTCGGCAAGGAAAACGCATACAAAAAAAGGTGCGGCAGAAAAAGCTGGTGTGGGAAAGTGACAGATTATAATAATACTTTAAAAAAAGTCAGCCAGTTTACACAGATAAATTTACACAGAAAATTACCAGCAACTTGTAAAAAAAGCCTGGCAGTTTGTTTGAAAAACATTGCAGTTTATTTTATAAATGGAGTAATGGCATTTAAGGCAGGCAGTAATGGACAGATTTATATGCATTCACGGACATTTTTATCAGCCCCAAAGGGCAAATCCCTGGCTTGAGACAATAGAAATGCAGGGTGATGCCTACCCATGGCATGACTGGAATGAAAAAATAAACGCTGAGTGCTACATGGTAAATGGCGGGGCCCACCTGCTTGACAGCCAGAACAGACTTGTAAAAATACTTAACAACTATTCAAAGATAAGCTTTAACTTTGGGCCCACTCTGCTTTCGTGGATAAAGGTCCACGACCGGAAAACCCATGCTGCAATAATTAATGCAGATATTGCCAGCAGGTCCACCTTCTCCGGCCATGGCAGCGCGCTTGCACAAATTTACAACCATATCATAATGCCGCTTGCAAGCAGACAGGATAAAATAATCGAAGTCGCATGGGCAATAAGTGATTTCGAAGAGAATTTTGGAAGGAAACCTGAAGGTATCTGGCTCTCCGAAACTGCTGTTGATACAGAGACTCTTGAAATTTGTGCTGATTTTGGAATCAAATTTACCGTTCTGTCTCCGGGCCAGGCCAAAACTGTAAGAAAAATAACTGAAAACCCCCAAAACTCAGACTGGCTCGATGTGTCAGGCGGCTCCATTAATGTCAGGATGCCATATATCTGCAATCTTCCGGGGGGCAAGTCTATTAATATCTTCTTCTATGACGATTCTCTCTCAAACAAAGTCGCATTTGGGGACCTTTTAAAAGATGGTAAAACTTTCGCAAAAAGCATAACAGGACTTCCGTTTGGAAAACAGGACCTGCCGGAAATAATCACCATATCCAGCGATGGTGAGACTTACGGGCACCATCACCAGTTTGGAGAAATGGCACTTTCCTACTGTATCGATTATATCGAGTCAAAAAAACTTGCAAAAATTACTGTTTTTGGAGAATATCTGCAAATGTATCCTCCACTCTATGAAGTCTGCATAGTTGAGAATTCCTCCTGGAGCTGCTTTCATGGGATAGGCAGATGGAAAGAGGATTGCGGATGTTCCACAGGCTCAGCACAGAATGAAGGTTTTAACCAGAGATGGCGGGCACCCTTAAGGGAAGCAATTAACTGGCTGGCAGAGATTAATACCTCAGTTTACACTGATGAGGTCCAAAAATATCTGAAACCTGATGTCGGCAGCCCGGATGAGGCCATAAAGTCATATATCTCAGTTATAAATAATCGCACAGACAGGGTGGCAGAAAAGTTCTTTGACCGTTTTTTAAAAAATCCCCTGGAAAAAACAGAGCAAATAATTTTCTTAAAACTGCTTGAGGCATATCGACAGAGCCTTTTTATGCAGTCGAGTGACGGGTGGTTTTTTGACGATATTTCAAGGATAGAATCAGTACAGATACTGCGGCACGCGTGCAGGGCAATGGAAATTTTGGGTGAAATAACCGGAAAGGATTTTGAGCCTCAGTTTCTCAAAATTTTAAAAAAAGCCAAAAGCAACCTTCCTGAGTATGGTGATGGTGAAAGTATTTATCTTTTATATGCCAAAAGTTCTTCATGTGATTTTGTAAAAATATCGGCTCGACTTGCATTGGAAATACTTGTTTCAGGTAAAGATGAGATATCTGAGGTTTCCAGCATTTATGACTTCCTGGCAAGTGAGATAACTTGTGAGACAATACAGATGCACAACAGCACTATCATTACGGGAAGCGCTGCCATTATGTCAAAGATAACTCTTGAGTCAAAATACTTTATTTTTGCGGCATACAGGTATAAAAACAAAAATCTTTTAAACAGTACAAATATTGCGGCATTTGCAAAAGCTGCGTCAGATGAGGACATCCTGGAAATATCCTCTATCAGCGCACAATTAAGAAAGCTTCTCGGGCCGCCAAACAGACGAAAAGACGATAATACTTTTGCGGACAACACTACTGCCGGCACGGGCAGCGATCCGGCAGCAATCAAGAATTTTCTGGCCAAAAGATTTGGAGGAAAATTATTTTCAGTAAGTGATTTTGTATCAGACGAGCAGATAGACACAGTGGAAAAAATGATGGCCGGCTACAACAGCAGCATGTACCCTTTGATGGCAACTATTTTAAATGAATATGGGGACACGCTTAACGATTTCAAAGAAAAAAAGATGCTGAATTATTTTATGGATGGAATTTTCCCCAATATTTACGAGTTTTTTGGGGAATATATGCTCTACAATATTTTAAAAAAACCCGGACTTTCGCAAAAGGATATACTTGAAATGAACGCAATATCAGAAAAAATTGGTATTGTAAACCTGATTAATCTGGAAAGCCTGGGAATAATTTCCACAAAGAAACTTGATGAAACAATTGAGTCGTTTTCCATGGAGCCTGAAAATACAGAGTTATTAAAAAACCTGGCAGATTTTTTTGAAACTGTGGGAAAGCTTAAAATACCATTAAACATATGGAAATCCCAGAATATAATATTTGAAATAAAAGAAAATATTTACTTGCTAAAAACGCTGGAAGCAAAGACCAGCAGTAAATCCAAAACATGGCTTACGTATTTTGGAAAAGTGCTGGAGCGGCTGGAAATTTCCAGGTGAGGGCGTTTTAAAAAGTCGCCAGTATCTGGCTGGTCCTGCGCTTGTTATGATGCAAAGTATTTTTAAGATGGAATTTTTATACTCCTCTATGGATGTTTTAAGAAGAGAATATTTCGTTTTCGACACTAAAAAATGATTTGAAGGCGAATTAATGGAAATATTAAATAAAAGGGCAAGCGGTGTACTGCTGCATATTACCAGCCTTCCATCGGAGTTTGGCATCGGAGATTTGGGAAATGCCGCCTTTGGCTTTTCAGACTTTTTAAAAAAGGCCGGACAGCAATACTGGCAGATACTTCCATTGGGTCCAACAGGTGCCTCAAAAAATTTTTCACCTTATGCATGTTATTCGGCATTTGCCGGAAATCCCCTTCTTGTCAGTCCTGCTTTGCTTTATGAAGAAGGAATTATAAAAAAGGAAAATCTTGTAGAACTGGGCATGTATGCAGCTGTCATGAGGGAATGTGAGCAATCAGGGACAGAGTTTTCAGGTTACAGTTCCTTTCAAAGGGCAGGAGGCCACAAGACTGAGGATAATCTGCAAGCAAGGCACAGCAGCCTTAAAGAAATATATGCCGCAAATGAGGGCAAAGGTTATAAGGATGCAGATACTGCAGTTCTGGGTAATGAGTGTACAGATTTTACCGGTAGTGACTGCACGCTGGCTGAATATGGCCGCGTTGCTTATAAGAGTGCTTCAGCCGCAAAAAATAAGATATTTAATTGTGCCTATAATAATTTCAGAAAAAACAGCAGCAAGCTAAGAAATGAATTTGACAGTTTCTGCAGTGAAAATAATACCAAATGGCTTGAAGACTTCGCCTGTTTTGTTGCATTTAAAAAATATTTCAAACGGTGTTTTAATATGGCCAACTGGGGTATGTGGCCCCGGCCAATAAAAGACCGATGCGCCGAAGACATCAAAGAGCTGAGAAAGATCGTCTGCAGAGAAGTAGAACTGCAGAAATTCATGCAATTTATTTTTTTCAGGCAGTGGAAAAATCTAAAACGCCATGCAAATTCAAACGGTGTCAAGATTTTCGGGGACATCCCCATGTACATTGACTACGAGAGTTCTGATGTGTGGTCACATCCATCCATTTTTAAGCTTGACAGTGAAAAAATGCCTGCGTTTACAGCGGGAGTTCCACCGGATTATTACAGCAAAACAGGACAGCTGTGGAGAAATCCTGTCTACGATTGGGAAGAGCTTAAGAAAACCGGGTTTTCCTGGTGGGTTGACAGAATGAAATTCAACTTTGATATGTTCGATTTGGTAAGGCTGGATCACTTCAGGGGTTTTACTGCATACTGGGAGGTGCCGGCCAGCGAAAAAACAGCAATTAACGGCCGCTGGGTGGACGCATATCCATATGACTTTTTTAATTTGCTCAAAAAAGTATTCGGCCACCTGCCAATAATTGCAGAAAATCTCGGCACAATAACTCCTGATGTGGATGCAGTTATGGAAAAATTCGGTTTTCCGGGCATAAGGGTGCTTCAGTTTGCTTTCGGAAGAGATTTCCCTGACAGCAGCTACCTTCCTCACAATTATGTCAAAAATACTGTAGCCTGTACCGGAACACATGATAATAACACTTTCAGGGGATGGCTCGATAGTGAAGCCAGGGCTTTTGAAATAAAAAACCTGCTGAAGTACCTGAGTCAGGACAATTTTGGGCCGAAGAAGTATGCCGGGGCAGATGGGCCGGATAATATCGGAGCAGCGGAGCTGACTGCAGATTTAAGTGATACTGTGGGTTGTAGGGGTGCATTAGCGACGGCAGGTTTTAAGGATACTGCGAAAACTGCGCCAGCTGCAGAGTTTAATGATGTTTTATTGAATAATATGTCAGGGATGCCCGGGGAAACTCGGGGAATAATAAACAAAATTATCATTCTTCTTATGGCTTCGGCTGCCAGTCTTATAATACTGCCAATGCAGGACATCCTTGGTTTGGGGAAAAAAGCAAGGATGAACCGTCCTTCTACAAGCCGGGGTAACTGGAAATGGCAGATGAGCCGAAATATGATATCAGACATGGCCGCAGAAACAATTTTTTTGCTTACCCGGAAATATAAAAGATGATAATATTATTAATATAATATTTTTACTACAACATTGAAGAATTCTAGTTTATAATATTTATATAATTTAAATATTCTATAATTCCTGACAAAACCATGAGAGTAGAAGTAGTAGCATTTGTACTTGGGGGTGGAGTTGGAAAGAGGCTTTTCCCCCTAACCAAAGACCGCGCAAAGCCCGCACTGCCATTCGGTGGAAGTTACCGTGTGATTGACTTTGTATTAAGCAACCTTATACATTCAAGGATTAGAAAAATATATGTACTTACCCAATATGAGCCCCGTTCTCTGGAGCAGCACATTCTTGAGGGTTGGTCACCTATTTTTGGTGCGGGGCGTTATAACATGATAAGGCTGCTGCCTGCCAAAGAAGGCAGAGGCAGCGGATGGTACACAGGCACAACCGATGCCATTAACCAGAACAAGAGATATGCCTGGGAAGCCAGGCCCGATATAGTAAATATATTCGGCGGTGACCATATATATCTTATGGATATATCTCAAATGAATGATTTCCACATGGCGAACGAAGCTGATCTTACAATTTCTGCCATTCCGGTCGCCACAAGCCTGGCTGCCGGTAAATATGGAGTTCTTGTAATTGACGAGAACTCAAAACTTATAGGATTCGAGGAAAAACCTGCAGTGCCAACTCCAATGCCTGATAACCCCGACTTATGCCTGTCTTCAATGGGTAATTATACTTTTAATTTGCAGATACTCATCGAGGAACTGGTAATTGACCAGCATAAAAAATCAACTCATGACAAAAAGCTTATAGCTTCTGACCCGGAGCATTTTTCTTCTCACGATTTTGGATATGACGTAATACCATCAATGCTCAGAAGGCAGCGTCGTATTTACGTCTACAATTTCAATCAGAATACCATTCTGGGAGCCCAGAATTACGAAAAAGCTTACTGGCGCGACATTGGTGATCTTGACGAATACTACAAGGCAAACATGGACCTTATTGGCAGGAATCCTTCAATTAATCTTTACAATCCGCGATGGGAAATTTTTACGAGAGCAGATTCCATGCAGCCCGTAAAGTACTCGGAAAATGCCAAAGTCAACGATTCACTTATCTCAAACGGCTGTATAATCGAAAATGCAAATATTGACCATTGTATCCTGTCATACGCCGTTAAGGTGAGCGGAGGTGCATCAATTAGCGATTCCATACTGATGGGCAGCAACACTATCGGAAGTAATGCTATATTAAAGAAAGTTATAATAGACCGGGGTATAATAATTCCTGATAATGCAATAATAGGATTTGACAGAGAGCAGGATTTAAAAAGAGGATTTACAATTTCTGCAGAGGGAGTTACCATAATTCCGAGAAAATACCGATTTTAAATTAACTCTTTTTAGCTACACCCAGACGGTCCTCTTTGCAGATATTT
>CAYZUS010000008.1:10162-13190 GCA_964481885.1 uncultured Actinomycetota bacterium | reverse complement strand
CAATGCGCAGCAGATATTTCCTTATTGAACAGCAGATAGCTCCGCAATGCACAGCATATCAAAACACCAGGAGCACCCTTCTTAAATGACAGCGTTTGTCAGTAAAGTCAGTTAAACAGGCATCAGTATAAGCATATCGGATGCTGCCCCAAAACTGAATTTGTTACAGCTTTTCTTCCGTCAGCCTTATAAGTTCAACTCCTGCTTCATTTAGAAGCTCGAGGGAAAGCTCGTCCGGATAATCAACAAAATAATATATTTTTCTTATTCCACTGTTAATTATCATCTTCGCGCACTGAACGCAGGGTTGTGTGGTGCTGTAAAGTACGCTTCCCTGTATGTTTACCCCATGATAGGCTGCCTGGATTATCGCATTCTGCTCTGCGTGCAGAGCTCTGCATATTTCCTGTCTCTGGCCGGACGGCACACCCATTTCCTCTCTAAGGCATTTGCCCCTTTCGAGGCAGTTTTTAACGCCTTTTGGCGCTCCGTTATAACCTGTGGTAAGAATCCTTTTGTCTTTGACTATTATTGCCCCGACTTTTCGACGCAGGCATGTTGACCGTGACGCGACCTGCTTTGTTATTGAGCCGAAGTATTCATCCCATGTGGGCCTGGCATTATTATTTTCCATATTATTATTTCCCCTGTCAGCGTTTTCGATGACGATATTATCCATATTTTTTCTCTGTCAGTATTTTCCCTGCTATTATTTATACTGTCCTGATTTACCAGCGATAATTTCGAAAATATTTCATTTAAGAACAAAATGCAGGTTTATTTTCAAAATTAAATAATTTTTTATTTTACCTGTCAAATCATTTTAAAACCAGCAGCCTGACAATATCTTCTTGTGATGATATTATAAATAATACTGTATGGCTAAAGAAATTATAAAATCCCCGGCAACTTGGGGTATTTGGTAAATTACTCTCAGCTTGGGATAACTATAAAATCCCCGGCGATTTGGGATATCCAAATAAACCCTGTCCGTTTGGAATATTTAAAAAATCCCTGCTACTTTGGGATATTCAAATAAACCATTCCCGTTTGGGATATTTAAATAAACCCTGCTACTTTGGGATATTTAAAAAATCCCTGATATATCTTATCATATAGGTGCCAGATTCAAGGCTATTTTTCATCCGGATTTGTGTTTTTTAAGGGCCGGAAAATTATAAAGTGGCGTGTTTAAATATTTTAGAATAGTAAAAATTTTCCGGGAGGTAACAAATGGCGAGAAAAGTATATATAAGAGAGATTTACTTTTATATGGTCTGCCTTATTTCTATTGTCCTTTTCATTGTCGGGCTGGTAACTACGGTTGACAATATTGCAAACTATTTGAAACCGACTACATATACTACCAGAGCCTCTATGGTGCCGATGTATAAATCTGACCAGAATAACAGCCAGATGTCTGATGCTGAAATAAACAGGATTGTTGATGAAGAAATAGCAATGCAGATAAACAATGAAAAGATAATGGCCCTAAAAAATCTTTTAAGGGGAATTGTATTTTTAGTCATTGCCGTTCCACTCTTTGCATTTCACTGGAGGAAGGCTCAAAACATGTGGAAAACAAACACAAGCGATGAATAAACCCGGCCAGGTATATTTTGAAATTGAGCCGGAGGCAGGCTATAAGTACAGCAGGAAAACCGTGACAACAATTGCGCAGGCAATGGACGATGGAAAAACAGCAATCCTGCCTACCTGCACTATTTATGGGCTAAGCTGTGCATATAATAATAAACCGGCCAGTGAGAGGATTTATGAAATAAAACAGAGGCCAAAAGTAATGCCTTTTATAATCCTGATTGGCGATATTTCAGAAATAGATGTTCTTGCAGACAATATAAGTACATTTGCAGAGGTCCTTATAAAAAAATACTGGCTGTCTTTGGCTCCGCAGCCTGTAACTATAATATTTAAAAAAAACAAAAATCTGCCGGATTTTGTCAGTGGCGGCAGGGACTCTATAGCTCTGAGACTTGAAAGCCTCAAAATTATTAAAGATGTAATAAAAATATGCGGACCGATTATATCGACAAGCGCAACAGTTTCCGGCAGCGGGCAATCGCCTGTAAGCATAGATGAAATTCCTGAAATAATTAAAAATAATGTTGACATCATAACAGCTGTAAAAGAAAACCTGGCGGGTGTTGCCTCGACAATTGTAGATTTGACCCGGGAGATACCGGTTATTGTAAGGGAAGGCAAAGTCAGCGGTCTCGAGATTATGAAACTACTTAAACTACAGTAAGAATTGAAAATATATGGTTGAAATAGAAAAATCAGTAATAAAAATTAAAGGGCCCAAAGTAATAAACCTGAATTTTATCTGCTCAGGCAATACCTGCAGAAGTTATATCGCTGAAGCTTTTGCAGCACATCTTTTAAAGACAATATACTACAAAAAAAAACCTGAACTGAAAGACATTATCAGTATAGGGAGCGCAGGAACAAATGTATTATCAGTAGATGTGCCTCCAAATACTTACCGTGTTCTTGATTTGTTTGAGGTGCCAAAAATTTATTTCAAACCCAAGGCATTGGATACTAAAATTATTCTGAATTCTGATGCACTCATCACAATGGCAACCACCCACAAGAGAAATATTCTTACAAACTTTGCAGGCGCTGACCCAAAAAAAATTTTTAATCTTCTTGAATTATCAAATATTGTCCTTTATCTTCAATCTGAAGATATATTCAAGCGGGATTTTTTGAATGTAGACAATAGCAGCCAGGGAGATAGTACCGGTATAAACGGCATATTGAGGGAACTATTAAGAGCTCCAAAGATCGAAACCAGTTCAGTTTTTCATGCAAAGATATTTCACAGGATTCTGATACTTAAAAATACCGCTTCGCTTGAAATCGTAAAACCACCGATTATCGATGTTGAAGATCCGTATGGAATGTCAGTTGATGTTTATATCCAGGTTGCAAAGATAATAAAAGAAAGTATAATAACTATTTTCGATTATTTGTTTGGTTAACTGTTTTTTGACAGTGATTTGAG
>CAYZUS010000008.1:0-10062 GCA_964481885.1 uncultured Actinomycetota bacterium | reverse complement strand
TTAATTTGTTAGTGGATTTGAGGTGGATCCTGCTTTAATTTGTTAGTGGATTTGAATGGGAAATCCTGCACTTTTGTTGTTTTGTAAAATAAATTTTTTTTATAGTCCTGTATTTTTGATTTAAGGGGGTATAACTTTGACTGACAGTAACAAAAATAATGCATATGCTGCAATTCCTGATGACCAGATTCGAAAATTAATCGCTAAAGAGCTTGACAGACAGAGAAGCCAGATTGTCCTTATAGCTTCTGAAAACTATACTTCCATGGAAGTAATGAATGCGACCGGATCAGTACTTACCAATAAATATGCTGAAGGTTATCCCGGGGACAGATATTATGAGGGCTGCCAGATATATGATGAAGTTGAGGACCTGGCAATAAAAAGATGCAATGAACTTTTCTCCTCCAACTTCTGCAATGTCCAACCGCACAGCGGAGTGCAGGCAAATACTGCTGTATTTTTGGGAATCTTAAACTGCAATGACCATATCTTAAGCATGAATCTTCGTGATGGCGGACATCTGTCGCACGGCCATAAACAAAACCTCACCGGAAAATATTTCGAAGTCTTTACTTACAGTGTTGACCCGGAGACTGAGATGATTGACTATGAAAACGTTAAAAAAATTGCAAGGATAGCAAGGCCAAAACTTATTATCGCCGGGGCCAGCTCTTATTCAAGAACGATTGATTATATAAAATTCAGGGAAATAGCTGATGAAGTCGGAGCCTTCCTGATGGCCGATATTGCCCATGTTGCAGGGCTCATTGCAGGAGGCGTGCACCCTACATCAGTAGGAATTGCAGACTTTACGACTGCAACAACGCATAAAACCTTAAGAGGTCCCAGGGGCGGGCTTATTATCGCAGACAAGAAATATTCCGGAATGATAAACAAATCAGTATTTCCAGGTATTCAGGGCGGGCCCCTTATGAATACAGTAGCTGCAAAAGCAGTCTGCTTTAATGAGGCATTGCAGCCTTCATTTAAAGAGTATGCAAAAAGAATCGTGGAAAACTCCAAAGTTCTCTGTACTTATCTTAAAGACAGGGGATTCAGGATAGTCTCCGGTGGAACAGACAACCACCTCTTCCTGATTGATTTGACCAATATGGGAATGACCGGCTATGAGGCTTCGGAAATCCTTGCATCTGTAGGCATAATACTCAATAAAAATGTGATACCCTATGATACATTTAATCCCAACATAACAAGCGGGATAAGAATAGGTACGCCGGCTGTAACATCGCTTGGTATGGGAATTGAGGAAATGTATAAAATAGGAGATTTTATAGAATTTGCCATAAAAAACAGGGAAAACAAAACGGCAATTGCAGATCTTGCTGTAAAGGTTAAAAAACTTGCCGGAGAGTTTGCTGTTTATCCAAATATGTAGTGCCGAATTACTGCAACCTGTTTATCCAAATATGTAGTGCCGTATTACTGCAAACTGTTTATCCGAGCAGGCAAGCCTTAAGTGAGCATGCCCTTTGGCAGCGAACAGGTTTCCCCTGATTGTTCGCGATGCCTGCATTAATATGAAAAACCGAGTTTTGCGGACCGTGTTTATTCGAATATGCAGCAAACATGTTTAAGCTGGCCATACAAAAGGAGCCTCCTTAAACAATCGGAATTTCAACGCATGCCCAAACAATCAATCAGATATATGGCCCCGGGCTGCTGCGGTATTCGTATATTTGCTGACAAAACAAGTCAATTTATCAATAAAATCCTATTGCGTATTTTGCCCATAATGCAAGGTTACAAATTATCAGCGATATAAAAGTCGCCGGAACAGCAAGCTTTAACCATCTTCCCCAACCGATAATCTGGCCCTTTCGCTCCATTGTGCTGTATGCAACCACATTTGCAGAAGCTCCTATTGGTGTAAAATTGCCGCCTATATCTGTACCAAGCGATGTGGCCCATACCAGAATCCCAAGCGCAGGCACTCCCGCGAACTTGACAATATTATCAAGCACATATGCCATGGAAAGTGCAAACGGCACATTATCTATTATTCCGCTTGCAAAACCGGATGTCCAGAGAAGCGTGCTTACAAGTCCCATATGATTGTTAAGGAATGCGTTAGTTACAAACTCTGCGAATATTTTTATTGCGCCGGTATGCTCAAGCCCTCCCACGACTACAAAGAGGCCTATAAAAAATAAGATTATTTCATAATCCACCTTGATAATGACTTCCCCGCTTTTTTTGCCCAAAAATATCAGCATGACAAATGCTGGCACCATTGCAGCCAGGGGCACAGTCAGTGGATAATGAAAGAATTTTTCAATGTATGTGTGAGTTACCAGCAACAATACAGCAACCCCAAAAGCTACAAGGCCCGCAATAAGCTGCCTTTTGTCTGTAATGGCTTCTTCAGGTTTCATTTTCTCAAGCTCCTGTATGGAAACTGCGCCTTTTGGAACCATGGATTTTCTTGAAACTGCAAAGCAGTAAAAAAGGCACGCAGCCCCCGCAATAAGCGCTATCGGACCGTTATGAATGATAAAATCATTAAAATAAAAACCAAGTTTTAAGCCAAGAATGACATTTGGCGGATCCCCTACAAGAGTTGACGAGCCCCCGATATTTGCCATGCAGACTTCAGTTATGATAAGCGGCACAGCATCGATTTTGAGCATCCTGCACAATTCAAAAGTAAGGGCGGTAAAAAACAGCATTACAGTGATGCTGTCCATGAATGCAGCCAGAAAGAAAGTAACAATCGGAAAAACAATAAATATGAGTGTGGGTGAATATTTGAGCCACTTTGCTATTTTAAGTGCAAGATATGTAAATAATCCTGCAAGTGAAAGTGCAGTTACTATTATAAACATTCCAAACAACAGTCCTATGGTTTCCCAGCTTACAAATGATATGGCATCATTTAAAGTAAATATCTTGAAAAGTATTAAAGCCAGGCCACCGGCAAATGCAACTACTGTCCTGTTAACTTTCTCGGTAATTATAGCTACATAAGTCAGGACAAAAATCACCAGGGCAACTATTGTATTGTTCAATTTATTCCTCCCGCCGGTTAAAAATTAGTAAAAATATTAGCATTATTAAAAATAAAACTCAAACGCATACACTTTCAAATTTTTATAACCATTATCCTGTCCAGCTGATTATAATCTTTATATATTTCGATAATTGCCCTGCCCGGCTCCATACTCTCTGAAATATATTTTTGCAGGTCCGGACTGACGTTCGGATCAATCTCAAAGACAATAAAGAAAGGTCCGCTGCCAAAAAGGCCCTGTGACTCTTCCAGTATCTTTTTGTATATCTCAAGGCCGTTTTCACCGGCAAAAAGTGCACATTTTGGCTCAAAATCCCTTACTTCCCGGGGCAGTCCGGCATAGTTCTTTTCAGAAATGTATGGAGGATTTGAAATTACAATATTTATTTTTCCATTAACCTCTCCTGTATTTCCTTTATACTCATTTATAAATGCAGAGTTTTCGGATGGTATTATATCGGCTTCGATAAAATCTGCCTCTTTTATCTCTTCTTCTGTCAGCAGGTTTTTTGCATTTTTAAGCGCCACTTCAAGGGCCTCATGGCTTTTTTCTGTTGCGGTTATTTTTAATTTTACAAGAGAGACAATTTCAGTTGCCTGCAAGGCATTAAAAGACTTGAAGGAGACTGGTCTGGGAGCCTCAGGCTTAAGGATATCTGACTCGGATACTTCAGGTTCCGGGCCACCTGACCTGGCGCCATCGGACCTGATGCTGCCTGACCGAATAACTTCTGACTCCGGGCCACCTGACTTGTCAGACGACACGACAGAAGAACTGTTCTCAGCCAAATGGCTGACGGTCGGCTCATTTTCCCTGCCTGTAATTTTGTTTAAGCTGTTTTTTTCGGCATCGAGCAGTGATTTTGCAATAAATGCTTTGGCTTCCTTTATTATGCTAAGCGCTATGGCTCCGCTTCCTGTGCCTATTTCAAGAATATTTAAACTTATGGCCGGCCTATCAGGCAAATCTGCAACAGAAAAATCGCCCAGCCCTGCCACCTTTTCCTTCACAATATCTGAAATGATATTTAAAGCTCTGTCAACCAAAAGCTCGGTTTCGGGCCTGGGAATCAGGACATTTTCGTCTACATACAGCTCCAGGTTTCTGAAGAATGCTTTCCTGAGTATGTATTGAATGGGCATATGTTCTACCCTTTTTAGGATATATTCCCTGAATTTTGAAAGTTCTTTTTGGGCGGGTATGTGGTCAAAATTAAGATATATCTGCATCCTTGTAAAGTTTAAAGCGTCAGCTAAAAGAAGTTCGGAAGATAGCTTGGGCTGATTTATACCCTTTGAAATAAAATACTCCTGTGACCAGCTCAGAAGGCTTTTAACGTCCCATGTTTTTTTGATATCCTGCAATAAAAAAGCTCCTGTACTAAATTTCCAGCTTTTCCAATTTTTTCTCATTGTCGGCAGTTCTCAGGGCATCAACAAGCTCTTCCAGGCCGCCTTCAAGAACATCTTCAAATTTATAGAGAGTTAAATTTATCCTGTGATCCGTTATCCTTACCTGGGGATAATTATAGGTCCTTATTCTCTCACTCCTGTCTCCGGTGCCTATCTGAAGCCGCCTGTTTTTTGTCTGCTCATCAGACTTCTTTTGTTCTTCGCTTTCCTGAATGCGCGCACGCAGGATTTTAAAAGCTTTTTCCTTGTTTTGCAGCTGAGATTTTTCATCCTGGCAGGAAACCACAAGCCCTGTCGGCACATGGGTGATCCTCACTGCAGAATCAGTAGTATTGACCGACTGACCGCCGGGGCCCGACGAACGGTAAACATCGATGCGAATGTCCTGAAGCTCAATTTTTACATCGACTTCTTCAGCTTCTGGAAGAACAGCGACAGTGGCTGTTGATGTATGGATCCTGCCGCCGGAGTCTGTTACCGGAACCCTCTGGACTCTGTGAACCCCAGACTCATACTTCATGTCTGAATAGACACTCTTTCCTTCAACATCAAAGATTATTTCCTTAAAACCTCCTACACCCTGAGAGCTTGAGCTTAAAACACTGTGTTTCCATCTTCTGTTTTCGGCATATTTTGTATACATTCTGAAAAGTACAGCGGCGAAAAGCCCCGCTTCGTCACCACCGGCACCTGCACGGATTTCGATGATTACATTTTTTGCATCATTCGGATCTTTCGGGGTCAGATATATAAGAATTTGTTTTTCAAGTTTTTCAACCTCAGCTTTATTCTTTTCAAACTCTTCAGAAAAATACCCCTTCATTTCTTCGTCTTTTTCATTTTTAAGCATTTCCTTTGTGTCATCAAAAGAATCTCTTGCTTTTCTGTACTTTTTGCCAATCTGGACGATTTCTTCTATGTCAGACAGTTTTCTTCCATATTCTTTTATTTTTTCGGGATCCTGGGAAACGTCAGAGTTTCCGAGCTGTTCAAGGAACTTGTCGTATGCATCTTCATAACTTTTAAGTTTTTCAAGCAAATCAACCATTATATACACCCGGGGAAACGAATTTAAACATATATATTAATATTACACAGCAAAAAGTCTTAAAGCAGTAATTTTATAAATTTTTCAGGCATTTACAGATACTTCGTCTTCTCTGTCCACAATCTTTTTTTCTATTATATTTTCCGGCTCGCTGAGCTCGGATTCAAGGATTTTATTTAATGACACTATCGCAACCTCAAGCTGCTTTTCGTCAGGTTCCCTTGTTGTTATCTTCTGCAGCAAAAGTCCAGGATAAAAAAGTATCTTTATGATTTTAAAACGACCGTATTTCCCAGCGAGCCTTATTAACTCGTATGATATTCCGGCAATGACAGGCATTAGGACGACTCTTTCTATAATTTTTAAATAAAGATCCGGTTTGCCGAAAAGCGCACTTATAAGCGCATACACTATAAGCGCAACAACCATTACGATAAGCAAAAAGCTTGTGCCGCATCTTAAGTGAAGCCTTGAATACTTTTTTACGTTTTCAGGTATAAGCTCTTCGCCATTCTCATATGCCTGGATTGTCTTGTGCTCGGCTCCATGGTACTGAAACAACCTTTTTATATCTTTCATGAAAGATATAAGAGCTATATAACCAACCAGAAAAGCAATCCTTATAAGTCCTTCCAGAAGGTTGTAAAGGATTGGATTTACAATAATATTGCTGAAAGTCCGTCCTATGACAGTAGGGAGAATGAAAAACACCCCGACTGTAAATATGACGGCAACAACAACGGATATGCTCATCTGTCCTTTTGAAATCTGTATATCTTCACCGGTCGATTCATTAACTGAATAGCTAAGGGCTCTAAACCCCAGGGACATATTTTCCACGAGCATGACAATACCCCTTATAAAAGGCCAACCCAGTGCTTTTTTCCTGTTGGTAACAGATATCTCCTTAAAAACACCGCAGCCAATCGTATCGTCAGGTTTTCTGACTGCAACGGCCCAAAAACGCCTGCTTCTCATCATGACACCTTCAAGTACAGCCTGTCCGCCCACATTAAGCTTTTTTAAATCATGCTGTTTGGGCCCGGATAAACCGGAGGAATCAGGGGTTACCGGATTTGAAGTGTTATTATTTAATATATCTTTAGATGAAACGCCGCCATCCGGCAATTCATTTTTATCTTTTGAAATGAGAATACCCTCTTTTGTGGCAGATGCATTATCTTTAATCTCAGACATCAAAATCACTCGCTTTCGGCGGACACTCGCAGGTAAATTTACCCTCAGGACAGGCTCCCCTCAGGCAGTTTGGCCCGGATTTTTCAAAAACAACTGGGCATACCTGTTTGACGCTTTTCAGCATGCCTATTGCAAGTTCTCTTATTTCCCATTGCGCCCTGTTACAGCACCTGACTGTAAAAAAATGCAGCAGTTCCCTTCCATTCATGGATACGATTATTTTTGTTTCTGATGCGTTAGGCAGGATATATCTGGCATCTTCAGCTTCGACACCGGATTTGAGCATTTCTTCATAAAAATCATGTATTTGTTCAATAAGGGCATTATATCCCGGAAGGATTCGCGGATTATTTTTCACCGATGGCGGAACTATATGCTCATAATTTCCATGAAACTTTACATACCTTTGCGACTGCTGGTTGTAAGAAGCAAGCCTGTGTCTGACTAACTGATGTGTCAGGGCCCGAGAGACTCCTTCAATTGCAAAAGTAAAATAAATATGTTCGGTGGTGCTTAAATGGCCGCTTTTGACAACAAACCTTACAAGTTTGTTTACTTCTTCAACGCTTAAATCTTCCAGCAGCTGTTCTACGCCCACAGGGGAATAGCAGAGCCTTGCAGCCACAGCAACCATTTTTTCAGGTTCAGGGGTATGTTTGATGAGCTTTATTTTCATAGGTCAACTAATTTTCACAAATCATGCAAGCTTTAAAGGAAAAACGACATAAATACTTTTATATTAATAAATATTTTTATTATGACAAAAATAAAAATTAAATAAAAATATATTTAACAGATTTTAACAGAAAAGTTTATCGACAGTTAAATCAGCATAAAGCCAAAAAACTGTCCTATAAAACATTGAAATAAAGCAGTGACAGAATCCACTCTGTAATCTTCTACTACTTCTTTATTTTTTCAACTTTCTTCATTCTTCTCTGGAACCTGTCTATCATGCCTCCCGTATCAACAAGTTTCTGTTTTCCGGTATAAAACGGATGGCAGTTTGAACAAATTTCCACACGAAGCTCTTTTTTAGTGGACTTTGTCTGAAAAGTGTTGCCGCATGAGCAGGAAACCAGGCAATCATCATATGCCGGATGTATTTCTTTTTTCATATTTATCAGCCTCTTAATTATTAAAAATTTCAAAATCGTTATGTTATCACACGGAACATATTAAGTAAATATTGCCATGGAATAATTTATTTACTTTAATTCATCCAAATTCCTGGAAATAATTTATTTACTTTAATTCATCACCTTGTATTCAGGGAAGATTTGCTGTTTTGAAGGCTTGTTTTTATTACATTAAGGAAGTCCTGGTTTGTTTTGGTTTTCCTGATGTAGTCTATAAGCTGCTCGATTGCAACCTCAGATTCTTTATCATGCAATATCCTTCTTAGCTTCCATACCTGTTTTGCTTCTTCCTCCTCCATAAGGAGTTCTTCTTTTCGGGTTCCTGAACGGGTTATGTCAATTGCAGGAAATATCCTTTTATCTGCAAGTTTCCTGTCAAGGTTAATTTCCATATTACCGGTACCTTTAAACTCCTCAAATATTACTTCGTCCATCCTGCTGCCTGTGTCAACAAGCGCAGTTGCAAGAATAGTAAGGCTTCCTCCAAACTCTATATTTCTGGCTGCTCCAAAAAATCTTTTTGGTGGGAAAAGCGCAGTCGAATCGACACCGCCGGAAAGAACCCTGCCGCTGGCAGGCAGAGAAAGGTTATATGCCCTTGCAAGACGGGTAATGCTGTCAAGCAATATAAGAACATCTTTGCCATGCTCTACAAGCCTTTTGGCTCGCTGCAGAACTAACTCTGCAACCTGGATATGGTTTTCTGAAGGCTGGTCAAATGTGGAGCTTACAACTTCTCCTTTTACTGACCTCTCCATGTCAGTTACTTCCTCCGGCCTTTCATCAACCAGCAGGACCATTATATAGACTTCAGGATTATTTGTAGCAACACTGTTTGCAATATCTTTTAATATAGTTGTTTTGCCGGCTTTTGGTGGTGAAACAATCAGGCCCCTCTGACCCTTTCCAATTGGAGCAACAAGGTCAATTATCCTTGATGTTATATTGGAATGAGGCGTTTCAAGCATCAGCCTGTCCATGGGATAGATAGGTGTAAGCGACTCAAAGGGCTTTCTTTTTCTGATAAACTCAGGATCAACATCATTTACCTTTTCTATCCTTAGAAGTGCATTGTATTTTTCGCTGTCTTTTGGCGGTCTTACAACCCCGTAGGCTTCATCTCCCTGCCTTAAGTGAAATCTTCGGATCTGTGACTGTGAAACATATATATCATTTGGCCCCTGAAGATATCCGCTGGTACGCAGAAATCCATATCCTTCAGACAATATGTCAAGAATACCTTTCATTTTTTCTTCGTATATTTCAAGCTCCGGTTCAAACGCTTTTTCAGAATCTGCTTCTCTGTGTGCGGACCTTCCCGGTGCACCTTCGTCTCTGCCCCTTCTGCCTGCTGCTTTTCCAGAACCTGTATGTTCGGTCTGCCCCTCCTGGGCTTCTGTGACCTCATTTTCGTCCTCATCAGCAAAATCTTCAACTGTCATTCTGGGGATCTCTTTTACAAATGGCTCTCCCGCTGAAGCCGGCATTGTATCGTCCTTAAAAGTTTCAGCATTAGCTTCAACTGGAATGTCTTTTTGCTGGTCCTTAAATTCCTGACCTGCGTAAAATGTTTCTTTTGCTTCCTCTCGGGATTCTACCCTTGCTTCCTCTCGGGATTCTACCCTTGCTTCTGAAGGCACCCCGCCGAAATTTAACGCTTTGTTGAGCCTTTCAGCAAGTTCGAGGATTTTTTCAATAAGTCCCTCTTTTTTAATAGTTGATGTTCCACGGATATTAAGCTCTCTGGAAATATCCTTAAGCTCTGTAAGAGTCCTGTTTTCCAGATTACCCCTGGTCAACCCCTTTAATTCTTCTGACAATTTGTATTTCTCCTTTCGAAATCCCTTAAAATTAAACAAATTTTCAAGGGGATAGTTAGTTTAAATGAGTTTGTGAAAAAAAAGCATAATAAAATTAAAAAAAATTATGGTTCTGTGAATTTAAAAGTTATTTTTAAAAATTCAGGAGTTAATTAGAATCCTTACAATACTTATCGTCAATTTTTAAGAAAAATTGAATAAAAATGAAGAAATATTTCACCCGAAAACAAACTTTAACAAAACCTTTCAAATTATATTATATACTTATACTAAAAAATGCAAGAACTTTTTTATTTTGGAAGCAATAAACCAAAATATTTTAAATTATAATTTCAAAAAAATTAATTGAGTTTTTTCTTTTTACTCGTTAGTTTGACAGCATAGCCCAGGAACCAATACCCAATAATCCCCCAA
>CAYZUS010000007.1:75668-79260 GCA_964481885.1 uncultured Actinomycetota bacterium | reverse complement strand
TATCTTTTTAAATTTATTTTTGTTAAAATATGGCACTGTTGGGCGAATGGCGGAATTGGTAGACGCGCTAGGTTCAGGACCTAGTGTTCGCAAGGACTTGGGGGTTCGAGTCCCCCTTCGCCCACCACTGAAAGGTTTTCCTTGGAAAGAAGAGGCAGAAGAGACGCAGTTATAGTCCTTGTCCTTATGATAATAATAGCAGCAGTTATTACAAGCTGGATTACAGGTTTGTGGAGCTGTGAGGCTGGACGAAAAGATTTAACTGAAAAAGAAAAACTCACTATAGCCGACTACATTAATTCAATATCTGTGCTCACACAGCATTCAAATAAAGTATCCATCAATTTTTTTACCACCTTAAATAAAATAAAAGAGACATCCAAGCCTGAGATAGAATTAAACCTTGCACAATCTGTTGAGGAAAGCCTGGTTATCTATCAAAACTGCCAGGAAATTAATCCTCCTGAATTTTTTGAAGTTGCGCAGGGGTATTTAAAACTTGTTTTTGACACCAGAAACAGGGCGTACAATGATTTTAAGCCAGCATTATTTAATGTCTTAAGTGATTTGGATATAGAAAATTCAACGTCTCAGATATCGGGTGCTTTTTTACTGATGAATATGAGTGATGAAATATACTGGTATTTCCAACAGGAACTTAAAAGTTCAGGGGAAAAACTTGGAATAAATAACCTTACAATTATCGACTCTGCAATTCTTGAGGATAAAACTCTGCTTGACAGTAACAAGATAAATAATATGATACAGGATTATAAATCTGTAACAAGTCTGCAGGAGAGAAGAGGGGTTGCGGTAATTTCACAAAGTATTGTATTTAACCCACAGCTAAGCAATGAGCAGGACGATTATCTTATAATTAAAAAGGGCACCCAGATTAGCCTTTCAATAAATATTGAAAATCAGGGCAATATTGCAGAAAGCAACATTCCGGTAAAAGCAACCTATGCTGTTGAAGGAATTAACAAGCCTGAAGTCAAGGAAATAGTGATTGGCACATTAAATCCTTCAGAGCAGAAACCTGCAAGTTTTTCAGGATTTAAAGCTTATCCCGGGAAAAAGTGTGAAATTACTATTGAGGCTGGACCCGTGGAAACTGAAGCCTACCTCGCCAACAATACTGTAGTGTTAAAAATTATGATGGAACAATAAATGAGAATCAGGATTTGTATATGAAGACAATAAAAAAAATTGCTTACCTTGGTCCGGAAGGGACATTTACTGAGGAGGCGCTGCTTGTTTATATTGAAAAACTAAAGCAAATCAACACTCAGGATTTCACCGAAGGCGGCATTGAAAAAGTTCCTTTTCCAATGATACCGGACGTGATTAAAAGTGTTGACAGGGGAGAGGCGCAGGAAGGCATTGTGCCAATTGAAAATTCTAATGAAGGTGCCGTACCTCTTACTCTGGATGTTCTGACATTTGAAAGTGAATCAAAGATTATTTCAGAAATAACTATTCCAATCAGGCATAATCTTATTGTTAAAAAAGGTACCATGCCAAAAAATATCAGGAAGATAATCTCGCATCCGCACGCGACCGCCCAGTGCAGGGTCTACTTAAATTCCAGTTTTCCGGACGGTGAGATAATTGCAGCAAACAGTACCGCTGAAGCCGTAAGAAAACTAATAGAAGCCGATGCTGATACTGCAGCTGTAGGCACTAGGATAGCCGCAGAGCTTTATGGTCTCGACATTCTTGTAAGCGACATTGAGGACAATAAGGATAACAAGACAAGGTTTGTCATAGTCAGTAATTTTGTGGCGCCCAAGACCGGAAATGACAAGACATCCATTGTATGTTTTTTGAAAAAGGACAAACCGGGGAGCCTGTTTAATATTTTAAAGGAATTTGCTGAAAGAGGCATTAACCTTACAAGGCTTGAGTCAAGACCGGCAAAAAAAGATCTTGGGGACTATGTCTTTATGATAGACATGGAAGGGCATGTTCATGATAAAATAATATATGAGGTACTTGAAAGCTTAAGGGATAAGGTTTATCTTGTAAAATTGCTGGGTTCCTACCCTTTATGGAACAGTTAATTCTTGCTGAATAATTGTTTCTAATTTAAAATTTCAATAAAACTTATATCTTAGAAACTAAAAAATTTTTAAAATAAATAGTAATTCAAAAGATAATAATTAATTTGGTTGCGGCATTTATGGAAGGAAAAACAAGTGATTGATTTAGAACTTTTGCGCAAAAGTCCGGAAATATATAAAGAGGAAGTAAAGAAAAGGAATATGCGCATCGATGTAGATGCTGATGTTGCGCTTGATGAAAACAGAAGGGACCTTATATTTAAGGTCGATGAGCTCCGGGCAAAAAAGAACGAAACGACAAAGCTTATTCCTGGTTTGGCAGGTGATAAAAAAGCCAAAGCCGTTGAGGAGATGAAACTTTTAAATGAAGATTTAAAAGAGAAGGAAAACGCCCTTGCGGTAATCGACAAATCCTTTTTTGAAAAGCTTGCCGCTTATCCTAATATTACACATCCATCAGTTCCAGTAGGAAAAGATGAATCGGGAAATATTGTTTTGTATACGGTTGGAGAAAAGCCTGTTTTTGATTTTAAGGTTAAAAACCACGCAGAAATCGGTGCAAAGCTTGGCATAATAGATGAGGAAAGAGCTTCCAAGATATCCGGCGCAAGGTTTGTGTTTTTGAAAAATGATGCTGTGCTTCTGCAGTTTGCGCTGCTGCAGTACGTCTTGGGCATCCTTGTACCTAGGGGATTTTCTCCGCTTATCCCGCCTGTTCTTGTAAAAGAGAGGGCAATGTACGGCACAGGATTTTTCCCAGTTGAAGCTTCACAGTATTATAAGACAGAGCTTGATGATTTGTTCCTGGTGGGTACTTCTGAAGTATCACTGTGTTCATATCATACAGATGAATTTCTTGATATTGCAGATCTTCCTTTAAAATATGCTGCGTATTCGACATGTTTCAGGCGAGAAGCGGGTACTTACGGAAAAGACATGGGCGGTCTTTTCAGGGTGCACCAGTTTGACAAGATTGAGATGTTTATGTTTGTAAACCCTGAAAAAAGCTGGGAAGATTATGAAACCCTTCGTGAAACACTTGAGGATATTGTAAAGGGGCTTAAGATTCATTACAGGATAATGAATATGTGCTCCGGGGATATAGGTACTCCAAATGCCAAGAAATATGACCTCGAAGCATGGATACCATCCCAGGGCGCATACAGGGAGATTGCATCCTGCAGCAATGACACAGAGTTTCAGTCAAGAAGGCTAAACATAAAGTACAGGGATGGAGATAAAAAAGGGTTTGTTCATACAATGAACAGCACTGCCTGCGCCGTCGGCAGGATGATAATGGCAATCATTGAAAATTACCAGGATGCTGATGGAAATGTTGTCATACCTGATGTCCTGGTTCCGTACATGGGCGGGAAAAAGAAAATTACCGGAAAAAAATAACTTTAAGAATAATTTTTTTTTGATTATAATAACAGTTTCGGAGAGGTGGCTGAGCGGTCGAAAGCGGCGGTCTTGAAAACCGTTGAGGGCTTTGTCCTCCGGGGGTTCGAATCCCTCCCTCTCCGCCA
>CAYZUS010000007.1:63988-75568 GCA_964481885.1 uncultured Actinomycetota bacterium | reverse complement strand
TGAAAACCGTTGAGGGCTTTGTCCTCCGGGGGTTCGAATCCCTCCCTCTCCGCCAGTGCAACCAATTCGAACTTTTGTGTTTATTATCAGCCCTGATTCCCACAACAGAAAGTAGTGAATGTATTCGGGCAGAAGTAAGCCAATTAGAGATTTTTTAGTGCAGATCAGGTTAACATGTATTTTAAGATTGGTACGAGTAAAAAATCCTGTTAAAATATTGATAACTACATTTATTGCGCCTGTAGCTCAGTTGGATAGAGCGATGGTCTACGAAACCAAAGGTCGGAGGTTCGAATCCTCTCAGGCGCGCCATAATCATTTTTGCCATGAATGAGAAAAAAGCAATCAGCACAAGCAAGAATCCCATAACTGTTGAGACTTTAAAAAAAGATTTCTTTAATATTGGTTTGCGGCAGGGAATGACCATATTGGTCCATTCCTCACTTAGCTCAACAGGCTGGGTTTGCGGCGGAGCCTCTGCCGTTATCCTGGCACTGGAAGATGTGTTAGGAACGAATGGCACTCTTGTCATGCCTGCTCACTCCGGTGATCTTTCTGACCCGGGCAAATGGGGAAATCCCCCGGTACCCGAATCATGGTGGGAGACAATAAAGCAAACCATGCCCCCATATGACTGCGATATGACTCCAACGAGGGGAGTCGGGATCATTCCGGAAGTTTTCAGGAAACAAAGAAGTGTTTTAAGAAGCTCACATCCGCAGATATCTTTTGCAGCATGGGGGAAAAATTCTGAATTTATTACATCCGGGCACAGTCTGGAATTTGGATGTGGTGAGAATTCACCACTGGCTAAAATCTATGACCTTGACGGATATGTCCTTTTACTCGGAGTGGACCATTCAAGTAATACTTCAATTCATCTTGCAGAAGCAAGAGCAGACTATTCCGGCAAGACCACAATTTTATCCGGTGCGCCGCTTACAGAAAATCAGATGAGGAAATGGGTGGAATTTAAAGATTATAAGGATTTTACAGATGATTTCGCAAAGTTGGGAAAAGCTTTTGTTAAAGCTAATAGTCCAAATGTCAGCATCGCCAATATAGGTAATGCAAAATCACAATTTTTTAAACAAAGGGAACTGGTTGATTTTGCAGTTTGCTGGTTGGAAAAAAACAGGAAATAGAGCATGTTTTATCTCTGTCAATATCTTAATTATTTTGTAAACCCGCAAATATATATTTAATGTCCGTTATAATCATTGTTGACATTTATATTAATTTATAATAAATTATACTAAATTATACAAACTATAAATATTGTATTTATTTCAGAATCTCTGATGAAAGATAAATAATAATTCCAACAGCCAATACAATCTAAAAAAGTATGCTTGCTGAAGACAGAAGAAAAAAAATACTCGAAATACTAATGAGAAAACAGGACACAACTGTCGAGGATCTGTCAGGTGCATTTAATAAGGCAATACCGACTATTTATAAAGATTTAAAGATATTGGAGCATAATAAGAAATTAAAGAAAGTATATGGCGGGGTAAAGATATTTGATTCCAAACTTGAAAAAGGATTTTATGATTATTACAATCGGGTGGAGGAAAACAAAAGAATTAAGAGTGCAATTTCAAGGGAAGCTGTAAAAATTATTGCAGACGGTGATATTATTGCAATCGATGCTTCTACTACTGCTCATTATATTATTGAAGAATTAAAAAATGAAAATAAGAAAAATATTACCATTATCACTAATTCAGCAGTTGTAACAAATGACAATATTCTTTTGGGCAAGGAGAATATAAATATTTTTATCACAGGGGGCCTCCTTGAAAAGAAAACAGCCTGTTTTTTAGAGGCAAACCCCAAAAAAATTCTTCCTGATATTCAGATTAATAAATTCTTTTTTTCAACATTTGGATTTTCACTTGAGGAAGGGGTAATGGACTCTTTTCTGCCGCAAAACTGCCGAATAAAAAGAGCATTTTTTGAGATGTCACTGGCGTCTTATTGTCTCGTAAGCTCAGATAAGTTTGGTGTAAGCGGTGCGCTTAACTGGGCCGGCTTAAATGAGATAAAGACAATAATATCTGATGAAAATATTGATAAAAAAATTGTCAAATACCTTCAGGATAAAAATATTAATACAATAATAGCAAAACTATAGCGATAAAGTTAAACTAAAATATTTAATAGGAGGTTTAATACTATGGATTCAAGACAAAAATTTCTTTCGGTAATGGATTTTGAAGATAATGCTCCCATACCCAAGACCGAGTTTGCTTACTGGGCCGGCACTATAAGGAATTGGTTTGACCAGGGTTTGCCAGAAATACAGGGTATTTCTGATGAGATGTCAGAATCCGAATCAATCAGGGCTTCAAGTCCACTTATGCCAAAATTTGATGCAGAGGTGGATAAAAACGTCATGCCTTTCTTTAACCTCGATTCATTCCTGGAAAAATTCCCCATAGAATACAGTCCCATGCTAACAAAGAATATTATCAGGGATGAAAAAGACTATACAATATTCACAGACAAATATGGCCTTACCAATAAAATCCTGAAAAATAAATCATCCATTCCCATGGCTATTGATTATCCGATAAAAAATAAGAAAGATTTTCACAACTATATTTCCCGGTATGACAGAGATTTTTCAAAGAGGCTTCCAAAAGATTTCGACAAGCTTGCAGCTAAATTAAAAAACAGGGATTTTCCGATAAGGCTCGGCGGTGCTCCATTCGGGTTTTCCTTTCTTGCAAGACATTTGATGGGCGAAGTAACTTATATGCTCAGCATGTACGATGATCCAAGCCTCATAAAGGAATTTAATAATTATTATCTGGATTTTACGATGGATTACTGGTCAATAATATTAGACAAGGTGGAAATAGACTGCATATTTATCCTTGAAGACATAGCCTACCGATCCGGTTCGTTTATCTCAAAAGAGATGTTTAATGAATTCATGAGGCCTTATTATTTAAAATTAATAGATTTTTTAAAACAATACGGGATAAAGAATATCTTTGTGGATTGCGATGGCCTTATAGATGAACTTATCCCCCTTTTTATGGAAGCAGGTGTTACAGGCTTGTTTCCATTTGAAGCAGTTAATGATATATCAGCCGTAAGAGAAAAGTATCCCCGTTTAAAAATGATGGGGGGATTTAATAAAAAAGTGCTCTTTAAAGATTCCTGCAGAGAAAAAATTGATGCTGAAATCGAGAAGGTAGCTTCTGTAATGAAAAAGGGAGGGTATATCCCTCATGTGGACCACGCAGTGTCAGAAGATGTTACCTGGGCAAATTTTAAATATTACAGGGAAAAGTTAAATACTTTAATAGATAAAAATCAGCAATAAAGTTGTATAAAAAAATAATTGCTGGTCAGCAGGCTTAAAAGAATTTCTGATTAAAAAAAGTGACGGCAAAAGAACTGTTGGCCAAAAAAATAATAGCAGGTTGAAAAATTTAATTTTACAAAATAATAAATTAAGATATAATTTCTATTTGTAGTTATCATAAAAACTTAAAAAGAGTATTATATAATCACTTTTATTCTGTTTTATTTTTGTACCGGAAATCAGGAAATATGAGACCTTTGATTTTACCTGATTCGGTTAAATTTGATTAACAAATTTGATATATATTATTTTTCTAAAAATAATTTGGTTATAATTAAGTTACTTAAAAAGAAGTTGGTTATAAAGAAAACTATATCCGCCACTGTTCTTATTATTTTATAAATTTGCACATTATCTTCAGCAGGTTATTATTATAATGAATGAGAAAAACGTTTTCATCGAATTAAAAAGTGTAAAAAAAATATTTCCCGGGGTAGTTGCGCTTGAAAGTGTTGATTTTGATGTAAGGTATGGAGAAGTGCATGCACTTGTTGGGGAAAATGGCGCCGGCAAAAGCACGCTTATCAAGATATTTGGAGGCGCCTATCAGCCGGATGGCGGAGAAATTTTTATTGATGGGAAAAGAGTAACCATTGCAAGCACGGGCGCAGCACAGCATTTTAAAATAGCTGTTATTTACCAGGAATTCAACCTCATCCCTGATCTTTCTGTAGCAGAAAACATTTTTGTAGGCAGGACACCCAAGATAGCAAAATCATTTATAAACTGGAAAAAGTTAAATAAAGATGCTGCTGAAATTTTAAAGAGACTTGATATAGACATTAACCCCCGCAAATTCATATCTGACCTGTCGATAGCTGAAAAGCAAATGGTTGAGATCGCAAAATCACTCTCAATGGATGCCAGGCTGATAATTATGGATGAGCCGACAGCCACACTGACCGAAAAAGAAGTGGTAAAGCTTTTTGCAATTATTGAAGAATTAAAGAAAAAAGGTGTGTCCATCGTATATATTTCCCACCGATTGGATGAGGCATTCAGATTGTCTGACAGAATTACTGTTTTAAGAGATGGTAAAAAAATTGAAACCAAAATTACATCGCAGACAAATCAGGATGAGATTGTTTCCCTGATGGTTGGCAAAATAGTCAAAGAGTATTTCGCAGCCAGGGAGCAGACTACAATCGGCAGAGAAATTGTCATGGAAGTTAAGAACTATAATATTGCAGATTATGTCCATGATATAAATTTTAAATTGTACAGGGGAGAGATTTTAGGTTTTGCGGGAGTTTTAGGCTCAGGTATTCACCATCTTTTAAGATCCCTTTATGGGGCGGCGCAAAAAACTGACGGGGAAGTTTTTTTTGAAGGAAAACCTGTTGATATGAAAAACGCTTCTGAGGCCATCAGGCTGGGAATCGGATATGTAACCGAAGACAGAAAAGGTGAGGGTCTGTTAAATGACATGTCCGTCCTGCAGAATGTTTCCATCATTATTATTAAATTGCTGACTTTCTTTAAAGGCATGTTCATCAGGCAAAAAAAGGAGTTGGACGTATTTTACAAGATAGCAAAAGAACTCGATATAAAGTATGCAAATATTAACCAGAGAATAATCTATTTAAGCGGAGGCAACCAGCAGAAAGTTATTATGGGAAGAACCCTGGTTAGTAACTGTAAGGTACTTATACTGCTTGAGCCCACAAGAGGAATAGACGTTGGCGCCAAAGCGGAAATTCATAAGATTATGGTTGCACTGGCAAAAAAGGGAATTTCCATAATTATGACATCTTCAGAACTTCCTGAACTTGTCAATCTGACCGACAGGTGCTTTGTGTTATACAAGGGTAAGATTGTTGCTGAGTTTAACAGGGAAAACATGGACGAAGAAAAACTTGTAGCGGCAGAAATTGGAAAATTTAACTATGCTAATAATTAAGCGGCAAAGGATTTAAGGAATGGTAAGGTTTTTAAAACTGTATGAAAAAATAGGAGTATTTATACTGATTATTCTGGCAAGTATTTTCCTTGCAATAGTGAGCCCTAATTTCAGGAGCGTGGATACCATCCTTAGTATAATAATGCAGGGGAGCTATGGTGCAATTATTGCAGTTGGAATGACGCTTGCAATTACCAGCGGCGGATTTGATCTCTCAGTTGAAGCAGTAATGGGCCTTACAAGTGTAATTCTTGCAATGCTGATACCTCAAATGGGTTTTACGCTTGCTATAATAATAGCAGTTCTTGCAAGCTGTTTTGTCGGCATGATAAATGGCGTACTGATTACAAAAGTGGGGATAACCCCGTTAATCGTCACCCTGGCAATGCAGGTAATTTTACGTGGGACCTCTTTACTCATAACAGGGGGCAGACAGGTTGTAATTGCCCAGAAATCCTTCATGACAATAGGAGCATCAAAAGTTTTTAATGTTATTCCGGCTCCAATTATTTATATGGTTGTTGTATTTATAATATTTTATATAATGCTAAATCAGACAACTTTCGGGAGACACATAGCTGCTGTTGGCTCTAATGAACAGGCAGCAAAAATGTCAGGCTTGAATGTAACCGTTATAAAAACAATGGTTTATGTGCTGGTTGCGTTTACCGCCAGTATTGTGGGAATAATAAGAACCTCGCAAACCCTTATAGGAATTCCGACAATGGCCCCGGGTTTTACTTTAAATGTGCTTACAATAGCAATACTGGGAGGTACC
Organism: uncultured Actinomycetota bacterium; assembly: GCA_964481885.1. GTDB lineage: Bacteria > Actinomycetota > Humimicrobiia > Humimicrobiales > Humimicrobiaceae > Fen731. Next base: position 69,511 of record CAYZUS010000007.1, on the reverse strand, counting down.
AGTCTGGCCGGTGGGAAGGGAAATCTCATTGGCACCATTTTTGCAGGTATCTTTATTTCAATGATTTACTATGGCCTTAATTTGCTGAATGTCCAGATTTTTTACCAGTTCCTGTCAGTGGGGATAGTGTTGTTATTTGCTTTGTTTATAGACGGTTTGAGAATAAGATATCTTGAAAGCGCAAAAGTAAAGGGGATAAGAATATAATAATGGATGAATCTAAAGTACTTCTAAATTCCAAACAAAAAGCGGGAAATTTCATTGGGAACTTTGGGCTTATTATAATTCTTTTGGTTATTTTTGGATTTTTCTCAATACTTATTCCAGGAGTTTATTTCACATGGGCCAATCTGCTTGATACGATAAGATTTGCAAGCTTTGTGGGAATAGGTGCCATAGGAATGACTTTTTGTATCATGACCGGAAATTTTGATATCTCTGTCGGTTCAATGCTTGCTCTTGCAGGGGTTGTGGGGGCTTCTCTGGCACCAAGAATTGGCGGTGTAGGCGGCGTGGCAGTTACAATACTTGTTGCCGTACTGCTTGGTTTTATTAACGGGATTTTTGTAACCAAACTAAGGATTCCTGCATTTATTACGACTCTTGGAATGCTTTTTATTTACAGGGCGATTGCTTATATCTATACAAATAATAATCCACAGTACATTCAGGAGCGATTCTGGATCGCTATTGGCAACAAGAATTTTTTAGGGCTTCCTCTGCCAATTTATATAATGGCCGCATGCTATGGTATTGCCTACTTGCTTCTAAGGAAATCACCTGTAGGAAGATACATAATTGCAGTAGGGACAAACAGCAGGGCAGCAGCACTTTCGGGGATAAATGTCGATAATGTTAAAATCGGGGTTTTTACGCTTATTGGATTGTTTGTAGGAGTTGCTGCGGTCATAAATGCAAGCATGCTCGGCGCTGTAAACCCGGGAATGATGGGGGATGGCTGGGAATTCCAGGTTATTACGGCAGTAGTTTTGGGAGGCACTGCGCTTGCCGGCGGAAGCGGCAGCCTGGGCGGCACTCTTATTGCTGCCCTTATAATTATTTTTCTAAAAACTGGAATGAGTAATGCACAGGTTAACAGTTACTGGCAGCAGGTTGCCACTGGCCTGGTTTTAATCTTTGCAGTGTCCATTAACAAGTTGAAATTCTGGTTAATAGGGCAAACCCAATAGTATATTTTTTTAAATTTGTTGAGTTTGCTTATTTATAAAAATATATTTAGCAAAATATTTTTAAATACTTTGCCAAATATAGGCAATAAAAACAAAAAGAGGGGGTAAGAATGAAAAGGTATCTGAAGATAGCGCTATTTGCCGCATTGGCAGTTGTGCTCCTGGTCACCTTTACGATCGCTGGATGCAAGACTACCACGGATGGTGTCGCTGCAAAGAAGCTGCTAAAACCTGAAGAAGTTACCATTGGCTTCTCGCTTTGGACAATGGAATATACATTCTTCCAGAACGTGGAGAAGGGTGTTAAGGACGCCTGCGAAAAATTTGGGTTTAAGTACACAATGCTTGACCAAAAGAGCGATGCAACACAGATGGTACAGGATATGAATACTCTTGTTAATCAGAAGGTAAGCGGCATTGTTTCCACACCTGTTGATCCTGGTTCAATGGGTCCAGCAGTTCAAAAAGCAAGAGATGCAGGAATACCTGTAGTTTGCGCTGATATCGGCAAATCAGGTCCTGTTAACGCTCTTATTATTTCAAACAATTTCCAGGGCGGACAGTTAGCTGCAGAATTTCTTTCACAGGTAATTACTGACAAAGCTATACCGTTTGGTCTGGGTAACTTAAAACCACAATGGACATTTGCAAGGCAAAGAGGTGAAGGTTTTAAGGCTAAATGTGATGAACTTGGAATCAACATCGCTTCAGAAATCATAGTCCAGAATCCTTCAGCAGAAGGCGGATATGATACAATGCAGCAGATATTGTCAGCTGCTCCAGGCATTGCAGGTGCATTCTTTACATCCGGTCGAGAAGCTGTAGGCGCTGCAAACTTTGTAAAGTCCCAGAATAAGGATATCAAGGTTGTAGGCTACAATGGTGATCCTGAAGAGTTTATAGCAATCAGGGACGGAATCCTCGCAGCAACCATTCTGCAGCAACCATATGTTATAGGATACAAAGCAGTTGAGACATTAAAGGAAATCCTTGTTGACGGAAAGTCATATGAAAATGTTGAAATTCCTGCAGAAGTTAAACTTGTAACTTCTGAAAATCTGGATGCTATAGCCAAAGAGGTTATGGATTCTACAGGAAATTCAGCTTTTGGTGAATAATTTCAGACAGTAAGAAAAGATTTTTTTATAATTAAGGGAAAGATATCCCCGGAAATTTTTAAAAATCTTTAGAAAAATAATTAAGAGGCAGGATACTGATCCTGCCTCTTAAGATTTATTCCTCCCGATACTGATGTTTCTCAATTATTTGTTAAAAGTTAAAATTTGCTGGTGAAATCGCAAAAAATAAGAATAATTTTAGACCAGATACTTAATATTCATGCCTCTTAATTATTGTCTGTATTTTATAGTTTTTTTGAGCAAAGCGTACAAAAGAATAAGGTTTATATGCCTTTTGATCAGTATCTCTGACAGTTTATTATCCAATGTTATGATTGCCATGTTTAAGAGCATTAGTTCACGTCAATAAATTACTTATATAAAAAAATAATAAAAAAATAGTTGACTATTGTTTCTATTTCTGTTATTAATATATAGTGCTTTGAAATTATGAGGGATTTGGCCCTGGTTGATACTTTAAGATTAAAGAATACTTAAGTTAAATTAGCTGCCCGCATACCCGGAATAAGGTTCAAAGTTTAGATCCTGAGTAGTATGTTAGGTTGATATCGCAAGATTTGTAGTAGAAATAACACGGGGTTTATTTTAATCGGCAACTCTTTTTCGTTAGATAGTATTTTAATTAAGAGCCAGGTTTGTTTTCAACAATTACCTCTCTAAAAAAATATTCTAAAGATTAGAGAAAATAGTTTTTGGAGGGAGGTAAACATGCAAGGTAACAAACTTTACGTAGGGAACTTAAGCTATTCTGTAAATAATGAGCAACTGGAAAAGTTATTTTCAAGTTACGGAAAGGTTCTGTCAGCTAACGTAATCGGAGACAAAGGTTTCGGATTTGTTGAAATGACAGATTCTACAGAAGCAGAAGCAGCTAAAGAAGCCTTAAACGGCACACCTTTTGAAGGTCGTAATCTGAAAGTTGACGAAGCTCAGCCACAGAGAGAAAGAACTGATAGAGGAAACAGAAGGTATTAAATTGATGTGATTACAATGTAATTCACTTAGATAATATCTAAAAAGGGCCCCACTTAGGTGGGGCCCTTTTGCTTTGACATGTGGCATTTAATTATCAACGGTATCACCCGGACGTTTAGGACCATAGACCGTTTCATTTAAGTGTACTTATGATAAAAACTGCAAAACTTCATTTGGGGTAAAGGATTGGCAGTCAACCGACGTGAACTTGTAATGGATCTGTTTGCAGTAACTCATCGCTTTAATAAATTTTTTAAAGAATATGATGATTTTTTGAAAGAATATTGCTATTATATTGACTGCTTTAAATAAGCTGCTTTAAGGAGAGGTGCTTGAGTGGCCGAAAAGGGCCGCCTGCTAAGCGGTTAGGTGGGTGTAAGCTTGCCTCGAGGGTTCGAATCCCTCCCTCTCCGCCAGTGCAACCAATTCGAACTTTTATCTTTAGCCATTGCAAAGTTTTGACGTTTGGTAGCTTAATAAAACAATTTGCTGTGTCAATAAAACAAAATTCCTTCATAAATTAAAACAATATTAATACCCTGATTTTAAAAATCCGGGTTTTTATGGTTTAATGGTTTTACAACAATGGAAGACATACTTAAAAATTTAAGAGAAGATTTAAACTTATATGCAAGCCCTCAAAAAGCTGAGGGGTTAAAGAGGTTTTTCAAGACTGGGAAGGGCCAGTATGGTGAAGGGGATATCTTCCTGGGTATCCAGGTACCAGATTCAAGGAAAATCGTTAAGAAATATGCCGGTATTCCTCTTGAGGATGCATTGCGTCTCTTAAGCTCCAAAATACATGAAGAACGCCTGATAGCGCTTCTTATAATGGTGGAAAAGGCTAAGCGGTCCGATGAAGCCGGGAAAGAAACCATATATAAAAAATATCTTGAAAACACAAAGTATATAAATAATTGGGACCTTGTGGATTTGTCTGCAGATAAAATTGTCGGAAGCTACTTGTTTGATAAACCTAAAGACATCTTGTACTCTCTTGCCATATCCAAAAATTTGTGGGAAAGAAGGATTGCCGTATTGTCCACATTTGATTTCATAAAAAAAGGCGCCTACGAAGATATATTGAATATAGCAAAGATCCTATTAAACGATCCTCATGATTTAATACACAAAGCAGTCGGATGGATGTTAAGGGAAGTCGGCAAAAGATGTTCACAGGAGGTGCTTGAACAATTTCTTCTTGCAAACTATAAACAAATGCCACGGACAATGCTGCGGTATGCCATTGAGAGATTACCGGAAACTTTAAGGCTGCAATACCTTAAAGGAGAAAAGTAATTGGGAAACCATCCAAACTGCGGTTTGTGAAGCCATAAATGTTGTAATAATCTGCCAAATGTTGAAAGATATTAATTATTTTCTTTAATTCCATTTTATTTTTTCAGGACGCTTGTGCTATAATTTAAAAACTTTAAATCTTGGCCTGAAATGCAATGTAATTGCTTGAAAGTAAACAAAGCACTGAAAGAAAAGGCAAGCGTTAAAAGGCGGGATTAAAGAAGCTGTTTTTAAAAGCAGTTGTTGGTTTTGTTTATAATGACATGCAAGTATTTGTAGGCATTTCATACGCAATGGTCATGGAGAGATGGCAGAGTGGTTGAACGCGCACGCTTGGAAAGCGTGTGAGCGGCGTAAGCCGCTCCGAGGGTTCGAATCCCTCTCTCTCCGCCAATAACACCAAATTCTAATATTCGTATTTACTATCAGGCAGTGCAAAAACTAAGCTTAATACTGCATAAAATTAAAGGAAAGTTCTTTTATTGTTTCCATTCCACTATCATCACTAATAACAAATCTCATAGTCAGTGCTCCCGGTTCTGCAGGAGTTGTCCAGTAAAAGTCAGCATACCCTTCAGCATTTACAGGAACAGGTTCGTAATTGTTGCCATTACTGTCCGATAAATTGCAGAATATTTTATCATTATCCGGATCTGACAATTCAAGATGGAAAAAGAGCTCCAAGGAAACGGGCAGTTGATTCATCCATTCACTTGGAATATCTGTAGACAGCGCATCATAAACTGTACCGGATCCTTTATCAGTCACTTTGATTGCCTTGATAACTGGAGAGCTTCCTGCTGCCTGGGCTTCAGTTGTTGGCGCAGCTGTTTCTTCCTCAGTTGTTGGTGCAGCTGTTTCTTCCTCAGTTGTTGGCGCAGCTGTTTCTTCATCGGTTTTCTCTGATGAAGTATCACTTG
>CAYZUS010000007.1:46130-63888 GCA_964481885.1 uncultured Actinomycetota bacterium | reverse complement strand
TCAGTTGTTGGCGCAGCTGTTTCTTCATCGGTTTTCTCTGATGAAGTATCACTTGTTTTATTGTCACCGACACCGGAAGCTGTAGTATCTGTAGTGTAGTTGATCCCACACATATTACAGGTGGCAGCAGTACCAAACATAAGCAACACTATAATAGTTATAATTATTGGAATGAATTTTCTTTTCATTTTATTTCTCCCGTTTTTTAAAATAAAATACTGATATTATATTCTTTTCTTGATGGATATAAATATAAAGAAGTTTATCAATTTTTTAAAGACATATATTGATAATATGGCCAAGCCTTTTTGAGGACAGCTGGCATTAAGGAGCCATGATATTATGGAAAAAATAAATCGCAATATGATTGCGTATTGCGGGATGAATTGTGCCCTGTGTGTCCGCAACCAGACCCCATGGAAAAAGGATCCTGGTCGGCCCTCTTGTCTTGGCTGTCGAGAACAAAACAAGAGCTGTGCCTTTATCAAGAAAAAATGCAAGAACATCATAAAATATAAAAAAGGTGATCTGAATTTTTGCCATGAATGTGATATTTTTCCCTGCGAAGCTCTCTCGAAGCTGGATCTAATGTATGCCAAAAGGTATGATTTTAGTATGGTTGCAAACCAGAAAAAGATTAAAGAATCCGGTTTGGATGAATTTATTGAGAATCAGCAGGAAAAATATAAATGCCGGGTTTGCGGCAGTCTGGTATGCATTCATGAGAAAAAATGTTTGAAGTGCTCATCAAAAATACTTTAAGTTTGCTTTAAAAACTATGGCAAAATTAGTGATTCTTATTTATCATTAACAAAAACGGAGAGATGGCTGAGAGGTTGAAAGCGCTCGACTCGAAATCGAGTAGGCAGACCAAATCTGTCTCGAGGGTTCAAATCCCTCTCTCTCCGCCAGTGAAACCAATTCGAACTTTTATATTTCTCATTTCGAATCAAACATTGTAGAGATAAATATGTCGTAGCTATCTATGCTTATCAATGCGAGCTTATTCTGGAGTAGCTGACAGGAAAATAGGTTATCTTGGGAATTCTTGGTGACTTAATGCAATAATAAAAAATATTACAGGGGATACTATATACAAGCTGTTGCAGGCAGCCACACCAGGTAATCATCGATCAAAAGTAAAATATCAAGCTATTTTAAGACTGTTCCGGAGGCCGAAGCTTTTCTTGCTATCATTGGATAAAAACTCATCAATGCCACAATCGCTACTATAGCTATCATGGAATAATAAACTGTATTTACAATACCGATTTTATCAGCTGCTTTTCCCAAACCAATCATCGCCAGCGACCCTGTGCCTACGCTCAGGCCCATTACAAGCGAAGAAGCAAAGCTCATACTGCCAGGAAATATTTCCTGTGAGATTCTTATGCATGGCGGAAGTGTTGCTATTGAGAAAAATCCTGTGAGGATGAAAAAAACTATGCCAATAAGGCCGGGATTTTTAAACATAAAGAAAATAAATGGAACGGACAGCAAAAGTCCGCCCTGGATCAGTAATGATTTTCTTTTAATCCTGTCAGACAGGTACCCTGCCAGTATGCCTCCAAAACCACCTATAATGTTATAAAGGATTAAAATAAAACCCACATTTAATAGTTTGATGCCGGATTGCGTAAAATATAGCGGCATGAATGTAATCATTAATATCCAGATTATGTCCCTTGCAAAAGATGCCATAAAAATTAAAAAAAGTTGCATTATTTTATATTTATTTGCTTTTTTTAATTTGGTTAAAAAATTATGGCTGCTTTTGGTACTGGCTGTTTTTATGGGAATTTCAATATACCTATAAAGAATTATTGCCATTATTATCCCGGGTATCATTGTTAGCGGGGAAAAGGATATTCCAATTTTTTCAATGACAACTATTATAAGCATTGAACCGAGAGCATAACCAACGGTGCCGGAAAATGAAATCAGGGAATTACTTAAACCTTTCATTCTGCCGCCAAACCGGCCGCCCATTGCCGCTGCCGGTGGATGTATCATAGCGATACTTAAGTTTCCCAAAAACAGAATAATGACCACAAGGTAATAGCTTGGCATTATGGGCATAAGGCTGATTAAAACAGCGCTAAACAGAGGGCCCGCAACCATAAAATATTTCGGGCTGTATTTATCAGAAAGATAGCCAAAAATCGGCTGGGTTAAGCTGTTGGAAATACCGGCTATTGCTGTCAATATCCCAACCAGGAATAGTGAAAGACTAAATTTGATTGCAAGAATCGGGATTATGCCGATAATAAAGCTCGAGTAAAGGTCCGCTACTGCATGTCCGCTCATTGCAAGGCCGATTTGAAGTCGGTTATTATTTTTCATGGGCATTTTATAATAATATTAAAACTCTTATACTGCAAATAGAGAGATATTACTATTTTAAAATATTTAATCAACAACATTCGGAAACAATTTTAAAATAATAACACTGTTGAGACCAACTATTATAACGTTCGGTAATAATAATTTACTGATTTGCCATAATATTAGACTGACTCGCTCTAATGTTAGAGCGGCGGGCCACAAAATTAGACTGGCTCGCTCTAATGTCAGACTGGCGGGCCATAATGTTAGATTGGTATTCAATTAGTCAGCCAAATAGGCTATAATCTCTCTAAATCGTGCTAGGCGGGGAGCTAGCGGTGCCCTGTACTCACAATCCGCTATAGTGAGGCTGAATTCCAGGCATAGGTTTATGTTGGTGAGGTTTGCGCTTGTGCAAGTGGCGTTGAAAGCCGGGTCCTGTGCGGCGAAGTATTACGAACCCCGTCAGGTCCGAGAGGAAGCAGCGGTAAGTAAATTTCTTCGGGTGTTACGGGGAAGCCTGGCTGGAGCAAACTGCACTTGTGGCACTTGTTTTCATATGTCAAAGCCTGGTGCACGGTCCTATAGATTATTTTTTTAAACCATTTTTTTTAGGTCCAACTGATATGAGTTATATTTCTTTTTACAGAAAATGGCGCCCTCAGGCATTTTCTGAGGTCGTTGGCCAGGAACATATTGTCACAACACTTCAGAATGCCATTTCAAAAAACAGGCTGGTGCACGGCTATATGTTTTGTGGACCCAAAGGTACAGGCAAGACATCAATTGCGCGGATTTTTGCAAAAGCCATTAACTGTGTAAATGCGTCGGGCGCAGAACCCTGCAATAAATGCGATAACTGCATCAGCATTACTGCAGGGTCAAATGTCGATCTCGTTGAAATAGATGCTGCTTCAAACAGGAAAATTGAACATATAAGGGACCTTCGAGATAAAGTCAAGTATTTGCCTACCGTTTTAAGAAAAAAAATCTATATCATTGATGAAGTGCACATGCTGACACCTGAAGCCTTTAACGCTTTACTGAAAACACTGGAAGAACCTCCGGAACATGTGATTTTTATGATGGCAACTACTCACCCTCAGGACGTAATACCGACCATATTGTCTCGTTGCCAGAGATTTAATTTTGAGCCTATTCCTGTTGATAGGATAAAAAACAGGCTAAAAAACATTGCAGCAATTGAAAAAATAGACATTACCGATTCTGCTTTAAGCATGGTCGCAAAACATTCTAACGGAAGCCTTCGGGACGCTGACGGAATTCTCGAGCAGCTGTCTTCTTTTGGTGACAACAGGATTACAGTTGATGAGGTATCTTCTCTTCTTGGAATAATTGACCGGGACATGCTTTTTGAACTGGCAAACATTATTCTTGAAAAAAACATAAATCAGGGGCTGTTATTTGTAAGCAGGCTTTTTTCAACATCTTTTAGTCTTAATTCTTTTATTTCAGAGTTTTTGGAACACCTTTACAGCCTTTATGTAATCAAAAATTATGAAAATCCTGTGGATATACTGGACATGCCTGATGATTTTAGGGAAAATTATTACAATCAGGCTGGACTTTTTGCTTCCGGGCAGTTGGAAAAACTTATTGATTTGTTTGCTGGACTTCTTGCGCAGATTAAAGACAGCGAGAACCCAAAGACTTTTTTTAAAGCTGCGGTCATTAAAGCTTTACACACCGAATCAGTAAAAGGTGGCCAACCGATACAGAATAATCAGAATATACAAAACAGCCAGGTAAATAATAATACTTCTGCACTGCAAGGCACTCCGGCGGTGCCAGGCCCAAAAATAATGAACCGGGAGGCTGATCACCAATATAATAATAAATCTGTGGGAGCAAATATCGGGAGCGAAAATAATGTTGAGGCTACAGCTCCAGTAGGTTTAAGTATTGAAACCTTTGATGCTGATGAAGAAATAACCAAAAAAGAAATGCCCGGGCAGAAAAAAACAGCTTCTGCCGAAAATATTTCTTCGAATGTAGCTCGAGCAGAAACTGATAAAACAGGCTATGATAAAACAGCACAAGATAAGGCTGAGGATAAGGCATATGGCGAAAGTTTAACCGGTGTTTCAGTGACCAAAAACATACCTGAAACAGCTCCCAGTGAGGCAGCAATAAAAAGTGTACTCACCAAAAGTGAACCTGCAGACAGTGCCTCAGACAGACAGATATCTGGAACTGTAACAGAAAAAGTGGCCGCCAGTAAAGATTCCGATGATTTTTCACATCTTATCCCTGCAATATGGGAGGATGTGCTTGCAAAAATAAAAGCAAAGAGTGTTCCTCTCCATGCAGTATTAAAAGAAGTAAAAAGATTTAAGGTTCAGGGAGATAAAATATTTTTTTCACTTGAACCAAAAAATCACTGGCATAAAAAAGAGCTTGGCAAGCTCGAAAACCGAACATTTATCCAGGAGCTTTTAATATCACTTGCAGGAGAAAAATTTGAAATAACATTTGATTTTATAAGCGACAAAAATATAAGCGAAAGCATCGATCTTGTACATCAGGACAGGAAAATCCGGACCCCAAAGGATTTACCCCTTAGCCATAACGATACTACAGGCTTGGACTTAAACCTGTTAAATGTCAATAACCGGGAAATTAATGCGAGTAAAAATACTGCTGCTTTTAACGAGGGACCGGATAACAAAGATGCAAATACGGGCAGCGATGATCTTGGATATTTTGAAGCAAAATTTAAAGTAAAGGAGAAATGATGAATATTAATGATTTGATGAAACAGGCACAGGTTGCCCAAAGACAAATGGAAAAAATACAGGAAGAGCTAAAAAACACGATTTATGAAGCATCTTCAGGAGGTGGAGCGGTTAAGGTTAAAGTTAATGGTGACCAGGAAGTCCTGGAAGTTAATATTGACAAAGGAGCTTTTGAACCTGCTGATATAGAAATGCTTCAGGATATGGTTCTTGTGGCTTTAAATGACGCAATCAGGCAGTCCAAAGATGACGCCAAAGCAAAACTTATGGCAGTTACAGGAGGCATGAGTATCCCGGGGTTCTGATGCCTTAAAATAAAGGAAACTCTAAGAAGCACTGGATGTGATTTATTGCTTATAAAGCGGTTTACTTTACGGACACAACTACTCATTCAAACAAAGTATTATATTACAGATGAGATGACTTAAATATATGTAAGGTGCTTTATATTATAGAAATGATTTAATCAGACCAAAAGGTTTATGTCGGATGAGGCGAACGGGATATGGCATTATTTATTAAAAGTATAGAAAATTTAATTAATGAGTTTAAAAGGCTGCCCGGTATCGGGCCCAAATCAGCAAAAAGGATAGTTTACTATCTCTTAAAGCAACAGTCCCGCGATATTGAAAGATTTGCTCAATCAATGATTGAAATGAGTGAAAAAATCAGGTTTTGCTCAATTTGCTTCAGCATTTCAGAAGAAGAAGTATGTAATATTTGCAGCGACTCAGGCAGGGACATAAGAAAAATTTGTATAGTCCAGGAAGTATCAGATGTTGCAATCATGGAAAACACGGGGGAGTACAAAGGGCTCTATCATGTGCTTGGAAACCTTCTTTCTCCGATTGACAATATCGGCCCGGAAGAAATCAGGGTCCCGGCGCTTCTTGAACGCATAAAAAAAATAGACATAGATGAGATAATTTTTGCACTAAATCCTACTGTAGAGGGCGAAAGTACATCGACTTATTTAAAGAAGATTCTAAAGCCCCTTGAAATAAAAATAACAAGACTTGCAAGTGGATTGCCTGTTGGCGGTGTAATTGAATATGCTGACGAGGTTACGCTTGGCAGGGCATTAAATGACAGAAAAGAGTTTTGAGTTCTTTAAAAATTGTGATATAATTTCGAGGTTTGACCTGAGACTTGATGGTAAAAAATATGAGATATCAAGCGAATAATCAAATAGTTCCTGCTGAATAATTGGATAAAATAGCATGAATAAAAAGTTTCCAAGCCTAATTTTAACAATTAAGTCGGCATAAAATTAGTTATTCACCAAGAATTAAATAGTTTCCGGTAAACATTTTGCAATTTAAACCAGGTCGTGAAAATTTTAGGGCTGATATAAAAAGATAATTAAATAAAATCAGAGTTATTCGTAAATAAACAAATAAGTTTCAAGCAAATATTTAAAAAGTAATTTAATAAATCCAAAGGAGAAGTAACCAAATGACAAAGCAGAAAATGGAAACGATGGATGGTAATTCAGCGGCAGCTTATGTATCTTATGCATTTACAGAAGTTGCAGCAATATACCCGATTACCCCATCCTCCACAATGGGCGAGTATGTCGACGACTGGGCGGCACATTCCAGGAAAAATATGTTTGGGCAGCCCGTACTTGTAGCAGAACTTCAATCAGAAGGAGGAGCAGCAGGGGCAATCCATGGTTCTCTTGCAGCAGGAGCGCTCTCAACAAGCTATACAGCTTCACAGGGGCTTTTGCTTATGATTCCAAATATGTACAAGATTGCCGGCGAATTGCTGCCGGGAGTCTTGCATGTCAGCGCTCGTACCGTAGCCACCCATGCGCTTTCAATCTTCGGGGACCACTCAGATGTAATGGCATGCAGGCAGACCGGTTGGGCCATGCTTGCCTCCGGTTCAGTCCAGGAAATCATGGACCTTGCTGGTGTTGCGCATATGGCTGCAATAAAGTCCAGGATACCTTTTGTCCATTTTTTTGACGGATTCAGGACATCAAGTGAAATCCAGAAGATTTCTGTAATTGACTATGAAGATTTTAAGAAGCTTGTGGATCATGATGCAATAAAGAGATTCAGGGATTCATCATTAAATCCCGATCATCCCATAATCAGGGGTACGGCACAGAATCCTGACATATTCTTTCAGGCAAAAGAAGCTCAGAACAAGTTTCATGAGGCAGTTCCTGAAATAGTTGCTGAATATATGAAAAAAATCAGTGATTTAACCGGAAGGCAATACAACCTGTTTGATTACTATGGCGCTCCGGATGCTGAAAATATTGTAGTGGCAATGGGTTCGGCAATTGAGACCATAGAAGAAACCATTGACTACCTGGCAGGCAAAGGCGAAAAAGTCGGGCTCATCAAAGTAAGGCTTTACAGACCGTTTTCCCAGAAACATTTTCTGGACGCGCTTCCCAAATCAGTTAAAAAGATAGTTGTTCTTGACAGAACAAAAGAGCCTGGTTCACTAGGAGAACCTTTGCTGGAAGATATAAAAACATTGTTTTACAATCAGTCCAAAAGACCAGTAATAATAGGTGGAATATACGGCCTTTCATCCAAAGACACAACTCCTTCACAGATGAAAGCAGTTTTTGATAATCTGAAACTTGACCAGCCAAAAGATCATTTTACTGTGGGAATCAATGATGACGTTACGCATTACTCCCTTGAAGTCAAAGATAATATAGTTACATCACCCGAGGGCACCATAAGGTGCAAGTTCTGGGGCCTGGGTTCTGACGGTACGGTTGGTGCCAATAAGAATTCAATTAAAATCATTGGTGATAACACAGATCTTTATGCACAGGGTTATTTTGAATATGACTCAAAAAAATCCGGAGGTGTTACAATCTCGCATTTAAGGTTTGGTAAAAAACTTATCAAATCTCCGTATTACGTTTCAACTTCTGATTTTATTGCATGCCATAACCAGGCTTATGTAAATCAGTACGACCTGGTAAAAGGCTTAAAAGATGGCGGGACATTTATTTTAAACTGTGAATGGTCACCGGAAGAACTTGATGACAAGCTTCCTGGAAACCTTAAAAAATATCTTGCTGTCCATAATATTAATTTTTATATAATTGATGCAACCAAAATAGCCGGTAATATTGGTCTTGGAAACAGGATAAACATGGTGATGCAGTCGGCATTCTTTAAACTTTCAAACGTAATCCCATTGGATGATGCAATAAAATTCATGAAAAAGGCTGTTACAAAGACATATGGCTCCAAAGGCGAAGATATTGTAAGGATGAATAATGAGGCAATAGACCAGGGAATTGACGCAATGGTCAAGATTGACATACCAGTATCGTGGAAAGATGCCCAGGAAGTTGCAGATATTAAAGGAGCAATGGAACCTGATATCATTAAAAATCTTTTAAGAGTTGTAAACAGGCATGAAGGGGACTCAATACCGGTCAGCGCATTTGTAGACGCTGAAGACGGCACATTCCCTCTTGGAACGGCAGCTTATGAAAAGAGGGGGATTGCAATAAGTGTACCTGAATGGGTGAAAGAAAACTGCATTCAGTGCAACCAGTGCTCTTATGTGTGCCCACATGCAGCAATAAGGCCTTTCCTGCTTGATGAAAAAGAAGCCAAAGATGCACCGGAAGGTTTTGACATGCTCGAAGCCAAAGGCAAGGGGCTTGAGGGACACAAATACAAAATCCAGCTGAGTTATTACGACTGCACCGGATGCGGAAACTGTGCGCAGACTTGTCCTGCGAAACAAAAAGCTCTTGTAATGCAGCCGTTCAGGACCCAGGAAAAACAATCAGCTTTGTGGAATTATGCAGTAACAATAAAGCCAAAAGAAAACCTTGTTGCTGACGATACTCTTAAGGGCAGCCAGTTCAAACAACCACTGCTCGAGTTTTCAGGAGCTTGCGCAGGCTGCGGAGAGACTCCGTACGTAAAACTTGCAACCCAGCTTTTCGGAGACAGGATGCTTATAGCAAATGCCACAGGCTGCTCATTTATATGGGGCGCAACTGCTCCAAGCATACCATATACAGTAAATTCAAAGGGCCGTGGCCCTGCGTATGCCAATTCACTTTTTGAGGATAATGCAGAATACGGATATGGAATGGTTCTGTCATTTAATCAGCAGAGAAACAGGGTAGAAAATCTGGCCAAAGAAATGCTTTTATGTGGTTCCGTTGACCAGAAAATAAAGGATGCGTTAAATGAATGGATCATAAACAAGGAGAATGGTAAAGAGAGCATAACTGCATCTGAAAAAGTCGTGGATGTGCTTTCAGTAAAAATAAAAGATACAAGGGCCGAAGAGATTCGCAGCGAGATACTCTTGTTAAAAGACTACCTTATAAAGAAATCAGTATGGGCGCTGGGTGGTGACGGATGGGCATATGATATCGGTTACGGCGGGCTGGACCATGTCCTGGCATCAAATGAGGACATAAATGTCCTTGTTGTTGATACGGAGGTATATTCCAATACCGGAGGGCAGTCATCAAAATCTACACCCAAGGGTGCGGTTGCCAAGTTTGCAACTGCAGGAAAACAGGTCAAGAAAAAAGACCTGGGTCTCATATCCATGACTTACGGGTATATTTATGTGGCACAGATTGCAATGGGCGCCAACATGAACCAAACCCTGAAAGCTTTCCATGAAGCTGAGTCCTACAAGGGCCCATCGATTATAATAGCTTATTCTTCATGTATAAATCATGGGATAAAGGCTGGAATGTCTTACGCTCAATACAGGCAGAAACAGGCAGTTGATGCAGGTTACTGGCATTTATACAGATATAATCCACAGCTGAAGGAGCAGGGTAAAAATCCATTCAGCCTTGATTCAAAAGAGCCAAAAGAATCATTCAGGGAATTTCTTAATAATGAAGTAAGATTTTCTTCACTCTCCAAGACATTTCCTGCTGATGCTGAAAGGTTGTTTGCTGAGGCTGATAAGGAAGCAAAAGAAAAATACGAATTCTATAAGAAACTGGCTGAAGGAAATGGGGTTTTTTAAGCAGGACTTAAGCTTAAACCCGGGTTATAAAATATTTAAAAAAATACAATCTATACACGAAAGTGTATAGATTGTATAATTTCTGCTATTATTTTCAGGGTGATAAATAATAAAATATTAATAAAATTAAAAATATTTACGGACAAACAAGATAAAACATGCAAACGAAAAAAGATATCATAGTAATGAAATTCGGCGGAACTTCTGTAGGCGATGCTGACAGAATAAAAAGAGTTGCCGACAGGGTAATAAAAGCAAAAAATAACGGTTCGGATGTGGTTGTAGTCGTGTCGGCAATGGGGGATACGACAGACGATTTAATAGATCTTGCAAACAGTGTTGCAAAAAATCATAACAGGCGGGAAATGGATATGCTTCTTTCTACCGGAGAGCAGGTATCCGTTGCGCTTCTTGCCCTTGCCATTCAGGAAAAGGGGTATGATGCAATATCCATGACAGGCATACAGGCAGGTATTCATACTGATGACATATATTCAAATGCCAAGATCCTTTTTATAAATGGCACAAGGATCTTAAAAGAAATCAGGAATGGAAACATAGTGGTAATCGCAGGTTTCCAGGGCCTAAACTCATTTGGGGACATCACAACTCTTGGAAGGGGGGGCTCCGATACAACTGCTGTTGCCATTGCGGCGGCCCTTAAAGCAAAGTACTGCGAGATATATACTGATGTTGACGGAGTCTATACAACGGACCCAAATGTAGTTGCGGATGCACAGAAAATTGACACGCTTTCATTTGAAGAAATGCTTGAGCTTGCTTCCTCAGGCGCAAAGGTCCTGCATCTGAGAGCTGTTGAGTTTGCCAGGAAACACGACGTAATAATACAGGTTAGATCAAGTTTTAACGATAATGAAGGGACATGGGTTATGGAAGATTTTAAAAAGAACGATAAAATGGAGAGGCCTCTTGTAACAGGAGTTGCGTATGACCCAAGCCAGGTTAAAATTACTGTTTTTGGCCTGCAGGACAAACCAGGCATCGCATCCGGGCTTTTTGGAGCTTTTGCACAAAATAATATAAGCGTCGACCTGATAGTCCAGAATATTGGCGAAAAAGGAATTGCAACAATCTCATTTACTGTCAGGAATGAAGACCTATCGATTGCACAGAAAATACTTGAAGGCCTGAAAGATACAGTATCGTATTCAAGCCTGGATATCGATGCGGATGTAGCAAAAGTGTCAATTGTCGGGGCAGGAATGCAGACCCATCCGGGAGTTGCTGCAAAGATGTTTGAATTGTTTGCAAATGAGGGAATAAATATTCAAATGATAAGCACTTCACCTATCAGGATATCTTGTGTGATAAAGAAAGAACAGGTTAAAAGTGCGGTAAGGATACTGCATGCCGGTTTTGGTTTGGAAAAACGTGAAGTATATAAAGGAGATTGATTTTGAAAGAATATAATGTGGCAATTGCAGGGGCTACAGGGGCAGTTGGGAATGTGTTTCTGTCAATTCTTGAAGAAAGGTCTTTTCCGATAAAGTCGCTGACACTTCTTGCTTCTGCAAGATCTGCAGGTAAAAAGATCGAATTTAAAAATGAACAGTTTGAAGTACAGGAACTTTCAGCGGATTCTTTTAAAAATATTGACATAGCCCTTTTTTCCGCAGGCGCCTCAAGGTCGAAAGAATTTGCAAAATACGCTGCAGACAGTGGAGCAGTAGTAATCGATAACAGCAGCGCTTTCAGGATGGATCCTGAAATACCGCTGGTCATTCCGGAGGTCAATCCAGAAGATGCATTCAAGCATAAAGGTATTATTGCAAATCCAAACTGCTCGACAATAATTATGGCAGTTGCAGTAAAACCCTTATATGATATTTCACCCATTAAAAGGATAGTGGTATCGACATATCAGGCTGTGTCCGGCGCTGGCGCAAAAGCAATTCTCGAGCTCGAGGAGCAGTCAAGGCAGATAATGTGCGATAGCAAAAGCCAGGTAATTAAAAATATTTTCCCTGTACAGATTGCATTTAATGTAATACCTCATATAGATGTATTTCTTGAAAACGGGTATACAAAAGAAGAAATGAAGATGCATCATGAAACAAGGAAGATATTTAATGATTTTAATATGAAGGTAAGCGCAACTACCGTGAGAGTTCCGGTGTTTACCTCTCACTCAGAGTCTTTAAATATTGAAACGAAAGAAAAAATAAGCGTAGCACAGGCCAGGGAAGCACTCTCTAAGGCTCCGGGTGTTACTCTTAAGGATGATATATCAAATCTGTCCTATCCGACCCCTCTTGACTCTTCAGGCCGGGATGATGTGTATGTGGGAAGAATAAGAGAAGACATCTCGGTTGACAATGGCCTTGCCATGTGGATTGTAGGGGATCAGCTAAGAAAGGGCGCAGCATTAAATGCAATACAGATTGCAGAGTTGCTGATAAACAATAAATAAATTATTTGTTTTCACTGTCTTTTTTAAGTTTTTGCTTGTAGTCGTTTATTTTTTCCAGCCTTGATTTCAGTTCTTTTTCATATCCTCTTTCGGTTGGGAAATAATACTTTTTGCCCTTAATCTCATCAGGCAGGAATGACTGGTACACAATGGCATTTTCATGATTATGCGGATAAATGTATCCCTTTGAGTAGCCGATATTCTTCATGAGCTTTGTAGGCGCATTCCTGATGTGATAGGGAACCGGAAGAGACTGGAATCTTCTGATATCTTCCATTGTATTTGAATAAGTCTTGTATATTGCATTGCTTTTGGGTGTAATCGCAAGATATATTGCAGTCTGTATGATTGCAAGGTATCCTTCGGGCGGACCGATGAATTCAAAAGCCGCCTTTGCTGCAATAGCCATGCCAAGGGCATTCGGATCAGCAAGTCCGACATCCTCTGAAGCAAACCTTACCATCCGCCTCAGGATATAAAGGGGATCCTCACCGCTTTCGAGCATTCTTATGGTCCAGTATACAGCTGCGTCAGGGTCGCTGCCCCTCAGGCTTTTATGAAGTGCAGATATAATATTATAATGCTCTTCGCCGCCCTTATCGTATAGCAGCGCCTTTTTCTGGATGATATTTTCAATAAGAGGAATATCTATTTTTATCTGAAAATTTTTCGAAGATTTTTTATGTTCCTGTCCCAGGTCAGTTTCAGAGCTTGTAACTGCCATCTCAAGAATATTGTATGCGACTCTTGAATCGCCATCGCTATAGCCTGCCAGATATTCAATAGTCTCATCCTCGACTTCAACCTTATAGTTGCCGTATCCTCTTTTTTTATCGATAAGAGAACGCTTTAGCAAAAGCGCTATTTCGTCTTCATTTAACTTATTTAAGACGAATACTTTGCATCTTGAAAGAAGCGCAGATATTATTTCAAAAGATGGGTTTTCAGTTGTGGCCCCGATAAGTATTATGGTGCCTTCCTCAACATAAGGAAGGAATGCATCCTGTTGAGCCTTATTGAATCTGTGGATTTCATCTATGAAAATGATCGTCCTTTTATTATGGGTTTGTTGCTCAATATGGGCAATTTCCATTACCTCCTTAATTTGCTTTATTCCGGAGATGACCGCAGAATAAGAAATAAAGTTACTCTGAGTTTTGTTGGCAATAATCCTGGCAAGGGTGGTCTTTCCGCATCCCGGCGGGCCCCAGAGAATCATGGAAAATATCCTGTCTTCTTCTATCATTCTTTGCAGTATTTTTCCTTTTCCCACTATATGTTCCTGACCTATGAATTCATCAAGCTCAAGTGGGCGCATCCTGTCAGCAAGCGGAGCATATTTTGCAGAAGGCTGTATTTTCAGGCTATCGCCAGTATTTTCAGAAATATCCATACTATCCTTGTATTGATTTTATATAAACTTGTCTGTTTCTCGGTCCGTCAAATTCACAAAAATAAACTGCCTGCCAGACTCCCAGCAGAAGCCTGTTTTCATTTATTATCAATGAAAGGGAAGGGCTAAAAAAGCTTGACTTGATGTGTGCATCAGAGTTGCCTTCCATGTGGGCATAGCCTTCAACCTGTGGGATTAGCCTGCCTGTTTTGTTTAAAATATCACGCACAACATCCGGGTCCGAGTTTTCATTAATAGTTATCGCCGCAGTGGTGTGGGGAACAGTGATAAAGCAGGCGCCTTCAGTTATTCCGGATTGCCTGATTATGTTATTAATTTTTTCTGTGATATCAATAAATTCTATTCTTTTGCTGCTTTTTATATCTATGGTTTTAATTTTTTTTATCCTTTCACAACTTTGACTTGGTTTGATTTAAAAAATAACAGACAGCATGATTATTCCACGATTCTTCCATAATATCAGGAAATTCCAAATATTTTTAATTAAAAAAAATATTAATTGGTTTAAATTCGATATTTGTTTTTTTCGTAAAGCACAAATACTTATCGAATAAAGTTTGTTATTTTTCGATCTTCTTTCACCGGGTATGGAACAATATTCTTTGCAGCTTCGATGCATTTCATCAACCATGCCAAATTATTGCCCAAGGTACGCATGGTCTGCATGCCTTCCAAATCCTGCTTTACCTCTTCCGGTGTAAATCCGTGAGTTGAGTTCCAATACTGAGATGAAACTACAGGCATATTGGAAATGGTAAAATACTTGTTCAGTCTGTCAAATGCAGCACTTGCTCCACCTCGCCGGCAATTAACAACTGCAGCAGCGGGCTTATACTCATACCCGGATTCCTTCATAAAAAACATACGATCCAAAAATGCACATAACATTCCGTTAGGAGCGGCATAATAAACAGGAGAACCAATAACAATACCATCTGAATTTTTTGCCAGGTCGACACACTCATTAACCCTGTCATCTTTATAAATGCAATATCCACTTTCAGCACATTTCCCACAATTCAAACATCCCCGGATGGGTTTGTTGCCGATATGAAAAATATTAGTTTCAATTCCTTGTAAATTCAGCTGTATTGCAACCTCATTAAGGGCCGTATAAGTGCAGCCATTTTTATTTGGACTTCCGTTGATTAAAAGCACATTCATGATTATAGGTACCTTTCTTTTTATTTTGCCTGAATTTCTTTTATAAAAATTTTACTTATAAAACAACAATATAATTTGTCGTGGTATTTTAAAAGGGCTATTTCATAAATATTTTTTACTTCCACACTGAAACTCCACTAAAAAAATAAAAAAAATATCGACTGATAAATGGGGCAGAAAATTTTATTATAATAATCTTTTAATTTAACATATTCAGAACCAGCACTTCTGGAGCTAACCGTGTTGATATACAGGATAAGGGAATGCAATTTCTAAATGGCTGATAGTGGGATCTAAGAATAGGATATTTTTAAATGGCCGATAATAGGATCTAAGAATAGGACATTTTTAAATGGCCGTTGCAATAAAAATAATCTTATTTGAAAAAAAAACATAAAAAACTTAAAATGTTTTAGAAAAATTTTTATTAATATCATTTTATGACTCAGCAAAAAAAATCATATTTACTAATTCGAATTTAAGCTGAGTAACCAATCATTTTTAAAACTATGAACAATAAAAAAATTGATGTTAACGGAAGCGACAAAAAAATTGATGTTACAGGAATCGGAAACGCAATAGTTGACGTTATTGCAAATGTCAGCGACGATTTTTTATCAGTCAATTCACTGAATAAAGGGACCATGTGCCTTATTGAAGAGAACGATGCTTTAAAACTTAAATCAGGCATAGATACGGTCCGAATAGTTTCAGGTGGTTCTGCCGCAAACACAATAGCGGGCCTGGCAGTCCTTGGCAATAAAACGGCTTTTATAGGTAAAATCAAAGATGATGATTTCGGTAATGCTTTTGAACAGGAACTAAAAAAACTGGGAGTATTTTTTAATACGATAAAAGCAGTCGGCCAGGATGCACAAGCAACTGCTAGCTGTATAGTTCTCACAACACCGGATGCGCAGCGAACAATGAATACCTGTCTGGGTATAGCAGGCAGTATTGCCCCAGAAGATATAGATGAAAATTTAATATCAGATTCCAAAATTATCTACATTGAGGGATATCTCTGGGATAAAGACAGTGCAAAGTCAGCAATCAGAAAAGCCATGGCAGCTGCTAAAAAAAGTTCAGCAATTATTGCATTAAGTCTTTCTGACAAGTTTTGTGTTGACAGAAACCGTGGTGATTTTTTCGACATTATAAATGAAGATGCCGGTTTGGTTTTTGCCAATGAAATTGAAATTATGAGCCTTTTTGAGACTGAAAGTTTTGAAGAAGCTGTCGAGCGCTGTAAAAAGCTTCCTTGTATTTTTGCATTGACCAGAGGTGAGAAGGGCTCATGCATCATATCTGCAGAGGAAATTATCTGCGTCGATCCTGTGAGTGCAGGAGTTATAGACAGTACCGGTGCAGGCGATATGTATGCCGCTGGTTTTATAAACGGATGGCTTATCGGTAAAGGCCTTTATGCCTGCGGAAGGATGGGAAGTATTTTAGCTGCAGAAATAATCAGCCATTATGGCGCCAGGCCTGAAAAACCATTGCTGGAGCTTCTGGCACAGGAAGGATTGTAAGAAATTTGAGTATTTATTTTTTATAAATAAAGTGTTCGTCAAAGAATGGGAAACGAAATAAATTAAATATTTGTTTTATTATAAGAAAGAGGAGAAAAATGGCTGTAAAATCTCAGGCCGATGTAGGGGTTTTTGGAGGTTCAGGGTTTTATAATTTTTTGAAAGTTACGGAAGAACTGGAAGTCAGTACTGAATATGGCAAACCTTCAGATTCCATAGTCATTGGCGAGCTTGAGGGTCTGAGGGTTGCTTTTCTTCCCAGGCATGGCAGGAACCACACAATTCCTCCTCATAAAATTAATTTCAGGGCAAATGTTTCCGCAATGAAGCAGCTCGGTGTAAAGCAGATATTTGCGCCATGTGCAGTCGGAAGCCTTCAGCCCCAGATAAGGCCTGGAAGTTTTGTGATTTGCGACCAGTTTGTAGACAGGACAAACAGCAGAATAGACACTTTCTATGATGGCCCCCATGTAACGCACATATCTACTGCAGAACCATACTGTCCGCAGCTAAGAAAAATTACCATAGAATCTGCAACGGACCTGGATATTACATGCCATCACAGAGGCACCGTGGTAGTAATACAGGGTCCAAGATTTTCGACAAAATCTGAAAGCAGATGGTATTCCAGCCAGGATTGGGAAGTTATCAATATGACTCAGTACCCTGAGGTAACCCTGGCAAGAGAACTAGAGATATGCTATGTAAATATTTCTCTTGTAACTGATTATGACACGGGACTTGAGGGGAATCCTGAAATCAGGCCGGTTACAAGCCATGATGTTATAAAAATATTTAAGGATAATAATGAAAAACTAAAAGATCTGTTGTTTGCGGCAATTCCGAAAGTGGCAAATAGCAGGCAGTGTGTATGCTCACGCGCCCTGGAAGGGGCAGTGATAAGCTGATAAGCTAAGTGTACGGTTATTTCCTGACTTTGTTTGGTGATTACTTTTGCCAGTGGTGAAACAATATTTCCCAATTTAATCCGGAAGGCCTGAATTCTAAAGGTTTTTTTGACTTTTTTAATTGAATAAAAAATATTTAAAGTCTCGAAAATGTTGAAAGTCGAATACTTAATGTTTGATAAATGTTGAAACTCAAATAAAAAATATTCAATGTTTGCGAAATGTTGAAA
>CAYZUS010000007.1:43906-46030 GCA_964481885.1 uncultured Actinomycetota bacterium | reverse complement strand
AATAAAAAATATTCAATGTTTGCGAAATGTTGAAACTCAAATAAAAAATATTCAATGTTTGCGAAATGTTGAAAAATTTAATAAAAAGAAATAAAGAGAAATTGTTTGCACAGGAGGATGAGAGAAAATGATTTTAATAGGTGATGTTGAATTAGGCGGAATCAAGAAAATTAAAAGCGGCAAAGTTAGGGAAATGTTTTCTTTTGAAGACATGATTTTAATAGTAACAACTGACAGGATATCCGCATTTGATTATATATTGCCCTCCCTGATACCTTACAAAGGTGCAGTTCTTAACAGTATCTCGAATTTCTGGTTTGATTATTTAAAAGATATTATAAACAATCATCTTATAGAAACTGATGCGGGCCTGTTTCCTGAAAATATAAAAAAGTACAACTCGATACTTAAAGAACGCAGTGCCATAGTCAGAAAAGCCCAAATTATACCGGTTGAATGTGTTGTAAGGGGATATATCACCGGTTCGGGATGGGAGGATTATAAAAAGACTGGCGGGATCGGAGATATCAGGCTGCCCGAAGGTTTAAAAATGTGCGACAAGCTGCCTGAGCCTGTTTTTACTCCAACAACAAAAGAAGATGTGGGCCACGATATGCTTATTACTGAAAAAGAAGCAAAAAATCTTTTTGGTGCTTCAGTTATTGATTTTCTAAAAGAGAAAAGCCTGAAACTGTATATTAAAGCTTCAGAATATGCGCTTAAAAAAGGAATAATAATAGCTGACACAAAGTTTGAATTCGGTTCCCTTGACGATGAAATAATTCTTGTTGATGAAGTATTGACTCCGGACTCTTCAAGGTTCTGGCCACTTAAAGGGTTTGAGCCTGGCAAACAGCAGCCAAGCTTTGACAAACAATATGTAAGAGATTATTTGTTAAGCACTGATTGGGATAGAAATTCCATGCCTCCGGAATTGCCTGAAGATGTCATTACCAGGACATCGGAAAGATATATTGCAGCATATGAAAAACTGACAGGTAAAAAATTTATAATGAAATAATTAAATCCGGAGTGATTTATTGAAAGTGCATGTTCTTTTAACGAACAGATTCGGTCCCGATGACTTGGGTGAATTAAAGCTGCACAATTGCATATGTGCTGTAATAGACACCATAAGAGCCACTTCAACAGTAGCTGCGATGCTTGGAGGCGGCGGTGAAAGCGTGGTGATTGCATCAGACAAAAAACATGCTTTTGCATTAAAAGATATATTTAAAGATCACCTTCTTTGTGGGGAAGTGGGAGGCCTGGCTCCTAAAGGTTTTGACTATGGCAATTCACCTGTAGAGATTTCAAATATTGATGCAAAAGGAAAAAATTTTATCTTAATGACAACCAACGGCACACAGTCAGTTTTTAAAGTAACTGAATGTGCTGAAGTGTTTACATTATCGATAATTAATTTAAATCATGTCCTGGACCGCATGATTGAAAGCGCTTTGGAAAAGAATTGTGATATTCTGCTTCTTTGTTCTGGAGAAAAGGGGAAGATTGCCTACGACGATTCATACACTGCCGGGCTTGCGGTAAAGTATTTGCTTACCCGCCCCTTTGCATTTGAATTTACTGACAGTGCCAAAATAGTGCTTGGTGCTTCTTTAAGTGAAAATAATATATTTGATGCTTTGGAAAAATCTACCAGCGCAAAATCCTTAAGGACCGTAAGCCCGATAAGCTCAGGTGAGGACATAGCTTATGTGAGCTGTCCAAACAAGTTTATGGTTGCACCGGTACTGTCAAAGGAAAAAATAAAATTAATACCTGCCCAACAAACTTTTCTGAGAGACAGTGAAAATAATGTAATACCTCCAACAGGAATGACCCCAGGTCAGAAGAATGCTGGTAATTTACAGAATATGCTTTTTAACTGCGATCCTGATATTAAAAAAGCACCCGCATCCAAAACAACTATTTTTGTTTTAAGGGATAAGCAGACACGGCCGGAGTCATCGATAAATAACATAAACGATAAAGAGGAGTTAAAAGTTTAACTTCACAACTTTCAACTTATAATCACATTATTTTTATTAACCAAGCTGCTATTTGTCAAACAATATTCTGGCTAAGACCACAGATTCCCGGTTTGCTCATTCCTCAGAGCAA
>CAYZUS010000007.1:1482-43806 GCA_964481885.1 uncultured Actinomycetota bacterium | reverse complement strand
CAAGTCCCTCAATCATTGTGATACTCCAAAATATGCAAGTCCCTCAATCATTGTGATTCCCTTGGAAGAAAACCAGAAATTATCATTAGGATTTTGATTGCCTTCAAGCACCGGGTCTATCTGAATTACATAATTTCCTTCATTTTTAATATCATTTACCAGAACCAGAACATTGACTGTATCACCAGGGTTTACGACTTTTGGCAGCATTGTACGTGCAGTCCTGTCATAATCTACAAAATCCACATCCTGCCCGTAATAGTGATAGCCGAGCCTTACAACTCCATTGTTCCCGTCAGGGGACCATGCAAAATCACTTGTATTTGTAATTTCAATTTTAATGAAATTATCCTTGTCTGTTAACAAAAATGTAGGAATTACGCCAACCATATCAGCACCAATTTTTGCATTTGTATAATCTATTGGAACTATTACTTCCCCTTCTTCAGCGGCCTGAGTTTCCTGGGAAACATCCTGTCCGGACTGGCTGTCCTGTGAAACATCTATTTTCTCGCTTGCAGGTGTAAGTAGTGAAGAGCATCCGACAGATATAAAAAGCAGTGCCAGAATAAATACAATGCTTACTGAAACAATACCAAGATTTTTAAAAATCCCAGGACTTTTTATACTCTTTAGTGAATATTTTCTAAAATTGCTATACATTTTTCTCCTTTGTAACCTTACAGTTTATGAAATTATCCTGCATATTATAGATTAGAATTATTATTTTTTGAATAATAGAAATAAAATTTATATAATAGCAGGTAGCAGGTTATACAATTATTAAAATATTATAATTTCAGAGGTAACAGTGTCACCAATTGAAGTAACAGGGATCGTAGCGATAATTTTGATGTCGGCTTTTGCCATAGTAGGAATCATTGTATCCATTCCACTTTTCAGGCTTATAAACAGGGCAAGGTTTCTTGCGGAAAAATTAAATATAAGCCTTGTACCCATGGTTGAAAAGTTAAACACTACAGTGAGCCACCTTAACAGCGAAATAAGTTCAATTGGTGAATTGACACAAAGTGTTGGTTCAATAGTAGAGCAGCTTGAAAAGGTGATAAGGCTCGCAAGGATAATACTTACCAATCCGATAATTAAGCTCATAGGTGCGGGTGCAGGAGTTGCAGACAGTATAAGAAAAGCTGCAAATCAAAATAAAAAACCCGATGCCGAAAAAACACGGAAACGACCCGAGGGAGAATAGCAGGGCAGGATTAAAGTAATAGTTTTTAAAATAAATGACAAGACAGTAATAAATGTCAGGGGGTATAAAAAATGAGTTCCGGAAACAACAGAGACAATTTTGGTGGCAGCGTGACAATGGCGCTTTTTGCAGGTCTTGCCATAGGCGCAGTAATCGGTATCCTGTTTGCTCCAAAATCAGGCAGGGAAACAAGAAAAGAACTTGTTGAAAAAGGCGAAAGATTTCTTGAAATGAGTAAAGAAGGGTTTTCCGAAGTAGTGGAAAAAACAAAGGATTTGACTGAAGCAGGCAAGCAGAAATTTGAAGAGCTTAAAATAGCCGGCGAAGAGATATTGGAAAAAGGCAAGAAAAAAGCTGAAACCACAGCAAAAAAAATCAAACTTATTGTTGACGAAAGTAAAGCAGCAGCAAAACAAACTGAAGACTTTCTTTCATAACATTTGAATATTTAAGTAAATTATTAAATGTATTTTTCTATTACTTAATGATAAAAAAATGGGAAACACTTAACGATTTTCCTGTTTTTTTATTTAACAAAAGAAAAAAATATACGCAAAAGAATAAATTATGCTGGAACAAAAAATAATAAAGAAAATCCTTAATACATTACTGGGCAGCGGTGGAGATTTTTCAGAGGTTTTTATTCAAAAAAGAAACCTAAATAATATGAGGCTTGATGATGGAAAAATAGAAAACTCAACCTCAGGGTTTGAGCTGGGCTGCGGACTGAGACTTATAAATAAGGATAGCACATTTTATGCCTACGTGGACTCAATTGACACAGAAAGCCTTCTTAATGCAGCAAAAATTTTAAGCTCGGCAGTAGACAGTTCATCAAAAAACAAAGTTCTTGACCTGACAGGAAGTAAAAGCGGGTATGAGGCAAAAGTTGAACAATATCCCTCAGGGATAACCCAGGAAAATAAAAAAGCCCTTCTTGACATTGCAAATGAAAAAGCCAGGGATTTCAGCAAATATATTATCCAGGTGTCAGCTAATCTTTCTGACGCTGAAGATACAATACTTATTGCTAATTCCAATGGCTTGCTTGTCAATGACAGCACAGTAAAAGTTTTTCTGGCAGTAAATGTCATTGCAAAAAAAGGCAATGAAATACGAACGGGGTATAAATCCCTTGCCAAGCTGATGGGTTATGAGATATTTAAGTTTAAAACTCCCCAGGCGGTTGCGCTTGAAGCTGCAGGAATTGCCATAAAAATGCTTGATGCTGTCAATGCGCCGGCAGGCAGTTTTCCTGTAGTCATAGGTCCGGCATTCGGCGGTGTAATATTTCATGAAGCCTGCGGGCATGGTTTGGAAGCAGATGCCATTATAAAAGATGCTTCAGTTTTTAAGGATAAATTAAATAAAAAAATCGCAAGCACCATTCTGACAGCAATTGATGACTCGACCATGCCATATCACTGGGGCTCCTATGCATTCGATGGAGAGGGGTATCCCTGCCAAAAAAATATCCTTATCGAAAACGGTATTTTGAAAAACTATATATTTGATTATAAAAGTGCCTCCAAAATGAAAATGCAGCAGACCGGCAACGGCAGAAGACAATCATACAGGGACATGCCTGTGCCAAGGATGTCAAACACTTACATTGAATGCGGCAGCGATGAAAAAGAGGCAATCATAAAATCAGTGAAAACCGGCATTTATGCAAAAGAATTTGCAGGGGGCCAGGTGGACACAGCAACCGGAGATTTTGTCTTTGGAATAAGTGAAGGGTACCTGATAAAAAACGGAGTCATTGCAGAACCCATAAAAGGGGCCACTCTGATTGGCAACGGACCCGATATTTTAAACAGGATAGAAGCTATTGGTAAAGACCTTGATTTTGCTCCCGGTTTTTGCGGCAAAGCCGGCCAGTCCATAACTAATGAAGTGGGCCAGCCGACAGTACTCGTTGACAAGATTACAGTTGGAGGTACAGAAGTCTAAGTGGAAAAAATAATGGATTTTTGCAAACATGCTTTTTTGAAAATTAAAAGTAAAAACATAAGTGAATTTGAAATATACGGATCATCTGCGGCCCATAATGAAATTGAGATCTATGAAGAAGACATAGAAAATCTTTCATTTGCTGACACGAAAGGACTTGGGTTCAGGATTTTTAAGGATAAGAGGATGGGGTATGCTTATACATCCAACCTTTCCGACTCAGCAATTGACGCCTGTATAGAAAAAGCGATAGAAAATTCAAGAGTCACAAATCAGGAAGAGTTTAATTACCTCCCGGCAAGAGAGGAATTTATGCATAAGGATGCGGCTTTTGACAGAAATGTGCTTTATGCTCAGGAATTTGCTGACTTTACTGCTGATGATAAGATAAGGATATCAAAAGAGCTGGAGCTTGCTGCCAAAAAAAGGGATGAAAGAATAAAGGGAATAAGTAATTTGATTTATGAAGACACGGTTTCCGAGACTGTTATTTTAAATTCCCTGGGCCTTGAAGACAGCTACAGAGCTTCGGCTGCTTTTTTGTACATAAGTGTGATATCCAGGGAAGGAGAAGATGTTTCCACCGGGGATTATTTTGGTTACGAGAGGACACCTCAAAAACTAAACGCAGAAGATATCGCCGAGAATGCTGTTAAAAGGTCAACATCTCTTCTGGGAGCCAGGAAAGTAAAATCGCAGGTTGCAGATTTAATGCTCAGCCCTATGGTGGCAATACAGTTTCTTGGCATTATTGCCAGCGTTATAATGGCAGACTCTGTCCAGAAGGGCAAGTCTTTGCTTGCCGGTAGAATTGGTGAAAAAATATTTTCCAGGGATTTTAATATAATTGACGATGGAACGCTGCCCGAAGGACTTGCCTCAAGGCCTTTTGATGGAGAAGGAGTGCCAAGAGGCAGGACTTCTGTATTTGAAGATGGGGTTCTTAAAACCTATCTGCATAATACATACAGCGCAAGAAAGGACAAGAGACTGTCTACAGGAAATGCGTCGCGCGCATCTTATAAAAGCCCCCCTGATATAGGGATTTCAAATTTTTATATGGAACCTTCGGATATTTCTGAAAGCAAAATTCTTCAGAAAATAGATAATGGTTTTTACGTGATAGATGTTATCGGGCTTCATTCTGGTGTAAACCCTATTTCCGGACAGATAAGTGTCGGGGCCAAGGGCATATGGATTGAAAAGGGATGCCTTACTTATCCGGTAAAAGAAGTAACCATTGCAACAGATCTTTTAAGTTTCTGCAAAAATTTGTCTGAAGTCGGAAGTGATTTAACATTTATGCCAGCCGGTGGTTACATCGGAAGTCCATCGATGCATGTCGTTGATATTGCGATAAGTGGAAGTTAAGATATCAGTGGCGTTGCGTTCAATGGAAAGTAAAATCTCATGGATATATTAAGAAGCGCAGGTTAAAATATTGGTTTTATTATAATAACCAGAAATTAAAATGTCAGCAATGATGAAAGTTGCAGAAGTTAAAATGTCGGCAGTGTTAAAATCAGCGGAAGTTAAAATATTTCATTGGAGGTATCATTATTGGAAGTACTAAAAGCGATAGCCCTGGGTATTATACAGGGCGTAGCAGAATTTTTTCCTGTCAGCAGCTCCGGCCACCTTGTTTTGGTCCCTTTTTTATTTAAATGGCCATACATACCGGTTTATTATTCAGTAGCGCTTCATTTTGCAACACTTCTATCGCTTGTCACTGTTTTTTACAGGGACATAGGACGCATAATAAAAGCATTTTTTACAGGGTTATTCAATAAAAACATCAGAAAAACAAATCCTTATTTCAGGTTTGCCCTGTTTATTGTAGTTGCAACAATTCCAGGTGTTATTGCTGGGTATTTCCTGCAGGATCAGATTGAAGGATTCTTTTCGGAACCATTGTATGTATGCTTGTTTTTACTCGTGACTGCAGCGTTTTTATTTATCGGAGAGTATTTCGGTAAAAAGTATGAAAAAAGATTTGAAGATTTAAATCCGGAAAATAGAGAAGATGTTAAAAATGATAATACAGCATTTAACTTACAATCAACTGATTCGAATTCCGGAGCAAAAAATCCTGTTATTGTTATAGATAATAAAATACCAGAAATTATCGAAAACAATTCTGGGGCAAATGCTTTTAATTCAAAAATCAGGGGGCTTGGTTTCATTAGTGCCGCAGTTATTGGAATTGGACAGGCAATTGCAATCCTGCCGGGTATTTCAAGATCGGGCTCAACTATTTCCTTTGCGAGGTTATTCGGTATAAAAAGGGAAGAATGCGTAAGGTTTTCCATGCTGTTGTCTATTCCCATAACATTTGGTGCTTTTGTTTTGGAAACTTATAAATCCTATAATGAAGTCCTCCTGCAGGATTCACATGTTATTATCAATATTGCTGTTGGATTTGTTTTTGCATACCTGGCAGGACTGTTTGCAATAAAATTTTTGTTAAAATTTACAAAATTAAGGAATTTAAATTATTTTGCAATTTATTGCATTGTTATTTCCATAGTAGTTTTTGTTTTGTCTTTTATAAATAAAGGAGGCGGGTTTTTTAAATGAAAGGTATAATTTTAGCCGGAGGGCTTGGGTCAAGACTCTTTCCGTGTACAAAAGTGACAAATAAGCATCTTCTGCCTGTATTTAATAAACCAATGATCTATTATCCCATTTTGACCATGGTAAATGCTGGCCTCAAGGACATCATGATTGTTACTGGAGGAAGTTCCGCGGAAGATTTTATTAAAATATTGGGCGATGGCAGGGAGTTTGGCTTGAAAATCAGTTACGCATATCAGGAAGGTGAAGGGGGAATTGCAGACGCTTTAAGGCTTTCTGAGAATTTTGCAGAAGGAGACAAAGTATTCGTGGTCCTTGGTGATAACATTCTTGATGACGATATAAGTGAAGACATCCAGGCTTTTGAAAAGCAGGAAAGTGGCGCAAAGATTTTCTTAAAAGAAGTTCCTGATCCTGAAAGATTCGGTGTGGCAGAAATAAAAGACGGCAAAGTGTCAGGTATTATTGAAAAACCAAAGGACCCTAAAAGCAATTTGGCTGTCTGCGGACTATATCTTTATGACAACAGTGTCTTTGAAATAATTAAAACATTGAAACCTTCCGGAAGAGGTGAACTTGAAATAACAGATGTTAACAATGTCTTTATTAAAAGGGACGACATGACTTACTCGGTCCTTGATGGATGGTGGACCGATGCCGGTACATTTGAATCCCTCCTGAAGGCAAGCAATCTTGTAGCAAAAAAAGAAGGATTTATATTTTAGTGCCAGATTATATCACTGGAATTACAGTAGCAGCATTTTTTCAACTCGAAGCTGCTTTTCCAGTCACTATCTGAAATAAAATATGCCCATGAAAGGTTTTCAGAAATATGCTCTGTATAAACTGAATTGTTTTTTGTCAGGTCTTCTGCGCCGCTTACATGGCCATTGTCTGACCCGCAGTCATTCTGGTAAATAAAAGCATTTCCCTGTTCCTGCACATAACCAATAAATTTTTCACTGTTCCCACATTTATTACATATATACATTTTTACTCCATTATAAACATATTATTGTAAAATATTATAAGTTATTATTGTTTATTATAGCATATTATATGTTAATGGCAATTGATTTATTCAATAAATTTTTACAATAATAAATCTTAATTAATGCTATTTGTTTTGTAATTGACTAAAAAATTATCCTTTGATAATATTTTCTTTTATATATTATTATATTAATTAAAAGGAGAAAACACATGTCTGAAGGAATAATTGAGTTAACGACAGCTAATTTTGATAGCGAGATTACAAAAACTGAGACACCAATACTGGTTGATTTTTGGGCGGTATGGTGTGGGCCATGCAGGATGGTTACGCCGGAGCTTGAAAAATTGTATGATGAAAAAAAGGATGTTTTAAGGATTGGAAAATTAAATGTTGATGAAAACAGGGATATTGCAGTAAAATTCAGCATCTCAAGCATTCCTTCATTATTATTATTTAAAAATGGTGAGATGGTAAAAAAGATTGTTGGCGCAATGCCAAAAGATAAGATTTTAGCTGAAATTGTGACTTTTTTATAAAAAAATGTGAACCCCATTTTTATAGGAACATCAGGTTATAGCTACGAGGACTGGAAAGATTTATTTTATCCTTCGCAAGTTTGCAGCAAGGATTATCTTTCCTATTACTCAGGTTATTTCAATACTGTTGAATTAAATTTTACATATTACAGTTTTCCGGCAATACACACCTTTGACAATATGTGCGCCAAAGTAAAAGACATTAAGGGATTTGTATTTTCGGTCAAGGCTCACAGTATTTTCACGCATCAAAGAAATTATTGTTCTGAGGATGTAAAAAAGTTTCTGGAATCACTAAAGCCGCTAAGCGAATGCTCAAACCTGGGAAGCATATTGTTTCAGTTTCCTTACAGTTTTCACCTTACCAAAATCAATCTGGAATATCTTTCTAAAGTTGGTGAAGATTTCAAAGGCTATGATATATGTGTGGAATTCAGGAACAGATACTGGCTCGACTCAAAAGTGCTTGTATTGCTTGAAGGTTTAAATATCGGCTTCTGTAATGTTGATGAGCCGCCGCTTAAGGGGTTGCTGCCTGCCACAGACATTTGCACTTCTGATACCGGATATTTAAGATTTCACGGCAGAAACAGCCAGTCCTGGTGGGAACACGAGAATGCCTTTCAAAGATATGATTATATGTATAAACAGGAAGAACTTGCTGAGTGGATTCCACGATTGCAGAATATAAGTGAAAAGTCAAAAAAAGTCTACGTCTATTTCAACAACCATTATAAAGGCAAGGCTGCCAAATCGGCCCTAATGTTTGCAGAACTTTTAAAATCGTAAATATTATTTTGGTTTTATTTCAATAAGCAAATATTGCACCTATTCCTGTTTTTGAAACCTCAACCTGTGGATTGTTTTTTATTTTTAAAATAATAGAAAAAATTCACTTTGTATTGCCAAAATAAAAAATATCAGCCGCCAGCCATCCGGAAAGGTCCTGTTTTACTTTTAAAATATCAGATAATGCTCCTGCTTTTATTTTTAAATTACTAAAAAATAGTCAGCTTTTGATTAGTATGTTATAAAAAAATATTAACACTTCACAAAACTACTCTAATTATATAGAATCTATGAGTAAATTTTTTTGCAATTTTACTTAAGAGGTAATTATTTCTGATGTTTAAAAAGGTTGACAGTAACATAGATCTGGTAAAGCTCGAAGAAAATATATTAGATTTCTGGAAAGAAAATAATATTTTTAAAAAAACCCTGGAAAAAAACAAAGACAAGCCGGGTTTTGTATTTTATGAAGGTCCTCCGACAGCAAATGGAGAGCCTGGTGTTCATCATGTGCTGTCCAGGGTTTTTAAGGATATTTTTCCTCGCTACAAGACAATGAAGGGGTTCAATGTTCCAAGAAAAGCCGGGTGGGATACCCACGGGCTGCCTGTCGAACTTGAAATCGAAAAAAAGATTGGTATCAATTCAAAAAAAGAAATTGAAAAAATAGGAATTGAAGAATTTAACAGGCTCTGCAGGGAAAGTGTGATGAAATACGAAGAGCAGTGGAAAAAACTGACGGAGCGTATCGGGTTCTGGCTGGATATGGAAAATGCCTATTTTACATTTAAGAATGAATATATAGAAACAGTGTGGTGGATATTAAAGACAATATGGGACAAAGGATTTTTATACGAGGGACACAAAATAGTGCCCTATTGCCCCAGGTGTGGAACAGCGCTATCCTCCCATGAAGTCGCTCTTGGTTATAAAGATATCGATGACTACTCTGTAATAGTCAAATTTCCACTTAAAGACAGGGAAAACACCTTTTTACTGGTGTGGACAACTACTCCGTGGACGCTTATTTCAAATGTTGCCTGTGCCGTTAATGCTGACGCGGATTATGCAGAAGTAGAGTATTTAAGTGAAAAATATATACTTGTTGAAAATATGTTAAGTTCAGTGTTTGATGAGGGCAGCCTGTATGGCACAGTTTCCAGGTTTAAAGGAAACACTCTGATTGACTCAAAGTATGTTCCTGTTTATAAATATACAGATGACGATAACGCTTTCAGGATAATAGGGGCCGACTTTGTATCAACCAAGGAGGGTACCGGCATTGTTCATATTGCTCCTGCCTTTGGTGAAGACGACATGAAGGCCGGACGAAAAAACAAGCTCCCTGTGGTCCAGATGGTCGACGATGAGGGAAAGTTTAAATCCGGGGTTGAAAGTTTTGAAGGGCTTTCCATAGAAGAAGCAAATCCTCTGGTAATGCAGGATTTAAAGAAAAGGGGACTGCTTTTTAAAAAATGGAAGTTCAGGCATTCGTATCCATTCTGTTGGAGATGTGATAAAAAGCTTATATATTATGCAAAAAAGAGCTGGTATATTAAAACTTCTGCCATAAAAGATGATCTTTTAAAAGCAAATGAGCAAGTTAACTGGTATCCTGAGCACATAAAGCACGGTCGTTTTGGAAACTGGCTTGAAAACAATGTTGACTGGGCGCTGACACGTGAAAGATACTGGGGAACACCTCTGCCAATATGGTCAGATTCGAATGGCCACAAAATCTGCATCGGGAGCACCCAGGAGTTAAGAGAAAAAGGATTAAATGTGCCGCAGGACCTGGATTTGCACAAGCCGTACGTTGACAGAATAACCATAAAGTGCGACATATGCGGCGAAGAAATGCACAGGACACCTGAAGTAATCGATGTATGGTTTGACTCGGGCGCAATGCCTTTTGCACAGCACCATTATCCGTTCGAGAACAAGGAAACGTTTGGTTCGACTTTCCCTGCAGATTTTATATGCGAAGCTATTGACCAGACCAGAGGATGGTTTTACACCATGCTTACAATCTCAACACTGCTCTTTGGCAAGTCTTCTTATAAAAATGTACTGTGCCTGGGCCTAATTAACGATGAAAGCGGCCAAAAGATGAGCAAGTCAAAGGGCAATGTTATTAAACCGTGGGATATATTAAACAAACAGGGCGCAGACGCGCTGAGGTGGTATTTTTTCACTGTTGTTTCTCCCTGGAATTCCAAAAACTTTTCCGTAAAGACTGTGGATGAAGTCATAAGGAAATTTATCTTAACGCTCTGGAACGTATATTCTTTCTTTGTCATATATGCAAATATTGATGATTTTGATCCCTACAGGTACGAACTTGATGTAAAAGACAGAATTGAAATTGACAGATGGATAATTTCTGAGCTTAACAATACCATAAAAAAAGTTACTGAGCTTATGGATGATTATAACGTTACTGACAGCGGAAGGCAGATAGAATCTTTTGTTGACGATCTTTCAAACTGGTATGTCAGGAGAAGCAGGCGCAGATTCTGGAAAGGTGAGAATGACAGGGAAAAAATAAGTGCCTACAAAACACTATATGAGTGCCTTCTTATGGTTACAAAGCTGTCTGCCCCATACATTCCATTTATATCTGATGACATATATAAAAATCTTACAGGCAGCCTGGGGAAAGGGTGCGAAAGCGTTCATCTTGAAGATTTTCCAGTTGCAGATTTGAGCCTTATTGATGAGGAGCTTAGCTATAAGATGGGCATCATTAGAAAGATTATCGGCCTCGGAAGATCTGTCAGAAGTAAAATGAATGTAAAGACGCGGCAGCCGCTTACAGAAATAAAGATATATTTTGATAAAGACAGCCGTAAAACTGAAGCAATAAAACATTTTGCAGATATTATACTTGAAGAGCTTAATGTAAAAGAGCTGGAGATTACAGATAACCTTTCTGATTTTGTACTTTATAAAATAAAACCCAATTTAAAACTCCTGGGTCCCAAATATGGCTCGATACTTCCAGCAATCAAAAACGCGCTTGACAAAGAAATTCCAGTCCAGCTGGCTTTGAAAGTCAGGAATGAAAAAGTCATAAATCTTATAATCAACAACAAGCAGATAGAACTTCTGCCTGAAGAGATCCTGGTTGAAATGATAAATCTTGAAAATATAGGAATTGAAAGTGACGGGGAATTTACCGTGGGCCTGCCCACAACTCTTACTCCAGAACTTGAGGAAGAAGGATTCAGCAGGGAACTTGTACACCATATTCAGAATTTAAGAAAAGAAGCTGATTTTAAAATTGAAAATACAATAAAAACAGCAATAGGCTGCCATGAGGATGAATGGCACGTGATAGAAAAATACTCTGAATATATCAGACACGAAACGTTAAGCCGGGAAATCACTCAGGATTTTAATGATAAAATGTTTGTCAGGGAGCTAGTTGTAAATAATAAAAATGTAAAGGTCGGCATTATGGTCACAGGGAGCATTGCATAAAAAATGGTTAAAAAATTATCAGGCTGGGCGTTAAATCTTGTATTTGTAATCACGGGGCTTCTCGTGCTTGGGCTTGACCAGGCCACAAAGTATTATGTCAATATGCAGCCGGCTGGTGTTTTCCCTATAGAGATAATACCAAAATTTTTCTATATTTTAAAAATCAGCAACAGCGGCGCAGCTTTTGGTTTCTTCCAGAACAAGACAAATATTCTTATTGTCATTTCAATAATTGCAATAATTTTAATTATTGTATTGAAAATCAAACTTGATTTAAAATCTGTTCTTTACAATATTGCCCTTGGGTTTATTCTTGGAGGAGCTGCCGGCAATCTGATAGACAGGATTGTCTGGGGCGAGGTGACAGATTTTCTGCATCTGGTTTATTTTGCCGTATTTAATATTGCAGACAGTTTTATTGTAATAGGTTTTGCCATAATAATCATAATTGTACTGAGGACCTTCTTTAGAAAAGAGGGGCTAAATAATATTGATTTGGAAGAAAATAATGGAAAAGAACAGTTAAATAATATTGGCCCGGAAGAAAACAATAAAATTGATGCAGAAGAACATTGAAAAAGAAATATTTATTGTCCAGGCGGAATCTGCAGGATCAAGAATAGATAATTATTTATCTGAAAAAACCCCCGGCAAATCAAGAAATCATCTGCAGAAATTAATCGGGAGCTCCTTTGTAAAGGTCAATGGTGCAAGTGTCAGTAAAAATCACAGATTAAACCCCGGAGACACTGTAGAATTTACGGACCGGGACACTCTGGAACAAGGGTTTTCAGGCATTATCAAACCGCAGAATATACCCCTGGATATTCAGTACGAGGATGATTATTACCTTATAATTTCCAAGGCCGCCGGAATATCCGTTCACCCGTCTCCGGGCAGATATGAAAATACACTGGTTAATGCATTGTTGTATCACTTTAAAAATCACAGTAAAAATTTTCCGGATATTATAGAAGGGATTAACAATATAAATAGAATTGACAGCGAAGATGACATTGATGGTTTGGACAGTATAAACGAAAGCAGAACACCCTCCACACGAGCCTCACATGGCACATACAGTACAGACAGCATGCGCCCGGGAATTGTACACAGACTTGATAAAGATACGTCTGGTCTTATCATCGTTGCAAAGGACAGCAACTCACAGTACAGAATGGCTGAACTTTTTAAAAATCGGCAGGTTGAAAAAACTTACCTTGCTCTTGTTGCCGGTGGTTTTAAAGAAAAAAGAGGGAAAATAGATTTGCCAATTGGCCGCTCCAGGATTGACAGAAAAAAAATGGCCGTTGCAATAGATTCAGGCAGGAGTGCCGTCACGGAATTCGAAATCAGTGAGAAATTTGCAGAATGCACACTTCTGAATATATACCCAAAAACCGGTAGAACACACCAGATAAGGGTGCATTTCAGCTATATAGACCACCCGATTATAAGTGATGTCACATACGGGAACAATGAAAGCGCAAGGATTGCAAAAACTTTGTGCCTGAACCGACAGTTCCTGCACGCACAAAAAATTTCATTTTATCATCCGTTTACAAATAAAAGGGTGGAGATAGAAGATGAGCCTGCACAGGATTTAAAAATAAGTCTTGAAATACTCAGACAGCATGGAATATAATCATACCACGAGAGGATGATAAAAATTGGCAAAAGTTAGAAGAATAGTTCTTGATGTTTTAAAACCCCATTCACCGAATCTTGTGGATATGGCCACTCAGCTGGCTGATCTTGAAGGTATTGACGGCGTGGACATTTCTTTGGTAGAAATGGACCAGAAAGTTGAGAATGTAAAGATAACATGTGAAGGTGCTGCCATAGATTTTGAACAGGTGGAAAGAGTCGTAATACAGAACGGCGCATCAATTCACAGTGTGGACAAAGTTTCTGCAGGCACCAGCATGATAGAAGAAGCAACAACCCAGCAGGATTGATTTTTCATCGATTAAAAAATAGTTTCCACAAAAAAACAGTTCATTTGCAACTGATGTCCTGATTAATTTTATCAAATAATCATCGCAAACCAGTTAATTTCTGCAAATGAACTGTTAAAACAAAAATCTGTTTTTCCATCACTTAAAAGCTTTGAAGCATTTAAGTTGATCTTATTTCCTGCTTCATAAATACAACATACGATACTGCAAAACATATTATTGCAAGTGCAAGAATTGCAATAAGCTGCGGCCATATCTGTACCATACTCTGGCTGATTGACAGGGGACTGGCTATCAGTCTTGACAAATCACTGTCAGTAACCCTTAGGCTCAAGTGCCCCAGTGTAGGGTCCATCACAGCTGCCGTCGATTCATAGAATAGAATAAACGGAGATATTCTCATCAAATCAACTGTAAGCGATACGTTCCTTATCTGTGTTGCAAGTGTCGATCCGTCAACTACAGGTATGGCACGATTTGCGATTTGCGGTGACAAAAACGGCCAGAAGAATGTCAGGAAAAGCCATATTGGTATGGAAGTAAGAATAGCTGCCGCGACGTTTCTCATCAATACTGAAAAAAGCATTGACAGGCTCATCCAGAATATGCCGTATATGACACATATGATAATAAAAATGAGTATTCTTAAGATTTCTTCTGAGGTTGGCGGTACGCCGATAGATCTTAAGCCTATTCCCATTACGATAAGAACTATGCTTGATATCATTATGCTGATTGTAGTAATGCCTGCAAGGAATTTACCATTAATCAAACTGTCTCTATATATAGGCTGTGCAAGTATCCTGCTTATGTTCCCGGAATTTCTTTCACTGTTTATTGCATTAAACCCGAACATTATGCCAATTAATGGGATAAATGCACCGAAAAACCTGACAAAATTAAATGTCATAATTGCATTTATCTCACCGACCGTATAAAGTTTTAAGAAGAACATCTCATCTATAAAAACTTTTACAAGCAATGCCTGGTCGGTGCTCATTGGAGCTGATTTAATGGCCTGTATCGAAAGATAAGCAAAACCAAGTCCTGCAATATATATTAGACCGAGCAGAATAATGAAAATCTTGCTGCTGAAATAGTCTCCTATTTCTTTTCTGAATACTGTTAAAGCGCCTTTCATTTTACTCCTCTTTAAAATATTTCAAATATATATCTTCCAATGAAGAATCCTTGATTCCCATTCTGATAAGCAGCATGTTGTTGTCAATTACCAGTCTTGAGACCTGAGACCTTACGTCTTCACCGCTTAATATTTCTATAACATTGTTTTTTTCTGAAACTTCCACTACTGTATCGATTTTCTTTATCTTTTCAATAATAGACGGTTCAACTGTTGACAGTTCTATCTCTATCCTGTACTTTCCTGCACTAAACAGGCCCCGGTCAAGGCTGTCGATTTTACCTTCACC
Organism: uncultured Actinomycetota bacterium; assembly: GCA_964481885.1. Lineage (GTDB taxonomy): Bacteria > Actinomycetota > Humimicrobiia > Humimicrobiales > Humimicrobiaceae > Fen731. Next base: position 28,876 of record CAYZUS010000007.1, on the reverse strand, counting down.
AACCAGGTTTCCTTTGGACATTATGCCTACCCTGGTACAGATTTTCTGGATGAGATTTAACTGATGCGAAGAAATTAAAAAAGTTATATTCTTTTCCTTATTTAAGATAAGAATATTATCAAGGATCTGGTTGGCAATTTTTATATCCAAGCCCTCAGTGGGCTCATCAAGTATTGCAAGCATGGGATTTTTTATAAGTACGTCTGCTATTCCCAGTCTTTTTTTCATACCTTTGGAAAAAGTTGCCACGAGATGATTCTTATTCTTTTCAAGCCCCACAATTTCCAGTGATTCCTGTATTCTTGCTTCGACTTCCGATGCAGGAACATTGTTTAGGTCTGCTGTATACCTTAAGTTTTGTCTTGCTGTCATATCCTCATAGAAGCCAAGCCTTTCAGGAAGGTAACCGGTAACTCTTTTTACTCTTATGGGCTCTTTTGTGGAATTAAAACCTGCAATCGCAACTGACCCTGAAGCCGGTTCAGTCAAACCGAGCAGCATAAGAATTATGGTTGATTTTCCTGCGCCGTTTGGACCAAGCAATCCGAATATTTCACCTCTGTTAATGGTCAGGTTCAATTTATTAACGACTGTTTTGCCGCTGTATTGTTTGGTTAAATTTTCTGTAACAATAAGTGGTTTGCCCATTTCAAGCCCTACAGGAATTCCACGAGTATCCAGTTCTGCTTTTTTAGGAATATGAAATCCCTTCATTGCCTTAAACCTGGGGACAATATCTTCTAATACCCTGGATTTTTCATTGTTCATATTTATCTTCTTCCTAATCTTGCAAATATTATAGCAACACCAATAACAACCAGGACGATAACGCCAATACCTACCCAGCCCCAGATAGACGGGGTCTCAACGGTGACTCTTAAATCAGCGTTTTTTGATGCATCTGCACTGTTAACAGAGAAATTAAGCATGTAATCGCCGGCTATTGTCTTGTCAGGAGGGGTTATGGTGACTTTTATATCCTGGGTTGCAGCCGCTTTCATATTCTCGATTTTTTCAGGATCGAATTTAATAATCCATTTTTGCGGGGCATCCGCCTTGAATGTAATATTATTAAGATCCCCAGATCCACTGTTTGTTAAAACAAAAACAAATGGATTGTTTTTTCCGGATGTTGCCTGGGTATTTAATACGCCATACTTTGGAGTAAATCCGACAGAATATGTAGCTGTGACAGTTGCCAAAAATTCAAATTCTGAATCAAGTTTGAGATCAGCGTTTGAAACCTTGACTTTCAGTTTAAAATCGCCCGCAGTCTGAAGATCTGTGTTAACCGGCTGCATAACTACCAGCTTTAAACTTTCGGTTTTGCCTGGTGTAAGTTTAACGGCTGAAATCTGTTTTTCTTCATATGTTGGTGTAACGTATACAAACCAATCCTTGGAGGGTGCTTCTGAAACAATGTCAAATGTTGCTTCATCTGTCCCTGTGTATACAAGGTCAAATTTGAATTCAAAATTGGCGCCTGCTTTGGCACTTAATTTCGGGTAAACTACATTTATGGCAAGTTCAGTGGGGATTGTTGCTGTGGTTTCTGTGACCGCGACATCAGTAGTAGTTGTGTCAGTCGTTGTCGTATCCGCTGCTGTAATAACCCCAGGGATCATTAAGGCAAATGACAATATCATTATTGTCATAGTAGCAAATACCAGTGCCTTTGCTTTTTTGCTAACTTTTATCACGTTTGTTTTTTTCCTTTCTACATTTTTTAGTAATTTTTGGATTATTCCCTTACTCTGATTACTCTCTTGTCTTAACTAAATTAAAACTATGATATATTAACAGACTAATAAAATTTTTTAAATAGCTTTTGTGAGTCTTTTATTATGCTTGTATCTGCTCATAAATAACCTGTTCTAAGCATGCAGAATTTTAAAATTGTTAAAATTTCATAACCTGCAGAATATCAAAATCAGCTGATTTTTCTAATGTTTTATGTCATTAAACTGGGGAAAACTGCCTTTTTCTACAGGAAGGGTAAATACACAGGTTTATTGACGCAGGATGAATAGTCCAGGTCAGGGATCAGGCACCTCAGTAATTTTTAACGCTCAGCATTCAGTATTGTTTTTTAATAGGATTGCTTTTTTTAATAGGATTGCGGCAAGACACGGAAAATTATCCTGTTCTAATTGGGCGGGTCAGCCGGATTTAGCTTATGGTATTTGTTAACCATGTCGCCAATGGTCATGCCCTCAAGTGTTTTATGCAATACATCATTTATTTCATTCCAGAAAAATCTTGTAACGCAGTCCTTTTGCCTTTCGCATATATCCGGGTTTTCCAGGCATTCGACCAGGAAAACAGGACCTTCGAGTGCCCTTATTACTTCACTCATTTTGATACTATCAGGACTTTTTGCAAGATAATATCCTCCATGGGCACCCCTCGATGACTTTATGATCCCTGCAATTTTTAATGGTATTATAAGCTGCCCCAAATATTTTAGGGACAGTTCCTGAGAGGTACTTATTTCCTTAAGATAAACAGGACCCTGGTTATATTTTAATGCAAGTTCCAGTATAAGGCGTGTTCCATATCTGCTTCTGGTTGATAATCTCATGCGCCGCTCCCTTGATTTATAAAAACTGGTTTTTAATAAACAAAACTATTTAAAGTTAACTTCTTGTAGTATACACTACTATTTCAATAGTATTAATAAAAGAAATAAAATTTTACATAATAATCAGGAAAAATAAAACAAAAAAGTGTAAAATGTTTGCTGATGTTTTGGCAAAGTGTTTATAAAGACAGAAATTTATCAATAATAACAATAATGACAGGAGAGACCAACATGACGGCAAGCACAGTGCATTTGGGCAGGAGAGATACAGTAAAAAAAGTATTTGTGATGTCCAGACCGCCTTTTCATATTGTAGGAGTACTGCCGTTTGTCCTTGGTACAGTGCTTGCAAACAGGCTTACAGGAGTATTTAATATTCCTGTTTTTATCCTTTCTTTATTTGCAGTAATACTTGTAATGCTTCTGACTTATTATAACGGAGAGTATTATGACATAAAGGAAGATGCGCTTGCTGCAAAGATGGGCAAGAACACTTTTTCAGGAGGCAGTCAGGTAATTGCGCAAAATATGCTGCCAAGGAAGTATGCAAAAATTGGTTCATATATTTCACTTGCAATTTCTGTTTGCATCGGCCTGGTGCTGCAGTTTTATTTTAAGACCGGGCTATGGACAATTATTCTTGGCGCTATAGGTATATTTCTGGGGTATTTTTATTCAAACCCTCCTCTTCGCTGGGTATCAAGAGGTGTGGGGGAGCTCTTTATTGGTTTTGCATACGGCTGGCTTACGGTTTCAACAGCATTTTATATTCAGACCGGGCATTTCAGTGCAGTGGCAAACTGGATATCCGTGCCTATTGCTCTTTCAATATTTAATGTTATTTTAATAAACGAATTTCCGGATTACAGCGCTGACAGTCTGGCCGGAAAAAAAAATATTGTTGTGAGGACAGGGAAGGAAAAATCTGCAATAATTTATATCAGCAGCGTTGTCCTTATGTGGGTTTTTTTCGGTTTGTCTCTTTTTAACGGCGCCCCCCTGATGACGGTGTATATTGGAATACCATTTTTCCTGATTTCAGTTTTTATTGTTATTTCGCTTATAAAGAAAGCATATCTTGACCATAAAAAACTGGAAATGCTTTGTGGAATGACACTGGTGATAAACATTGGCATAACACTGGCCTACATATTCGGGATGGCATTTGGCTATCAATTAAATATTTAGTTAAAAGGCGGTTTAAATTTTAAACAATAAATTTTACAGAACAGGCATAAACAAAATCTTTTGGCCTCCGGGCATGGTCGCCAGGCAGCTTGCTTCAATTGCTTTCTTTTCAAATCTCTCCGGATGGAATAGGTGGGGCAGCTGGTTTGTAAAACATTCCTTTAAGTCACTGCCGGTGGCTGCCGGAGCAATCGGGATGGGATGTATCGGGTTTCCAAACCATCCCGTATATGAGATAACAAACCGATGCAATCTTACCTGTATCCATTGCCATACAAGCGGTGGAGATATCAAGGACAATGAGCTTGATACCCGGGAAGCCAAAAAAATGATTGACGGACTCGCAGAAATACGCGAGTTCAGGATGCTTGTTTTTACCGGAGGAGAACCCCTTGTGAGGGAAGACTTATTTGAAATCCTGAGATATTCAAAATCAAAAGGCTTTATTAATGTGATTGCCACTAACGGGACATTGATAACGGACGAAGTTGCAAGAGATTTAAAAAAAGCCGGGGTCGCCGGCGCTGCAATATCGCTTGATTCCACAGACGCGGCTCTGCATAACAGGATCAGGCAGGATGAAAAAGCATTTGAGCTTGCAATGAAGGGTATTAATGCAATAAAAAAAGCAAAAATACTTCTTCAGATAAACACCACTGCCATGGAATATAATTTTGACAAACTCGAAGGAATAGTGCAGTTGGCAGATGATCTTGGTTCCGGGATAATGCTTATGTACCAGTTGGTTCCAGTCGGAAGAGGAGACAGCATAAAAGAAGCCTCTCTTGATTTAAGCGCTAACGAAAAGCTTATAAAATACCTGGCAGGACTTCAGCAGAATATATCAGTTGTTGTTGAAACAGTTGCCGGCCCCCAATACTGGCCATACCTTATGGAAAAAAACTCCAAAAACGGTCCTTTTTATATGAAGCTTGCAAAAAAGGTCTTTCATGGATGCAGCGCAGGAAGGGGACTCGTATACATTAAAGCAGATGGGGAGGTCTGGCCGTGTCCCTTCGTCGAGTTGAAAGCAGGGGATGTAAGGGAGGCGCCGATAGACCATATCTGGAAAAACAGCGAAGTCTTTAAAAATTTAAGAAACAGAGAAAAGCTGCTTAAGGGTAAGTGCGGCAGCTGCGACTATAATGCGATTTGTGGTGGGTGCCGTGGGAAAGCGCTTGCCCTGACCGGTGATTATCTTGATGAAGATAAATTTTGTTTCATTAAAAGATAAAATTAATTTTTTCACGACAGTTATCATTAACCAGTCAGCTTCTTTTTAAAACAATTATATTTGTTTGAGAAATTGTATCAGAGGTTTAGCTTAAAGTAGTTAATTACAGAATGATGCCTTTCGGAATATTTTTCCCATGCATTATGTGTCTAAACAAAAATAATTAAAAACAAATAAAGATTGATTTAATGATACTTATTTAGTATCATATAAATTAAATTGGTGGCTGTTAAAATTATTTTTATTAAAATCTTGGAAAATACGTAAGGAGAAGAAAATATGAAAGAGAGAGTAGAGAAAGCACTGGAAAATATTCGCCCGTCCCTACAGGCTGATGGAGGAGATATCAAATTAATAGATGTTGAAGACGGCGTTGTCAAAGTCAGCCTGACTGGTGCATGCAGTGGTTGCCCAATGTCAACCATGACAATGAAATTTGGTGTCGAGAAAGCAATAAAAGAAATAGTTCCAGAAGTAAAAGAAGTAATAATGGTTTAACACTTTTCTTAACTTGAGCTTTTTACACCGTGCACAGCGATAACAGAAGGAAAACAGATTCAAAGTAAACAGCAGAAGATATGTGCAATATTTTCTGCTGTTTATACAATATTTTATGATGCTTAATGGCATTTTTTAATCAGCCCACGATTCAAGACATTTATTTCGCAAACTGCTTGAATTATGTTACGTTATGAAATATGATTTTTTTATATTAAAACAAGCAATTGCTGTTGCATGCATGATAGTAATGACTATGATTTGAAAGGAGCATCATTTGAAAACCATAAAGGACAAACAGATTTTGGTTGCCGCTGATTTTGCCGGCTTTCCATTAAAAGAAGTTGTTGTAGAGCATCTCAAAAATAAGGGATGGACCGTAACTGATATTGGTGTCAGGTCTAAAGATGACAAAAATCCGGAGATGTTCCATCGAATCGGATTGAAGGCTGGAGCAAAAATCTCAGAAGGTGAATTTGAGAGAGCTTTACTGTTTTGCGGAACCGGAATGGGAATCCACATTGCTGCCAGTAAATGTCCGGGAGTTTTCGCTGGTGTTGTTGAGAGTGTACCGGCTGCACTGAGAGCAATTACCGGAAATAATGTCAACGTTCTTGCCATGGGAGCTTTCTATGTAGCGCCTCAAATGGGTAAGGATATAGTTGATGCATATCTGAGCCATAGTCTTGCAAGTGGATATGAATGGTGGCCCAATTTTTATGAGTTTCATAAATTGGCATGTGATGAGCTCAATAATTTTGACTATGAGAAATTCAAAGCAAACGGTTTTGAGGTTGAAAAACTGGGAGACTATCCAATAGAACTTAAAGTTAAGCCCGATACCATATAATAAAAATACAAATATTTATCCTGCCAGGGTTGTTGTGATATTTTCTATTTGCCAAAATAGGGATTATGGACTTTTTCAACCCTGGCTACAAATTATAGAGAAATTTCGTTTTTGTCAGCAGATAGAATACTGCTCTGAAAGTTCAGAATCTTTAGATTCACGAATAATACAGGATAAATATATGAGCTTATTTTCAGGATATTTAAATAATAGTTTTAAAATTATCTTGAATTTTTGTCGAAAATTTCTTATATTATCCTAAGTCTTATAATTAAAAACAATGTACGCATTTGTTTGCCTGAATTTTAGGCTAGTGGTTAATTTAAAGGCCTTTAAAATAGTCCGAGAGACTATAAAGGAGAAGTTTTTTGGAAAAAGTATTTGTTTTATATAATAAAATAGTTCTGGTGTTTAAAGCCTTCTTATATTAATTGTAAGAGGGTTTTTTGTTGGGGTACTAAAACATGACACAAAAAGCATTTATTCTAAATGATGCAGATATCGAGAGAATATTAAAAAGGATTTCTCATGAGATACTTGAAAGAAACAGGGGATCAAAAAACCTCTGCTTTATCGGTATCCAGAAAAGGGGAGTGCCCCTGGCACAGAGAATAGCTAAAAATATCAGGGCCCTTGAAGGAGTTGAGTCAGAAGTCGGAAAGCTGGATATAACTTTTTATCGTGATGATTATGCAAAAAAAGTAAAACCAAAAGTAGGCGTTACTGACATTTCTTTCGGGATCGACGAGCGCGACATAATTCTTGTAGACGATGTATTATTTACTGGCCGGACCGTTCGAGCTGCTCTTGATGCATTGATTGACTTTGGGAGGCCAAAGACAATACAACTTGTTGTGTTAATTGACAGGGGCCACAGAGAGCTGCCAATAAGGGCGGACTACGTCGGTAAAAATATTCCCACTTCTTTGAGCGAATCGATAGAAGTATGTCTGGCTGAGACAGATGGCCGGGAAGATAGTGTATCTATAATTGAAAGCGGTAAAAGCAGGTGACAGCAATTAATATAAAAGATAAAAAGGGCAGAGTGCCATGTTAAGTGTAAAAAACGTAATAGATATCGCAGATCTTTCTGTCGATGACATAAACCTGATTCTTGAAAACGCTGATACTTTCGATGAGGTGCTTGAAAGAGACTTAAAAAAGGTACCGGCGCTAAGGGGAAAGACAATATTAAACCTGTTCTTTGAGTCAAGCACCAGGACCAGGATTTCATTCGAACTTGCCGCAAAGCGGCTCAATGCTGATATTATAAATTTCACCGCATCATCGAGCAGTATGAAAAAGGGTGAATCCATAATAGATACAATTAAGACTATTCAGTCAATGATAGTGGATCTGCTTATTGTGAGGCATTCAGACAGCGGAGTCATGGATTTTATTTCATGCAATACAGGACTGCCGATTATTAATGCGGGCGACGGCAAGCATCAGCATCCTACCCAGGCCCTGCTTGACCTGTATACCATAAAAAAAGCATTCGGTGATTTTAAAGGCTTAAAAGTTGCAATTGTTGGAGACATAGTTAACAGCAGGGTCGCCAGATCAGATATGTTATTGTTTAAAAAAATGAACATGGATGTAACTCTGGTATCATCATCAATGCTTCTGCCGGAAAATATTGATTATTTTAAGGTAAACGTGTGCAATAATATTGACGATATTATTGAGACTGCAGACGTACTATACATGCTGAGGATGCAGCTTGAAAGGCAGGAAAGGAAATACTATCCTTCAATAAATGAATACAACAGATTCTTAGGGCTTGATGTTAAAAGGCTGCAAAGGATGAAAGAAGGTGCGCTTGTAATGCACCCCGGACCCGTAAACAGGGGTACTGAAATAAGTGAAGCTGTAATGAATTCTGAAGATATTATGAAAGAAAAAATAAAGATAAATGAGCAGGTAAGAAACGGGGTCGCGACCAGAATGGCTCTTATATATTTACTTTTAACAACCGGTTAAATAATTAAAATAAAAAAATGGACAGCAAAGGATTTCCCAACAACGAAAAGCATTTTGATATTAAAAACCTTGTAATAAGGAATGCCAGAATCATTTGTCCGGGAGTAGTATCAGAAACTCTGGCTGATATAGAAATAGAAAACGGAACAATAAAATCCATCGGCAGTGATTTGTCGATAGATGACATTGAGCAATACGGCCCGATTCATGGCAGCGAAAAGATAAAGGCAAATAATGGAAGAGTTTTAATAGACGCTGCAGGCATGGTTGTATGCCCTTCTTTTATGGACATGCATGTGCATTTGAGGGAACCGGGAAATGAAGATGAGGAAGATATAGAAAGCGGAATCTCTGCAGCTTTGCACGGCGGCATTACTTCAATTTGCTGCATGCCTAATACAAAACCTCCTGTTGACAGCCAATATCTTGTCAAATATATTTTGCAGGCAGCTGCTAAAAAAGGATTTAAGGTTTACCCGGTTGCGGCAATGACAAAAAAGCTTGAAGGGGCAGAATTAACTGAGATAGGCCTCTTAAAGGAGTGCGGAGCCGTTGCTTTTTCTGATGACGGGTTTTGTGTTCAGGATTCAAAACTGATGTATGAGATAATGCGATATGCCAGGCAGTTTGACATACCGCTTATACTTCATGAAGAAGATTATAGTTTCTCAAGGTCAGGGATCATGCACGAGGGATACTATTCTGCAAAACTGGGACTTGAAGGAATTTCCAGTCTTTCAGAAACATTAATGGTCGCAAGAGACATTAAGCTTGCAAAAAAAACAAAAGCAAGGATACATTTTACACATATAAGTTCAATGGATTCGGTTGAGCTTATCCGCCTGGCAAAGGAAGATGGGGTCATCGTTACATGTGATGTCACCCCTCATCATCTTTGTTTTGATGACAGATGCCTTGAGCATTACGACACAAATTTTAAGGTCAACCCTCCACTAAGGTCAAAGGAAGACAGGGAAGCTTTGGCGGAAGCTTTGGGTACCGGAGTAATTGACGCAATTGCAAGCGACCATGCCCCGCATACTGAATATGAAAAAAATACCACACTAAAGGAAGCTGCCTGCGGAGTAACAGGGATGGAAACATTATTTGCGGCAACTTACAGCGAACTTGTAATTAGGAGAAAATTTCCTTTAAATAAATACTTGTCATATCTGGCGCAGGCTCCATATAAAATAATGGGCCTAAAGCCTCCGGAGATAAAGACAGGGAATATCGCTGAGCTTGTAATCCTTGATTTAAAAAAGGAACAAACTATAAAAAGGGATTTCTTTTTATCTAAAAGCTTAAACAGTCCTTTCATGGGACAAACACTGACCGGAGAAGTAATGTGCACATTCAATAACGGAAAGATAGGATATCTAAAAATATAATTTGAGAAAATAAGTATAAATCTATTTTTTTATTGGATTTATAAGATCGCATTTGTAAAAGCACTGGGTTTTTAAAATAAGAATTTAAATTTTTGAATATAATATTAAACAATGCAACATAGTAAAACATAAAAGGAAACTTAATTGAAAGCAGTCTTATTATTGGAAAATGGAACGCTGTTTCGGGGCATTGGTTTTGGAGCCGAAGGTGAAGCAGTGGGGGAAGTTGTGTTTAACACAGGCATGACCGGCTATCAGGAAATCCTTACTGACCCTTCATACTACGGGCAGATAGTGACGATGACATATCCCCAGATAGGCAATTATGGTGTAAATGATGAAGACGTCGAATCCTCCAAAGTGCATGTTTCAGGGTTTATTGTAAGAGAATTCTTTGAAAACTACAGTAACTATAGGGCCAAGACAAGCATAAGCGCTTATCTAAAGAAAAACAGTATTACCGGCATCTCAGAGATTGACACGAGAATGCTTACCAAACTGATAAGGATATCCGGAGCCATGAAAGGCATTATTTCTACAGAAACCGGTGATGTTAAAAAGCTCAGCGCAAAACTTAAAAATCACCCGGACATGGCTGGAAGCGATCTTGTAAAATTCGTAACCTGCAAAAGCGGCTATATATATAAGGGTGGCGCTGCACATATGCAAGCCAATGCTGCTTTCAGTGACACTGACCATGCACAAAGCAGTGATTCTGCTGGCGGTCCTGAAAACAACGCATACGGTAATTCTAATCACATAGGAACTGACTATAAAATTGCAGTGCTTGATTTTGGCATAAAATTTAATATTTTAAGATGCCTTGACGGTGCAGGTTTTAAGCTCCATGTTTTGCCAGCCACGACAGATATAAAAAAGATACTGGAACTCAAACCGGATGGAGTTTTTTTGTCAAACGGACCAGGTGATCCTGCCGCAGTCGGATATGCAATAAAAACAATATCTGAAATGCTCGGCCGAATACCTGTATTCGGGATATGCCTCGGGCACCAGCTAATGGCACTGGCACTTGGAGCAAAAACGTATAAATTAAAGTTTGGACATCATGGCGGGAACCAGCCGGTCAAGAATCTGGATAATGGCCGGGTCGAAATTACAACACAAAACCACGGATTTTCCGTAGACACAGATTCTTTAAAGTCAATAAAAAAATCTTCTTTTAGGGTAACTCACATGAATTTAAATGATAATACAATAGAAGGCCTGGAATATCCTGAGATATTTGCATACAGCGTCCAGCATCACCCCGAAGCGGCCCCGGGTCCATATGATTCAAGATATATATTTAAAAATTTCAGGCAATATATAGAAAAATTTAAGAAAGCGGCAGGTTGTTAATTTAAATGCCCAGAAGAAAAGATTTAAAAAAGATACTTATAATCGGCTCGGGACCGATAGTCATCGGCCAGGCCTGTGAATTTGACTATTCGGGAACCCAGGCATGCAAGGTTTTAAAGGATGAAGGTATTGAAGTTGTCCTGATAAATTCAAATCCTGCAACAATAATGACGGACCCGGAGTTTGCAGACAAGACATATATTGAACCTCTGACTCCGGAGTTTGTTACCAAAGTGATAAAAAAGGAAAGGCCCGATGCGATCCTGCCTACTCTCGGAGGACAGACTGGTTTAAACATTGCAATGGCTCTTTCCAAATTAAATGTGCTTGAAAAATACGGGGTTGAGCTTATCGGGGCAAGTGTGGATGTAATACAGAAAGCCGAAGACAGGGAAGAATTCAAGCAGGCAATGAAAAATATTAACCTGGAGGTTCCTCCGAGCGGGTATGCAAACAGCTTGAAAATGGCCCTTGACATAAGCAATGACTTAAAGTTCCCCCTGGTTGTAAGGCCAAGTTTTACTCTTGGCGGAATAGGCGGAGGAGTTGCTTTTAACAAAGAGGAATTTATAGAAATTGTGTCTATGGGACTTGATTTCTCTCCTGTATCACAGGTGCTTATAGAAAAATCTGTTGCGGGCTGGAAAGAATATGAGCTTGAGGTGATGAGGGACAAAAATGATAATGTGGTTATTGTATGCTCCATTGAGAATTTTGACCCGATGGGCGTTCATACCGGCGACAGTATTACGGTAGCGCCTGCACAGACCTTAACCGACAGGGAATATCAGGAGATGAGGCAGGCATCAATTGCGATAATAAGGGAAATAGGGGTGGAAACCGGCGGTTCCAATATCCAGTTTGCAGTAAATCCGGCAAACGGGAAAATGGTAGTAATCGAAATGAATCCGAGGGTTTCAAGAAGCAGTGCTCTTGCTTCAAAAGCCACCGGTTTTCCGATTGCAAAAATTGCCACCAAGCTTGCCATTGGGTATACGCTTGACGAGATACCAAACGATATCACCAAAAAGACCCCGGCCTGTTTTGAGCCATCCATTGATTATGTCGTGGTGAAGTTTCCAAGATGGGCCTTTGAAAAATTCCCCGGTACGGATTTAAGCCTTACTACACGAATGAAGTCTGTAGGAGAGGCAATGGCTATCGGCAGGACATTTAAGGAAGCTCTCCAGAAAGCCATACGTTCGCTTGAGATTGACAGGTATGGCCTTGGAAGCGATGGTTTTGCAGGTTTAAAAAATGAGCTTGTTTCAACTAACCTTACTGTCCCCAATCAGGACAGGATTTTTTATATAAAATATGCTTTTGAGATTGGCATGAGCATCGAAGAAATACATAATCACACAAAAATTGACCCGTGGTTTTTAAATAATATAAAACAGCTTGTGGAATACGAGAAAAGCTTTTCCGGCTGCAGAATTGATGAACTAACGGCAGAAAAGCTTTTTGAAGCAAAAAGGATGGGGTATTCTGACAAACAGCTGTCTTATCTCTGCAAAAGTACAGAAGACGCTGTAAGAAGCCTGCGAAGGAAATTAAAGGTCCAGCCAGTTTATAAGACTGTAGATACCTGTGCCGCAGAATTTGAAGCCTACACTCCTTACTATTATTCAACATATGAGACCGAGAGTGAAATAAGACCCACTGACAAAAAAAAGATAGCGATTTTGGGAAGCGGGCCAAACAGGATAGGCCAGGGCATCGAGTTTGACTACTGCTGTGTACATGCCTCTTTTGCTCTGCATGAAGACGGGTATGAGACAATAATGGTAAACTGCAACCCGGAAACAGTCAGCACTGATTACGACACCTCTGACAGGCTGTATTTTGAACCTCTCACATTTGAAGATGTCTTAAATATCATTGAAGCCGAGAAACCCGAAGGAGTTATAGTGCAGTTTGGTGGCCAGACACCTCTAAAGCTTGCCATGCGCCTTCACGAAGCAGGGGTAAATATTCTGGGAACTTCTCCTGACAGTATCGATTTGGCAGAGGACAGGAAAAGGTTTGGCAGCCTGTTAAATGAACTGGGTATACCGCAGCCTCAAAACGGTACGGCCATGACTGCCGGCGAAGCAATAATTGTTGCAAAAGAAATCGGATATCCTGTACTTGTCAGACCATCCTATGTTCTTGGAGGCAGGGCCATGAACATTGTATATTCTGAAGAAAGCCTGACTAATTTTATAAACCTGGCGTGGCTGGTTTCGCCGGACAAGCCTATTCTCGTAGACAAGTTTCTTGAAGATGCAATTGAAGTCGATGTGGATGCAATATATGATGGAGATGAAATATTTATCGGCGGTATAATGGAGCATATCGAAGAAGCCGGTATCCACTCTGGTGACAGTGCATGTGTCATCCCGCCGTTTACGCTCAGGAAGAAAGTAATAGAAGATATCAAGGAATATACATTTAAGATTGCAAAAGCGCTCAAAGTTGTAGGTCTCATGAATATACAGTTTGCCATTAAGAATTCAACAGTATATGTACTGGAGGCAAATCCAAGGGCTTCAAGAACTGTGCCTTTTGTCAGTAAGTCAATCAAAGTTCCTCTTGCAAAAGTCGCTGCAAGAGTTATGACAGGTAAAAAATTAAAAGACCTTGATTTCAAACGGGTTGACTGCCTTGGGCTTGATTATTTCAGCATAAAAGAGGCAGTGCTGCCGTTTAACAGATTTCCAGGCTTTGATACGATTCTTGGTCCTGAAATGAAGTCAACGGGCGAAGTGATGGGCATAGACAAGGATTTTGGTATTGCCTTTGCAAAATCACAGATTGCGACAAATATGATTCTGCCTGTAAGCGGGACAGTATTTCTCAGTGTCAACAATAAAGATAAAAAAAGCATCATAAAGATAGCAAGTGATCTTCATGAGCTTGGGTTTGGGTTAATTGCAACCAAGGGGACCGCTGATGTACTTGAAAAAAATAACATCAAATGCCAGTCGGTTTTAAAGATTTCAGAGGGCAGGCCCAATGTCCTGGATATGATGAAAAACGGGGAGATAAACCTTATTATAAATACCCCTGAAGGCAGTAATGCAAGAAGTGACGGCTATTATTTAAGGACCGCCGCGGTCATGCAGAATATTCCGTCCATCACAACCATTTCTGCAGCTTCGGCTATTGTGCAGGGTATAAGGGCACTTAAAACAAATACAAAAATTGACATAAAAAGCATACAGGATTATTAAAATGAAATTACTGAGTGGAGAAATACTTTCCAATAAAAAATATGGTGAAAATCTTTATAAACTGGAGGTATTTTCACCTTATATCTGCAGGAACTGCCTGCCCGGACAATTTATAAATGTTAAATGTGCCTTTGACGGAGCCCTTGACCCACTGCTCAGAAGGCCGTTTTCTATTTATGAAATAGATAAAAAATTCAATGTTTTTTCCATTCTTTATCTGGTAAAAGGAAAGGGCACCGAATTTCTGGCCAGACTTGTCAAGGGAAACATGCTTGATTTTATGGGACCCCTGGGTGTTGGTTTTAAAGCTGAAGAAGAAATAAAAAATTATCTGCTTTTAGGCGGAGGGATTGGAGTTGCTCCCTTATGCCTCATTGCAAAAGAGTTGGTGGAAGCCGGAAGGAATGTTTTTTTTCTTGCCGGTTTTAAAGATGATACTTTTTTTATATGGGAAAGGGATTTAATAAAAATTGTCAGAAACTATAAGGTTTTTACTGAAAACGGATCTTTTGGACAGAAAGGCCTGCCTTCAATTTACCTGAAAGAAAACCTGCATCTTTACAAAGGGTACAAGCTTGTCGTCTGCGGACCAAAAGAGATGCTAAAAAATATCCAGGGTATTCTTAAAGATTTTCCGGATGTATCAGCAGATGCTCTCATGGAAGAAAGAATGGCTTGCGGCATTGGGGCTTGCATGGGATGCATCGTAAAAATCAAAAAAGCCAAAGGTGGTTTTGAAAATAAAAAAGTCTGCAGCGATGGCCCGATATTTAATCTTATGGAGGTGATCTTTGACTGATATTAATATATACGAAACGGACCAGTCCGTAAAGCTTGGCAGCATCTTTTTAAAAAATCCGGTCATCTCATGTTCAGGTACATTCGCAGGTGGTTTGGAGTACAATAGATTTTTAGATATTTCAAAGCTCGGGGCAGTGACGACCAAGAGCTTTTCCCTTAAAAAAAAATTAGGCAATCCATCCCCCAGAATTTGGGAGACTGCCAGTGGAATGTTAAACAGCATAGGACTTCAAAATGAAGGCATAGATTTCTTTATTGAAAAACAGCTTGAAGAAATTAAAAATCTGGGCGCAGAAATAATCTTAAGCATTTTCGGGGAAAGTTCCGAAGAATTTGTGAAAATAGCTTTAAAGATAAAGCCAGTTATAAAACACCTTAAAGCTGTTGAGCTCAATTATTCATGTCCTAATGTCAGCACCGGGGGCATGGCATTTTGCGGAGTTCCGGAAAATATAAGGACGATAACTTCAGAAATCAAATCGATAATAGATATACCGCTTATTGCCAAACTCAGCCCTAATTTTGGTCCGGTAACGGCCTGCGCTATTCAGGCAAAAAAGGGTGGAGCTGAAGCTGTATCCGTCATTAATACTTTAACCGGGACCGCATTTGATATAAATACTTATAAACCGATGCTTGCAAATATTGTCGGTGGGCTGTCGGGCCCTGCAATAAAACCGGTGGCCCTTCTGCAGGTATATCAGCTGGCAAAAGAAAAAATAATCCCCATTATAGGGATGGGTGGTATTTATTCCTGGCAGGACGCAATTGAGTTTCTCATAGCCGGGGCAAGTGCCGTAGGGATAGGTACAGTTAATTTCTCACAACCTGATGCCGGTGAGAAAATAATTGCCGGCATTAATGAGTATTTAATTTCAAAAAACATCAGCAGAGTAAATAATATTATCGGAAAATCGTTATAAGGAGTTTTAAAATAATGACGGAAAACATTATAAAAAAGGAAATGCTAATTCCAAAGGACAGGCTGATTATTAGTGTTGATGTGAGCTCAGAGGAAGAGCTTATTTCTCTCTGCCATAGAATAGATAACAATGTGACAACGCTCAAACTTGGCCTCGAGCTTATTTACAGCTGCGGCCTTAATATAATAGATACAGCAAAAAGCTTTGGATATAAAGTCATGCTTGATTCAAAACTTATGGATATCCCCAATACAGTGAGCCAGGCAATATCTGCAATTACCGGTCTTGGGGTCGACAAAGTTACCATACATACTCTTGGTGGCGCAAGGATGATAAAGGATGCCAAAGAAAAAGCTGTTATGCATGCTGCGAAACTAAATATTTTTCCACCCCTTATTTTTGGGGTTACAATACTTACAAGTCTTGACAATAAAGACCTTGAGGCCATGGGTTTTAAAGGAGATTATTTGAACTCAGTGATTGGTCTTGCAGGACAGGCAATCGACAGCGGCATAGATGGAATAATATGTTCACCCAATGAGGTCGCAAAGATAAGGGAGAATTTTGGGGATAACTTTTATATTGCAACCCCCGGAATAAGGCTCGAAAATGATTCCGCAGGTGACCAGAAGAGAATAAGCACTCCTTATGCGGCAGTAAAAAATGGAGCTGATTTTATTATAGTTGGAAGATCAGTAACAGACAAAAAAAATACAGTTGAAACAATAAAAACAATTCTTGAAGACATGGAAAGGGCTTTGCTTTAATTATGGAAATAACAGACCAGTTAAAAAGCATTGATGTAATGTCTGTTTTAAAACAGACGGACGCAGTAATGGAGGGCCACTTTAAACTTACAAGCGGTTTTCACAGCAAATTTTATCTGCAGTGTGCGAAACTTCTCCAGTATCCTGCCAGAACATATGAGCTGGTTGACTCTGCAGTAAATGAGTTTTCTGATATCCTTAATCCTGACAATATAGATACCGTGATATCACCCGCCATGGGGGGAATTTTATTTGGCTATATGCTGGCATTAAAGCTTTCAAAAAAAATGATATTTACTGAAAGAAAAGACGAAAAGATGCAGCTAAGGCGTGGCTTTGAATTAAAACCTGGCGAAAAAGTACTGATTGCTGAGGACGTCATAACAACAGGGGGCTCAGTCTTTGAGGTAATAGAAATATGCAAAAATGCCGGCGTTGAAATCAGGGGTATAATATGCATTGTTGACAGGTCAGAAAATGTAAGGTTTGATTACCCCTTTAATCATCTTATCAAGCTGAATGTTGAAAAATTTGATCCGGAAAATTGTCCGTTGTGCAAAAGTGGGATTGAAATATACTATCCGGGAAGCAGAAAACAGTAAGTTGCAGGGCCTTCACAGGACTTTATGAGAGGTAGATCCAAGTAAATTGTCTCGATCTTTTGAGGCATTGTCAGCTTCTGAGTCAAACTGTCTGAGTTAACTAAATTAATAGATTTTAGATTAAATTATTACTGAAAATTCATTAAAACTGAGTCATTTGTCTATAAAAAAGTCAATAACAGATTAAGTTTGACCTGGTTAGATTGACTTAAAAGGTATGTTAATATGCAAAAAAATAATCCTGTTCCTTTGTATGATATCGCAAATGCCCGTCATGTAAGGAATATGCGATCGGTTATTAAAGCAGATATTAAATCAGGCAGGACAAATATTGAAAAAGTTTTGTCAAACGAAGATATATATGAAAAGTATATTGCAAACATGAAGCTTATTGACCTAGTGAGTTCTTTACCGGGGTACGGTAAAAAAAGCGCTGAAAGAATCCTTGCCAGGTTAAAAATAAGCACCTGCAAGACGGTCAGGGGTCTGGGAAAAAAACAGTACAACAGTTTTATAGAATATTTTAACGTGAAACTACAGAAATAGCATCCGTTTTAATTGTAAACCTGAAATAGATTTTGAAAAAAGTTATAATTTTAAAAAAAAGTAAGATCCTGCTTCTTCATACAGTAGTAGCATTTTACATTAAGTAGTTATATTATTTAATAATGGAAACCAAGGCAAACAAAAAAGGAAAATTGATTATTGTATCCGGACCATCAGGAGTAGGCAAGAGCTCGCTTACTGACGATGCGTTAAGGGACCTTGAAGGTTTTGAGAGATCAGTATCAGTTACAACAAGGCCAAGGCGTAGAAATGAAGCCGATGGAGATAAATATAATTTTATATCCAAACAGGATTTTGATAACCTTGTTAAAGAAGATAAATTGCTTGAGTCGGCAGAATACTGTGATTTTCAATATGGAACCCCACTGGATTTTGTGGAAAAAAAATTAAATCTCGGAAAGAATGTCATACTCGAAATCGAGGTTTGCGGAGCAATGCAGGTAAAAAAGAAAATCAGTGACGCATATCTTATTTTTATCGTAACTTCAAATATTTCGGATTTGAAGAAAAGACTTACAAAAAGGGATACTGAATCATCAGACAACATTGAAAAAAGGCTGAAAGCGGCAGCGGAAGAACTGAAGTACCAGTGTTATTACGATTGCATTATTGTTAATAACGATTATAATGAAGCATTGCTTAATCTCAAACAAGTTTTGCTGTTGCAAAAGGAGGAAGTTTAAATTGGAAATTTATAATATAGATGATTTGGTTGAAGATATGGATGGGAAGTTTTCGCTTTCTATCATTCTGGCTAAAAGAGCAAGAGAATTAGGTTTTTACCTTTCTGCAAAAAAGAATATGGAAAGAACCAGCATAGTTCCACCGCTGATAGAAAACTATGGTGAGGACCCCCTTGAAATAGCTATGCAGGAGCTTCACGTAGGTAAACTGAAATTTACAAGGATAAAAGATAATATAATTAAATAAGTTTTTTTAAAAAAGCATACAGATCTGCTTTTGTTGCACTATTACTAGGGCATAATGTTGAAGTACCAAAGGATTGTCTTATGGCATAATAGGAGTGTTTCCAAATTTTAATGTTGCAGTCCTGAATGTTGTCCTGATTAATAAAAGTACTGCAGTGTTTTCTTTTTGAATCCTTGCCATATTATTTTTTGTGTCTGTTTGCTTGGAAATGCAGCTTCAGCAGGATAAAAAAATGCTATTGGAAAAAAAGAAAATAATGCTTTGCATCACAGGTTCGATTGCTGCTTATAAGGCAGCGTCTGTCTGCAGCAAGCTTGTAAAAGCAGGGGCAGAAGTATTTCCGGTGCTTACTCCGAATGCACTTAATTTTATAAACCCTCTGACCCTATCAGCAATCAGCGGTAAAAAAGCCTTATTTGAAGAATTCAATAATGAGGAAAAAATACATCATGTATCACTTTCGCACAGTGTAGATATTATACTTGTCGCGCCTGCAACAGCCAACACCATTTCCAAGATTGCCTGTGGGATATGTGACAATTTTTTGACAACAACAGTAATCTCATCAGTGTGCCCTGTTGTTATTGCTCCTGCAATGAATGAAGCGATGTATTTAAACCACGCCGTGCAAAGCAATATAAATATCCTAAAGTCTTCGGGAAAATATTTTTTTGCAGAACCTGAATCTGGAAGGCTTGCATGCGGAGAAGAAGGTATTGGAAGACTGGCAAATGAGGATATTATTATTGGCCGACTTTCTGAGCTTGTAAGCTATAAATCGGATCTTAAAGACAAAAATGTACTCATTACTGCTGGTGGAACAGTTGAACATATTGACAGTGTCCGTTATATCTCAAATCTATCCAGCGGCAAAATGGGTGCTGCACTTTCTGAAGAGGCATATTTCAGGGGAGCCGGCAGGGTAGTGCTTGTCAGCGCATCAGACAATATACAAAAACCTTATGGCGTGGAACTTGTAAAAGTTGGAAATACGCAGGAGATGCTCAATGCGGTTTTAAATTATTATAATGATTCTGACATAACAGTGATGGCCGCTGCTGTAAGTGATGTTGTTCCGGACTTTAAATTTGATTATAAATTGAAAAAAAATGATGATATAATATCAAAGTTAAAATTTAAGGAAAATATAAACATATTGCAGAAGCTTGCGGAGATTAAAAAAGAAAGCCAGTATCTGGCAGGTTTTGCTGCAGAAAGCGGGGAGAATATAGAGAATGCCACGAGAAAAATCAGCGGCAGAAATCTGGATATGATAGTTTTAAATGATATTTCCAGGAAAGACAGCGGATTTGGAAGTGACTATAATGAAGTAATTATTATCTCAAAAGATGGCAGGATAAAAAAGATCCCCAGGAATACAAAAAGGATAATAGCAAGAGGTATTTGGGATGAAATTGTTAAGAATAATGGAAAAAAACAGGAGGACATAAATGAATAAAAAGGGAAGTTATCTTTTCACTTCAGAATCTGTTACAGAAGGGCATCCGGATAAAATGGCAGATCAGATATCTGATGCCGTTCTTGATGCAATAATAGACAAAGACAAAAAAGCCAGAGTTGCTGTCGAGACATTAATAAAAACAGGAATTGTCGTTGTAGCCGGAGAGGTTACAACAGATATATATGTTGAGATACCGGATATTGTAAGAGGAGTAATAAAAGATATCGGTTACACTAGGGCAAAATATGGTTTCGATTTTGAAACATGCGGAGTGCTCGTTTCAATAGGCAAGCAATCCCCTAATATTGCGCAGGGTGTCAGTAATTCGCTGGAAGCCAGAACATGTGACGGATATGAGGATGAAATTGATTTGATAGGTGCAGGGGACCAGGGCATGATGTTTGGATTTGCCTGTAATGATACACCTGAATTCATGCCTCTTCCAATTCAGCTTGCACATCAGCTCTCTCACAGGTTGGCAGAGGTCAGAAAATCAGGGATGCTTCCATATTTAAGGCCTGATGGAAAAACTCAGGTTACTGTAGCTTACGAAAATGGAAAACCTGTCGCTGTTGATACAATAGTGGTAGCATGCCAGCATGCGCCGATGATAGATATAGACTCACAGATAGCTCCGGACATAAAGGAGTTTGTTATAAAACCTATCATCCCGGAAGAGTATATGTCAAAAAACATGAAATTATATGTAAATCCAACAGGAGAGTTTGTTATCGGCGGGCCCATGGGCGATACCGGGCTTACTGGAAGGAAAATAATTGTAGATACATATGGCGGGTACGCAAGGCATGGAGGCGGCTGTTTTTCAGGCAAAGATCCATCCAAAGTTGACAGGTCCGCATGCTATGCTGCAAGATATGTCGCAAAAAACCTGGTTGCAGCGGGCGTAGCTGATAAAATAGAAATTGAAGTTGCGTATGCAATAGGTGTCGCTCACCCTGTTTCTGTAATGGTCGAGACTTTTGGTACAGAAAAAGTAGACATGGCAAGGATAGACGAAGCTGTAAAGACTATATTTGATTTAAGGCCCGGTGCAATAGTCAAAAACCTTGACTTGTTAAGGCCAATTTATAGAAAGACTGCATCCTACGGCCATTTTGGAAGAAATGACAGAGACTTTACCTGGGAAAGACTCGACAAAGTTGAAAAAATTAAAGAATTTTTTAAAATCTAAAATTTAAAAAGATAATGCTTTAAAATAATTTTTAAGCTTTTTGGCTAAAAATGTATTTAAATACTTATAAAGGTTCTTGCTGAATAATTGTCTAAAATTTTTAA
Organism: uncultured Actinomycetota bacterium; assembly: GCA_964481885.1. Taxonomy (GTDB): domain Bacteria; phylum Actinomycetota; class Humimicrobiia; order Humimicrobiales; family Humimicrobiaceae; genus Fen731. Next base: position 7,229 of record CAYZUS010000007.1, on the reverse strand, counting down.
TTTCGAAAAGTTTTTTACCGGACAAATTAAAATTTTTATAAAATGTTGAATTATTCAGCAGGGACCAATCAGTCTCTGGTGAACAATTGTACAAAAGACTGAAATTATGAAAATTTTGTCCTTGGTTTAAGAAGACAAATTGCTGAATATTGAATTATTCAATTAGAACTAATTAACATATTTTAATATATTTGGTTGCCTGATGAGTTATGCAGAAGTCTATGTTGCAATAAAGACTCTTGGTATCTGTCATCCGTTTGATTACAAAATACCGCCGGATTTGGAAGAACTGGCGAAAGTTGGAAGTGTGGTCGCGGTCCCGTTTGGAAACCGCCAGGAAACCGGATATATAACAAGGCTCAAAAAAAATTCGGGGTTTTCCGGAAAAGAAATAAAACCTGTAACAAGGATACTTTACGATGCTCCGATTTTTGACCGGGACAGGCTAAAACTTATCTACTGGATGTCTGCTTATTATGTCGCCCCTGTTGGTAAAATCATGGAGTTTTTTATTCCCTCCGGCAGGAAAGCCAAAAAACCTACGACGTCTTCTGTTTTGGAAGATCCCGGCAAGTCAGCTGATTTAAAGGCTTCTGACAAAGTGGTACCGGGATTTCTTTCTGATATCTCAGAATATGCGGAAAGGGACCGATTCGGGGGTTTTCTTTTAAAAGATTTCGGCGGCCTGCAAAAACTTGAAATAATCAAACACCTTGCATTAAAAATGAAAAATTCCGGAAGAAAAACACTTGTTATGGCACCGGAAATTGCAGATATCAAAAGTATGTCCAGCGAATTGGATTTAAAAACAGAAATTAATGCATGCCTTTATTATTCTGAAAAAAGCCCTTCCAAAAAATTTGAAAACTGGTTTGAAATATACAACAACAAATACGACGCCATATTAGGGACAAGGTCAGCCGTATTTCTGCCAATTAACCGGTTAGGTATAATTATTATTGATGATGCCGATGATTTGTCCTACAAAGAAGCAACAAGCGTTAGATATAATCTGAAAGACGTGGCATTAAAGCTTGCAGGGATATTAAAAATACCCTGTGTTCTTTTTGGCAATTCCGCATCAGTAAACTTAAGGCATGATTTTTCTGAAAAAAGTAATATGCAGACAATAGATAATCCTGGGGCCCATGCCGGAAAAAATTTATTTAAAAAACAGGTAATAGATTTAAAGGCTCTTGACAGGTCAAAAGAGGATAGTGATATAACAGGCGGCTTGTTTATGGGGATAAGAGAAGAAACAGGTAAAAAAAACAAAGCTGTTATTTTTGTAAACAAGAGGGGTTACAGCAGTTTTTTGATTTGCAGGAAGTGCGGCAACGTTCCCAAATGCACTTCATGCAATACTGCTTTTAAATATCACAGCTCCCAGAAAAAACTTATCTGCCATCACTGCCTTGCTGCAGTTGATTTTACCGGATCGTGTCCTTCCTGCGGCAGTGACGAATTTTCTTACCTTGGATCGGGTATCGAAAAAATTGAGCTTAAGTTAAAGCAGAGGTTTAAGGATGTTGCTTTGTTCAGGATAGATTCAGACAAATTGAAAAAAAAGAATGAGTTAAAGGAAATTTTAAATTCTGTAAATTCTTCCGGTTCTGCTATTTTGCTGGGTACCCAGCTTATAGCAAAAGATATGAAAATCAAAGACATCACTCTTATGGGTATAATTGATTTTGACAGCCTTTTTAACCTTCCTGACTACAGTATTAATGAGAAGGCCTGCCAGGTCCTTATAAGGCTTTCTGAAGTGTTGAAAAACGATGCAGGCTCAAGGTTTATAATCCAGGCTTACAACACGCAGAATTTTATTTTAAAAAGTTTTATGTCATCAGATTTTAATATTTTTTATGAGGAAGAAATTAAAAATCGAAAAGAGCTTTTTTATCCGCCTTTTTCGCATCTTGTAAACATAATTGTGTCCGGAAAGGATGAAAACCTGGTCAATTCTGATGTAAACAGGATATTTTCAGAAATATGCAGTAAGGGAAAATCAGATTTTATGCTGCTTGGACCATCACAGGCGCCTTTCTATAGATTAAACCAGCATTACCGATGGCACATCCTTGTTAAAACAGAAAAAATCATGCAGTTTAATATTTTTTTTGGGAAAATACTTGCAGGGTTTAAAAAAACTGAAGGCAACAAAATAATAACGGATGTCGATCCTGTCTGGATTTTATAAATATAAATAGATTTGGATACAGTAAGAATTTTATAAATATAAATAGATTTGGACACAGTAAGAATTTTATAAATATAAATAGATTTGGATCCTGTCTGTATTTTATATTTACAAACCAAATACGGTCCCCGACAGGATTTATAGTGATAAAAAAAGATTAACATTTTCTGCTGATTTCGGTATTATTAAACAGTATTTTTGATGCAGTTGCCGGCAGAGATAAATAAATACCAAATTAAAAGAGAAAGATTTATAAAAGTTTAAAAATGGCAGTTAAAAGAATAAGAAAAATAGGAGACCCGGTTTTAAGGGAAAAAAGTAAAATAGTGGAAAATATTGACAGGGCGCTGCTTGCACTTGTTGAAGATATGATAGACACAGTCTCGGATGAAAATATTTCCGGTGTTGGGCTCGCCGCTCCGCAGATAGGTGTTTTAAAAAGAGTCATTATTGTAAACCTTGGTGAGAAATTCGAAAGCTATATAAATCCTGAAATAGAGATAATAGGAAAAAAGACTTCCACCGAGGATGAAGGCTGCCTGTCAATTTATTCAGTTAAAAGTGAAGTAAAACGTCCGGCCAAGATACTTTTTAAAGCAAAAAATCTTAAAAACCAGGATGTCCGGATAGAAGCCGAAGGAATAGCTGCCAGGATTTTCCTTCATGAAGTTGACCATCTTGACGGGATACTTTTTATAGATCACCTAAAACCTGAGGAAAGAAAAAACTTTTTATCAAAAATAACAAGGAACAATATTTTGTGAAAATCCTTTTTTTTGGTTCTTCAGATTTTTCAGTGCCTTTTATTGAAGCAATCAATAATTCCGACCACAGGATAGTGCTTGTCCTGACGTCTGCGGATAAGGCAAAAGGCAGGGGTAAGATAATTGGACCTAATCCTGTAAAGCTTTGTGCACTTAAACTTAACCTGGAATTCATTGAGGACCATGATTTCGGACCACAAACAATTAATAAGCTTAAAGAAACAGATTTTGACTGTCTTGTTGTTGTGTCTTTTGGCAGGATGATACCCAAAGAAGTCCTTGAGATTGCCGGAAGCTGCACAATAAATGTCCATCCTTCACTGCTTCCCAAATATCGCGGGCCTTCTCCGATTACGACTGCTCTATTAAACGGGGATACAGAAACCGGAATAAGCCTCATAAAAATCAAACAAAAATTTGACACCGGAGATATTTATGCGCAGTTAAAATTTGATATATCAGAAAACGACAACAGGGATTTGCTTGAGGAAAAAATATTAAAGCTTGGAGCTCCGTTTCTTATTTCTTTGCTTGATAATTATGAAAGTATGTCCCTGGGCGCATGGCCACAGCACGAACAGGGAGTATCATATACAAAGATTTTTACAAAAGAAGACTTTAAAATAGACTGGAGCAAAAGCGCTGAAAAGATATTAAATAAAATAAGGGCATTTTCCACTGCTCCGGGAAGCGATGTGCTGTGGAAAGGAAAATATTTAAAGATTCTTAAAGCTCAGATTACAGAACTCCCGCAATATTGCAAAGATGAAATAATGAATACCGGGCAGAATACCGTAAATAATGAAACAATGTGTTCCGCAAAGAGTAAGAAAGAAATAATTTTTTCCAGTCAGAATAATTATGAAATGATCCACCCAGGTCCAGACAGTGATGAAATAATTTCTACAGGGCAGGTAATAAGGGCTGACAAAACAGGCCTTATTGTTTCCTGTGGCAGCAGCATTTTTAAGCACGATGCCAAAACACCCCGGACAGCATTAAGCCTGTTGGTTATAAAACCCCAGGGCAAAGGTGAAATGAAGTTTAGTGATTTTATAAATGGCTACAGGATAAAGTCCGGTGATTATTTTGAGTAGTAAAAAGCCTTTTAATGGCAGAAATTCAAAAAAAACAAACCGTAACTTTGTAAAAGAAACCAATAATGGCTCCACTCAAAAAGAAACAAAACCTGTGGAAAAAACTGAAGATAGCTTTTCTCAAAAACAACCAAAAGATGCTCACAAAGCAAACAGCATACCTATAAAATCTGCAAATCCCAGGCAGGTTTCGTTTTTCATTTTAAACAAATATTTTTCTGAAAAATCTAACCTGAAATTTCTTTTAAACGATTTCTTAAAAAAATACCCTCTTTCAGATCTTGACAAAAGGTTTGTATTCGAAGTCGTCAAGGGCACAGTAAGATATCTTATAAGGATTGATTTTTTAATTTCACTTTTCTCAAATAAAAGCATTAAAACCCTTGATAAAGATGTGCTTAACATTCTTCGGCAGGCCGTATACCAGATACTTTATATGGATAAAACTCCAGGGTATGCAGCAGTTTACGAAAGCGTGGAAATTGCAAAAAAGCATATAGGCACTTACTCATCAAGATTTGTTAACGCAGTTCTTAGAAAAATAAATGCCCTTCCTGGGATTCTGGAATTTTTGGACAATTCTATAAATAAAGCTGCAAACAAATCGGCCGAAAGACTCTCTGTAATTTTCTCTTATCCTGAATGGCTTACAGATTACTGGATTAAATCTTATGGCGTCGACAGAACCGCGCTCTTGTTAAAGTTGCTTAACTGTGAACCCAGACTATTTATAAGAGTCAACAGATTAAAAACAGATAAAACAAAACTGATAAATATTTTTAAGGAAAGCGGGATGCTCCAGAATCGGGATTTTTTCGCAGAACCATTTGATATTATCGAAACTCCTGGCAGCTGTAAAGTAGTTGATACTGATGCTAAAAATACCATCACTCAAGACAATTTTAAAAGGAAGACGACGTCTTCTGAAGATATTAGCCCAGTCGGTACCGCTGAAGTAGCTGCAGAAACTATCGGCATTGTTAGAAATTTTGAAAAAACAGATTTATTTAATGACTGTATAATTTTAAAGAGTGTCCAGAATATTGAAAAAATTCCCGGTTATCTGTCTGGGCATTTCAGTGTACAGGATTTTTCTTCACAATTTGCCGTAAAATATTTTCTGTGTCCAACTGGAAGTGACAAAATACTTGATATCTGCAGCGCTCCGGGCGGTAAAGCAACATATATGGCAGAGCTGACAGATGGCAAGGCAGAGATCCTGTCTGTTGATATCAATGCTAAAAAGATGGATTTGCTTGAAGAAAATATCATGCGGCTTGGGATTAAAAATATAACCATTTTAAATGCAGACGTAACAAATACCGATTTTTTAGGGCAAGATGGGTATGAAAACTATTTTGACAAGATCTTTATAGATGCTCCATGCAGCGCGCTTGGCACTATTTCCAAAAATCCTGATGCCAAATATGATTGCACTTTGTCTGACATGGAAAGACTTGGAGAAATAACAGTCAAAATACTTTCAGCTGCAGGTAAATACTTGAAGCCCGGAGGCATAATAGTTTTATATAAATGCACTTTATCTGAAATAGAAAATCAGGACCCTGTAAATAGATTTGTTCTGCAGGATCCCGGTAAATACCGTCTTTCAGAGCCGTTTTTTGAAATAATGCCGGACATGTTTTCAAGTGAAGCAGGCTTTATTTGTATGTTAAAAAAATCAGA
>CAYZUS010000007.1:0-1382 GCA_964481885.1 uncultured Actinomycetota bacterium | reverse complement strand
GATATTTCCGGCGCTGAATATGCGGCTTTCAATTTATATGATAATAATGGCAGCAGTTTTACAACTGTTGCCATTTCTGCTCCGCAGGGAATAATAAAAAAAGCATCCTCCCTTCTTGGCTTTGGGCTGTCTGGTAGAAAATGGGGATACGCGCCTGTGCTTGCTGCGAAAGCAAAGCCTAAAACAGTGACACGTTTTTTGACCATGGCTGAACTTGCGAAGGATATGATTCCAAAACACCTGATTCCTCTTTTTGAAAAGATTTTTAATATAGGTGAGATGATATTTGTTAAAATCCAGAAGGAGGACACAATAATCGGTGATTTTTCCCTGGTAATGGCCAAAGATAAAGAATTTAAAAATGAGGTTTATGTTGAGATATATGCCAGGCAGGCAGGACTTCATATTATGCGCTGCAGAAGTGAGTCAAGGCTTACTGAAAGTGAAGAGCGATACCGGCTTTTAATCGATAATGCTTCCGAAGGTGTTTTAGTTGCTCAGGGCGCAAATTTAAAATATGTTAACCCGATGTTGTCTGAACTGACAGGATTCTCTAAGGAAGAACTTTTAACCATCCCTTTTATAGAATTTGTTTATCAGGAAGACAGAGCTTTAATGATTGGCAATTACAGTAAACGCATTAAAGGAGAGAAATTAGATAATAGGTATCCCGTTAGAATATTAACAAAAAACTCACAGATAAAATGGGTTGAGATGAGCGGGGTTAAAATTGAATGGGACGGATTACCCGCCATACTTAATTTTGTAACCGATATCACAGAACGTAAACAAGCGGATGAAGCCCTGAGCGAGAGCAAAAATCTTGTGCTAATGTCACAGAAAATTGGTCATACAGGTTCCTGGGTTTATAATCTTGATACGGATAAAATCTGGGCAACAGAAGAGGCGTGCAGAATATTTGGTTATCCTCCTATTGCCGGTTATTTTACAATTGATGACATCGAAGCATGCATCCCGGAACGTGAGTATGTTCATCAGGCATTAGTTGACCTTATTACCAAGGGGTGGGATTACAATCTTGAATATGAGGTTAATCCTTCAGATGGATCTCATTTAAAAGTAGTACATTCAGTCGCAAGTCTTGAAAAGGATTTAATGGGAAATCCGCTTAAAGTCATTGGATTTATCCAGGACATTACTGAACGAAAAAGGGCTGAGGAAGCATTGCGTTCATCCGAAGATAAGTTTCAAAAAGCATTTTACTCAAGCCCTTACGGCCATGCCATAACAGCTATGGAACCAAACAAAGTGATAGAGGTTAACGACGCCTATTTAAAGACCCTGGGTTATTGTCGTGATGAAGTTGTCGGACACAATACTTATGAGTTAGGCATTTGGGTAAACCCGGAGGAACGGGAAAG
>CAYZUS010000006.1:81519-84636 GCA_964481885.1 uncultured Actinomycetota bacterium | reverse complement strand
TTGTTCTTTCAAATTTTAATTTTGCCGCCATTTTATAATTCCTTTCTTTAAGATTTTTAAAGTTAACTATTTCTTGGCTATGGTAGCGGTGATTGGAGTCGAACCAATGACATCACGGGTATGAACCGTGTGCTCTAGCCATCTGAGCTACACCGCCATGTCCAAACATATATTCTACAACAAAAGTGCATTCTATAAAAGAAGAATCAAGCTGTCAATAGTGGCATTACCAGTGTTTTTGTCAATGTTGACAGTATCAGTGTTTAATGGAGCCTGTAATCAGAATTGAACTGATGACCTCTTCCTTACCAAGGAAACGCTCTACCAACTGAGCTATACAGGCTTGCTTAAAGTCAATTTTCAAAAATCAGGCTAAAATCTTAAAAAAATATCAATTTTATAATCAGGAAGGCTTAAGAAAACATAAAATACTTCTTCATCATACCTTAAAACCTGAGTAAATATTTAGCCGGTTATTTAGGCCAGATATTTCATTGGGCCTGATTTTTCTCTTAAAATAATGGTGGAGGAGAAAGGATTTGAACCTCTGTAAGCTTGCGCTGGCAGATTTACAGTCTGCTCCCTTTGACCACTCGGGCACTCCTCCACGTAAAGGACTCATTATAATACAAATATAGCAGAAATATAGCAGAAATTAAAAAAATTTATGGAGCCGACGGACCGACTTGAACGGACAACCTGCTGATTACAAATCAGCTGCTCTACCAATTGAGCTACGTCGGCAAAAATCATACAGAAACTAATCGGTTAAAATCAGTAAAAACTAAAAACTGCTTCTGTATTAACAGCATTCATTCAACCGTATAAACAGCTTTTTTTCAATCCTGTCAAAAACTGGCCCTGTCTCACGGCGATTGATCCCTCCGCTTAAAACATTACGGTTGTTTGCGCGCGGCCATATTAACACCTCACGAGCAAACTTGTCAATAGTTTACATATTATCCTAATTGATAAACCCCATGTCAAGAAACATTTTTAGGATTATCTTTAACTATTCAGTTAACAGCCCGGCATAATAATCATTAATCAGCTCCTTAAACTTTTCATATCCGATCCTGACAGTATAGCTGCCTGCTGCGCCCGGACCAACCTGGTATTGGTCAAACCTTATTATCAGCGAATCTTCGGTCAGTAAAAATCTTGCATAATTTTCCGGCACAGAAGGATCTACTCCCGGCTTTATCATATCTTCCATTGGGTCCATTCCCATCAGGGCGTTCTGTTTTTTAATATCTTCAAAGCAATAATCAGAAACAAACTTGAGATAATCGCTGCCTGATTTAAAAATATCGCTTAATTTTATCTCTTTTTTGTTTACAAGGTCATAATTATATGTTTCAGATATGGTGCTTCCGTGCGCACCGCCTGTAAAAGTATAATCTGTAAAAGAAAGGCTTAAAATTTTACCGCTATAATACTCAACAGCATAGTCTGCCTGCAGCTGAAAGGTCCATGGGGCATCTGCCGGCATATCCTTTAACGCAGCCTTGGCAGACTCCATGAAGTAAGCAAACCATGGATCAAGGATGTCTTTAATGTGGCTGTTTACTGCATCAAAATACCCGGTGGTTTTAAAGTCCTCGAAGACCGGATATGAAGCTGTAAGCTCGGTTTTGTATTCCGGCATATTGTCATAAATTGATTTGCCGGTCATTACAAGTTTGCTGTTGTTTTTCAGGTTTGTGATTTTTGTAGTGTCAAAAACAATGCCTGCGGTAATCTCATCAAAACTGTCATACCACTGCTGGACTTTTTGGGGCCCGCTGCCTGCCAGCAATTCATTATACAGATCATCCATTTTACCGGCTCCCCATGATGCAAGCCCCTGGCAATCAGGATTATCTGTAACCAGGTAATCTGCAATCGATTCTTTAAATGCATTCAGGTCGCCCTGCGAAACAAGAAGGTACTGAATATCGCCTTCATAAAAAACAATCACCCTTTCAAAGCACACATCACAGTCTGAACGGGAAAAAATCATAAACTCCTTTAAAAACCTGCCGTCTCTCTCAATTACCTTTTGGCCGGGTTTATACGAATACTCAATATCCGCTCCAAATTTGCCTACTTTTAGCGCCGTAATATCATCTGCGATCTTCTGCGTATCAAAATAATAATAGCTGCTGTTTGAACTGTCAGGACGCTGCTGCAATATTGCAAGCCTCGAGTCGCCTGAGCCTGAAGCAGTAAATACATTGGAAGAAAGTGTCAGCCTGTTTGCCGGATATTGGAAAGCAAAGCTGTTGTCCTCACTGATATAAGTTATTAAAATCGCCTCTTTGTCTGCGCCCTGCGCTCCGGAAGCATTTTGCGAATCCCCAGCTGCGCCGTTTTGCTCTTCGCTGCCAGTGACGGAATTATCTGGCGCGCCAGCTGCCTGCTCACCATTGCTGGTTTCAGTGTTGCCGTTTTTATCCGGATTGCTGCTGACCTCAGTCTTGTCTCCCTGTGCCAAGCTATTGTCCTGATTGCCGGAAGAAACGCTGCTCTGGTCCTCGGATATTTTACCGGCCGCTTTTGCCAGGATACTGCAGCCAGGGAGCCCGAAAAGCATTGTTAAAACAATCCCGGAAATAATAAGATTTAGGAAAAATCTGCTGCCCTTTTTCAAACTTTTCATCTTTTACACATCCTGCCTTGCCAAAAATCATAAAACCATTTTTATAATTAACGGCAATTTTATAATTATTTTATATTTATATTGTTTTTAACATATTAACAAAATTAAAAAAATATTTTATAAATAAATTAATTAGTTTCCGCTGAATAGTTCATTATCTCCTGAAAATATCTCATTTTATTAAAATATAATTTTGTAAACTTTTAAATTTTAGATAATTTATTGCAAAAACTAAATATGCTTCCAATTACAGGGGCGTATAATAATATTTCCATTATTTATGCTTTTGCGCCCACCCGCTTTGCCTGGTTTCCGGGTTTTCTTTTTTTAAAATCCTGCAGCCATATAAAAAAATATTTATGGATCTTTTACCTTTGTTATAGTCATTGGCCCTATGCCTGCAGTCTTTATAAAAAACTGGAAAATCATTATAATTAAACTATAAAATTAAATGGGTCAGGGTCAGGGTCAGGGTC
>CAYZUS010000006.1:77956-81419 GCA_964481885.1 uncultured Actinomycetota bacterium | reverse complement strand
GGGTCTGGGTCTGGGTCTGGCAGTATCGATGAAACAGAGTGGCCATATTTGATAACAAAACGGGCCAGCAGGTGCAACAATTGGAACTGCAGGTTGTATCAATAAAAAAGCATGGCCTGCATGATAATCCTACTGGTTAAAAGACGAACCCATCAGTATTACGGGCAGAATCGATAAAAGGAGACTTCCGTGTTTGATAAAAAAATAAGGCAGGCAGCGGTGGCGGGAAGTTTCTATCCCGGTGATGCAGGCGCCCTGTCTGGCATGGTGGAAAAATTCCTGGAAAATGCAGTAGATGAAGCACTCCCGGATATTGCCGGGCTTGTGTGCCCGCACGCGGGATATATTTATTCGGGACAGTTGGCTGCATGCTCCTACAAACAGGTCGAGCAAAGAAAATATGAATCAGTAATTATAATAGCGCCTTCACACTCAGATTACTTTGATTTCAATTCAGTATTTGATGGCCGGTCCTACAGGACACCGCTTGGAATTGTAGAAGTGGATACGGAAAGGTCCGAAAGACTTGCCGGTAATGCTGTATATAAAAACTCAGTAAAGCTCTCGGATTTCGGCCACAGGCGCGAGCACAGTCTGGAGGTCCAGCTACCTTTTTTGCAGACCATTTTTGATAACTTAAAAATAGTACCTGTAGTTATGGGCGTCCAGGATAAAAAAAATATAGAAAGCCTGGGCAATGCAATTGGAGAAACATTTAAAGGGGAAAACATCCTGATTGTTGCCAGTACCGATTTGTCACATTTTCATGATTACAATACTGCCACGGTCATTGACGGATCGGTTATTGGTTATATTAATTCTTTTGACAGTATGCGGTTTACCGATGCAGTAGCTTCTGATGTAGTCGAAATGTGTGGCGGAGGGCCGGTTGCCGCTGCCATGATTGCGTCCGGAATGCTTGGTGCAAACAGTTCAAAAGTTTTGTGTTATAAAAACTCAGGAGACACGAGCGGCGATAAAAGCTCCGTGGTGGGTTATTTGTCTGCAGCTTTTTACAAAAAATGAAAGGATAAATAATGGCAAGCCTTCAATTAAATGCTGATCAGAAAAGGACCCTGCTTGATATTGCAAAAGAGACAATCATATCAGCAGCAAACAAAAAAAGTATTCCCGATTTTAAAATAACTGATGCGGTACTTAACCAGAAATGCGGGGCCTTTGTCACTATACACAAAAATGGCAATCTGCGCGGATGCATCGGCCATATCATAGGAACCACTGCGCTGTACAAAACCATAACAAAAATGGCCGTGGAGGCAGCTCTTCACGACCCGCGTTTCGGACCGGTCACGCCGGGAGAGCTCGGTGATATCGACATTGAGATTTCTGTTCTGTCCCCTTTTGAAAAAATCACAGATATAAACGTAATCGAGGTGGGCGTGCACGGGCTTTTTATAAAGAACGGTTATTATCAGGGGCTTCTTCTCCCGCAGGTGGCCTCGGAATATAACTGGGACAGAAAAGAATTTCTTGAACACACCTGCCAGAAGGCAGGCCTTCCAAGGAACTGCTATTTGAGTGAAAACTGCGAGATATTTGTCTTTTCCGCCACAGTTTTTGGCGAAAAGGATGTTTAACTTATATTAATCTCTTTTACATTCATAAAAATTTACTTTTGCCTTACTAAAATAGAAGTATATAAAAAATATGCCTGCCCAAACTTAAAAGGTTGTGGTGACCAAAAAAAGGCCAGGATTTCTTATTTTGATCGAAGATTATTCAAATAAATCTAAAGAGCCAAATATAAACTATCTGTGCGCATCAACCCACTCTTTGAGCGAGTTGTCCATGGCCGATTGCAAGCCGTGACCTGTATAGCGGAAATATTCTATCACTTCACAGTTGTCAAGTAATGCTTATCGGTTCATTATCAAGCAGCTCTTTTACTACCGGCAATCCAATTCTGCTTAGATAATGTGAAAATCTTTGGGATAAATGCTCTCTAAACAATTCATTTATAGTGGCAACATAGCTTACTTTGTGAATCTTGCTTAAATAATCCAGGGGCAGAGTGTAATATATTTTAAAATCTATAATTATTTCCTGGCAACCGTATTCCTGGTAAAAAGGTAAATAATGGTATCTTAATTCAGAATTATTTTTTTTAATTTTTTTTATCTGGCCCGATGTTAAGCCTTTTTGTTCAATTCCAAATAATTCCTTTAAATGAACTCCTTCTGATATTTCGTCAAACATAAAAGCAGGTGCAAATAAAATACTTGGTAGAAACTGATCGTAAAAAGACTTATTATCCGCATAAATTTTTGAGGTTCTGGACCATTCAAGGTCACAATCTTGCGACAAAATTATAATATATTGAAAGATAGATTCTTTTTCTTCAGAGAAAGAATAGAACTTTACATCCTTTAATATGTCACCCTGGCAGATTCTCGCACAATCATGCCTATCATAAAAACAATTAATATTGCTCTTCAATTGTAACCTTTATTTTTTTTGAAAATGATGAACTTTTTTCATACGCTTTAGATCCTTCAGTTTTTATTTTCAAAGGTGAATAATTGTTATGATTTTCATCTGTGTTTATAGCTTCATTACCTTTTGTGCTGTTTTTTGTAAAATGTTCAGCATCTTCCATATTATTCATTTATTGCCCCCATTATTTTTCTTAAATTATCTTTAATACTATTTTCAAACATTTTTTTTATTTCAAAATTAAAATTTTTCAGAAATTTTTCTATTTCTTCAAACTCACATTCAATAGCGTAACAATCATAATCCAAAATAAATTGTTTTTTTGCAATTCTTAAAGGATATTCCGGATTAGAAATCCCATAATTAAAAATAATATTAAATTCTTCCATTTTTAAGCATATTTGACCTAATATTCTGGATATTTTAGAACTATCTTCAACAAAACCTTTTATTTGATAGATTAATTTGTCGTTAATATAATCTTCCCAATTTATGGGATTACCGTTATTTACAGTTACATTATTTATATATCTTAAACCAACTCTCTTAACTTCAATTGGTTTATAAATCTCATGGAAATAATTTAATATTTTCATTAAAAAATTCCTATAAGCTTCAAAATTATTATATTTTTTAACAATTATATTCAAATTCTCATGAGAAAGATTTGCAATCATACTTTTGTCTTTATTTGTAAATTGCCATTCCTGACTTATCTGTGGTTCCTTATTTAAAAATTTTTTATTTTCTAAAACTGACTCTATTTTTATAATTTTGTTTTCACTAAATTCGGGCAGGACATCCCTTATTTTATCCTGTAAATCAGATGGGATATTTTCAGATATTTTAAGTATTGGTGAATAATCGATCCTAAAAATAACATCAGTAATAAAATTATTATGATATTCTAAATCAATTAATTCAGTTACTTTATTTTTCAAACAGATTCCTCCTAAAGAAATATCTTTTTAATATTATAATTTAACACTAATTTTAAAAATTATGCAAT
>CAYZUS010000006.1:61146-77856 GCA_964481885.1 uncultured Actinomycetota bacterium | reverse complement strand
AAACCAAATCCTTATTTTATTTATGCTTATAAGACTGATTCGATTACAGCAGTTATGTCAAGGAATTCTTTTATATCTATCAGGGCGCTAAAGCCCATCGAGACCATCTTTGGAAGGTTAACGACTACAAGTTCAGAACCATTTCCATCTTCCTTTGGAGAAATTTTAAAGAATCTTTCAATCCTTACTGTAAAGCCGCCAATATCTGCCTGCACTCTTGAAAATAAATTGGCCCTTTTTACCAGGGCGCCGTTTGCATTTAATTTAGCTGAAGCTTCAACATCTCCCCCGAATTTGGAAACTCCAAAAGATTTTGGAGCTTCAAGAAAAACTTCGCTTTTGACTGACTTATTGACTGATGTTGTAAAAACGATTGCCTCGCCTCTTGCTCCAATACCCTGCCTGGCAATATTTATCATTATTTGTGCAGGTTTCGGGCTTTCAAGAGCAAAATTCAGATTAAACAGCGTCTCTGAAGTACCGGTAAAAAGCGCATTGCCCATATCTCCAAGTATTGTATGAAGGCTCGTTTTTGCAGTGTTCTGGTCCTTTATTTCGCAGGCTATACCGGTTTTTATTCCTAATTCTTTCTGTATCATTTGTTCTATTGCAACCGCAATCTTTTCCGGTGATGGAGTTGAAAATGCAAGATTACCCATAATAACCTCCACTTATAATAAATGATAATAAATAATAACTTTTTAATGCCTGCCTGAATATTTTTAGATATTCTAATTGCCGCTGAGTGTATCGTTTTTCATTGTCTGGTATTCTTCCATCGTGATTGCTGCCATACGGGATTTGTCAAAACCGCTGACCCTGTAAAAACACTCCTGGCTGAATCCCGGCTGCCTGTCCTCATACGACCAGGAATATCCGAGGGCCTTGGGCTGAAATTCAGAGTATGATCTTAAATTTAACAGTGCATTTGTTGAAAGAAACGGGACTTCTGATGTTGGGTCAACCGGAATCCACCCATAACCCTTAAAATATATTTCGTTCCAGGCATGGCCCGACTCCAGCTGATTATCTTCTTCCATGGCAAGCGTCATTACCGGCAGTCCGACAACATATTTTATGGGTATCCCCGCAGCCCTGCAAAGAGCCGCGTACAGGACCGAGTAATCCTCACAAACACCTTTTTTGATATCCAGCAGTTCGGAAGCCAACAGATTTTCCCTCTCCACAGCAGCATATCTTTCCCAGTCATACTCCATATTATCAATAACATAATTATACAGTTTTTCTGCAACTGCCATGGGCTCTGTCTCCTGCCCGATTATATCAGCAGCCGCAGCCTTGATTATTTTTGAATCGCTGTCTATGGATTTTTCACTTTTTGTATATTCTTTGACAATTTTGTCAAAGTCCTCATCTTCAGCAGTACTGCTGTCTCCGGTGTTTTCGTTTAAAGCAAATTCGCTCATTATTACTTTATAGTCAGCTTTTACGGAAGCAGTCTCGCCGTCTGCGGTCTCTCCAAGATAAAATGTATAAAACAAATCCCCATTTTTGCCGGATTTTTCCTTAAATTTCCCTGGCTCCGTGATAATTTCGACAACTTCCTGAAATGGCGCAATTGTTTTTGGGACGTCAAGGCTGTAGACAGTGTCAAGAAGCTTCCCCGGACCATTATTTGTAAAAATGCTTTCCACTTCCACATTACAGTCATATTTATTGAAAATAAAAAAATTTCCCGATTTCTCGGCGACCCAGATTGTCTCAACATATGCATCACTTGCATTTCCAGCACTTGCAGTCAGAGTAATAGTGTAAACACCGGGCTGTTCAAATTTATATTCTGCGCTTTGGCCCTGGGCTGTTTCGCCGTTGCCAAAATCCCAGGTAAATTCCACTTCTTCAGTGCTGCTGTTATCTGTACTGCTGCCATCACTGCCGCTGCTGTTTTGGCCGCTATCGCTGTTGGAACTGTTTTCTGCACTGCTGCTTCCCTGTGTACCGCCGCTGCCGTTATCTGTATTGCCCTCATCTTCCGGTGGCGCAAGCAGGTCGCTTTCAACACTGAAAAAGACAGGTTTTGCCATGTCAAAATATTTTTCTGTGTTTGTATCCTGAGAGACTATAAGGTTCATAACTGAGCTGGGCTCCCACACGAGTTTTCCGTATCCGTCTTTAATCCACCCATTGGAAACTGAGCCTGCCTCTTCGAGCATCTGTTCAATACTTTTATTAAAAATATTAATTGAATTATTTTCAGATGTACTGCTGTCTGCCAGACTGCTGACCAAAGATGCAGCATCAAAACAGCACGAAGTCGTACCGAAGGTCACCAGCAGTATTAATGCTGCAGATAAAACAAATGTTACTGAGGATGCTTTTAAAAGATTCCCGGGAAGTTTCTTCATTTCAGTCCTTTTTATTTATATATCGGTATACACAGAAAAAAACACAACAGGAATTTCCATAAAAAGACATAAAATTTATTTTTTTAAAGCAGATACAGGTAAAGCCAGGCAAAATAAAACACAAAACAAACAGGAATTTCCATAGATGACCGAAGAGTTCTTTTTTTCAAAGCAGACATCGGTAAAGCCAGGTTAAGATAAAATACAAACACAGCAGGAGCTACAGCAGGAATTTACATAAAAAAAACAGTGTGCTCTTTTTAAAAGCGGAAATTCATAAGGTCAGGCAAAAATAAAAACCCAAGTGCTTACAATTTCCCGGGACCTGCACCAGAATTATCTGTATCAGATTTTGTCGGGGCAGAATCAGTGCCATTTACTGAATCTTTGATGGAAGTCTCTATGTCCCTGATTTCCCTTTTTGCTTCATCAGTGGCTTTCTTTGTTGTGTTCCTGAAATCACTGATTGCCTGGCCCAGGGATTTGCCGATTTCCGGCAGTTTTCGGGGACCAAAAATTATAAGCGCTATAACTAAAATTATTATAAGTTCCTGCCATCCAAGTCCAAACATTTCTGTAAACCCACCTCTCTTTAAATTGCCATACCAATTAAATCACAACAATAAATCCCATTACTGATCCGTAATACAGGATCCGCAATACAGATATCTTAAAAAAATCTTGCAAACAGAAGCGCAAGTTCATATAAAAGAATCATGGGGACCGCAAGCACTCCCATCGTAACAGGACTCCAGTCCGGAGTGATTATCGCACACAAAAGAAGAATCACGATATATACAACCCGCCATTGTCTCCTAAGCTGTGCAACAGTAATAATATCTGCTTTGATTAAAAATAGCAAAACCAAAGGCATCTCAAACATTATGCCGGCACCGATTAAAAACCAGCCGATGAAGCTGACATATTTATTTACGGAGAGAATCTGTGTAAGGCCTGCACCCTGGCCAAGAAGCCACTTTACAGCAACAGGGATCATCAGCTTATAGGAAAATGCCACACCTCCGGCAAAAAGAACAAAAAATACAATTGTCAAAGCGCTGAGGCTTTTCCTTATCTTTCCTGAAAGCGCGGGCCTGACAAATATAATTATCTGATAAACAAGTATTGGTATCGCCACAGCTGCTGCCGCAAAAAACGCCAGTTTGACATTTACCAGAAAAGGCTCAGTTACTTCGAGGAACACAAGCTTCTTGTTTGCAAGGGGCGCAGTAATAAATTCGAGTATTTTTGCATGATAGATATATGCAGGTATAAATGCCACAGCAAAAACAATAAGGACGATGATTATCCTTTTGCGCAGCTCCTCAAGATGTCCCATAAAAGACAATTCTTTTTCAGGAGTTTTGACGTCTGCCTTTTGTCTGCTGCCGGCAGCTGATTTATTTGCTTTATCCTCATTAACCTTGTCTTTACCGGCACTTTCCGGTACAGTTTTTGGTATTTTTCTCTTAAATAATCCCATGTCTGTCCATCATTTATATCCTAATTTATAACACTGCCCTGAAAAACCGCCTTTAATAAATCGGCCCTCTCCTGCCCTTCGGTAAGCCTTGGCTGGGACAAGTCTTCGATATAAATGGTCTCCATAACAGTATTTATATGTTTTCCCTTGTAAAATATATGTTTGGCAAGCATCCCCTGCTTGACAGGCAATCCTGCCGCCTGGCCAAAAAACAGATTTCCGAGCCCAAAATTAATAAAACCGTTTTCCCTTATCTCGAAGCCCTGGGGCTGGTGAGCCTGGCTGCCGTTAACAATCACGGCGCCTGCATCAGACATCCTTTCAAAATCCTTAATCTGCTGCCCTGTGGGGGCATAATTATATGTCTCAAGGTACTGAAATGTAAATATCACGTTGTAGCCTTCGGACTTGAGCTTTTTTATCTCTTCTTCATATTTCTGTATATCCTTTTCCTGCTGAACGGCATCAAGCGTATTTATTGCAGCTGCCCCTGCCGAGTCGGATGTTGCCCAGACAGAAGAGGGCCCAAAAGTATTGGCGCCTAAAAAAGCGAATTTATACCCTCCTATATCAAAAGTTGCCGGTTTTTGCGAATCTTCAAGATTATATCCGCCCCCAAAATAGTCAATACCTTCCTTATTATAAATATCAAGGGTGTATTTAAACCATTCGCTTCCGTAATCATTCATGTGATTGCCCGTAAGTTCAAGAACGTCCGTATCTATATATTTCAGGAGCTGCATATATTCAGGCTTGCTGCAGAAAACAACGGTGTTGGGCCTTGCTGCATAACAATCCTCGACGAATGATATTTCATTACTTATGTGGGTGATGTCAGCGTCAAGAAGGGTATCCCGGATTTTTTCTGCAGGATACAATACTCCATTTTTATCCATCCTGTCTGCAACCTGGCGGGTAAGCGCGGTTACCCCGGTAATAAGGATTGAAACCATATCGGATTCGGATCTGTTTGAAAGCTCGCTGCCGTTAAGATTCGTATCCAGAATCTTGTCAAAATCAGCATCAACCAAATTATTTTGTGTCTTTACAGATATACCGGCTGCCAAAGGGTATTGCTGGTAGGTGGTATTTTTATCAAGGACAGACTGCCCGTCAATACTTAATACCTTATATTCCTTCTCTATCTGGTCAAAGGGAAGTATTGACAAAACATTAACATCTGCGGTGACTGCCGCTTTTATTTTACTGTTATCTTTTACAGTCAGGTTTTTAACCTTGCATTCTCCTAAAATCACTGATAAAACCTTAAGAGTCTGGGTGCCAAGCACAAGATTTGCCGGAATCTCATTTCCCTCGATATCTTTAATGGTATCCCGTCTGCCTTCCCAGAAATCTTTTAAATCGGTCCAGGAAATTTCTTCGACCAGTGAATAAAATGATACCACCGGCGCAAAATACAATTGACCTTTAGGGCTGCCGCTTTTCTCTGCAGATACATATTCTTTTACAGGTTCAAATTCAAAAATTACGTCAGCGCCGTCTTTTATATTAACATAGTCAAAACCTGCAATTGTTACTGCCTTGGTTCCACTTTTGCTCCCACTGCTGAGGTTATTATCGCCTTCACCAACGGAATTTTGATTGACATCGCTGGCAGGAATATTTCCTCCGCTATAGTCATCAAAACTTTTTTTAAAACAGCTCATAAGCCGACTGGTCAGATAAATTGGAATTTCCGGATTAATATATACTTTCAACCTGCTCGGCGCTATAACAATTGTTTCTTTTACATCTGTAGAATTTCCAACCGAAGAATTGCTTTCCACAGAATTTACATCCCCGGAATCAGCGGCTCCATCCACGAAAGTCCCATCCGACGAATCTGTCTGATTATTAGTTTTGCTGGAATTATCACCCCGGCTTAAAATATTGTTGAAAGTGCTGCTGCAACCCGTACATAATGTAACGAGGAGAAACAATATTAATAAAGACGCGGAAACACTTAGTGTAAATGTTGTTTTGTAGTAATTTTTCTTTTTCATTCTATCACAAACAGGAACAGATAATTTAACAACTCCAAATCGTAAATACTAAAATAAAAATAATAATTATGCAAAAATAGAATAATTGTTATTAAAATATTCAAAAATTTTTCAGAAATTTTTTTTAAGAATTTTTTTCCAGAATTTTTTATTATTTTTTATTCTTTTTTAAGCTATAATTAAACGCAATCATTAAAGATTAATATTCGGGTGGATGCCGAATATTAAATAACGGCCAAAAAAATTTTCTCTGGTTTTAAATATGAAAAAAATTGTTTTTTTTAATACTAAAGGCGGTACCGGAAAGACAACAATGTGCTACAATTATGGTTGGTACCTTGCAGAAAAAAGAAACAAAAAAGTACTGTTTATGGATTTTGACCCGCAGACAAACCTGGTTCAGTCTTTTGATTTTAAACAGCGAACAAAAGAATTTAGTTTTGAAAAATTAATTTTAAAGTATCTGCACAGAGAACCTTTTAAGTTCGAAGATTACCTTATAAAGATTAATAATAACATCGATCTTCTTCCTTCTACAAATAACCTGTCCCTACTCGAAGAATATCTTACAGACTATCTTCTTGAAAGGACTTTCAGGGATAACAAGTTATACCAGGCAGTAAACAGGAACAAGCTTATTGAAAGAATACTTAATGAATACATTGTTGAAGGTAATTATGATTACATTTTAATTGATTCCCAGCCTAACTACTCGCTTCTTTCAACAACATCAATAATTTTTGCAAAAAATATTATTGTTACCTTAAAACCGGAAATGTTTTCCTTTATTGACATTAAGTATTTAATGAAAATAATCGATAATATAAATGGAAAATTTAAAACAGATGTCAAACTTGTATGCATGATGATAAATGCATATGAGAAAAAGAAAAAAATGGCCGATAACATTATAGGTAAAATGGAAAAGACTTATGGAAACAGGGTCGTGATTCTGGAAAGGAAAATAAGATATCTTTCACAGTACCAGGTATCGATTGCTGTAAATAAAGAACCTGTTTTTATTACGTTTCCTGACTCTGAAGCTTCAAAGGAATTATTAGAGTCTTTCGAAGAGATGGACAGGCTGGTTGACAGTCTGGCTGAATAAGAGAACTTGTTTACAAATATGTTAATTTATTTAACCTGTCAAAGCTTTGTTTTAAAATTTTTATCATAATTTATTTGGTATTATAGTTATTTTTAAAGTAACCTATCATTCAAAACGCATAAACAGGGAGGATTAAAGTGGAATTTCAAGACTCAGAAAAAAAATACGCTTCAGAAGGAACCGTCAGGACTCTTCTTACCATTCTGGGCGATAAAGCAAAAATTGATGGTAAATTTAAAATTTCCAAATCCATAGAAATAGATTGTGAAATAAAGGGACAGCTGAATGTTAACGGACAGCTTATTATTCAAAAAAATGGATTTGTCTCAGCTAACGTAAAGACAATAGATGCTGAAATCATCGGAAAATATGAGGGCAATATGGAAGCATCCGGGACTGTTGAAATAAAGGAAACCGGCGTAGTGTCCGGAAATATTAAGACTGATTGCCTGATAATAAATAAAGGTGGTATATTCAGCGGCAATGTTACAAGAATTGTTGATGTAGCCAATGACAGCTCAAAAAAGAAAATCAAATCTGCTTTAGAAGAAAAACCGGCTAAAGAAGAATCTTATGAAGAATCAGAGGATAATTATAAGATAGACTACGGCCAGCAGGACAGCAGCGATATGGATGATGATTCAACACTGACCTTATAAAATAAAAATTAATAACGGATTTTACGATTTTTGGGGTCGGATATATCTTTGTTCTGGGTCAGCCGCATTACAGTATGAATTCAGAATACCCCGGTATGGATCTCCCGGCATAGGGCGTGATTTGAATTTTAAGATAAGCTCATCTTATGTGCCTGAATAATAGCCAGTTTGTTTTTTGTCAGTTACTGTCGACTATAGTTCCTGTATGTCTATATCCCTGTTTAATATCTTCGCACCGATACTTGAATCTGCCTGGGATTGTGAATATGAGAATGGAGCATTGCTTTGGATTTGCAGCTTGGGCTGTGAAGGTGCATTAAAAGGTTTGTCCGATACAAGCTTAAAAAGATCCTGGTCCTCAGATATCAGTATCTGTCCCTTGAAAAGGCCCCCCTTAACTACTGTCAGAAGAGCATCCTTCTGGGTGAGATTACCAACAAATTTACCGGTGGCAGTAATCTCTATTTCACCGGCAGCAATCATCTCGCCCTTAAAACTCCCGGCAATTATTGCATTATTGGTCTTTATATTTGCTTCTACTTTGCCTTCCCTGCCTATAATGAATTCATTTTCAGAAATAATTTCCCCAAATACTTCTCCATCCACCCGAGTCGACCCCTTTGAATACAGTTTCCCCTCTATCTTTACGCCTTCAGCAATAATGGTCAAGGTCTTGTTGCTGGGTGCATCTGCTCTATTCCTTGATAGCATTACAATTCCTTTCATCAGAAAAAATCAAATAAAAATATACCACAGAAATGCATTACATAATTATCTGTCTTTAAAAATCATATACAGATATTTTAGTTTATATAGATTTTATTTACAAACATTTTAATACTTTATATTAACTCTATCTTGCCCCAAAGCCCTATTTTATCATCCTTGATTAGAAGAAGGCCGTCAATACCCTGATAATTTTTGAAGCGCTCAATACTTGCCGCAATATCATCACTGCTAAAAATGCTGTTTGCAACTGCGGTTGCGGCCGCGTCTGCACTAATAGCAGATTTTGACAACACCACTGCAAGGTCACATTTGCCGAGGCTTAAAGAATGGCCGAAGGTACCTGAAGAGGCGCAAACGCCGCAAGGCATTTGTCCGGCTTTTATTCTCATGGAAATACCATCTTTAAAATAATTATTTTTCGCATAAACTCCAAGTATCCGATCTTTTTTTGATCTTAAATAAAGATCGCCCCCATTTTCAATTATCAGATTACCGCAATACTTATTGAGCTTTTCTGCAAGAAATTCATTTACGGTCCCTGCAACAGCTGCCATCGGCCCGACATTAAACTCAGCAGACAAAAGGCACATTTTCTTAATTATTTCAGGATAGTCAGGCTTAACGCTGACAGGAGAAAGACTTTTTAAAAATGAGGGATCCTCTTTGAAACATCGATGCAGATAGCGGTAAATCTCTTTTACCGGTTCTTCTGTCAGCCCGGCAATATTCTTGTCGCTGCTTAGCAGTAAGTCAGAATATTGGTATGTTATCTTCCAGTGATACTTTTCCCCTGTTTTAACATTGTTTCTGTAAATATTCCTGTCAGAATCAGCCGCCAGGCTGCTATTTTTTTCCGATATTTCCATAATATAAAAAAACCAGGAAAATAAGGACAAAGTATATCAAAACATCCACAATCATTATCAACCATACTTTGTCAATCAACCATACAGTATCTGCCAGATCCCTGAAAAGAAAATGCGTCAAAATGAGTACCGGTATCAGAAACACAGTTGAAACCACGGTCAGAATAAGAGGATTTTTAACTTTAGGGTTCATTGACATTTTTATAACCATTCCTTTCGCTTCGATTAAGGTACAAAACGGTGCAATGCCGTTGTCCTTACATTAATTTTCCTTCATAAATATGTATTGCAGATAGTTTGTTAAAAAAATTCTCCCTAAAAACCAAAAACCGGCTTTGGCAAACCAGACTACTTTAGACTTCTGCAATTTTTTTATTAAGAATATTTTCTTTTGGTAAATTATAAAGCAGGTATTAAAAATTAACCAGATATGTTTATTGAAAATATTGAAAAAATTCAAAAGAATAGTATTATAAATAATATGGCTAAAACAATCGAAGAAATTAATGAAAAAATAAAAAATGGTGATGTGGTCGTTTTAAGCGCTGATGAAATGATCGGTTACACTGCTGAGCATGGAGTAAAAAAGACTGCAAAGAATATAGATGTAGTTACTACTGCAACTTTCGGTCCAATGTGTTCCAGTGGTGCATTTTTAAATTTCGGGCACTCGGATCCTCCAATCCGGATGCAAAAAGTTTGGCTAAACGATGTTCCTGCATACGGCGGCATTGCGGCAGTGGATGCATATATCGGTGCAACTGAGCTTTCAGAAGCAGAGGACATGCAGTATGGCGGCGCATATGTAATACAGGATTTGATAGACGGTAAAATAGTCAAGCTTAAGGCTATATCTTATGGGACCGATTGTTATCCGAGAAAAGAAATAGAGACTTATATCAGCCTGGAAAATCTCAATCAGGCTTTTCTTTTCAATCCAAGGAACGCTTACCAGAATTATGCAGCTGCAACCAATTCTTCGGGCAGGACAATCTATACTTATATGGGAAAACTAATGCCTAATTTTGGCAATGTGACATATTCAAGTGCCGGGCAGTTAAGCCCGCTATTAAATGATCCCTATTGCCGGACAATAGGAGTCGGAACAAAGGTATTTCTTGGAGGTGCTCAAGGGTATGTGGCCTGGCAGGGCACGCAGAACAATCCTGGCAGAGAGCGCCTTGCCAATGGAACTCCCGCAGGGCCCGCTGGTACGCTTGCCTTAATAGGGGATCTTAAAAAAATGAATTCACGATATCTCAGGGCTGCAACATTTCACGGCTATGGGATCACAATGTATGTCGGAATAGGAATAGGCATCCCTGTTATCGACGAAGAAATGGTAGAATTCCTAAAAATTTCAGATGAAGATATCTACACAGAAATCTATGATTATTCTGTGGCTCGGCGAAACAAACCGTCTTACGGAAGGGTAAGCTACAAACAGCTTAGAAGCGGTTCAGTAGTCATCAGGGATAAAAAAATCCTAACGGGTTCACTTTCAAGCTATAGTATGGCAAAAGAAATTGCCGGGCTGTTAAAGCAGTGGATACTTGACGGGAATTTTACTCTTACCGGCCCTGTCGCTCCTTTGCCTTCAGAGAAAAAAATAAATCCGCTTAATGTATTGAGCAGGGATGAAATTTAAAAACAAGTCATAAAATTGTTTTGACCTCAGCATGGAAGTTCGACAGGCAGCAATATATTTGCTTAAACTTTAGTCGGGAAATTTTACAGACGGGCTGCAGATTTAAAAACAGCTCATAAAATTGTTTTGCCCTCAGCAGAAAAATTTTACAGGCAGAGTGGAAATTTAAAAAAACTTTTAATGGAGAAATCTTTAATGATAACTAAAAGATTAGTGCTTACTTTTCCTGAAAAAACCGTGACCAAACCAATAACTTACAGGCTGGTCAAAGACTATGATCTTTCATTTAATATTCTCAGAGCTGAAATAACTGCAGATATTGAAGGCAAGATACTTATAGAAATCAAGGGCTCAAAAGAGCAGCTGGATGAAGGAATAGCTTACCTTAAAAGCGAAGGGATATCAATTCAGGATGCTTCAAGAGATATAGTCCTGGACAAGGAAAAGTGTGTAAACTGCGGCGTTTGCCCCTCTCTTTGCATAACACAAGCTCTGGAGATGGACCCAGCCAGCTTTCAGCTTGTTTTCAATAAAAATAAATGCATCCTTTGCGGATTTTGTGAAAATTCATGCCCGGTCAACGCTATCCGGTTAAGAATTTAATTCAATGCATCAAATTCTTCTTTTGATGCACCGCAATCCGGGCAAATCCAGTTTGCGGGCAGGTTCTCAAAGCTTGTCCCCGCTTCTATTCCACTGTCAGGATCTCCGACCTCCGGATCATAAATATATCCGCAAACAGTACATTCCCATTTTTGCATGTCTTTTCCTTTCAAAAAAATAAAATGATTAGAATATTTTATACCAATTAATAAATGCATTAAAGAGCAAACTGTAATAAAATAAAGACAGATTAAAGTTCTTGATGGCAAACCTGCTTCGTATATCCTTTCAACGCAGGAAAAGACAGGAAGTCTTTGGACCTGCGTTGCAGTAAAGGCAGAGCACCAGGATTTTGTTTTAATTCAGGATGATATTTTTATTATTCTTACAGTAAAATACTCTTATCAAATCGGTTTGACTGGATATAATCATATGGACAACCTGGAGAATCTTAAAAATAAAAGGATAACAGAGGAAAACATAGTTTTAAGAAGAATCAGGAAAAGTGACCTTGTGTCCTGTGTCAGATGGATGAACGATCCGGAAGTTACAAAGTATTTAAGCGACAGTGTCAAAAATGTGACTGACCAACAGGAGCTTGAGTGGTTAAACTTTATAGATTCTTCAGCAAATGATATGGTTTTTGCACTGATTGCCAGAAAGGACCGCGTTTATATCGGTAATTGCGGACTGCATAAAATCGACTGGCAAAACAAAACATGCGAATTTGGCATTTTTATTGGGGAAAAAGAATACTGGGACAAAAGTTATGGCACAGTTGCTACAAAAGCCATTGCAGGTTTTGTTTTCAAAAAATTAAAATTTGAATCAATCAGCCTGCAGGTTTACGAATATAATTACAGGGCAATTAAAGTGTATAAATCCTGCGGTTTTGTTATAAAAGATGTATTGAAAAAAAACCATTTATATAACAATATCAACTGGGATACTTATGTCATGGAATATAAAAAGGTGACTTAAAAAAATGAATCAATATTCAAGCAGAAAGTCCGTATCCGGTGGTTCAATAGTCTTTACCATACTTTTTTTCCTGATCTTTATTGGGGCAGGCTACCTTCTTTTTGTTGATAAGGGAAAATTTTGGGACTATCTTCCCTTTATCTGCATTCCTTCGCTTATAATAACTTTAATTCTTCTTATTTTCTATTTTATAAAGAGAAACTCCTCTGGTTATATCTTTACTATTTTTTTTATTGTTTTTTTAAGCGGAATGATTCTGTCAGGAATTTTTGGACCCTTTGCCCTTATTAACTCTGCAACCGAATCATATTCCAGCAAACAATACCAGGACGCAATAACAAATTATAAAAAAATTCTTGATACTTATCCTAACTCCAGATATTCAAAAGAAGCTCTTGTAAATATTTCAAAAAGCTATTACCTGAATGAAAACTATTCTGAGGCTGTTTATTATTATGAAAAATCAATCAGTGATAAGAGCATGGACGGAGAGACTCTGGATATTAAAAAAATATTCGCGGATTCTTACCTTAATCTTGGCGATTCCAGCTATGACGCCAAAGAATTTTCTAAAGCTGGTCAATATTATCAAAAGTCTGTCACCTATTTTGAAGAAATCCTTCAAAAATACCCTGAAACAAATGATGCCTTTATAGCAAAATACAAAATCCCTGAGTATCTTTTTAAAACTGCGGATTGTTTAAAAAATGAAAAAAACTGGGAGGGGTCCTCTGCCATATTAGAAAAAATTATTGATAAATATCCCGAGAGCGATTTTTCTTTAAAATCTTATGAGGCCCTTTTTACCATTCACATAAGCAAGGCTCTGGATATCAGGGAAAATGGCCAATACAGGGATAGTGTTATTGAATTTTTTAAAATCTACGATCTGGGTGGAGATTTGTCAGAAATGGACAAATCAGAAACTGAGAGAAGTCAGAATAGTTTGCTTGCCGGTATTCCACCGAATATTTTAATCCAGGCTGCAAATGACTTTTACAAACTTGCAGAGTACAAAAAGTCCCTTCTCGTATACGATTATTTGCTGGTAAATTATCCTGAAAATGAGTTTATGGTCTCGGATAATCTTGTAAATATAAAAATAAATACCATAGGTGAAAAACCCTATGATTCAATACCCGAAATTACTGCCGCCGGGAGCTTTGCGAAAAACGGGAAATCCAGGATCACTTTGGATAACAGGACAGAGTTTAATCTTACGGTATATCTCGGTGGACCTGAGAATCGAATAGTCAGGCTGGAGAAAAATACTAAAACTGAAGTTGAGATTATTGCTGGCGCTTATAAAATAGTTACAGAGATTCAAAATCCGGAAAACAGCCTTCTTTATGGCGAAACTTCCTTCGAAGATGGGAAAAAATACCGGGATGTTTATGCGCTGGCTGCCGAATAACCGGGAATGCCAGTCTTTTTTGAAACTCTTTTAATAATGGTCACTTTGGGTGATTATACCCAAACAATCTTTCAAGGATACTTGTTCCGGGTGATTTATTCCTGGCATAAAAACACCAGCTATAGATTATTGTGAAAACAAAATACTCTTTTGAACCCTTAGCCTTTAAAACTATCAGAACATTTGAAACAAATCAGAGGCCCTTAAGGCTCTGGTCTATGAGGGTTTTTATATTTTCATCAAGATACGTTCTCACGCTGCTTTCATCCGCTTCGCGATTAACCATAAGACTTGCCTCAAGGTCTACAATTAGCTTTGCAATCTGTTTCTGCCCCTCTTCAATATTTGCCGAAATGCTGCTTTCATCATATGATTTGAATTTCTGTGAAAACTTATCCATAAATAGATTAAATTTGTCGAAAGATTCCCTCAGGGGGCCAACAAATGAAGCTTTCTGCCAGAACCATTTCCCCTTGTTTTTTGAATTATACATATTGAGCAGCCCAAAAAGATAATAAATATCGGTGCCCTCTTTATTGGCTATGTAGTTTATGAGATACATTCTCCTGGACATAACTGAGGTTTTTTTTAATTTTATAATGTCTAACATTTTCTTCCTTTTTTCTTTTAGTTTTTATGCTTAACTATTTTTTTTGATGATAACAATAAGCCCGGATAAAGCATCTCAGATATTTGGATTTCACAATTTTCTGCAATTTATTTTTTTTCTGTTCTGAATGCTGTTAAAATTTGCAGCCATTCTAATTATACTAAATTGTATTAAAATAAAAATTAAAAATAAAAAATTCCTTTAGCTTTAAGTTCAAATCCACAGATATTCAATTATCAAAAGTAGAAAAATAACTGCAAGATATGGGCTTGAGAGTTTAAACAGAACCCATGCCAGACTTTTCTGATTTTTTATAATAAGCAATATGCTTATTATAATTATGGCAAGCCCGGACAAAACTGATATGGTTATATACAGGGGGCTCAGGTTGTAAAAAAACCCGATAAAAACAGAGAAAAAAACCAGCATGAGATTCAGGGTGCCAATCAGGACAAACACTTTTCTGCTGCCCCAAATCACAGGCAGCATTGGTACTGAAGCTTTTTTATAATCCTCTTTGTAAAAATATGCCAGGCTCCAGATATGCATTGGGGTCCAGATTATTACAAGCAAAAACATTATAACTGCCAGAAGGTCAATTCTTGTCTTAGCGATTGCGGCCCATGCTGCAAGTACCGGCATGCCGCCTGCAGGAGAACCAAATAAAATATTTAACGGTGTGCGCTTTTTGGAAATGGCATTATAAATAATTGCGCTGTCCAAAAAACCCAAAGCAATAAAAACAGAAGCAAGCCATCCGGTAAGAGCGCTTAGCGCAATTCCTGCCGCAACAAGCACTATTCCGAATATAAGTGCATTTCTTGCCGGAGAAATCACTCCGGATGGGACGGGCCGACTACTGGTCCTTGCCATAACAGTGTCCATCTCGCGGTCGATGTAGGCAGTAGTGGCATTTGACCCCATAACACTGAGTATTATTGCAGCTGATATCAACCCGATTGTTTTTAAATCAAAGCCATAGATGGTGGATGCAATAAGCGCTGAAGCGAAACCTGTAAAGAAAAGAAGGACAACAAGCTTTAGCTTGGTAATCGTTATATAACCTTTTATGGTTTTTTTAATCCCGAACCGAACCAGTTAATATCACTCCTGCCGGATAAAGTTTTTTTTAATTATAATGTTATTTCTGATAGGGAAAAGGTGGAACTTTTGCTCCACCTCTCCGGTTGAAAATTTTTGGAATTCATGCAGAATTTTTATAATTATTTTTGCGCCCAACCGTATTCTTCAAATTTATTATACCAGTCTTCAACATTTGCTTTTGTGAAAGAGACAATTGCATTTCCATAAATCACTGGGGCCCCTGCAGTATTGACTCCTGTTTCGAGCTTTTCATAGCCCTGCTGTATTGCCCCGCTTGAAGTTGACACGGAATCCCCGGATTTTGGAGGATCGCCCATCCAGGTTTTAAAAGATACATAACCGATTGCGTAGCCTATCAGGTATGGATCCCAGAAAAATCCCTCCTGAAGGATGTCAGCTTCAATATATTCCCCAATCGTTACGGGAAGTCCCGCACCCACAAACATCAATTTACCCTGAAGGCGTTTTTTGGGTATAAGTTCTCCTGCGGCTATCCCGGTGTTCATTGAATTGCCGATGATTAATTTTAAATCTTTGTTTGCGGTTATGTATTCTGTTAATTTTGTTGTGGCTATTTTTATATCTTCACTGTCTTCAAACCTGTCAGTTCCTTTTGTGTAACCCATTATATTGGTGAGCCCGGGCGCATTTTTTTGTTGAAATGCTATTTCGGCGTCGGCCCACTCATTATGTAAAATGGAGCTTAAAAAACCGACCGACACAAGGTATTTTCCTGTTCCACCAACATATTTGACAGCTGACTGAATCATCGCTTCCCCAAATGCCTGCCCGGTTGCGGCCTCAATATCAAAGCTTACATTTTTAAGAGAATACCCCTCATTGCTGAAAGTCATTATCCCTGCAGCGTTGGCTTTGGCAAGCGCTTCGTCCATCGTTTTGTCTGATATTGGGCACACAGCAATTGCGTCCACGTTCTTTGCGACAGAGTCAAGAACTATTTGTTCCTGGATTGCCGCATCGGCCTTTGGCGGGGAGATCACTGTTGCTTTAAAACCATAGTCCAGTGCGCACTGCTCAAGACCCTTTTGTACAACCTTAAACCAGGGTACTGATGCTCCGTCAAACTTGGGCACATAAACCAGTTCGAAGTTTGCCGGAATTTTTTCCTGGGCCGA
>CAYZUS010000006.1:34975-61046 GCA_964481885.1 uncultured Actinomycetota bacterium | reverse complement strand
CAAACTTGGGCACATAAACCAGTTCGAAGTTTGCCGGAATTTTTTCCTGGGCCGAGTTCACGGTTTCAGTGGTTCCGGATGCGGGTGTCTGGGTGGTCTCAGTAGTTTGAGCGACCTGGGTCGTAGCTGCCGCTGACTGGGTCGTAGCTGCCGCTGCTGCTTCGATGGCCGTTGACATTGTTGGCAAAGACTGAGACTGGCTGCCGGTGCAGCCCGATATTCCAAAAACTGCCAGCATGGACAATGTAATAAAAACTGCTAAAAAACTGATAAATAATCTTCTTTTCATTTCTTCCTGTACTCTTTCCGTTTCTCCCCGTTCTTTTCTTTAAAAAATAGGGCTACTAAATATATTTAATATTTTTGATGATATTTACAATGGTATTTTTTCATTTTTAAACTAAAAGATTCTAATAGAAAAACGAAAATAAATAAACCAATTTCAGGAATAGATTATAAGCTATTTTACTCCTACATTACAGTATTAATTTGTTTACTGTGGTCAGAATCACTTTTTTTATAATTATATTTTCAGGATTTATATAGTTTTTTAATATATAATCATTTCCGGATTTATTTAAAATTTTATGGGGGTTTTAAAATGAGCTTCACATTATCACTGCAGGACAAAGCTCCTGATTTTATGCTTGCTGCCACTGACGGCAGAATCTATTCTCTAAAGAACTTTATTGATGCTCATATTCTTGTGATATTTTTTACATGCAACCACTGCCCTTATGTGATTGGCTCCGATGAAATTACAAGGAATACCGCGGAGCATTTTGCAAAATCAGGTGTCCGGTTTGTGGCAATAAATTCCAACAGTAAAAATACTTATGCGGATGATTCTTTTGAACATATGGTTGAGCGAATGCAGAAAAATAATTTCCCATGGACCTACCTTTATGATGCCGGCCAGAAAACTGCGCTTTCTTATGGAGCCCTTAGAACACCCCACTTTTTTGTGTTTGATTCAAACAGGCAGCTTATTTACACAGGCAGGGGTGTTGACAACCCCAAAGACACGAGCCTGATGAAGACAAATGACCTTTGGAACGCTCTTGAAGAATATCTCGACGGCAGAAAAATATCCACACCTGTGACAAACCCGATAGGCTGCAATGTCAAATGGGAAGGCAAAGACGCAAAGTGGATGCCACCTGAATCATGTGATCTCGTTTAGCAATATAAAGGCTTATTGCTTTTGCGGAAAATATTTGGTAAAAATCTTATAATCTTTTTTGGTTAGAAAAATCCTGAATATACAGTACATAGTTTAAATATCTGATTCTTAATTTTATTTTAACAAATAGTCTCGGGAGTGTGTTTTGGAAAATTTCAGGTTTCATAATTCAACAGAAATAATTTTTGGCAAAGAAACAGAAAATTCTGTCGGCAGGGAAATTAAAAAATATGCTGACACTGTACTTATTCATTACGGCGGAGACACAATAAAAAAATTGGGGCTGTATGACAAAGTGATAGGATCCCTGAAAACTGAGGGGATAAAATACTTCGAACTTTCAGGGGTACAGCCTAATCCTACGCTGGCAAAAATATATGAAGGAATAAAAATCTGCAGGAACAATGGCATAAAATTTATTCTTGCAATTGGCGGCGGAAGCGTCATTGACTCCGCAAAAGCAATAGCGATTGGCGTGCCTTTTGAAGGTGACGTCTGGGATTTCTTTATGAACAAGGCAACACCCAAAGACACATTGTCGCTGGGTGTAATCCTTACGGTGCCTGCTGCCGGAAGCGAGTCAAGTATTGTAACGGTTATTAAAAATGAAGAAACACTTATGAAAAAAGGTTTGCATTGCCGCCTGATGCTGCCAAAATTTGCAATCCTTAATCCTGAACTGACTTTTTCAATCTCTGCGTACCAGACTGCCTGCGGCGCTGCAGATATAATGGCTCATATAATGGAAAGGTACTTCACCCACACAAAAAAGACGGACCTGACCGACAGGCTTTGTGAAGGTGCAATGCGATGTATCGTTGATAATACTCCATTGGTACTTGCAAACCCGAATGATTATGACAGCCGCGCCGAACTTATGTGGACAAGCACAATAGCTCATAACGGAATACTTGGCACGGGCCGAGTTGAAGACTGGGGTTCCCACAAGCTCGGGCATGAACTTGGTGCGGTCTATGGTGTGGCCCACGGAGCGGCACTTGCAGTAATATTTCCTGCATGGATGAAATATGTTTTTAAACATAATGTCAAAAGATTTGTGCAGTTTGCCGCCAGGGTATGGGGCGTGGATCCCTGTTTTGGCACGGAAGAGGAAGTGGCCTTAAAAGGCATTGACAGCATTACCAAATTTTACAGGGAAATAGGAATGCCTGTGACATTAAAAGAACTTGGCATAACAGACGACAGATTTGCGGAAATGGCCGAAAAAGAAGTGCAGTGGGGCCCGGTCGGCAGCTTTCTGAAGCTTGGAAGCCAGGATATTGTAAATATCTTTAATATTGCAAAATAAGCATTTGAAAGAACTTGCCCTTTCTTTAAGCGTACGCCTTGTTAGGCGTTAATCTGACAGGCAATGAAAAACAAAAAATTTAGGATTCGCCATGGAGGGTTGGTAAAAGTTTTTTCATCCTCAAACCCCTGTTCTCCAATGGCAAATCCCAAATCTATATAACTACTATATTTTCCAGCATATCCTGCATGTTTTCCAGCATATCCTGCCGTTTTGCATATCCTTTATCTTATCTTATTTCCTCGATATGTTCTCTGTCTTGTCCTACTTCCTCAATATGTTCTTTGCTTTATACTCGATCCAGTCAAGGTCAGTATCTTTTGGTGCGACGCCTGTTTCAACTGCGGCTTTTGCAACTGCGGTTGCAACTGCAGGCAGCACCTTTGCATCAAAAGGCTTGGGTATAATGTAGTCGGCCCTTATATTATTTTCAACAATTGCTGCAATGGCTTTGGCTGCAGCAAGTTTCATCTCCATATTTATATCTGTTGCGTTTGCATCCAAAGCGCCCCTGAATACTCCCGGAAATGCAAGAACATTATTTACCTGGTTAGGAAAATCCGAACGGCCGGTAGCCATAACCTCAATACCGCACTGTTTTGCAAGTTCGGGCCTTATTTCAGGCTCAGGATTTGCGAGTGCAAAAATGATTGGGTGTTTCCTCATTGTTGCAACCATGTCAGGTGTCAGCTGGTTTGCTGCCGATACCCCGATAAACACATCTGCTCCTTTTAATGCATCTGCCAGGCTGCCCTTCTGATTGCCTTTATTTGTAAGAGATGCTATCTCGTCTTTTGCAAAATTCAGGTCACCCCTGCCCTTGCAGATTATACCTTTTGTATCGCATACCAATACATTGTCAACTCCCAGCTTGGAAAGCAGCTTTATTATGGAGTGGCCAGCAGCACCGGCGCCGTTCATTACAATTTTTACCTTTAAAAGGTCGAGGCCATAATGTTTAAGGGCATTAAACATTCCGGCAAGTGTGACTATTGCAGTTCCATGCTGGTCATCATGAAAGATGAGCATTTTGGTTTCTGCCTTTAGCCTGTTTTCTATTTCAAAACACCTTGGTGCGGCTATATCTTCAAGGTTAATCCCTGCAAAGGAGGGTTCCAGAAGCTTTACTGTTTGGACTATCAGGTCATTATCCTGGCTCTCTATGCATAGCGGGAATGCTGATACTCCGCCAAACTGCCTGAAAAGGACGCATTTCCCTTCCATTACCGGCATGCCTGCCCTTGCGCCAATGTTTCCAAGACCAAGTACTGCTGAGCCGTCTGACACAACAGCAATCATGTTTGCCCTTGCTGTGTAGGTATTCAGCAGGCTCGGGTCCCTTGCAATCTCACGGCAGGGCTGTGCAACTCCCGGGGAATAGGCAAGCGCGAGATCATGCTCGTTTTCTGTCTTTACTTTGGTTACCACGTCTATTTTGCCTTGTTTGTCCTTGTGAAGAAGCAGCGATTCTTTATAGATGTCCATATTTCTCCTTACATAATGAGATAATAAAATTTTTTACTTTTTTATTTATAAAATTTTTTTAAAATTCATCTTTTTAAAGCTTTGGCTTTGCTGGTCTGAATTACCTGGGGAAAAACTCAGGAATTTGGCAATACCATTTTCACTTTAAACAAGAGCAAGATCCATTCAAATCATATTCCAAAAGAATTATATCTTTAAATAAATAAATAACAATAAGTTAAGTGCTTTACAGGGCAAATGACGATCCCTGTGATTTAGTTACAGCCTTCAGGGATCCCTGTAAAACTTATTGTTACTCGGAAAAAAGGCTTAGGTTATCTTCCTTAAGCTTCATCAGTTCAATAAAACTGTTTACAATTCTGGGGTCAAACTGTTTTTTTGCATTTCTGGTTAACTCCTCTATCGCCTCCTCCCGGCTGACAGGCTTCTTGTATGTTCGTCCTTTTGTCATAACGTCATATGCCTCAACTACTGCGATTATCCTTGCCGGCACCGGGATTTTTGAGCCTTTCAGGTGGTAAGGATATCCTGTGCCGTCCCAGTTTTCGTGATGCGCAAGTATTGCATCTGCTATCATCACAAGTTCTGTTGAAGATTTTGCAATCCTGTAGCCTATTTCGGGATGCATTTTCATTATCTGCCACTCTTTTTCGACGAGCCTGGCCTTTTTGTTTAATATACTTGCCTTTATGGCCGCCTTGCCGATATCATGGAAATCTGAAAACAGGGCAAGGTTGTCCATGTCAGCTTTCTGTAATTTTAATGACCGGCCGATAGCAAGAGCAAGTATTTTAATTCTGTCGTAAGTTTCCCTGGTTTCAGCGCTCTTTTCATGAAGTTTTTTTTCAATTGAAGCGATAATATCGCTTGAGACTTTTTTGCTCCGGAGAAGTTTTTTCTGCTTCATGCATGTTTCAGCTTCTTTAAGTACTGTCTCAATGTGCTCTGAAGGCTTGGTCTTGGTTGAGTACCCTATTGAAATATTAAATGGTATTTCCCCCGAACCTATTGCGCCGCATATATTTTCTATTCGGGAAATTATGTCCTGTGTTCCTTTCCCGTCAGTTTTTGGAAGCAGAATCACGAATTCATCTCCTCCCCATCTTGCAAGTATATCTTCGGACCTGCAGGATTTTTTCAATATCTTTGACAGACCCTTGAGAAGATCGTCGCCCTTCTTGTAACCGAATGCATCATTAACAAGCTTGAACCCATCAATATCACAAATGACCACGCTTAGCGGGAGCTGCCTTTTAGTATCAAGCCTTTTAAGTTCCTCATCAAAATATGATCTGTTGTAAAGGCCCGTCAAATTATCGTGAAAACTCAGATACCTTAATTTTTCTTCTGTACTTTTTCTTGAAGTGACATCCCGCAGTATCAGGGTGAAAAACTGGCCCTTTTCTGATTCCCAGAAAGTTTTTGATATTTCAAGCGGTATTTTATGGCCCTCTTTGTTTTTCCCCAGAGCTTCAATATATTTATCTTTTGAATCAGATTTTGATCCGGTTGTGCTTGCAAGTATGTCCTGAGGAAGGACAATGCTTATGGATTTTGACAACACCTCTGCTGATGAATAACCGAAAATCTTTTCAGATGCTTTATTCCAAAAAACGATTTTTCTTGAAGAGTTTGCAACAATTATTGCATCTTTAATGAGGTTAGTAAGAGTATAAAAAATATCCTCTAAAATGAGTTCTCGTTTGGTTAATTTAAAATTATGTTTCAAAAGAGTCTCAAAATTCCCTGAATTTTAATCAATAAAATAATCACATTAAATATAACACATATTTTTATTAAATAATGTATTATTTTTAAAAATATAAGTATTCAGACAAAAATACTTTTCAAAATATTTTAAAATTTTTTGTTGAATTAAATTTAAATTTCTTGTATATTTCGCTTTATTTTGCTATATAGGAAAATACTTAACCTTTGGAACCAATTTAAGACAGTAGAAAGGAAATGTAAATGGAAGTAAGAATTGATGAGGAACTCTGTACGGGTTGCGGTCTTTGCGAAGAGACTTGTCCAGACATATTCAAAATGGATGAAGATAAAGACATCGCCGTTCTAATCAAAACTGATTACGACGAATATGATGAAGAATGCATTCAGGAAGCGGTGGAGAGCTGTCCGTCAGAAGCTATTATAACTGACTGATAAGATTTCCTTTTAATTGTCAGTGTAGTGGATTGTGGTTTGTTTTTTTTACGGCCGGCGAATCCATTAACATGATTTATTGAATAAAGATATTTATCTAATTTAAAAAATAGTCCTGTTTTTACAGGACTATTTTTTTGTCTTTTTTTGGTTTTAACCGATTTGGTTTTAGGCTTCCTTGGTTTTAAATCATTTTGGTTATGACGCTTTATTTTTTTGTATTTCTTTGGTTTTGCCTCTTTGGGTTATGGCGCGCCTTTTTGTTTTAATCCCTTTGGTTAAGACCCTTTTGGTTTTAACCGGCTTGGTTTCAGGATTTTTTTGAATAATATAGGTCCTGAAGCTTATCTCCCATTGCCCAATATTGGTCATTTGCATAACACAGGATGTTCATTTTTGAAAGGTCAGGCTCCTCCTTTTCGTTTAAAAAAACAGGGTTAATATGTGAGGCAACTACTTCTGCAAGAAATATATCATGGGTTTTCATTGGAACAATTTCCGACACAATACATTCAAGGCAAATCGGGCACTCTGCTATAAGTGAAACATCGATTTTTTCAGCCGGCATTTTTGTAAACCCGGCCATTTTAAATTTATCCACCTTGCTGCCATGCGTATACCCGCATCTGTCAACCTGCTCCATTAATTCCACTGATGCGATGCAAAGCCCGAATTCTTTTCTTTCAGCAATTGTCTGTGCAGAATATTTTCCCCTGCCGATTACAATATTTACCATATTGGGATGATGCTCAACGATTCCAACCCAGGACAGAGAAATTATATTATCAGTACTTTCGTCCCCTTTTTTGGCCCTGTGTGTTGCAAGCGTAACAGGCAGAGGAAGGATAAGGTTTTGAATTT
Source organism: uncultured Actinomycetota bacterium (assembly GCA_964481885.1). Classification (GTDB taxonomy): domain Bacteria; phylum Actinomycetota; class Humimicrobiia; order Humimicrobiales; family Humimicrobiaceae; genus Fen731. Next base: position 54,045 of record CAYZUS010000006.1, on the reverse strand, counting down.
TTTTTGTTACAGTCATAAGTCCTCCTTTATATAAATTGCAGATATTTTTCCTGGAGTTATCAGTCAAATTTATAAATACCAAAAGCCGGTCGTTATGGTTCCGGACAACCCGGACCTGTTCTATAAAGCTGTCCTGCAATTAGAATCCAGGCTATTTTAATTCCGGGCAACCAAAGTTGGATTTTATAAGTATGGTCAGGATATGGATAATAAAACCTTAAAAGCAGTTTTTTAATATATAGTTTTAATTTATGTCACCTGTAAAAAACAGTTGCTGACTTTTTTTATGATTTCCTCCGGATTATCTGATTTAAATAATGCAGAACCAAGAACAAGTATGTTGGCACCGGACTTAACTACATCTGCGGCAGTGTCCGGATTGATTCCCCCGTCGACCTGGATGTCAATACTCCTGTAATCATGGGTGTATTTTGCATAATCCTGTAACATTCCCTTTAACTTTTCTATCTTAAAAATCATCTCGTACAGGAATTTCTGGCCGCCAAAACCAGGATTTACAGTCATTAACAGAACCATGTCAAGATAACACAGAACATTTTCTATTGCCGAAAGGGGTGTTGACGGATTTAATGCCACTGCTGCCTTTAATCCGGATTGCTTTATATGATTAAGCGTCCAGGAAAGATGAGGGCACTCTTCTGCATGTACACATATAAGATCGGCGCCGCATCCGATAAAGCTGTCAAGATGCCTGTCCGGATTTTTTATCATCAGGTGAACATCAAGAAACAGCTCTGTGGCTTTTCTTATCTGCCTTATAACCGGCTGCCCGATGCTTATGTTCTCAACAAAGCTGCCATCCATAACATCCAGGTGAAGTATTTCAATACCAAGATTTTCGGCTTTTTTGATCTCGCTTCCAAAATTCAAAAAGTCACAATCCAGAAAAGAAGCTGCGATCCTGTAGCGCCCAGTGTCATTTGTTTTCTGCATAAATTTTTTACCTCAAAATATAAATCGGTTTTACAAAACCAATGTTTTATATTTTACCAGATAATTAACAGATAGAGGTGTTTAATTTATTATTTTTATAAAATTTTTTAGCCATCTTTTTGCCTGATGGCGCGTCATTTTAATAATTTTCACTTCAGCAGTATAAAAATAATTTGATATTATTTTCCTTAAATGTAACGCTTGGCGGAAATAATACGTTACAAGTGTTGGTAAATCCTAAAAAAATAAAAATCAGAATAAACAGAGGGGGAAACTTTGCGGCTTGAAAATTCAGAAACAAATACGGCGCGTACGGTAAAAAAGACTAAAAAGTCCAAACCGTGGTACAGAATGGCAGTACAGATATTTTTCTTTTCACTGGTTGCGCTCATTACAATAAATGTAATGTTAACAGGATATGGCTGGGGCATCCCCTTTCTTTCAACCGCTTCTCTTCATGCCATATGTCCCTTTGGCGGGGTAGTTTCTATTTATAACTTTGCTGCTGTCGGAACTTTTGTACAAAAAATACACTCATCATCTTTTATACTGATGCTGATTGCTTTTTTTCTTGCTATTTTTTTCGGACCCGTGATTTGCGGCTGGGTATGCCCTTTTGGAACCTTTCAGGAGTGGCTGTCAAAAATCGGCAAAAAAATATTTAAAAAGAGATACAATCATTTTGTGCCCTTAAAACTTGATAAATATTTAAGGTACTTGCGATATATTACACTGATACTGGTCGTGTATATGACCGCAACTACAGCAAAGCTGATGTTTCAGACTATTGACCCGTATTATGCTCTTTTTAACTTCTGGACCGGGGAGGTTGCAGTCGGAGCGTTCATATTCCTCGGGGCCACAATCATTCTTTCACTATTTGTGGACCGCCCATATTGCAAATATATTTGCCCTTACGGAGCATTGCTGGGCATATTTAACTTTTTCAGAGTTTTTAAAATAAGAAGAAGTGTATCTACCTGCATAGACTGTAAAAAGTGCGATGAGGTCTGCCCAATGAATATATCCGTATCCACCGATAGAACCGTACGCAGCCATCAGTGCATTTCGTGCATGAATTGTACTTCAGAGTTTTCATGTCCTGTAACTGATACAGTGGAATTTTCAATAAAAAGGGGGAAAAAAGCGTGAAAATAAAATCCTTGTACGTTGCAATTGTAATAATTTCTGTAATCTTTATAAGTATCGCTGTAACCTCTTTTACGGGCCTTTGGGTAACAACCACAGAAAAGGTTCCTGCAAAATTTACAGATGGAGAATTCTCAGGGCAATATAACCCAGCAGATATCAAGGGCTCCTATACGTTTGATGATATCCATAATACATTTGAAATTCCGCTGGAGGATATCGGGAAAGCTTTTGGTCTGAAAGATCCTGCGCTATATGCTTCTTTCGAGGTTAAAGAGCTGGAAAATATTTATGCTTCTCTTTCTGAAGAAGGCAAGGAAGTGGGTACTGGAACTGTCAGGTATTTTGTTGCTTTGTATAAAGGCCTGCCTTATTCTGTTGAAGAAGAAACATATTTTCTTAAACCGGCAGTAAGTATCCTGAAAGAAAAAGCAGCTCTTTCTGAGGAGCAGCTGCAGTATCTGGAAACCCACTCGGTTGATATGGTGGATGTATCAGTACAGACGGAGACCACTGCTGAGCAGGCCGTGAGTGAAACAGCTGATAAAACTATCAAAGGAAGCACAACTTTTGAAGAACTTTTGAGCTGGGGTGTAAAAGCAGAAGACGTGGAAAACATACTAAATGAAAAGATTGCTGATCCGGGTGAAATAATTAAAGATTATGCTACCCGAAAGGGAGTGGAATTTATTATATTGAAAGAACCTCTCCAAAAACTTGCTGATGAAGCAAAGTAATTGTTGTGGTAAATAAAAAGTTTCTGGTTTTGAGTGTATGCTGACAAGTCCTGACTTGTGGTAACCGGCATTTGCAGCCGGATAAATATATTGTTTTTTTATATAATATTATTTGTTATAATTTTAACTCAAGTAAGATAAATGATTTTCGAGGTCGGGTGTAATTCCCTACCGGCGGTAAAGTCCGCAAGCCTTTGCAAGGATCTGGTCCTGAAGGGTTGACTTAGTTAAATTCTAAGACCGACAGTTAAAGTCTGGATGGGAGAAAATTTATGACTTAATGAATAATGTTTTATTTGTTTTAAGCCATGGATTTTTTCCATGGCTTTTCGTTTTTTTATGTGCGGGCCAATTATTAACGGAAAGAGTTACAGTTGAAAAACAGCAGATCGCTGAGACATTGTTTTTTACCATTACATATTAGAAGGCTGTTCTTATGGAGACAATTGGGCTTGCCAGGTTCACGGTTGCAGGTTTCGGGTATTTTTCGGGATAATTCTTAAGAATTATGGGTATGGATAAAATAGATAAAGTCATATAACTCAAAAATAAAAGTGATGACAGGAACTGATAAAAACAGACAGGGCTTCTCGGAAGCTGATAAAAAGTACATGAAGCTTGCAATAAACCTTGCCGAAAAGGCAGCTGGGGAAACCGGCCCCAATCCTTTGGTGGGAGCTGTTATTGTCAAGGACGATAAAATCATTTCAACCGGATTTCATACAAAAGCCGGAAATCCTCATGCAGAAATTGAAGCAATAAATGCCTGTCGGGACACTGGCCTGCTTGAGGGCTCAAAAATGTATGTAACTCTTGAGCCTTGTGCGATATTTGGGCGGACGCCTCCCTGCACTGATGCGCTGATAAGACACAGATTTGGCGAGATTATCATCGGAAGCGTTGATCCAAATCCCAGGATAAACGGAAGAGGTGTTGAGCTGCTAAAAAAGGCTGGAATCAGGACAAGGGAAGGATTGTTTGAAGATATCATTTCAAAGCAGAACGAAGTGTTTTTTAAATCTGTAAAAAGCAAAATGCCTTTTGTGGCATTAAAAATTGCTTCAAGCATGGATGGAAAGACAGCTCTAAAGAATAGAAAGTCAAAGTGGATAACTTCCGGAGCTGCAAGAGAGAACGTCCAGAAAATCAGATACAGGCATGATTGTATCCTTACCGGTATAAATACTGTAATTGAAGATGATCCCCTGCTTTATCCGAGATACATACCGCAAAATAAAAACAAAGAGCTTTATTCCAGGGATTTTTTTCAGGAATTAAATAAAAACATGGATGTATGCCCGAATAATTTGAGTAATTTGGGTGGAAATTTAAAACTGGCGCCCGGGGTTGGAACTGCCACAAAAACCTCTTTGATTGACAAGAAATTTTTCCGTGTTATCCTGGATTCCGGTTTGCGCATCAGCAGAGATTCTAATATTGTAAAAACAGCTTCTGCAATAAAGACAATAATATTTACCGGTGCCGGCAAAATAATTGACACCGAAAAAGAAGATTATCTCAAAAAGGCCGGTATAGATATCCTGAAAGCAAGCGGGCAAGATTTTCCAGTCAACGCAGACGATTCGGCCGGTACAGGTGAAAAGCTCACATATCTTGACCTTAAAGAAGTGCTGGAAATACTTTACGCAAGCTATGAGATAACTTCGGTGCTTGTGGAATCGGGACCTTCACTTATGGCAGAGTTTATTAGGCACAAACTTGCTGACAAGTTTTATTTTTTTATTGCTCCAAAGATAATCGGGGGCGACAGTCCGTTTAGTATGTTTTCAGGCCTGGGCATATCTGAAATGGAGGATATAATACAGATGGATTTTGACAGGATAAAAAGAGTGGGCAGCGATATTTTCATAACCGCTTACCCTAAGGCAGGAGTCTTCCCGACAGTCGTTTCGGACTGATTGAAGATTAAGCAAAAGCAGGAGGCAGGCTTGTGCGGAACGAAAACAAAACAGTCTAAAGCATTGTTTTAGCAAAAGAATCTCTTGCAGAGTGTAAATAAAGCGAATAAAAGAATTGATTTGGCAGGCAGGCTTGTGCGGAGTATAAGTAAAACAAGCTTGTTTGAATAATTTTATAAAAAGGTTTGGATTTAAAGCGGGCTTGCAGCAGTTTAAAATGCAGGCGCGCGGGAGATTGGATGTTTACAGGCATAATTAAAGAAACCGGTAAAATCACTGCTGTAAGGGACGGGCATGAAAGCAAAGAGCTTGCAATTTCATGCAGCGTGATACGTCCGGGCCTTTGCATCGGCGACTCTGTAGCAGTAAATGGCTGCTGCCTGACAGTTAAAAACCTGAGCAGCGAAGGTTTTGCAGCTGACATTTCCTACAGCACTTTAAACGCCACGACTTTCAGGCAGGCAAAGTCCGGTGTCGCCGTCAACCTTGAAGACTCTTTGAGGCTTTCAGACAAGCTTGGCGGACACTTTGTTACAGGGCACATCGATGCTGCAATAAAATTTCTGGGAATAAGAAAAATTGGAAGCTCCTTTGAGCTGTCCCTGGAATTGCCGCTGCAGTACCGCGCAAATATTGCGGCCAAAGGCTCTGTAGCTGTTGACGGCATAAGCCTTACAGTTGCCAGTACCGAGAGGGATTTTTTTACTGCGGCCATTATTCCCCATACATACGAAAACACCTGCCTGAAAATTAAAAAACCCGGGGAACTTTTGAATCTGGAAATAGATTTGCTCTCGAGATATATAAACCGGTTAATTAATGGCGGCGCTGATGGAGATGAGGCGCATACTAATATCAAACAAATGCAATCAGACGAAGTATTAAAGGAGAAGCTTGAAAAATATGGATTCTTTAAATAAAAAAACATTTTACTCAGTTGAAGAAGTAATAAAAGATGTGCAAAATGGAAAACTCTTGATTATTGTAGATGACAGGTCCTCAGATAATGAGGGCGTATTTTTCCAGGCTGCCCAGAAGGCTCACCAGGAGTCAGTTAATTTTTTTAATAATCATGGGAAAAGTTTTATCTATCTTCCATGTGAGCAGGAAAGATTTGACGGGCTTGTCCCCGTAAATGCTGTGTCTGTTGACGCTTCAGCAAAAAAAGGAAGCGGGGCCTCCGCAGATGATAAGGTAATGACCATAACTTCTTTTGTAAACCCTGATTCAAAATCTTCTTCCTTTAAAGCGCCGGGACATATTTTTCCGGTTAAGTCCCAGACTGGAGGAGTACTTGTGCGGGCGGGCCATACTGAAGCTGCTGTCGACCTTGCAAGAATCGCCGGCCTTTATCCCGCCGGCATAATATGTGAAATAATAAAAGATGACGGTGAAATAGCAAGGCTCGGGGACCTTGTAGAATTATCCAACAAGTTTGGCCTAAAAATAATAACCATTGAAGAGCTTATAAGGTACAGGAAAGTAAAGGAAGTATTAATTGAAAGATGTTCAGAGATAGCTCTTCCCACAAAATGGGGGGTCTTTAAGACAATAACATACAGGGCGCTCATTAACTCTGAAACACATATAGCCTTTGTAAAAGGTGAAATTAAAGACAAGCCCGATGTGCCGGTAAGAGTGCATTCGCAGTGCCTTACGGGTGACACTTTCGGCTCACAGAGGTGCGATTGCGGAGAACAACTGGATGAAGCATTTAACCTTATTAATAAAAAGGGCTACGGAGTCATACTATATATGGCTCAGGAGGGCCGCGGAATCGGGCTGTGCAATAAAATGAAAGCATATGAGCTTCAGGACAAAGGTCTGGATACAGTTGAAGCAAACCTGGAGCTTGGCTTTGAAGCAGATATGCGTGATTACGGGATAGGGGCACAGATTCTTTCTGACCTGGGGCTGACCAAAATACAGCTCCTGACTAATAACCCGAAAAAAATAGTGGGCCTTCAGGGGTATGGAATAAAGATTACAAAAATTCTGCCGATTATTATCCCCCCGAATGAAAATAATATTAAATATCTGAAGACAAAAAAAGCGAAACTAAACCACATGCTTGATTTTGAAAAAGAATAATAATAAACATGTTGTTTCAATATTTTTTAAATGCTTTAGAGGCTTGTGCAATAAAATTACGCAGCATCGCTGATACAAAAAATATTAATTTTGTTACAACATATTTTTTACTAAATAATATTTCGGGAAAAAAATATAAATAAAAAAGCAACTTTATTAAACAAAAGGAGAAAAAATGAAAACTTATGAAGGCAAGCTCGACGCAACAGGGCTAAAATTCGGGATAGTTATAAGCAGGTACAATGAATTTATAACTTCCAAGCTTCTGGACGGAGCAATTGACTGCCTTACACGGCACGGCTGCAGCAAAGAAGGTGTTGAAGCTGTCTGGGTCCCGGGAGCATTCGAAATTCCGTCTGCCGCAAAGATGATGGCTCAGTCAAAAAAATACGATGCCGTTATATGCATCGGGGCAATATTAAAAGGTGACACATCCCACAATGCATATATTGCAAACGAGGTTGTAAAGGGAATATCACAGATAAACATGTCAATGGACTTCCCTGTTATCTTTGGCGTAATTACTCCGGACACTTTGGAACAGGCCATAGAGAGGGCAGGGGCAAAACTTGGAAACAGCGGGTGGCAGGCAGCCTTAACAGCAATAGAAATGGCCAATCTGTATAAGGCCTTTGCAAAATAAAATGGCATGAAGCTTATAAAACCTTTAAATAGTTTTTAAACACAAAAACCAGTAAACTCTGCCTTAAAAAGGCTGTTTCTCTGCTTTTTAACGCGGGCGAAAGTGCGCTAATAAAAATTATACAAGGTTAACACTGAAAATGACTCAGATATCGTTTAATTCTGTCATGATTTTCAGTTTCCCTGTCTCCTTTGAAGTAGACCTCGATAAATTCTATCCTTTGCTCCTGTTCAAAATATGCATATATCACCCGGAGAGATGACCCTTTCAGGTATCTGCAAAACAGCCGGGCCTTTACAATATACAAGTCATTAATTTGAGTGATGATAATAAAATGTTTGCTATTGCCCTGAGGAACCGCGGTGACCACATTGCGGAATTCTCTCAAGTCATCAGCCAGTGATTTATATTTTTCCCCAAGGTTTTTGCAGTCCTTTTGAAATTCCGACGATTCATCAAATTTCATCATCGTAGTTTCTCACAGAATATCTTTCATCTCGATAAAAGACACTTTCATAAGAAAGCGGCTGACCATCCCGGGCCGACTTCCATGGAATATCCTCATGGGAATAATTTTCTATCTCCTTGGCATTCTTGTCTGAAAGACGAGCCAGGACATCTTCAATGTGCTGGATCTCACGGGCGGAAAGTACGTCGAGGTTTGGGCGCTTGCGCGGGAGATATTTTTTCTGCTCATATTTAAAATAATTACTTTTTACTGCTTCAATCTCACCATTTTTCTGCATATCCTCAATAATTGCTCCGAACTCAACCGATGTCGGGCCATGATGATTTTTTATATACGTCGCTCCCATCAGATTTTCTTCAAATTTTTCATAATAATCAAAGTCAATAAAGTAGAAAAGTTTATGAAGCACCGTTTCGCCGACATTTGGTTTGCTGCCGACTTTGCCTAAAACATACAATATTACCTGTTTAAATTTATCCAGATTTTTTTCTGTGACACGTATCTGGAAACCTGCCTGTTTTTCTGAGACCTGGCCCGGAAGTGTAACTGTGTGTTTTGGCTCATTGCCGCCTAAAAAATCGTCAAGTCCCAAATTAAATATCGCCGACAGTTTCTTTGCTTCTGTTACAGTAATCTCCCGCTTTCCGTGCTCAATTTGAATATAGGTTGGACGGGATATACCAAGTTCTGATGCAATATGTTCCTGCGTCATTTTGTGTCTGGTCCGCTGCTGCTGAATAAATTTTTCGAGCATAATTCCCTGCCTCTATATAATTAATTCTCGCTGATTAATTCAATTTTTGTTGAATTAATCGTTAAAATTCAGCTTGAAAACTTTTTAATCTTAGCAGTTTTAGCCAATTATTCAGCAGGAACTAATTAATATAATTATTTTTATTAAGTATAGCCATAATATAAGAGTTGTAAAATATTTTGTCAATATAGATGTAAAGTTTTTGAACTTTTTCCATTGCTGCCAAAACTTGCACAAGGGGGACCTTTTTTTCTAAAAGTCAGACCAAGAATAAGAATTCGGGTTTTTGTATGCCGCATGTAGCGCCGCGACCTGCTGTTAGAAGCTGTGCAAGTAGTCTTAATTTAAAAATAATTGTTCCCGGACAATCTCCAGGAGTATTAAATTCTTTAACTTTTATCGGCATCGGGGGCCAAAAAAATTAGAAGTGCCTATTTTCACTTAGACACTTCTAATTTAATATTCCTATTAATTTTTACAATTAATAAGTGCTGTTTGCCGCTTTGAAAAAACCGGTATTAACCAATAAGTTTCTTGGCGATGTCTACAGCGCTTGATGCATCAGGAGCATAGCCGTTTGCACCAATTGAGTCTGCGTATTCCTGTGTTAACGGTGCGCCGCCAACCATGACCTTGACATCCTTGGTTGCTGCGTCTGCTCTTAAGGCAATAATGACATCTTTCATGGAAGGCATGGTTGTTGTAAGAAGAGCAGAAAGTCCAACGACTTTTGCGCCGCTTTTCTTTACTTCTTCAACAAATTTGTCTCCGGGAACGTCAACGCCTGCATCGATTACCGTGTAGCCGCCGCCTTCGAGCATCATGCATACAAGGTTCTTGCCGATATCGTGCAAATCTCCCTGTACGGTCCCAACAACGATTGTGCCCTTCATTATGGCACCGGCTTCAGCAAGCAAAGGCTTGATGATATCCATTGCAGCATGCATAGCCCTTGCAGCTATCAATACTTCAGGAATATACATCTCGTTTGCTTTAAACCTTACGCCTACAACGTCCATTCCGGGAACCAGTCCTTCATTGAGGATCTCTGTAGCCTTTGCGCCGCCATCAACCAGTTTCTGGGTGATTTCCTTGCTTTTGACATTATCTCCGGCAATGATAGCGTCTGCCAAATCCTGATATTTTGCCATAGCTTCTCCTTTCCTTTTGAGTAACCCCTTTTTATTTTATGGTGATTATACAATAACTTATAAGCTTAATGAAGAATTATTTTAATAATTGACAAATACTTCCCGCCTTGCCGAAAAACCGCTGCCCCTATTAAAAATAATTATAAAAGTATATAATTTTAACACCTTTGATACTTGGAATTTCGCTTATGGTAAATCCTTATGTTTTTAAAAATATGAGATCTTTATTCAAAAAAAATGCACTTTTGCCTGTCAGGTTTACAGTATTTACCCTGCTTGTTATCCTGGCAATTTTTGAACTGCAATTTATTTTTCCAAGAGAAGCCAGCGCAACTGATTTAAGTGAGTTAAGCAGCCAGATTGCAGCGCTTACTGATAAGGAAGAGGCCTTTGTTGAAGAAATAGTGACAGTTGAAGCAAACATTGAAAATTCAAGAAACCAGATATCGCAACTGACAGAGAGTATTTCAGGAATTGAAAAAGAATTAAGCAGCCTTGGTGGCGAAAGAGCATTAATACAAAAAAACATTGATATAAAAAAACTGGAGCTTATAGAAAGAATAAGGTATTCATACAAATATGGTAAAAACAATGTAATAAAAATGGTCACCACTGCAAAGAATATTAATGAGTTCTATAAGATTCTTTATCTTCTCAGGAACATAATGAAGAGGGATGCTCAGCTTGCGGAATCTCTTCGGCTTGATAAAGAAAGCCTTGACAGGATAATGCGCAAATCTGAAGAAAAGGCAAAAGAATATCAGTCTGCCATGACAAACCTTGTTTCAGAAGAACTGGTACTTGAAGAAAACCTGGCCAAAAACAAGGCCCAGCTTGAACAGGCAAAAAATGAAAAGACTAACGTTCAGCAGGTCCTTGCAGCAATCAGGGAAAGAATTGCAAAAATCCAGCCACCCGGCGTTGTTCTTGTCGGGGAATGGACCATGGTGGCAACTGCCTACTATTCGGGCGGCGGCGGAATAAACGGCACAGGGATAACCGCTACCGGTTTGCGCGCAAGAAAAGGACTCATAGCGGCGGACCCGACTGTAATACGAATGGGCACAAAGGTATACATTGAAGGCTATGGCGAAGCTATAGTGGCTGATACTGGAGGCTGGATCAAAGGAAACAGGATAGATTTATGTTTTGATTCCCTGGAGGAATGTTTCAGGTACGGGCGCCGAAAAATATATGTTTATAAAGTAAACTGACAATAACCCCGGTAACCTGCTGCAAAACTGGTAAAAAAGCCGAAACTTAAAAAAAGATTTCAAGATTGATTTTTAGCAATTAGTTTATTAAAACTGAATTAATCAGCAGGAACTAATTATACCCTGTTTTCATTCTGTTATATAATAGAAAAGATTTTGGACAAATTCCTGAAGTCACCAAAATATTCCTGCTCGCCAATTAATCCTTTCAATACATCTGAAGGACTGTAGACAGGGATAAGCTTAAAAGAAGGGTTTTCAAAAAGCCTCATGTGGATCTTTGATATATCAGTGTGTTTTTTTGTGGCAGAAAAAAAATTCTGCAGTATGAGATTTGATGCCTCCAGACCAAGAGATATTATTAGGTGAGGCGTAGTTATGGAAATTTCTTCAGTAAAATAGTTTATACAGTTGGCACAATGTTTTGCGCTCGGGCTGATTAAGCTTGCCTTCCCTGTTTCATCTGCATCGCTTATTTTCCTTGGAGTGCATTTTACAAGGTAAGTAAGATATGTGTCCTCTTCCAAAGAAAGTCCGGTATCAGCGATTAGAGCTCTCAGCATGTCTCCTTCGTCACTGCCAAAAAATGGTATGCCGTTTGCTTCTGCTCCGGCAGCATCCGGGAAAAAACCTGCGATGATCAGCCTTGAATTTGGAGCACCGATTCCAGAAACGGGTTGCACCCTTGTTCCGGCCAGATCCAGGCATTTCTTGCAAATTGATATCTCTTCATTTAACTTATTTAAACTTTTTTTAGAACTTATTGGCATAAATAAAAGTATACATTACGGTGCGCTATTAGTAAACACCAATTCGGCAAATTCGATAAATAAATTCAGACTTGCCGGGATTTTTATGGATAACGATAATGGCCTTTTATTGAAGCCGTACCCAGTATGTCTTTCTCAACTGTATAACCGGGATCAGCACTATTGTAAATAATTTTTGTGACACCCTTACGGGTAGTGAAGTCTGAAATTATTCCGACATTATCTGTGTATCCGTCCCGGTCCATATCAAAAAAAACTATGTCTCCCGGCAGCCACTGCTCAAGGCTGCTAATATCTGAGATATTAAAAACCGAAGCCATGGATTGTCCATTCCTCATGAAAAATATCTCCATGTTCTGTATTCGTCTGTAGTCAATATTCTTATCCGGGCCGGACTGTCCCCAATTTATCCTTAAAGGGTAGCTGTCGAAATTTGCAGATATATCATCATTTATGAGCTGGCTTAAGTCAAGTCCTGCCTCCCTGAACGCACGTGAAATAATATCGGTGCATATTGCCAGCTCCGCCGGAGGGTCCCCGCCATTGAAGTAATTAGTCTCATTATTTCCATCCTTAAAAATATTTTTTGCAGGATTAACAAGCTGAGCCTTTGCTCCCTGCAAGATATCTTTCTGGTCGCTGATACCGTCCTGGTCAAAATCTGTTTTTACAGGGATTGCATCCATATCAATTACTCTGTATCTTGGAAGAAGAGATGTTAGAGCCGTAGGCGGCTCATACTCCTTCTTCAAGGTAAACTGGCTGATGCTTAATGTGATTGCAAGAATTATTACCAGAATGATAATAATTATAAGAAAATGTTTTATATTGAATTTTCTGCTATAAGTTTCCATTTGATAAACAGGGAAAATATTTAACTCAAGTTAATTACGTTAATTACAGGCGGATTTTAAACCTTAAAAGTTCCAATTTATCAGGCTGAAATTTAAAAATCTTAAATTTATACCCAATATTTCAAGCAGCCCCACTATTCCTGAAAGGATAATTATCACTGAAAAGAATGTAAGATAAACACATAAAAACCGCGAAAATTTCAGGTTTCTTTCATCCTGCTGTTTTAAAACTGAATGGCTCCCTGTTGCTCCCGTCACAGAAATATGCTCAAGCTCGACCGCAATACTGCCGGGTTGACTGAATGCAGAAGTTTGCAGCGGTACATTTGCAGAATTCTGTGTCTGATCATAAGTCTCACTGCCTGAAACGCTTATGTTATCATACGCACTGTCTCTGTCAGACATACCAACTCTATCGTATGCACTATCTATGCCTGCCGGATTATCAACCATGCTGCCGGAGATATTCGCGCCAGCAGACGCGTCGGCTCGCTCCGGAGTCCGGGCTTGTCCGGATTGTGCCGGCCTTTTTGCCAGACAGTAGATAAGTCTTGTTACATTGGCAGCTATAAATATCCAGGAAACAAGTATTACGGCAAAACTGCTGATATTTAATACTGAAAACTTCGCGTCTGCACCATTTCCAAAGAGCTGATTAAACCCTGCAAGAAATGGCTGCAGATACATAAATCTTAAAACATAACCGGCTGTGCCTATGAGCCCCCCAAATGCAAGGAAAATTATCAAAAGATTAATGGCGACATATTTTTGTGTCCTTAAGAATCCTGTTATATTGGCAACTCTGTCTGAGCCAAACCTGTTTTCAAGCTCCCAGGAGAACAGACCCAATGGGAAGTAGACAAGTCCCATAAATAAAATATTGGCAACCACAAGCCAAACTATCCCTGATGTGCTTAGAGTACCCAGGCCATACTGGGCAAAACCCAAAAGTATCATGCCGGTCATTGAAAGATACAAAAACGACATTATCCTTCTTAGCCCCTGTGCTTTTATGGCTCCGATATTTCCGCCAAGTATGCAAATTGCAGAAACCGCAATGAGCGTGCCTGTAATCGGCTGGCTGTTCCTGGAAATGAAATAGAATAAAATGTCCTTTAGTTTTAACAACATTAATATGCCTGCTGGAAAATAGAAGAACCATACAACCTGCATGCTGGAGTGCTGGATGCGGCTCTGCATTTTAATATATGCACTCTGAAGAGGAAAAATAAACATGTATATGTAAAGACTTAAAAGCATAATAAACAGCCCCGTCACAACAAGCGGGCTTGACATTTTATCAGATTCCAGAAGCTGTTTAAAATATTTTAAATCAGTTGAACCATAAACAAGTGAATAACCTGTAAAAGTCAGTAAAATAGAAAACGCGGCTGAAAGGTAAAACCTTATTATGCTGTTTTTTGTAGAGTATTCAGAAAAATTGCTTTTGTTTATGCTGCTGTTTAATACAGAATTCAATTGGAAAACAGCCAGCAGCAAGACAGAAAAGCTTGCAAATATCATTATAAAATTATTTGCATCTATAAACACCGTAAAGAAAAATACCACGGTTAAAAAAACCAGCAGGATCTTTATAAAATTATTATTATGGAAATTTATTATGGAAATAAATACCAGGATATTTAATGCAGCAAAAAGGATAACAGATGTTGCAGCAGCAGACAAAAGATTAAAACTAAAAATATTACTTGAAAAATCCCCAAACATGCCAAATGACCGGATATTTAAAAATAATGCTGCAATAATGGAAACAGCTGATACTGCAATTCCAAATATTTTTAATCCCTCTTTTTTGGAAAGCCCGAAAAATACCAGTATCAGGCCGCCGGTTACAATGCTCAGGCTTGTGAAAAACGGGTAAATCTTATTTAAAAACTCATTAATTATCATCAGGTTTTTCTTCTCCCCACCAGTCTGACCTGTCAAATTTAAACAATCCGAAATCTTTCTTCGCGTCCAGTTCGTAGACATTTGTCTGCCTTGAATAGTTGTAAAATACTATTGCAAACAATAAAAGGTATGCGCTTGCAAATGCAATAAAAATAAAAGTTTTATCCCAGACAGACGAATCATAAATAAAAAGAGAAAAAGCAAAAAAATTACAAAGAGAAGATATTATGATAAATTGGAAAGAAATAATTATCGAAAGAAAACCGCGGCTGAAAGAAGCCCCGAAAACTCCCAAAAGAAAAATTAAAAAACTTAAGTATACTATGTACTGTAAATTCAAATCTTTGCCCTCCTGTTCTCAAGAATGCTGACAAACCAGAAGACGCTGGAAAAAAGAGCCACAGATATTACAAGGATTGCAGGAATGTAATTTGAACCTATATTATTAATAATATCTGCCGTTGTTGCAGATTTAAAACTTTCCACAAGCTGAATTTCCTTTAAAAATTCCTTATTATAAATAAAAAACATCACTCCTGCCACTACGCATACGGCAAGAGACAACAAAAAATTAACAGCCAAACCTGGCTTTATCCTGAAGCCTTTGCCTGCCTTCCCTCCCTTGGCCCCCGGCCCCGGGTGCCTGTCTGATGAAATAAAAGGCTTCCCGAATCCAAAAAACTCCTGGCTGGCAATAAACATATAAAGAAGCAGGTAAAAGAATATCATTATTATTCCCGGCAAAATCAGTGCGGTCCCTGCAAAAAACAGATAACTCAGGACTCCTGCCGAAAGGAGAGAAAGAAACAAGAATGTTAACTTTTTTCTCTGGTCACCGACGAGCAGCGAAATTATCCCGAAAACCAGGATAAGGCCCAGGAACAAATAATTCAAAAAACCCAATATTAATTTTCCATCCATTATTTCCCCCAGAAATCCCGGATTGAATAATCGGCCTGCTTTATAAGATCCAGCTTGTCCAGTCTCAGTGAGGTCCTTTCAGGATCAGCAAGCATATGCCTGTACGTCATTTCAATAGCATTCCTGTCGCAAACATCAATACAGTTGCCGCAAAAAATGCATCCTGTTAAATCCAAATAAAATTCTTCCAGTATTTCCTGGCCCTTTTCATCTGTTTCTCTCCTGATTTCTATGCAGTTTTCTGAACAGATTGTTTTACATTTTCCACAGCCATTACAAAGAATTTCAAGAGAATCGAGGTCAAGTTTAAGCCTGGGAATTCCCCTGCTGTTTTCAGGAATTATTATCTTTTCTTTAGGATAAACAACGGTTCTTGGTTTCCTGAACAGGTTTCCAAAGCCTGTAAAAAAATCTCTTATAACTGGTCTCATTTAATAATAACCTCTAAAATCTAAATCAGCTTATATATATTTCTCAATATAAAAAATACCAGGGTCAATATGAAATTTACGGCAGATACAGGCACTATAAATTTCCAGTTGATACTGACAAGATACTTGTAGTCATCAAGCCTGGGTGTTGCCTTGTCCAGAAGCAGTATCACAAAAAATAAAATATAGAATTTAAGTACAAACATTATATTTCCATTAACAAAATACAGATTCTGCCATCCTGCAAGATAAAGAATAACTATAATAACCAGCAGGAAAAAAATTGTGCTGTAATTTGAAAACCTGGTTATCAGCCTTCCCAGGCCGGCTACTTCTTTTTCAGAATTTTCTGAAAACAGCACTGTATTCTTCCTGACAAGCCCCGTCAGTTTGAATTGTGCAAATGTGGAAGCAAACATTAATATAAATCCAAGCGGCTGATAAATAACGTTCCAGTATTGATATTGAAACCCTACAATCTCCCTTAAGTTTAATGTCCTGTTTATAAGCACAAGACTTGCAATGCCAAAAAGCATTGGAACAAAAAAAGAAAACATCATCAGCGCTTTTTTTAAAAAATTATTCCACACAAAACCATATAAACTGTTTGAGGCATTAACCAGTAAAAAAAATACCAGTACTATATAAAATAAAACAGCTATAAGAAGATCCGAGTCGAGCCTGATTAAAATAAGAGTCTGGGAAAAAGGAATAACGGTCCAAATAAAAAATGAAAAAAAGAAAATAAAAATTTCCCATACATTAAGCCTTGAACTTTTGGCAAGGTATTTGGATATTTCCAAAAAAGGATATCCCAGACCGCCTGCTTTGCTTGCTATAAAACCCCTGCGCAGCTCTGACCTTGCTGATACCTTGTTTATCAGATAAGAACAGACGGCAAGGTTTATTCCAAAAATCAAAAATACATATATGACTTTTTTGAAAATAATCATCATTGTGACATCAATTCTCCGCTGTTTATATCAAGACTTGCAAGTATGATCTCGACATCTTCAACCCTGTTTCCGGGCAATATTCTTTCAGCCAGATAAAGGCTGTTTTTTGATGGACCCAAAACTATCAGGTTTAAAACCTGGCTGCCTTTAAGTTCGATAAATATTTTAAATACCCCATGCGGGCACTCAACACTTGAAATCATTTCTGAATATTCGAGCTCTATCTCTGAAATGTCGACAGGTTTTTTGATATATTCATCAGGAAGTTCATTTACTATCTGATCTATTATTTTTATTGATTGATATATCTCCCTGAAGCGTATTTGCAATCTTTCAAGACAGTCGCCATATTTCCCTATTGCCACGAGAAAAGAAATGTCTTTATAAAGCATCAGGTTTCTGTTTTTTCTTATATCATACCTTGCGCCGGATGCTCTTAAGTTTGGCCCGGTGACTCCGCAGGCCAATACAATATCTTTATCGGCAACCCCGGTATTTTTTAATTTTGCAGTGATTATTGAATTATCAAGGAGCAAGGTCTCAAGCCTGTAAACAGCTTTTAATATCCCGGGCAGACCTTCTTTAACATTTGTAATAGTTTGTGGCGTAAAATCCTTTTTTATTCCGCCTATCTTAATAAAATTAGGATTTATCCTTGCGCCGGTTATGGTTTCTAGCATCCTCAGGACATGCTCTCTCTCCAAAAGCGACAAGTTATGTGCCATGTCCGCACCAATTACTTTTGAGATCCTGGACAAAAAATAAATATGGCTCGAAATCCTGTATAGCTCACTGAGCAATATCCTGATGTACTGCACCCTCCTGGAAACTTTTATCTTCAAAAGCTCCTCCACTGCAAGACAAAGGCATAATTCGGGAAAAATACCTGCGCTGTAGTCATACCTGCTGACTGACGTCTGCAGGTCAAAAAGACTGGAATTTATATTAAAATCCTGAGGCAATACTCTGGATACTGCAGTATCCAGGCATGCTCTGCTTATAGTATCATAATCTGTTGAAAGAAAAATATCGAAGCCGTCAAAACCGTCAGCAGCCTGGCTCTCAAAAATCACGTCATTATAACTTTGTTTGATGTTTTCCCTGGACATATAAAACTCTGCAGTTTTAAATATCTGTACAATTGCCGGCAGGATTTCTTTATATTCCTGTCGTGATCCACCATCGGTCCCTGAACTTAAAAGCACTTTCAGGAGCATGGAGTAATTATTTGCAACCGAGGAAAGACCTATCAGCAGACAGTATCTTCCATCGCTTTTGAAAAGATTTATGGAATTTATTACCTGAATGTCAAACTCCGGATTTTCCTTGAGCTCTTTCAGGACAGCAATCAGGTTGGATTTATCTAAAACACAGTACAGCTCCTGCTGGAGCCTCTTTACTTCAAGTATTCTGTTATTTAAATAATACTCAATATTCTTCTCAATACGCTCTATAAACACAAGCTTGTGCGAAGAGTATATTCCATCATAAAGTTCTTTTGCCATTTAAATGACCTGTTTTTTATTTATTAAGATTTTAAATAGTTTTAATACTCAGGCGGGCTTTCAAGCAGCCTTAAAATGGCATACATAAAAGTCTCGGGCCTTGGTGGACAGCCGGGAACGAAAAAATCCACATTTATGGTTTCTCTGAAGTCTTTATCAAACTGAAAGCTCTTGTTTAAAATATTGCAGTCGACGACACATTTGCCCACTGCAATAACCCATTTGGGCTCCCGCATCCTCGCATAATATTTTAACAGCCTTGCCTGGCCCTCTTTATTGTAAAACCCCTGGATAACCAGGACATCAGATTCCTCCGGTATGCTGGTGAAATTTATACCAAAACGGGAAATGTCATACACCGGCCCGCCTGTTGCAAAAATCTCCTGTTTGCAGCAACCAAATCCTGCTACAAACAAATTAAGATTATTTTTTACAAGGGACCTCATTTATCCTCACAGGTTCTTTAATTTATAGTTATAAATGGATAAGAATATTAAATGCAAAATAATTTTTTTTATATTTTGAAATGATAATAATTCTTATCTAATATTCGATTCAAATTCGATTCAACAATACCTCTTGTATACTTTACGGCAAGGTCATCTTTCAGTGATCCGTGATTTTACAACAAAAACTGAAAT
>CAYZUS010000006.1:29522-34875 GCA_964481885.1 uncultured Actinomycetota bacterium | reverse complement strand
CTTTACGGCAAGGTCATCTTTCAGTGATCCGTGATTTTACAACAAAAACTGAAATGGCAAGAATAAAAAAAACAATGGCAACAATCATGTAAAGGCTGCTGTCCATTTTAAAATTGTTTGCAAGATAAAAAGTCAAAAGTATAAGTATCATAAAAAAAATCGCCAGTATAAATATGAGCCCTGCAGCAAAAAGGTTTTTTAAGATATTTATATCCTTATTTAAAGTCAACAGGGAAGAACCATGGCCAGACCTGGATTCACTTTCAAGTTTTAAGTGCTTTGTATTTTTTCTTGACCTTAAAACAAATATCCTGGAAAGAAAAAATAAAAATAAAAAGAGGATGATAAAAACACCAGTAAAAACTGCAATGGCATAAATATTGCTTATAAAAATATTGATGGATTCTTCCGGCATAATCTACTGTTAAAAATCAAAATCTATTATATATGTATATTCAAAGTAAAAACTTTATCACAATTGCACTACTACTTCAATTAAAAATAGCCTCCTGTTGCAATATAATCATAAATCAGTAAAAAGTTTTTGTTTAAACTTCTTTCATAGAGGTTAATTTTTGTGTTATATTATATATGTGGGGTAATTACCAAAACAAGGTAAAAGAATGATACATGGTTAAAATTTAAAGTAATTAAAATCTTACCTATATGATTATAAAAAAGCCCTCAAAAAATGTAGAAACAGTTAAAAAGCTCGGGATTTACAGCTGGTCAATAATCGGCATTTTAATCCTGCTTGGTGTTGTTTTCTATATTTTATTCAGAATAAGAATCACTTTATTTCCCCTTATTGTTGCCGCAGGAATGGCTTTTCTCCTCAGTCCGTTTGTAAACTGGATGAGTAAAAAAATAAAGCGGTGGCTTGCCATTTTTATTGCATATATCATTTTTACGGGCATCCTGTTTACATTCTTTTTCTTCACAGTGCCAATGGTTTATGACCAGTTCAGGATTTTTATTTCAAAGTTTCCGGTTTATATCACAAATCTGACAGATATTATCAATTACTGGATAGAAAATAATCCTGTTGTCGACAATATCGAAGGGATACTTGGTAAAAATTTCCTGCCCCTGGACCCTAATGCCATAAACCAGTATATTGGCAACTTGTTTAGTGCAAGTAATTTAAATTACCTGCGCGGGATAACAACTTTTACAAAGTCTTTTTTAAACCTGATTATTGCATTTGTCCTCGGTCCTGTCCTTGGGATTTATATTCTTAAAGACGCAGGTAAATTTAAAATTCTTTTAATAAAAATCTCGCCGGCAAAATACAAGTATCAGCTCAACATTATTTTGGACAGGCTGGAAAAAGTAGGCGGCAGATATCTCAGGGGCCAGATTTTAGTTTCAGTCATAGTAGGAGTTTTATGCGGATTGATACTTTTTCTGTTGAAGGTGGATTTTCCGGTACTTCTGGGATTTATTGCAGGGATCACAAATCTTATTCCCTTTATAGGACCGTTCATCGGTGCAGTTCCTGCAGCTCTTGCGGCACTTTTTATCTCTCCATTAAAAGCGCTTCTTGTAGTTTTACTGTTTATAGCTGTTCAGCAGCTTGACAGCTACGTCATAAGCCCTAATATTATGAAATACCAGGTTGGTGTGCACCCGGCCGTTGTAATCGTGGTCCTGATTGCTGCCGGAGCAGTATTCGGGCCGATAGGACTGCTTATTGCCGTTCCTCTGACGGCTATGGTCCAGTCAGTTTTAAAGTATTATTTGATTGAAAGAAGAAACATCAGGTCCTGATAGATTTCTTTTAGTGGTTTCCCTGTCTTTATTGCCAGCTCTTTGCATGATTCAAATTCCGGGGAATAAGTTACGGCTTTTCCATTCAAATAACCTATTTTGGCTTTTGCCCGCCCGTAATCCAGGCTGACCTCTACTTCTTTCCGTTTAAGGCAGTACCTGGTTATTTCTTCTATGCGGACCCCAAGGGAGGAAGTTTCTGTGAATATGATGTTTAGAAACCGGTCGAGATCCTGCCTGGATAATAGCGCGCAGATTTTAAAAGCGGGCCTGTTTTTTTTCATGTAGACCGGTTCTGTCCAGGCATCGTATGCGCCGGCGTTGAATAGTTTTTCAAGTACATACCCTGCGGTCTCGGCGGTACAGTCGTCTATATTTGTCGAAAGAATAAAAAGCTTTTCAACAGTATCGGGCCCCTCGCCAGTTTTGATGTCTTCAGAGTTGTAATCGCCTGTTTCTCCATATAATATCCTGAGAATATTTGGCAGATTATTTTTCCCGAGGCTGATAATTGAACCTGCGCCATTACCAGTGCTTTGCAGGACAATCTTGGGAATATCAGTAAACTCATTTACGAGTACTTTAATAATGGCGGCACCGGTGGGAGTAGTTGCTTCAAAGTCAATTTCTCCTCCCGATACAGGAATGCCTTTTAATATTTCAAGGGTTGCCGGCGCGGGCACAGGAATCTTCCCATGCATTGTATTTGCTGTGCCGCGGCCAAGAGGGACGCTTCTGCTGAATACCTTCTCAATTTTGAGTTTTTTGACAAGGATGGAAACAGCTGTTATATCAATGATTGAATCTACGGCGCCCACCTCATGAAAATGAACTGCCTCCGGAGTGCTGCCGTGAATTTTTGCTTCAGCGTCTGCAATTTCTGCGAAAATCTTCAGAGTCAGCTCTTTTACTTCCTGGTCCAGCCCGCTTTGTGAAATGAGCACCTTTATCTGTCCGAAGTTACGGGAATGCTGCGGGTTTTTGACTTCGACGCTAAAACCGGTTGCAGAAATCCCATTCCTGTTTTCTTTTGAGATGCTTATTTCATATCCTGTAAAGTCCACTTTTTTAAGCTCGCCTGACAGAAATGAAAGGTCCGCGCCTTCGATTTTCAAGTCAAGAAGCGCTGCGGCCATCATGTCCCCGCTTATACCGGAAAAACAATCAATATATATTACTTTTTTCAATTAATACCCTCGCAAAATAAATTTATAAATTTTTTGCCTTATGTTCAGCCGTACTAAAAATCAGCTGCAGCTGGCCCGGCATCCGGGCAGCAAGCGACATGTGCCCTCCCGGGAGAAGCAGCCACCGCATTAACAGTGATGAGATAATCTGTCAACAGAAAAAATTCCATATACTTATACATATTTGGGTACCACTAAAATATTCCAAACTGCTTCAGAAGAGAAGGGAGAAATGCTGAAATGCCGGTAACGATACCTATAGCTGTAAAAGCTAATATTAGTATAGATGTGACTACAGAAAATAAAGTAAGGCTTCCAAGGACTATACCTGTAATGGCCATTCCCCGCCCCTTTTCACTTGCTTCACCTGCTTTTATCCTTTTAAATTCTATAATGCCAAGAATCAATGATGCAAGTCCCAGTGGAAAGCTAAAAAATATTACCCATGAGCACAAAATACCTGCTATGCCTGTAACCATGGCGCTTATTGCCATGCCGCCGGCTCTTTCTTCGGGCTGCTGTGGTGCACTTACTACCTGTGGTCTTACTTCCTCAACCTGATTCTGTGCTTCCGCGGCCACAGATTGCAGTTCTGCGGTTACTGTTGACGTGTCCAGTGTGTGGATCAGTCCTTCTTTGGGTGACTGTGCTGTATCGTTTGCCTGGATTTGGCTATCTGCTTCTTCTGGTTTCTGTCCATCCATTTATCTGCCTCCTTCTGTTTAATTATTATTTTTGCCAATTATTGATATTGAATGGTTTTATGCAGCTGGTTATAAAAATAAATTAGAAAACTTATCGCTGGTTTAAGCAAGTAATTTGGTAAAATTTCTGCTATTTAATGGAATATGGTTTTTAATAAAATTATTTATTGTCTTATATGTTTAAAAGAATCCTTTGCAGTCTCTTAATACCCAAGCTTTTTTAAAAAATTTTTAGTGTTTGTATTTAAAATAATATCCGTTTCTTCTTCAGTAAATCCGGCCCCCAGTCCTATAATTTTTTGCCTTCCTTCCCGGTAAAGATCATAATGGCTGTGAGCATCACTGTTTATTAAAAAACTCACTCCGGCTTTTTTCCCGATATCTGCAACTCTCCCATTTGAAAGACTGTGGCCCGTACGGTGCGTGATTTCAATATATGTTTCGTTTTTTGCTGCCAGTATGGCTTCCTCAAGAGTCAGGAGGCCGGGGTGTGCAAGCATGTCCACATATTTTGAATTTATTGCAGCAAGGTTAGTGCCGGGTTGGACCGTTTCAGCTATGGTCTCGCCATGAACGTTAACTATTCCTGCACCTTTGTCTTTTGCGTATTGAGCCAGTTCATTTATGCTTTCAGCCGGCACGTGCGTAAGCTCAACTCCCGGTATCGCCATAATGTTCCAATACTTTTGTGCAAGCTTGCAGTCTTTTCTTACGCTATCAAGTATTGTGTCGATATTGCCGGCACTCGCATGATCAGTCAGAGCTATGCATCCGTACCCTGCTTCGAGAGCACATCTTATCAGCTCTATAGGCAAGTTTACTCCGTCTGATAAAAAAGTGTGGGTGTGAAAATCAAAAATCATTGCAATCCTTCCATGCTTTATTTTTTTAATACAGCTTTTTTAGTTATTCTATCAATTGAAAAAATAAAAGACTATAAAAAACTCGCAGTAAAATTTATAATTCCTAAGTATGGAAATATGGTTTTCAAAATTTATAAACCTGGTGGGCGCTTCTGTGTGCCATCAGCTTCCGGAAAGAAGTTTCAGCGCCGGAAAACTCATGATCCCGGTTTGTGCAAGATGCGAAGGAATATATATAGGGTTTTTTGTATCAGCTGTTTTTTTGTTCCTGATGTTCAGGAATAAAGAAAGTGATCTTCCGAGGATTTATATATTGATTATTCTCAGTCTTTTTGTCACGTCGACTGTTATAGATGGCGGACTTTCTTATCTTGGGATCATAAAAACAAATAATATTGCAAGATACCTGACAGGTTTTCTTTCCGGCGCCGGTTCCATGGCAATAGTATACCCTGTTTTTAATTTTCAGTACTACAGAGATCCCGGCTATGTAAAGATATTTAACAGGACATGGCACTTTGTGGTTTTTTTGGCTGCCAATGCAGTTTTTATCCTTGCAGGTCTTGCAGGCAACAGGGTCATAAACACTGTTTTTTACTTTGTGGCATTTCTGTCGGTCATTTTTACTTTTTACTTTATTAACCTTGTAATACTTGTCCTGATTCCATTTTTTGCCAAAAAGGCGCCGTATCTCTTCTCAAAGTACCTGGTATTGCCTTCGGTCATATCTTTGGTGCTGACTGCGATTGAACTATATCTTTCATACAGGTTTCACCTTTTTATCCTGAGACTTGCTTTTTGATCGTGGCGTTGGGAAAGTAATGTGGTG